>NZ_QVLT01000009.1 GCF_003417065.2 Hymenobacter lapidiphilus | reverse complement strand
AGGGACGAAGAATCTCGCCTGAATCGTTAAACGATTGTAGCAACGATTCAGCGAGATTCTTCTCCCTGCTCTAAGCGCAGCATGCTCTGAATGACGTTCGGTTGCTAAGCACTAAATCGTGCCCTCGAACACGAACGTGGCGGGGCCGCTGAGGTAGACGTTGGTGAACGAGCCGTCGGGTTGCGCTTCGAAGGCTACTTGCAGTTCGCCGCCGGGCGTGCGCAGGCGCACGGGACTAGCCGCGCCGTGCCGGGAAGCGGCCAAGGCTACGGCCGTTACTCCCGTGCCGCAGCTCAGCGTTTCGTCCTCTACGCCGCGCTCGTAGGTGCGCACCGGCCAAGGCTGGTCGGGCGTGGCGGGCACCTCCACGAAGTTCACGTTGGTGCCTTTCTCGCGGAATAAGTCGCCGTTGCGCAGGGTCCGGCCTTTGGTTACTACGTCCAGCCCAGACAAGCTGCCGGCCGGCTGGAAGCACACCAAGTGGGGCGAGCCAGTGTTGAGAAACACACCGTAATTGTCGATTTCCTGCTGGCCGCGCACGTCCTGCATGCGCAGGTGCACGGTGCCGTCGGCTGCCACGCGGGCTTCGTGGGGGCCATCGATGGCGAGAAAGCGGGTGTCGGATTCGATGACGCCCAACTGCCGGGCAAAGGCTACCGTGCAGCGGCCGCCGTTGCCGCACATCGAGCCCAGATGGCCATCGGCATTGAAATACACCATCTCGAAATCGTACTCCGCGTGCTGGCGCAGCAGAATCAGCCCGTCGGCCCCAATGCCGCGGCGCCGGTCGCAGAGGTGACGTACGCGCTGGTGGTTGGTGGCATCGAACTGGTTGGCGCGGTCATCGACCATCACGAAGTCGTTGCCGGTGCCCTGGTATTTGTAGAAGTGCAGCGTGGTACCCATAAAGGCAAAGGTAGGGGTTGGGTAAAGGAGGCACGACGCAGGGGCGGGGCTGCCCCCGCCCGCCGTTTGCACCGTTTCAACAACTCTGTTTCAACGATTTTATTCAACGGCGCGCATGGCGGGCGGGGGCAAGCCCCGCCCCTACGTCGTTCCTCTGCCCACTAAACTGGTCTCGCTTACCTTTGCGTCTAGCATGTATACTTTCCTTACCACGAGCCCCTGGGCCGATTACGAACTGCTCGACGCGGGCAACTTCGAGAAGCTGGAGCGTTTCGGCCAGCACGTACTGGCCCGCCCCGAGCCGCAGGCCATCTGGGACCCGCACCTGCCGGCCTCGGAGTGGCAGCGCGCCAACGCCATTTTCACCCGCGAGAAAGGCAGCCAGGAGCGCGGCCAGTGGAAAATAAAGCCCGGCACGCCCGAGCAGTGGCACATCAATTACGAGCGGCCTGACGGCCTGAAGCTGCGCTTCCGGCTGGGCATGTCGTCGTTCAAGCATGTGGGCCTGTTTCCGGAGCAGGACCCCAACTGGCAGTTCATCTACAACGAAACGCGGCGGCGCAAAGCGGCCCTGCCGCGGGTGCTCAACCTGTTTGCCTACACCGGCGCGGCCACGCTGGCCGCCCGCGCCGCCGGTGCCGATGTTACGCACCTCGATTCGGTGAAGCAGGTCAACTTCTGGGCCCGCGACAACATGGAGGCTTCGGGCATTGATGGGGTACGCTGGCTGGTAGAGGACGCCATGAAGTACGTGAAGCGCGAGGTGAAGCGCGGCAGCAAGTACCAGGGCCTCATCCTCGACCCGCCTGCCTACGGCCGCGGCCCCAACGGCGAAAAGTGGCAGCTCGAAGACGAGCTCAACGAGATGCTCAAACTCTGCCAGCAGCTCCTCGACCCTGAAGACCACTTCTTCCTCGTCAACCTCTACTCGCTCGGTTTCTCGGCCCTGATTCTGGACAACCTAGTAAGCGAAATTTTCCCCACGATGCGCGATAAGCGCGAAATCGGGGAGATTTACCTGCACGACGCCGGAGCCCGTAAGCTTCCGCTGGGCACCTTCTGCCGGTTCGCCACGTAGCAGGTTTTTGGCAGGCAACTAGGTCGATGTAGGGGCGGGGCTTGTCCCCGCCCGCCGTTGAACAATAGCAGCCGTTTCCGTGCAATGGCGGGCGGGGACAAGCCCCGCCCCTACACCGTCTATTAAGCATCCTAAAAACACAGCCCAACCCATGTCCCACCGCCGCCTTGCCCTGATTGACATGGGCACCAACACGTTTCACCTACTGATTGTGGAGCTGTCCGACGACGGCCAGACGGCCCCACGCCCGTTGTTGCGAACCAAAGTAGGCGTGCGGCTGGGTGAGGGCGGCATCAGCGCGGGCCGTATTGCCGAGCCGGCTTACGAGCGGGCCCTGCATGCGCTGCTGGGCTTCCGCGAGGAAATTGAACTGCACCAGGTAACCGACGTGCGGGCCACGGCCACCAGCGCCATGCGCGTAACCGAAAACGGCCCCGAACTGGTCAAGGACATCTTCGAGCAAACCGGTATTCAGGTCGAGGTGATTGGCGGCGACCGGGAGGCCGAGCTGATTTGCGCCGGCGTGCGGCAGGCCGTGCCACTGGGAGCCGAGCGTCACCTAATCATGGATATCGGCGGCGGCTCGGTGGAGTTCATCCTGGCCAACGACACCACTATTTTCTGGAAGCGCAGCTTTGAAATCGGGGCCCAGCGCCTGCTCGACCGGTTTTTCCCGGAGCCCAGCGGCATCATGCCCGCCGAGGCCATTGTTGCCGAGCAGCAGTATCTGGCCGAAACCCTGGCCCCGCTAACGGCCGCCCTGGCCAAGTTTCCGCCGACGAGCCTGATAGGCGCCTCGGGCAGCTTCGACAGTCTGGCCGATATGCAGCTGGGCCAGTTGCGCCCCGAGGCCGAGCTGCCGCCGAGCACCGAACTGGCGCTTAGCAGCTTCCGCCACAGCTATACCCAGATGCTCACCCTCAACCACGAGCAGCGCCAGGCCCTGCCCGGCATCCTGCCCATGCGCGCCGATATGCTGGTGGTGGCCGCCATTCTGATTGACTACGTGCTCAACCTAACCGGCCTGACCCGCATCCGCACCTCGGCTTATGCCCTCAAAGAGGGTTTGCTAGCCGAAATGTTATAACATCTGGACGACGTAGGGGCGGGGCTTGTCCCCGCCCGCCATTCGCGCCGTTGAACAGAATCGTTGAATAGAATCGTTGAAACGGTGCAAACGGCGGGCGGGGGCAAGCCCCGCCCCTACGTCGTGCCTTCATCCTCTCCCTATCTATGACTACCACGCTTCCCTACTCCCAGCTTTTCGCCTTTGCCGAGTCCGTGTTCCGGGCCATGGGTTGCCCCGAAGAGGACGCCCTGCTGGCCACCGAAACGCTGCTGTCGGCTGACTTGCGGGGGGTGGATTCGCACGGCGTGGCCCGGCTGATTGGCTACGTGCGCCTCTGGGAAGCCGGCCGCATCAACGCCACGCCCCGGGTGGGCGTCACGTACGAAACGCCCAGCACGGCCGTGGTAGATGGCGACGGGGGCCTGGGGCTGGTAGTCGGGCCGCGGGCCATGCGCGTGGCCATGGACAAGGCCCGGCAGGTGGGCACCGGCTGGGTTTCGGTAAAGAACTCCAACCACTTTGGCATTGCCGGCTACCACGCCATGCTGCCGCTGGCCCACGACATGATTGGCATAGCCATGACCAACGCCTCACCCCTAGTAGCGCCCACCCACTCGCTGGACCGGCTGCTGGGCACCAACCCGATTGCCGTAGCCGTGCCCGCCGACCAGCAGCCCGATTTCGTGCTCGACATGGCCACCACCACCGCCGCCAACGGCAAGCTCGAAATTGCCCAGCGCAAGCAGCAGCCCATTCCCGAAGGCTGGGCCCAGGACGCGGCCGGCGCAGGCTCGACCGACCCTAACGCCGTGAAAAACGGCGGGGCGCTGCTGCCGCTGGGTGGGGCCACCGGCTCGCACAAGGGCTACGGGCTGGGCGCGGTGGTCGATATTTTCTCGGCCGTACTCAGCGGAGCCAACTATGGGCCCTGGGTGCCGCCGTTCGTGGCGTTTCTGCAGCCGGCGGCCAACCCCGTGGGGCAGGGTCTGGGCCACTTTTTCGGGGCCATGCGGGTGGATGCCTTCCGCCCCGCCGCCGAGTTCAAGGCCGATATGGACAACTGGATTACTACCTTCCGCGCCGCCCGCGCCACGCCCGGCCAGCGCGTGCTCATCCCCGGCGACCCGGAGCGCGAAACCGCCGCCGTACGCCTGCTGGACGGCATTCCGCTGCTGGAGCCGGTGCTACGCGACCTGGAAAGCCTGGGCCAGAAGTTCGGGGTGCAGTTGTAGAAGCGTGGTTAGCTGAATAGATGTAGGGGGCTTCCAAAATAGCGTAGAGACGCAACATTTTTTGCGTCTCGTCGTTGAACAACCTATGTAGAACGGTCAACATCAGCAACGACGAGACGCAAAATGATGCGTCTCTACACCGTTCAGCAGGTTGCAGCCGTTTTTTTCGTAGTTTCTGGGCTGGTTCTTGTTTCTGCTGCTTCCATGAAACGCTTTTTTCCGCTGTTGCTGCTGCCGTTGCTGGGCGCGGCCCCCACTACGGCTCCTTCGCCCCCGGCCACCCCCATTCGCCACCTCACGCTGCGTATCGATGGCAAAAACGTGCCCGCCGATACGCTCAGCTCGCGCTTTTTCCTCAGTGAAGACCGGGCTTTGCGCCTCAATATCGTGCGCGCCGACGACCCCGACGGGCAGGGGCTCAACATCATCATCGACCGGTTCCCTATCAAAGTCGATACCTACAAGTTCCAGGAAATCCTGAGCGGCCGCAACCGCGACGCCTCCTACCGCTACAACGCCCTATCAGCCTACTCCAAATCGTGCTCCGACAACCCAGGCCAGGTGGTGATTACCGGCGTGAATGCCGAGCGCCATTGGATACGCGGCACCTACCGCTGTCAGGTCTGCGAAGTCGGCCGCGGCGCCCGCCGCTTCACGCTGGAAGGCGAGTTTGAGTTTCCGGTGGAGAAGGAATAACCGGGGTTTGGAAAGAACGACGTAGGGGCGGGGCTTGCCCCCGCCCGCCGTTGAACAGAATCGTTGCAACCAGTGACGGGCGCATTGTTCAAAGGCGGGCGGGGAAAAGCCGCCCCTACAGCGCACTGATGTAAACCCAATCAACAGGCGTTACTTTTACAACGATGCAGTAGAGATGCTTCGGCTTCGCTCAGCATGACGTTCTTTTATCCCCAAATCCCACCAGTCCCTCAATGCCCACCCCTACTTTCCTCCGAATAACTACTGCCGCTCTGCTGCTGGGCGCTGCTACCGCCGCCCACGCGCAAACTTCCGCGCCCAACCGCTTCCTTACCGACAGTCTTGACAGTTATGTGCGGCGCGGGATGCGCCAGTGGAACATTCCGGGGCTGGCCGTGGTGGTGGTGAAGGACGGACAGACGGTGGTCCAGAAGGGCTACGGGGTACGTGAGGTAGGCAAACCGGCCCTCGTGGATGAGCAGACGCTGTTCATGATTGCCTCCAACACCAAGCTGTTCACCGGCACGGCGCTGGCCAAGCTCGATGGCGAGAAGAAAATCAGCCTCGACGACCGCGTAACCAAGTATCTGCCCGATTTCCGGCTCTACGACTCCACCAGCACCCGCCTCGTCACGGTGCGCGACTTGCTGAGCCATCACCTGGGCTTTAAGACGTTCCAGGGCGACTTCAGCTTCTTCAAATCCAACTTGGAGCGCGCCGACATCGTGAGTCGGATGCGGTTGATGAAGCCCACCCGCGAGTTCCGTAAGGATTATGGCTACTGCAACTCGGGCTTCGTAGCGGCCGGCGAGGTTATTCCGGCCGTTACCGGCACGAGTTGGGAGGATTACGTGCGCCAGAACCTGCTCCAGCCTCTGGGCATGAAAAGCACCTTCGTTTCGTCGCTCGAATTCGCCAAACAGCCCAATATTGCCACGGCTTACTCCAACACGTTCGGGCCGCTGGCCAAGGTGCAGTTCGACAACTGGGACAACATGGGTCCCTGCGCCAGCATGGCCTCCAACGTCAGCGACCTGACCCATTGGCTGCGTTTCCAGCTCGATAGTGGCCGCTACGAGGGCCGGCAGGTGCTGCCTTGGGCGGCGCTGCGCAAAACCCGCGACGCCAACACCATCATCAGTAGCCGCAAGTCGCCGCTGTTTCCTACCCATTTCGTGACCTACGCGCTGGGCGTGGAGTCGGCCGACTACAACGGGCGGCAGGTGTACTGGCACACGGGCGGCGCTTCGGGGCAGGTAAGCAACGTGTGCTTCGTGCCCGAGGCGGGCCTGGGCCTGGCCGTGCTCACCAACAACGACAACCAGAGCTTCTTTGAGGCGCTGCGCTACCAGATTCTGGATGCCTACCTGGGCGTGCCCTACATCGACCGTAGCGCCCAGCTGCTGGCCCGCCGCCGCGCCGGCGAACTGGCCGCCGGCCCCGACCCAACGCTGGCCCTGGCCGCCCGCGTGGCCAAAAAAGCCAAGGCCCCGCTGCCCCTCAAAGCCTACGTGGGCGAGTTCGACAACCCACTGTTCGGCCGCATCCAGGTAACCCAGAAAGGCAAGCAACTGCTCGTGACGCTGCCCACCCATCCCGGCCTCACCGCCACGCTTGACTACATGGACGGCCAGGAGTTCCGCGCCACCTACTCCGACCTCGTGTTCGGCGTGCTGCCGGCCAAGTTTGAAGTGGAAAACGGCCGCGTAAAATCATTGGAAATGCGCGCCAACGACTACGTGGAGGCTGATTCGTACGTGTTCGGAAAACTTTAGAGAGCTGAAAAGCACGCAAACGAAATCGTCTGTCATCCTGAGTAAAGCGAAGGACCTTATTACGCTAGAACGACCGTAAAAACGGTTTATCATGGCGTAACAGTCCTTCGCTTTGCTCAGGATGACAGACGATTTCGTTTACCCATCACCCGATAACAGCTACCCTTTCAGGCTCTCCATATCAATCACGAAGCGGTACTTCACGTCGGACTTCATCATGCGCTCGTAGGCCTCGTTGATGTAGTCGATGTTGATAACTTCCACGTCGCTCATCACGTTGTGTTCGGCGCAGAAGTCTAGCATTTCCTGGGTTTCCTGGATGCCGCCAATGAGCGAGCCGGCAATGCGGCGGCGCTTGGCAATCAGGTTGAAGGCGTGCAACTGAGCCGGCTCAGGCGGTACGCCGAGCAGCACCATGGTGCCGTCGAGGCGCAGGCTGGCCACGTAGAGCATCAGGTCGATGGGGGCCGATACGGTGTTGATAATCAGGTCGAAGTAGTTGCTAATGCCTTCCATCGCGCCTTTTTCCTTGGTTACCACAAATTTGTGGGCGCCGAGGGCTTTGGCATCGTCTTCTTTGTCGGGCGAAGTGCTGAGCACGGTTACTTCGCAGCCCATGGCGGCGGCAAATTTTACGGCCATGTGGCCCAGGCCGCCGAGGCCGATGACGGCTACCCGGTCGCCGGCCTTGGCGTTCCACTGGCGCAACGGCGACCAGGTGGTGATGCCGGCGCATAGCAGCGGGGCCACGCGGGCCAAATCAAGCTTCTCGGACACGCGGAGCACGAATTTCTCGGTCACCACAATGTTGTTCGAGTAGCCGCCCTGGGTTACCGAGCCGTCTTTGTCTTTGCTGGTGTAGGTGCCCACGAAGCCATTGTCGCAGTACTGCTCCAGGCCCTCGTTGCACTCGGCGCAGTGCTGGCACGAGTCGACCATACAGCCGACACCGGCCAAATCGCCCACTTTAAAGTTCTTTACATGGGCACCGACTTCCGTCACGCGGCCCACGATTTCGTGGCCGGGCACCATCGGAAACATCGAGTTGCCCCACTCGTTGCGGGCCTGGTGAATATCGGAGTGGCAGACGCCGCAGAACAGAATGTCCATGCGCACATCGTGGGGGCCCACGTCGCGGCGCTCGAAGCTGAAGGGGGCGAGAGGTTCGTTGGCGGCGGGAGCCGCGTAGCCTTGGGCTGAGGTCATAACAAAAGGGGCAAGCAGTCGGGACAGTGGGCCCCGGGCATGGGTAGCAGAACTCCGGCCGCCGCTAAATGTTACGCGGCCGCGGCTTTATGCGGTTTCAAGTCGAAAATTTGCTGGTCCCGCCGTACCTTCCCCAGCCAAATACTTTTCCGCCTTCTTCGCCCGCACTATGGCCGCTGTTCAGCCCGTTTCTACCTCCTCAACCGCCAATGCCAGCCCTAAGCGCAATTCGCTGGGCCTGCGCATCTGGCACTGGCTCAACTCCGGCCTGGTGCTGTTTCAGCTGATGACGATACTGTTTATGTTCGTCATTGTGAAGGTGAAGACGCTGGCGCCCGAGTTCAGCCAGGTGCTGGCCGAGAAAGGCGTGAACCTGCCGGCCGCCGAGTTGCGCGGCCTCACCCGCATCGTGTCGCACCGCATCTGGGACTGGCATATCTGGACTGGCATCATCATTTCCTGCCTGCTGGCGTTCCGCGTTATCGTGAGCTTCCGGCAGCGCGGCAGCCAGCGCACGGCGGCCAAACTGGCGGCCATCCGGGCCCGCGAGGCACGGGGCGAGGCCGGCGCCTCGCGGGCCCGGTGGGTGCGCTACAGCTACCGCGCCTTCTACATTATTCTGGCCGTGATGGTGGTTACAGGCCTGGTACTAGTGTTCGAGGACTACCTGGAGCCTATTAAAGAGGTAGCCGAAACCATTCACGAGTACACGATGTACGCCGTTATAGCCTTCGTGGTGGCCCACATTGTGGGCGTCTTCCGGTCTGAAGTAACCGACGAGCCCGGGGTAGTATCGGCCATGATTAACGGCGGTGAGCCAGCGGAAGGCGTCTAGCCAGAACGAGTAGGGTGCGGGGCTTGTCCCCGCCCGCCGTTCAACGGTAACGTGCGGTTCCGTTCACCGGCGGGCGAAGCCAAGCCCCGCACCCTACCCTTTCTCGCAAAAACTACTGATTCTTGTCCAGCTGCTGCTGCGCGTCTTTATCGGCCGAAATGGGCTGCACTGTCGGGCCGGTCGCATCCGGCGCCTGCCAGCCTTCCTGCAGCATCTGCTCCACCTGCGTCTTCAGCCGCTGCAGCGACTGGCGGGAGAAGCGCACCTGCAACGGCCGGCCAAATAGCCGAAAGCCCAGCCAGTAAAAGGGGTTGCGGATGCGGCCGGTTTGCGACACGGCGTGGATGTGGCACCACACGCGGCCAGTAGTCAGGTCTTTGTGCACCAGAAACTCAATCTGCCCCCGCTCGAAATGCCCTTCGAGGGTGCGGTAGTTGTAGCCCCACACCAGCTCCTGCCCTCCATCCGGCCGCGGCCGCACTTCGTCCGTCACGCCCCCGATGCGCACGCCAAACCAGAATGAAACGCCCAGAAACTGCGCCCGCAGCACCATCACGCGCTGTTCCAGCGGCTGGTCGGGCAGAAAAATACCGCTGATGAGGCCGGGCGGCGGAAACGAGTAGCGGCGCAGCACCTCGCGGGCGGCGGCCCAGGAGCCGCGCTCCGCGGGCGGGCCGGGCGCTTCGGCTGGCAGCTCGGTTTCGTAGTCATCCACCCGCCAACCGGTGGTGGCGGTATAGTCGGCCAGCCGGTCGGGGTCGAAGTTGTAGCCGGCATCGGTATAAGCGGCCAGGCGAGCCTGCTGGCGGGCAGTAAGGGCAGTGCGGTCGGGCATAATAGGCTGAAAATGGGGAGGCGGAAGAAGAGAACAGAACGTCATGCTGAGCGTAGCCGGAGGCGCAGCCGAAGCATAACTCGTGTTTGGTCAATCTACCTCCTCCCCCTCCTTAATCGTTTCTACCTGCACTGGACCCAGCAAAAGGCCACCGCTGAAATCGGCTACCCGCTGGCAGAAGACCTCCCAGGTTTGCTGCTGCACCCGCCGGCCCAGGCCCAGCGTGTCGTAGGTGAAGGCCACCAGCCCGTCGCGCGAGCGGGCCCAGGAGTGAATTTCGAAGCGCACAGTATCGGACAGCGTGGCGTGAGGTCGTAGTGAGAAGCGGATGCGGCCGGCCTCGGGGTGGCTTTCCAGCGTGGTTAGCTCGAAGAAATCCGTGCCCACCTCAGTTACGCGCACGTCGCCGTTCCAGGGCCCCAGAATCTTGATGCTATACTCATCGCCCACCGCCAGGCGGCCTTCCGTGCCCTTCGATTTTTCGAAATCAGCCAGCAAATCGGAGGAGAAATCGGGCAGATGGCGCTCTATATGGCGGAGTAGCGCGTCGGCCGGCTGGCGCGGGTGCTGCACATCTACCCAGTAGCGCCGCTCGAAAAGCGGGCCGCTGCCGGTGTGAGCGGGTTGTTCGGGCTTGGACATGGCAATAGATGAAAGGGTTTCCCTCCCTGAACGGCTCCGACTCTGGCGGGTTCCTGCAAAAAGCCGTGGCTCACCAGGCAGGGCATTCGGTGTTGGATGCCGGCCGGCTTTGGACAACCCCGCACCCGCGCTGGCAGTACACCGGGTTCACCCCGACTCCTCCGCTTTATGGCCTATTTCCGCCCGCCCGGCCCCGCCCCCGACCCGCAGCTGGTGCGCGAATTCACCCAGCTGCAGGACCAGCTGCGCAACCAGGTACGGCTGGAGCCGCCCACCAGCGAGCTGCGCTACATTGCCGGCTGCGACTCCTCGTTTCCGACGCCCGATACGGTGCTGTCGGTGTTCGTGGTGCTGGAGCTGCCTTCGCTGGGCTTCATCGAGAAAGTGTACCACGTCGGGCCCGTGCCGCTGCCCTACATTCCGGGGCTGCTCTCGTTCCGCGAAGCGCCCAACCTGCTGCACGCCTACGCCAAGCTGCGCCGTCAGCCCGACATCATCATGGTGGATGGCCACGGCATTGCCCACCCGCGCCGCATGGGCATTGCGGCCCATTTGGGGGTTGAGCTTGATGTGCCCACGTTCGGCGTAGCCAAGCAGCGCCTTACCGGCGTTTATGAGGAGCCTGCCCTCACCAAAGGCAGCATTACCCAGCTCACCGACAAAAACGGCGAGCTGCTGGGCCAGGTTATCCGTAGCAAAGATAAGGTGAAGCCGCTGTTCGTGAGTCCCGGCCACCTGTGCGACCAGGCCACCGCCACCCGCCTCACGCTCGCCTGCCTGCGCGGCTACAAGCTGCCCGAGCCCACCCGCCTCGCCGACCACTGGGCCGAGGAGTTTAAGAAGGAGCTGAAGTAGGCAGGGCCGCCCGCAACGTTGCCAACGACTCGCCTGCTCCGGCCGGTAGCCCCAGCAGTGCGGCCACAGCGCGGTACACCACCTGGGGCGCGGTAGCTTCGGCCAGCATGCCGCGCTGCTGGCTGGTTTGGGTTGATTTGGAGAGCTTCTGGCCGGTATCGTCGAGGAGCAGGCCGTGGTGCAGAAACCGGGTTTGGGTGAAGCCGGCGTGGGCTGGCAACCAGCCGGCCAGCCACAGCTGGGCCGCCGTGCTGGCGCGCAAATCCTGGCCGCGCACGATGAAGTTTACGCCCAGCCGCTGGTCGTCGAGCACCGAAGCCACTTGGTAAGCGGCCACGCCATCCTTTTTGCGCACCACAAAATCACCCAGCTCCTCGGCCAGCGCCACCAGTTGCGGGCCCTGCGCCAGGTCGGGCCACGCAATGGCGGTGGCGGGCGGCACGCGGGCCCGCCAGGCAAGACCAGGCGCCCCAAGCGGCAGCTCTAGCCCCGCACAGGTGCCGGAGTAGGGGCCGCCAGGCGCGGCCGGCGCGGGCCAGGTTCGGTGCGCGAGCAGCGGCAGGCGTAAAACAGCGCCGGGTGCGCGGCGCGGGCGGCCTGCAACGCCGCTTCGTATTCGGCCAGGCGGTGCTGCTGCGAGTAGTGGCGCTCAAACTCATCGGGGCCGCTGGGGCCGTGGTCGTAGTCGAGGCCCAGCCAGGCCAGGGTCCGGAAGATGTTATCGAGGTAAGCGGGCCGGAACCGGGCGCGGTCGAGGTCGTCGATGCGCAGGTGCAGCGTGCCGCCCGCCCGCCGCGTAAGCAGCCAAGTAAGCGTGAAGTTGACGGCGTTGCCCAGGTGTAGAAACCCGCTGGGCGTGGGTGCAAGCCGCGAAACAACGGGAGCAGACGGAAACTGGAGCATCGGGCAGAGAAGACGACTCCGGCAAAGTACGCAAACCGGCCGTTGCTCTGTATTATGCGGGCTGATTGCCGCGTACTCCCATCTTACCTCCCTACTCATGGCCACCACTTCCTTCGCAGCAACCCTACTGGCCACGCTGGCCGCTACCGGACTGCTGGCCGGCTGTTGCAGCAGCCAAAACTGCGACACCTGCTATCCGGAGGGCGTCGATGACGTACGGGTAGCCTTCCGCACCGACACGCTGGGCGGCTCGGGGTTTCGCCGGGCCGAGCTGCGCGACGCTTACATCGTGCGCTACACCGGCCGCAACCTCACCGGCCCCACCGACACCATTCGCCAAGGCCCACAGCCGGGCCGCGAGCCGCTGTCCTTTTACGGCGGCAGCTTCGGGTTTCAGCAGCTGCCGCCGTTGCCCAATTTGCTCCATACCAGCGGTACCACCACCTACCACTTCACCGATTACAGTTACCGTGTGGTAGTGCCGGCCACCAAGCAGCAGTTTACTTTCAGCGAGCTGGAAACGGCCACCGACCCCGGCAGAGGCTGCTGCGCCTGCCTCCGCAACACCCGCCGCCGCTTCGTGTTCAACGGGCAGTACACGGTGGCTGATGGCAGCCCGGGCTTCACCTCCCTGACCCGCTGAAGCAAAGTCGAAAACTGAGCCAGTAACCGAGCTACGGCACAACGTACGCTGGAGGAAACCTTATCACCCTGATAAATGTATGTACATATATTCAAACAGAAAATTCTCTTAGCCCTTTACTTATGCAAACCGTTCTGCACCCGGCCGACTCGCGGGGCCACGCCAATCATGGCTGGCTCAACTCCTACCACAGCTTCAGTTTTGGCGGCTACCACAACCCCGAACGGATGAATTTCGGGGCCCTACGAGTACTCAATGATGATACCGTGGCCGGCGGTAAGGGCTTCGGAGCCCACCCCCACGACAATATGGAAATCATCAGCATCCCGCTTGGTGGTACGCTGGAGCACCGCGACAATGCCGGTAACCATGGCATTATCCGTAGCGGCGATGTGCAGATGATGAGTGCCGGTACGGGCATTGCCCACAGCGAGAAAAACCACAGCCACTCCGAGGAAGTGAAATTCCTCCAAATCTGGGTTATTCCGAATCAGCGCAATGTGGTGCCCCGCTACGACCAGCAAAGCTTTCGGGCTGAAGACCGCCACAACCAGTTCCAGCAAGTGGTTTCGCCCTCGCCCGACGATGCGGGCATCTGGATTCAGCAGGATGCCTGGTTTCACCTGGCCGATTTCGACGCCGGCCACGCGGCCGACTATCAGCTGAAAAAGGCAGACAATGGCCTGTACGTATTTGTGCTCGAAGGCGCCGCTACCGTGGGCGGCCACCCCCTGCAGCGCCGCGACGGGCTGGGGCTGTGGGAAACCGAATCGGTAGCCATCAGCGCCGACTCGGCCGTCCAGTTGCTGCTGCTGGAAGTTCCGATGCAGTAAGCACCAATACGCGCCATAGCAATTTCGCTAACAGCTTACCTGCTGTACTTATAGAGACGCAGCAGCTGGCTTCCCGTTGTTGAAAGGCAGTGCTGCATAAGCAACATCAGCCACGACGAGGTGCCAGCTGCTGCGTTTCTACGCTACCGCACACTGTTCGCAAAACCGCTGAATTAACCGTTATTGCGCTGTTTTTCCTGGAACCCCTGAGTTGGTGCCAGGAAGCTGAAAAGCCTGCTTCAGGGCTGCGGCAACGAAATCAGGCATACTCCCTTTTACAAATCCATGAGCAACCAGACTATTGCAAGCCGGCTTGCCGCCACCACCGCCCCTATTCTCGATGTTATCCGGCAGCGCTGGAGCCCCCGCGCCTTCGCCGACCGGCCCGTGCCCGAGCAGGCAATCCAGCAGCTGTTCGAAGCAGCTGCCTGGGCCCCCAGCGCCATGAACGAGCAGCCCTGGCGCTACATCTACGCCCACCGCACCGATGAGGCCGCTTTCCAGCAGCTGTTCGACTGCCTGGTGCCCGGCAACCAGGCCTGGGCCCGCCACGCACCGGTGCTGGTGCTGGCTCTCACCAAAATCGCCTACTCCGATGGTGCAGCCAACGCCGCCGCCCTCCACGATTTGGGCATGGCCAACAGCCACCTGATTCTGGAGGCCACGGCTTTGGGCCTGCATGGACACTTTATGGGCGGTTTCGAGGCGGATAAAGCCCGGGCGGCGTTTGGGCTGCCCGACGAGCTGCAACCCGTAGTAATGCTGGCTCTGGGCTACCTGGGCCAGGCCGAACAGCTGGACGAGCCCTTCCTGAGCCGCGAGCAGGCCCCACGCCAACGGCGCCCGGTTGCCGCGTTTGCCTTTCAGGGCCAGCTGCCCAACTGATTGCCCGCCGATTTGGCAAACCAACGAAATAACAGATAAATCCTACTTATTGTCTCAGGCCAAAAGCCCCGCCAGTCTGACGGGGCTTTTGGTTTTCAACGAAAAGCGGATTCACACCTCTGTAATAGCATGACAGATAGCTATTTATTAGATGCGTTAGCAAATCTGGTGAAATGTGCCGTTTTTTGCAGCTATATCCTGGTGAGTGGCATTTTCGATGAGAATACATATTTTAACGCTGGCGCTGAGCGCCCTGACGGTAGGCCATAGCTTGGCCCAGGCACTACCTTATCAGTTGCCGCCCCGCCCCCTGGCTGCGCTGGCTGATGCTCCGCCCATGCCCCGGGCCAGCTTCTCGCCCAATGGCCAGTGGCTGTTGCAGCTCGATATGCAGGAGCGCCCCACGGTGTTCGACCAGAGCCAGCCGGAACTACGCCTTGCCGGGTTGCGCATAAATACTACTGTGAGCGGCCGTAGCCGCATGGCCCATGTGCGGGCACTACGGCTGCGGCAATTGCCGAAAGGGCTGGAACTACTGGTGCAGGGGCTACCGGCCAACGCCCGCATCAGCAACCTGCAATGGTCGCCCGACAACACCAAAATAGCCTTCACCCACAGTACCCGCGACCATCTGGAGCTCTGGGTGGTCGATGTAGTCTCGGCCTCGGCGCGGCTGGTGCCCAATATCTTCCTGAACGGAACATTGGGCATGCCCTATGAGTGGGTTTCCGATAGCAAAGCCCTGGTAGTGCGGGCCGTAGTAGGGGGGCGGGGAAATGCTCCGGTGGCGGCGCCGGTTGGGGCAGGACGTCAGTACGAGTATCCCGTTAAAACCCCGCTCGACGAGCAGCAGCTAGGCTATTACGCCCTCAGCCAGGTGGTGCGCGTGGGCCTCGATGGGCGCATGGCTCCATTGGGCCAGCCGGGCCTGATTGCCAAGGCCTCGCCCTCGCCCGATGGCCGCTTTGTGCTGGTGCGCAGCTACCGCCGGCCCTACCCCACCACATTGCCCCTCGACCGTTTTCCGCAGCGGGTGCAGGTGCTGGCCATGGACGGGTTGCTGGATAAGCAGCTGGCCGATTTGCCCGCCGTCGAATCGCTGCCGGAGGGCTTGGGAGCCGTACCAACCGGGCCTCGTGAGTTCGGCTGGCGCGAAGATGTTCCGAATACAGTGTTCTGGGTAGAAGCCCGCGACGGCGGCAACCCCGCCCAGGCCGCCCCGGTTCGCGACCAGCTCCTGACGCTGGCCGCCCCCTTCGAAGAGCCGGCCCGCGAGCTGGTTGCGCTTCCGGCACGCTTCCGGCGCATATACTGGGGCAACGAGCAGCTGGTGCTGGTAGAAGGCACGCGCCTGACTGACCGCAGGCAGTTTGTCTGGCCGCTGGATATACTTACCAAAACGCTGCAGAAACCACTGTTGGAGTATCCGGAGCGAGATGCTTATGCTCACCCGGGCACCCCGGTGCTGCAGCCTAACGCTCAGGGCCGCCCCGTGCTGCTCACCGACCGCAGTGGCACAGGCGTGTATCTTTTCGGGGCCGGGGCATCGTCTGAAGGCGACCGGCCTTTCATAGACGAGTTGAGCGTGCGCACCCGCGCCAGCCAGCGTTGGTGGCGCTCCGAAGCGCCTTATTACGAGCAGCCCGTACTCATTATCGACCCGGCGAAGCGGACCTTCATAACGAAGCGCGAATCGGATCAACAGTCTCCCAACTACCACCTGCGTACTGGCCCGAAGCTGGTAGCCATCACCCAGTTTGCCGATCCTTACGCGGGCCTGGGCAGCCTGCCGCGCATGCAGCCGCTACGTTATCAGCGGCCCGATGGGCGGCCGCTGATGGCCACGCTGTATCTGCCAGCCGGCTACCAGACCACCGACGGGCCGTTGCCTACCATTATGGAAGTCGGCCCCGCTATGTTCTACGACAGCACCGGCACCAGCCAGATGCGTGGCTCTCAGCATACGTTTGCCCGCTACAACTGGGGCTCGCCCCTGTACTGGACGGCCCAGGGGTACGCCGTGTTGCAGGGCGTGCCATTGCCGGTACCTTCTGGCAAAGCAGCCACCCCAGCTGCCTACGCCCAGAAGCTCGTGCAGGCAGCCGGCGCGGCGCTGGCAGAGGGTCGCCGGATGGGTTTCATTGATACTGCCCGGGTGGTAGTGCTGGGGCAGGGCCCGGGGGCTTCTCTGGCTACCAGCCTGCTGGCAGAATCGCGCCTGTTTAAGGCCGGTATTGCGCTGCCCGGTCTCTTCAACCAGCCCGCAATGGGGCAGCTGCCCGGCGAGGAGCAAAAGGGCGTTCCAACCGAATTCGCTCTGGATTATGCCCTTGCCCCGCTGGCTCCTTTCGGCCTACCCGATACACTACGCAGGCCGCTCCTGGTAATGCCCGCCGGTTTCGACGGCATCCCAGCCAGCCTCGCCACTCGCACCGAGCAGTTGTACTCCGAGCTGCAGCGCCTGGGGGGCACAAGCGTGAACTACGCTACGCTACCCGGCGAAACACATGGCTACACGGCCCGCGAATCGTTGATGCAGCTGCTGGCCCAGATGAATACCTGGTTCGACACTTACATTAAGCCCACCGCGGCCTCGCAACCGGCCACCTCACTCCCCACCTCGTCTAAATAAAGGCAACAGCCGCGGCCGGTGCAACCACGCGGCTGTTGCGGGTAGTATAGGAGCCTATGCTTCTGTTTGTGTATTCTGATTTCTCGGCCGCCGCCCGCGCCGAGCTTACCCGGCAGCTACCGGCCGGCCTCGACGTACGTTTTGCCACCGACCGGCACTCTGCAGCGCCTCCGGAGCGCTGCAGAGTGCCGCGTTATTGCTGGGCAACCCGCCCGCCACCTGGTTTACGCCGCTGCCGCCCCAGCTTCAGTTCTGGCAGATAGATTCGGCCGGCATTCATCAGTATCAGCAGCTGCGACCGAGCTTTGCGGTGGCCAACATGGGCGACCTGTTTGCCTGGCCCTGCGCCGAAACCATGGTGGCTGGGCTGCTGGCGCTGCTGCGCGGAGTGCCCCAACTGGCCGTGTGGCAAACCCGGCGGCACTGGGAAGGCGGCGCGTTCCGGCGGCGGCTGGGGCTGCTGCGGGGCCGGCGGGTGCTGGTACTGGGCCGCGGCAGCATCGGGCTGGCGGTGGCTCAGCAGCTCGGCGGCTTCGGGTGCGCGGTGCATTTTCTGGCCCGCACCGATCCGCAGGCCCAGCTGCACACCCATGCCGAAGTACTGGCGGCCCTACCCACCACCGATATTGTGGTTAACTGCCTACCGGGCAGCGCCACCGGCTACGTATCGACCGAATTCCTGGCAGCTCTGCCCCCGCACGCGCTCTACGCCAGCGTGGGCCGGGGCTCGACTACTGATGGGCCGGCTCTGCTGGCCGCGTTGCAGGCCGGCCGCCTTGCCGGGGCCGTGCTCGACGTAACGGCCCAGGAGCCGCTGCCGTCCGACAACCCGCTTTGGGGCCTGCCCAACGTGCTGCTCACTCAGCACACCGGCGGCGGGTATCCGGAAGAAGAGGCTGACCGCATTAAAGTGTTTCTACGCAACCTGAGCCACTGGCAGCGGGGCGAGCCGCTGGAAAACGAAGTAGCGCTGGACCGCGGCTATTAGCGGCGGGCATGCGGTGCGTTCGGTCCTCAAACCGTCGTCCGAAAACCAGGAAATTCTGTAAGCTGCCATTGCCAATGCCAGGCTGAAATCCGGGTCATTGGCAACGGCTGATCTTGGCGCGCACGATTCATTGCCGGGAAGTAACCGGCCCTTGCAACCTTTTCGCCCCTAACCGAACTCCTGCGCATACCACTTCACGCCAAGAAGCTATGCGCCAACGCTACTCCTTATTGCTCGGAATCAGCCTGCTGATGGGTCTGACGGCCTGCCCGATGATAAATCCCGGCGAGCCGGTTGTGCTGCCCAGCTACCGACCCCAGCTGATGGCCCGCAGCCAGCTGGAGCAGGCCGTAGCCGTGCTGCCGCCCCGCGAGCTGCACAACACCGGTAAAATATATCTCCGCGACCCCTACCTGCTCATCAACGAGCGGTACGAGGGCGTGCACATTATCGACAACCAGGACCCAACGAAGCCCCGGCCGGTGGCCTTTCTGCGCATTCCGGGCAACGTGGACGTGGCCATGCAGGGCTCCTTGCTCTACGCCGACAGCGGCTCCGACCTGCTGACGTTTGACATGCGCGACATGCAGCAGCCGAGCCTGCTGCATCGGCTGCGCGAAGCGGTGCCGGAGCTGCCCATGCCCGAAACCGGCACCGTGCCCCTGCAATACCAAGCGGCCAACCGCCCCGCCGACGCCGTGGTAATCGGCTGGCAGAAACTCTGATTCCCGGATCTTATGAAACACATTTCGTCCTTTTTCGGGCTGGCTGCGGGGCTGCTGAGCCTGCTGCTGACGGCCTGCACCGCCAGCAACGACGCCAGCCCCAACCTGGCCGCCGACAACGGCAAGGGCGGCTCGCTGGCCCGCTTCACGGTGCTCGGCAACACGCTCTTCGTCGTGGACAACCAGAGTCTGCGCCTGTTCAGTCTGGCGAATCCGGCGGCTCCGGCCCCCGGGCAGGTAGTGCCGCTGGGGCTGGGCATCGAAACGATTTATCCGCGGGCCCCTTACCTGTTTCTGGGCACCCAGCGCGGCATGTTCATCTTCGATGCCAGCGTGCCCGCCCAGCCCAAACAGGTGGCCTACTACGAGCACGTAGCCAGCTGCGACCCCGTGGTGGTGGATGAGCGCTACGCCTACGTAACGCTGCGCGACGGCCGCAGCTGCGGCGGCGGCGCCAACCAGCTGCAGGTGGTAGACCTGACCAACCTGGCCGCCCCGCGCCTGGCCCAAACCTACCCCATGACGCACCCCATGGGCCTGGGCATCGACAGCACGCTGCTGTTCGTGTGCGACAAAAACGAGCTCAAGGTTTTCGATACCCGCACCACGCCCATCCTGTCCGCCCCCAAAGTTTTCCAGGTGAATGTGTCCGATGTGATTCCGCACCGCGGACTGCTGCTGGCCATCGGGCCGGACGGGCTTTACCAGTACCGCTACCGCAACGGCCAGCTCACGCCCCTGAGCAAGCTCGCCGTCAGCCCAACCCGCAAATGAAACGACTGCTCGGAGTTGGGCTGTTGAGCCTGGGGCTACTGGCGCAGGCGCGAGGTCAGTCGGGCCCCGCGCTGCCAGCCACGCCCCCCGGCGCGGCCACGCACACCTGGGGGCTGGCAGTCGATTGGCTGCCATTGCTGGCCAGCGGCTACCATTTTAGCGCGGAAAGGACGATTGGTAGACCTGGCGGCCGGCAAACGGTGGTCCTCACGCCGCAGCTCTACCGCGGGCCGGTGGGCGAGCTGACCTCGGACCGGCACGAGGGAAATGCCGACCGGGTGCGGGGCTTCGGGCTGGCTGCGCAACACCGTTTCTACCTCGGCCCCCGCCCTACCCCGCTGGCGGGCACTTACCTGGCCTACGGATTGAATTACCAGCATTTTCGCCTGGATTTTCAGGCCCCAAGCTGGCAGTCGGAGCTGGCCGAGGATGGCCTTTCCTACTACCAAAACCGCCTGCGCAACCAAACCGAAACCATCGACCGGTACGGGGCTACGTTGGTAGTCGGCCACCAGGTAGAAGCCCCGGGCACTCCTTTCTTCCTAGACATTTTTCTGGGCCTGGGGCTGCGGCAGGCCACTTCCCGAACCACCATGCCCAGCCGGCAGTTCGACACCACGAGCAGCGACTACGGCCACGCGGGCGCTTACCTGCCGATGGGCTTTCGGCTGGGCGTACACCTGTAGCCACTAGCCAGGCACAACCCAACCTAGCGGTGCGGAGTAGAAATAAGCACTCACTTTGCCCTCGTTTGCTATGGATGCCATTCGCACGTTTACCGCCGACTCCGAGCCGGCCCTTTGGGCGCAGGTAGCCGCCGACATGGCCAGCCAGCCCGATTTGTTCGACTACCGCGCCGACCTCCGCCAGCCGCCTTACTGCGTGCGCCTGGAGCTGGACATTGACCTGGGCGGCGGCTTCGAAGGTGGCTACGAGCTGACTACCCTCCGGGCCGTGGTGCCCGGCCAGCCGGCCCTGCGCTTCGCTCTCCACGAGCAGGACTGGGTGCACGAAATCGGCAAGCTGCTGGGCCTGGAAGACGTGGAGCTGGGTTATGCCGAGCTGGACCAGACGTTCATCATCACCACCAACGACCCCAACACCCTGCGCCGCCTGCTCGCCGATCCGGCGGTGCACCAGACGCTGCTGCACCATCCCGCGGCCCGTTTCACGCTCGCCCCCGACTCGGACGCGGCTGATGCGCCGCTGCTGCTCACCTTCCACCTGGAGCGGGCCGTGATAGAGCCGGATCAGCTGCGGGAGTTGTACCAGCTACTACTGCGCATGCTCCAGCAGCTGGCCCCGCAAACCTCGGCCTCACCTGCTGCCTAAACTACCGGGCGGCGCCATTACATTTGACTGCTCCCTCCTGCCGCTGGGAAGTGCCCGGAGCCGTCGCTGCACAGCAGCAATAATTAAAGTACCAACTGACTATAGAGCTGTTCGAGCGTGGCGGCCGGGTCGGGGCAGAGGCCGGGGTGGACGGGCGAGGTCTGCACCACAGTGCTACGGGTGGCCGTGAGCCAGCGGAAGCGCGAGGCCGGAGCAAATTGCCCGATGGGCCCACCCTCGCGGCGGCCGGCACAAATCCGCTCGAAGGCCCGCAGCCGGGCCCGCAGGTCGTCGAAATCGAGCTGGTGGGCTGGGCCGGCGAAGGCCTGCAGGCGGGCTTCGGACAGCTGGCAGCGGGTTTCCAGGAAGCCCTGGGACGCGCAGTACAGAATCACGCCCACGTTCAGGAATTCTTCGCGCTCTACGCGGGGTACCACCCGCAGCACGGCATACTCAAACAAGTGCATGGCGGGCGGCTTCAGCTTCGGCAACGAAGGCGGCGGAATCGGCCAGGCGGGCCGTGATAAACTGCACGTACTGGGCCCGCTGCTCTTCGGGGCTCACATCGGGCTCCTGCAGCCAGTCGTCGGGCACCAGGGCTACGATGGCCTCGATAACGGCGGGTGTGAGGCGGGCGTGGCCTTCGGCGTCGGCCCAGGGCAGCTCGGTGGCCTGGGGCAGCAGTACGTGGTCTTTGACTTGCGAAAACGGCCGCGGCTTGGGTGCCGCCCAGCCGGCCCCGGCGTGGTGCACGTACAGGGCCGCGCCGTGGTCGATGAGCCACAGCTCGCGGTGCCACATGAGCAGGTTGGTGTTCCGGGCGGTGCGGTCCACGTTCAGCGTCAGGCAGTCGAGCCACACGATGAGCGAGGCCAGCCGTGGCTCCACGTCGAGCAGTAGCGGGTCGAAGGTGCGGCGCCGGCCAGAAAGTGGAGGCCCAGGTTGAGGCCGGTGCTGAAGCGCAGCAGATCCTGGATTTCCTCGTCGGGCTCGGTGCGGCCGAAGGCTTCGTCCAGATTGATAAACACCAGCTCGGGCATCCGCAGACCCAATTGCCGGGCCAGCTCGCCCACCACCAGCTCGGCAATCAACGCCTTCAGCCCCTGCCCCGCGCCCCGGAATTTGAGCACGTACATAAAACCGTCGTCGGCCTCCACCAGCGCGGGCAGCGAGCCGCCTTCGCGCAGCGGAATCACGTAGCGCGTCACCTCCACGGTGCGCAAAGCAAGCTCGGGCATGCTGTTTTGAAGTTAGAAGTCAGGAGTTGGAAGCAAGTTTGGATTGGCAAGAACGGCTGTAGAGACGCAATATCTTGCGTCTCGTCGTTGCTTACGCTAGTCTTTTTACGTTAGCCGTTCAATATCAGCTAACGTCAAAACGACGAGATGCAAGATATTGCGTCTCTACTCCGCCGTTTTCAGCAACTGCCGGTACAGGGTGCGGCCTTTCACTTCGGCCCGGAGCCAGTAGCTGCCGGCGGCCCAGCCAGCGGTAGAGAGCAGCAGGCCGCCGTCGGTGCCGCGCCGGAAAGTGGCGGGTACGGTGCGGCCCGCCGCATCGGCCACGCGCACCCGACCGGACTCCAGCGGGCCCAGCGTCGAGCGGATGCTGACTTGATTACGTGCCGGGTTGGGAGCCAGCAGCAGCTCGGCCGAGTTGGGACGGGTCGCCGCCGAGGTGGCCGTAATCAATCCGCCGAGCTGGTAGCGACGCAGAAACTGCCAGACTACTTTGCTGGCATCAATGTCGCGATTGGTCACCCCTATGTTGACGGGCGCGCCCGGCCAGGTGTGGCCGCCCCCGATGATGCGGTAATGCTCGACCACGCTGCCATTGCGCCCCCCACTGAATACCTGCCGCTCGGCCGTGCTGCCGTCGGTGGTGTTGATATTGGGCACTTGGGTGATGACGGGCGTGGGGTTGCAGCCGTTGCGCTGGGCCCAGGCCGCTACCAGGTCCGGAATGGGCACGAAGTTGCCGTTGCCTTGGTAGGGCACGGTGGCATCGGCTGTGCCGTGGATTTCGAGCACCGGCACGGCCCGCACGGGGGTGCAAGCGTCGAGGTGGCTGGCTATCATGCTGCCCGTAACCGAGGCAATGGCGGCAATGCGGCTGTTGAGCCGGCAGGCCAGCTCGTAGCTCATGAAGCCGCCGTTGCTCATGCCGGTGCTGTACAGGCGCTGCTGGTTGACGCGGTATTTGGCGCTGAGTGAGTCGATGAGGGCGCCGAGAAAGCCCACATCGTCGGGCCCACCGGCGGCGTAGGGCAGGAAGGTGTTCCAGAAGCGCTGGCCGGTGGCGCCAACCGTGCCGTTGGGGTGCACGACGAGGAAGTTGGCCGTGTCGGCAATGGCGCGGAAGTCGCCGTACTGTTCCTGCTCGCTGGCATTGGAGCCGAAGCCGTGCAGGTTGAGCAGCAGTGGCACGGGCCGGGTGCCGTCGTAGGCCTTGGGCACGTAGAGGCGGTAGTCGCGCACGAGGCCGCCGAAACGGATGGAGCCGGTAATGGTTTGTTGGGCTCGGGCCGACGGCGCGAACGTGAGCAGCAGGCTAGTTAGGAGGAGTAGTTGGCGCATCATGGGAAAGAGGAAGAAGAACAGAACTGACATTGTGGCCCCGCGTCGCGCGGCGGTTCTATGCTAGACGCGAAAACTCGTGCTATGTTTAGCCGTTGGTACGAGTTACGTATTTAAAGCACGACGTAGGGGCGGGGCTTATCCCCGCCCGCCTCCTAAACGATACGCCCGCCACTGGTTGCAACGGTGGTCGTTCAACGGCGGGCGGGGACAAGCCCCGCCCCTACGTCGTTCTCCTGTTTCTATTATTCCTTCGCTTATGCCCCGCATCGTCACGCTCACGCTCAACCCCACGGTTGATAAAAGCACCACCGCCGACCACATCATCCCCGACCACAAGCTGCGTTGCGAAGCGCCCAAGTTCGAGCCCGGCGGCGGCGGCATCAACGTGAGCCGGGCGCTGCGGCGGCTGGGCTCCGACTCGGTGGCCGTGTTTCCGGTGGGCGGCCCCAGCGGCCAGTTGCTGCGCCAGCTGCTGAGTGACGAGCACATCGAGCAGCGCCCCATAGAAGTGGAGGGCTGGACCCGCGAGAACTTTATCGTGGTCGATGCTTCCACCAGCCAGCAGTACCGTTTCGGGATGCCCGGCACCCCGCTCCGGCCCGAGGAGCAGCAGCAGGTGCTACAGGCGCTGCAGGAATTCCCCGAGCCGCCCGAGTTTCTGGTTATCAGCGGCAGCCTGCCGCCCGGCGTCGAGCCCGAGCTGCTGGCCCGCATTGCCCGCGCTGCCCGCGAGCTGGGCGTGAAAGTGGTGGCCGACACCTCGGGCCCGGCCCTGCTGGCGCTGCTCGATGCGGGCGTGTACCTGGCCAAGCCCAACGTGGGCGAGCTGAGCAAAATGGTGGGCGCGGAGGAGCTCGACAGCCAGGCCGTAGCCAGTGCCGCCGGCCAGCTGGTAACCGAGGGCAAGTGCGAAATCGTAGTTGTGTCGATGGGCCCGCAGGGTGCCTGCATCGTATCGGCCGCGGGCGCCGATTACGTGCCCGCGCCGTCGGTGAAAAAACGCAGCACCGTGGGCGCCGGCGACAGCATGGTGGCCGGCCTCGTGCACGGCCTGAGCGAGGGCCGCAGCCTGCGCGAAACCGCCCGCCTGGGCGTGGCCTGCGGCACGGCCGCCACCATTAACCCCGGCACCGAGCTGTTCCGCAAAGCCGACGTGGACCGGCTCTACCAGTGGCTGCTGCAAACCATGCCCGCAGCGGCTGGTGCGTAAGTAGCGGCTGACAGTAAAAAAAGAACGTCATGCTGAGCGGAGCCGAAGCATCTCTACTGCTTCGTTCAACGTTACGCCTCACCCCCCGGCCCCCTCTCCGAAAAAGGAGAGGGGGAGCCATTAGACAGTATTAGCATTGCGGTAGAGATATGCTTCGACTACGGCTGCGCCTCCGCTCATCATAACGTTCTTCTGCCCAGCATGACGTTCTTCCGCTCAGCATGACGTTCTAACGTATTCATCCAAACTCCTCCTCCGCTATGCCTTACCCGCCCCAAAAACCCGAACTACCCGCCTGGGTATTTCTGGCGCTGCGCTTCGGCTCGGTGGCGCTGGTGGCCGTTGCCGCGTACTTCGTGGTGCAATGCCAATAGCCCGTCCCCATGCCGCTGATTGACAAAATAGCCTGGCTCCATCTGCACGAAGGCCGCGTGCTGAGCACCCGCAGCCGGGGCAAAGACCGCTACTACCTGCCCGGCGGCAAGCGCGAACCGGGCGAAACCGATGCCCAGACGCTGCTGCGCGAAATCCGCGAGGAGCTGACCGTGGCCCTGGACCCGGCCAGCCTGCAGCCGCGCGGCGTGTTCACAGCTCCCGCTCACGGCCACGCTCCCGAAGTACTGGTGCAGATGACGCTCTACGCCGCCACCTACACCGGCACGCTGCAGCCCGCCGCCGAAATTGAGGAAGTAGTCTGGCTCACCTACCGCCACCGCCCCCAGGTATCAGCCGTCGACCAGTTGATATTCGACTGGCTGCACGAGCGCGGCGAGCTGGTGGAGTAGCAACATACGTTACTTTTCCTCCTGAAAAACCTAAACTACCAGCCCGGATGTTTCTGGTGCTAAACTTCGGCTAATTGACGTTGACAGCTGTCGTAGCTCACTTGGTTGTGCGCTGTTCGTGAGGCAGTAACCAAGCGGACCAGTCAGCCAGTTAACACTTCTCAAACATCACTTGGCTACAATATCTCCTATGATTAATTCACCCACAACGGTATAATGGGCTCGCATCCGACTGATATGTTATGACCGTGGTACTCAGCGTTAATTTTTGTGATTTTTGCTATAAGTTTGATATAATTTTTCAATCCATTCAAGATCAAATACCTCTCTAACTATAATCAGAGCATCATTATTCAGACTGTAGCTAACCACATAATCTAAATGACTCTCCGAGCCTGAAAAACGCTCCTTGTTTGTTTTCGCTATAAAATCAGGTTTTATTTTTGAAGAGACTAGGCCTATACGATTTAGTTTGTTTGCAAAATCATCATCTAATCTCCATATTGCTTTTTCATCTGAAAAGTATTTAGGCAGCATTTTGATATCACCTACGAATGAGTTATTAATAATATGAGACAGTCTTAAAAAGTCCTCGAATTCAAATTTACCTCGAATATAAGCGCTGAATAGTTTACCAATCATTGATGCCTTGTCCGAATCGTCTATCTTATCTAATATTATTATAATTTTTTCTCCCACATCATCACCATATTCTTTTTCTTGAAGTTTAATAACAAACGTTTCTCTTTCTTCAATTGAAATATTTTTTAGTTCTAATAAAAACTTAAGAAGCATTTTTATAAAAATCCTCTCTCTAATACCTAAACCCATTTTATATAGAGAATGGACAGTATTTACTACCGGTATGCTTTTGACAAAACCGTCGTCCAAGATTGAATCGAATAGGGTTTCAATTACATCCTTAGTGATATCCGTTAAATTAGAAGCTGTAGCGCCTATTAATGACTTGCTTAGATTCTCTTCCATATGGCATTTTGACTGTGAATTCATAAGCAAGTAAGCATCAATAGCGACAAATCGACTCGACTTAATTCAAATTAGTCATCAAATAAGGCCAAAAAGTCAGCCCCGCGCCTCTCGCACCCCATTTGCTAGCCTCGTCGTAGAACTTCTCACACCCTGAAGTTCTCACTTAACAACGACTAGCCATGAACTTTAATAACTATACCATTAAGGCCCAGGAGGCCTTGCAAAAGGCCACAGAGCTGGCCGGCGGCAACCAGCAGCAGGCCATCGAAACCGGGCACCTGCTCAAGGGCCTGTTCCAGAGCGACGAGAACGTGCTGTCGTTTCTGGCCAAGAAGCTGGGCGTAAACCTCAACATCCTCACGCCCCGGCTCGATGAAATTGTGGCCGCCTACCCCCGGGTGAGCGGCGGCTCGCCCTACCTGTCCAACGACGCCAATTCGGCGTTGCAGCGCGCTACGGGCTTTCTCAAGGAGTTCGGCGACGAGTACGTGTCGGTGGAGCATTTGCTGCTGGGGCTGCTCGGCGGCAAGGACAGCACCGCCACGCTGATGAAGGACGCCGGCTTCAACGAGAAGGACCTGAAAGCCGCCATCAAGGAGCTGCGCGGGGGCCGCAAGGTTACCAGCCAGTCGGCTGAAGACCAGTACCAGAGCCTCAACCGCTACGCCATCAACCTCAACGAGCGGGTGCGCTCCGGCAAGATGGACCCCGTAATTGGCCGCGACGAGGAAATCCGGCGGGTGCTCCAGATACTGAGCCGGCGCACCAAGAACAACCCCGTGCTGCTGGGCGAGCCCGGCGTGGGCAAAACAGCCATCGTGGAGGGTCTGGCCCAGCGCATCGTGGCCGGCGACGTGCCCGAAAACCTGGCCGACAAACTTGTGATGTCGCTCGACTTGGGTTTGCTCATCGCGGGGGCCAAGTACAAGGGCGAGTTCGAGGAGCGCCTCAAGGCCGTTATCAAGGAGGTAACCGACGCCGACGGGCAGATTATCCTTTTCATCGACGAGATTCATACCCTGATTGGGGCCGGCGCGGGCGGCGAGTCGGCCATGGACGCGGCCAACCTGCTGAAGCCCGCGCTGGCGCGGGGCGAGCTGCACGCCATTGGGGCCACCACGCTCAAGGAGTACCAGAAGTACATTGAGAAGGACAAGGCCCTGGAGCGCCGTTTCCAGGCCGTGATGGTGGACGAGCCGAGCGTGCCCGACGCCATCAGCATCATGCGCGGCATCAAGGAGAAGTACGAACTGCACCACGGCGTGCGCATCACCGACGATGCCATTATTGCGACCGTGGAGCTGAGTAACCGCTACATCACCGACCGCTTCCTGCCCGACAAAGCCATCGACCTGATGGACGAGGCGGCGGCCAAGCTGCGCATCGAGTTGAACTCGATGCCGGTGGAGCTCGACGAGGTGCAGCGCCGCATTATGCAGCTCGAAATTGAGCGCGAGGCCATCCGGCGCGAAGAAAACCACGACCGGGAAGCCGTGCTCAACCGCGAGCTGGCCGACCTGAGCGAGCAGCGCGACTCGCTGCGGGCCCGCTGGGAGTCGGAGAAGTCGGTGCTCACCAACATCCAGACCGAGAAGGAGAACATCGAGCGGTTCAAGCTGGAAGCCGACCAGTCCGAGCGCCAGGGCGACTACGGCCGGGTGGCCGAGTTGCGCTACGGCAAAATTCAGGAAGCCGAAGCCCGCCTGAAAACCCTGCAGGACGAGGCCGCCGCCAACAAGGACGGCGGCACCATGCTGCAGGAAGTAGTGACCAGCGAGGATATTGCCGAGGTAGTAGCCAAGTGGACTGGCATTCCGGTGAGCAAGATGCTGGCCAGCGACCGGGAAAAGCTGCTGAACCTGGAGCAGGAATTAGGCAAGCGCGTGGCGGGCCAATCGGAGGCCATTGCCGCCATTTCGGATGCCGTGCGCCGCTCCCGCGCCGGCCTCCAGGACCCCAAGCGGCCCATCGGCTCGTTTATTTTCCTGGGCACCACCGGCGTGGGTAAAACTGAGTTGGCCAAGGCCCTGGCCGAGTACCTGTTCAACGACGAAAACTCGCTGGTCCGCATCGATATGAGCGAGTACCAGGAGCGCCACGCCGTGTCGCGCCTCATCGGGGCACCTCCCGGCTACGTGGGCTACGACGAGGGCGGCCAGCTCACGGAAGCCGTGCGCCGCAAGCCGTACTCAGTCATTCTGCTCGACGAAATTGAGAAGGCCCACCCCGACGTGTTCAACATCCTGCTGCAGGTGCTCGACGACGGCCGCCTCACCGACAACAAAGGGCGGGTGGCCAACTTCAAGAACACGCTTATCATCATGACCTCCAACACCGGGGCCGACATCATCCAGCGCAACTTCAAGCACCTGGCCGACCACGACCCCGCGGAAGTAGAAGCCATCATCGACCGCACCCGCGACGAGGTGGTGGAGCGCCTGCGGGAGCACATGCGCCCCGAGTTTCTCAACCGCATCGACGAAATCGTGATGTTCCAGCCCCTGAGCCGCCGTGAAATCCGCCAAATCGTGAACATCCAGTTCAAGCAGATTCAGCAGCGCCTCGAAGAAGCCGGCATCCGCCTCGAAGCCACCACCGAGGTGCTCGATTACCTGGGCGAGGCCGGGTTCGACCCACAATTCGGTGCCCGCCCGCTCAAGCGCGTGCTCCAGCGGCAGGTGCTCAACGAGCTAAGCAAGGAGATTCTAAGCGGCCAGGTCAGCAAGGACGCCGTAGTGGAGGCCGTGCTCGAAGGCGGTGGTATCCGCTTCAACAACGTGGAGATGCCCGCCGTGGAGTAGTTGGGTTTATTGGGAACGAGGAGCCCCGCTGGCGTTGTGCCGGCGGGGCTTTTTTGCGTAAACTTGGCTTATGAATACACCCGTTCAAAATAAAGCCGAAGTAATAGCCCGTCTGCAGCAGCAGCGCGAGCAGCTGCGGGCGCTGGGTGTGGCCCGCCTGGGCTTGTTCGGTTCGTTTGTACGCGACGAGGCCGGACCGGAGAGCGACGTGGATTTGCTGGTGGATTTCGCGGAGGGCCGGAAGACATTTCAGGGCTTTTTTGAGGTCCTCGACTTCCTGGAAAGTCTGTTGGGGCGCGATGTTGAACTGCTAACGGAGCCCGGCCTATCAAAATATATCGGCCCGCACATTCTTCAGACAACAGAATATGTCATCTCCGCTGCCGCTTAACCGGCTACTGCACATCCGGGACGAGATTCGCTTTCTGCAAGCTTGCCGGAGCAAGTTGCTGGATGTAGCTGACTTGGTAACGGATGAGGTAATGCGCCGCGCCGTGGTAAAAAGCATCGAAATTATCGGCGAGGCCACCAAGAATCTGCCGGTTGAATGGCGCGAAGCCTACCCACAGATTCAATGGCGCAACATTGCCAGAATGCGCGATAAGCTGACGCACCATTATTTCGATACAGATTTTGAGTTTGTTTGGATAGTGCTGCAAGAGCTGATTGACCCGTTGGCAGAAACGGTGGCTCAAATGCTAGATGGTTTGAACAACGCGCCCTAAAACATCTCATTCAAGCACATTCAGCAGCGCCTCGAAGCCACCACCGAGGTGCTCGATTACCTGGGCGAAGCCGGGTTCTATCCGCAGTTCGGCGCCCGCCCGCTCAGCGCGTGCTCCAGCGGCCAGGTGAGCAAAGACGCCGTAGTGGAATTGGAAACAGGAAGCCCCGTCGGCGTTGTGCCGGCGGGGCTTCCTGTTCAATCGTATGGTTGTAAGTCCTTCTTTTTTAGTCTATCCCGGATTTTCTTTGGCAACGGCTGGCCAGCGCGGTAGTTCCGTTCTACCTCTTCCTGACGCTGGGTGTTGTAGGCGCTAAAATTCGCAATGCCGATGGCAACCGGAGCAGCAACGAACGTTCCCACTAGTATCGCTAAGCCGCCGGCGCTTACTGAGCCGCGTCTGCGTTAGGGCTGACTAGGTTGATGGCTAGTACCAGGGCGCTACTCAATCCGCCCCCGGCCCACACTCCGCCGCCCCGACGGCGGCGCTCAAACAGCCGGGAAACTGCCCGTAGCGTATCGGAATAAGCCATTTCTTGCACCTGCGCAGGACTACGGGCAGCGCCCAATTGTTGGGGAATTGCAGCCGGAATCTGAGTGGTGTCAAGAGGAAGCGTTGAGCTACTGGGGGCTACTGCCTGCGCCTGGACGGGACTAACAAGGGCAGGCATGCTTTCGGGTGCTATACCTTCTGCCAGCAATGGGTTATAGTCGGAAGCAGCCCCTTTGGTAACTTTGAAGCTACCCCGCAGACGGCGCGATACATTCGGCGCGAGCCGGCCGGTAACTGCCAGCTCACGCAGTATCTGCCGCTCGTTTTCGGGCCGGAATTGAATGCGTTTGTTCAACCCGATAAGCGTAAAAACCGAGCCCGCCACTACACCAGGCGTCCACACGCCAGCGCTGGTAGACTGCTGGGCCGGCAAGGTCGAGGCTAATACGCTGGCCGCACCCAGCCCCAGCCACCCAGCGCCGCCTCCACGCCGGCTCTTAAATAATCGGCGGATGGCACGGGCAGTATCCGCCCGGGTGAAACTGGCCGGCGAATCCAGGGATACGTAGGGTATGCGCGTAGCAGGTGAGGGGTAGTCTTGCGCTGCCGCGTTGGTGCCAAGGAGTAGCAGCAGCGTCAGGCTGAAAAAGCATGCAAAATTGAATTGGGTTTTAAGCATAGAAAGCGAAGTAGTATGGGAGGCGGGCGAAGATACCTGTTCCGCTAGAAGCAAGATTTTTGGGTTACTCACTTGTACCCTAATTACCAGAACGCGGCTTCGCCGTTGGCCCGGTGAGCCCGACCGCCATTACGCGCCACAACGATGCCGGCGCCCTGGTGCTGTAACGCTACCAGGCTATTTCGCCGCGGTTTGCCATACGCCCCGCTGGCATTGTGCCGGTGGGGCGTTTTTTTAGCCTGAACGCTTATATATTACTTCCATACACTCGGTATGCGCTACAACGGGCGCGGCTGAGCGGATAAACCGGGTGTAACAGTTGGTAGTAGCCAAGGCCCAAAGCACAGCGCTTGGCGTGGCAATGAAGCAGCGCTTTGCCGGGACTTAAGCGGCTGCTGCTAACGGGGCCTACAGGTATACCTGTAGCACCTCGTAGAAGATGTAGGCATTCAGCAGCATAAACAGGAACGACGGCAGCGAGGCCCAGAAGCCGTCCTTTATCTTCAGCCGAACCCCAAAGCCCAGCAGCATCAGCAGCGTCAGGCCCCCGGAGGCCAGCAGCAGAATCAGCGGCACCCAAAGGCCTACCAGAAGCCCAACGGCCCCCAGTATTTCCAGCGCCCCCGTCAGCGGGCCGAACTTGGCCAGACCGAAGCGTTTGAATTCTTCCTGAAGCTTCGGGGAAATGAAGTAGCCTATTCCGTAGCCCAGGAAGGATAAGCTGGAGAGCCAGATGAGCAGAACCGTGAATTTGCTCATGCGCCAATCAGACCGGCATGCGCGGCGGCTACGAAAAGCGACAATAGCAGCAGCAGAAACGAGGGCACGTACTTGATGAATGGGTTGCGCACTTTGATGTGGGCCAGCTGCGCGCCCACCATCAGCAGGGCCATCAGCAGGGCCGGCACCAGCACCAGTTGTGGGTACCAGATGCCCGCAACCAGCAGCGTAGCCAGGGCAATTTTAGCGGCGCCAACCATGTTGCGCACCAAATCGGGCAAGCCGTATTGCTTGAACTCGAGCACGATATTATCGAAGCGGAACACCCACACGATAACGATGGAGGCCGCAATAATGAGCTGCGCGAGGATAACTAAAGTGTCCATAGGAGTTGCCTTACGTGCTGCCGGATGGCGAAGGCCAGTGGGTTAGCAACTCCAAAGTAATCTATTAGTTATACAAAACGCCGCTGGTGGCCAAAGCAACCGTCAACTCCGGCGCTTACGGGCGCACAAGTTGCTCGCGCTCCATCTGCTGGCGCAGGGCCTCGCGGATGTAGGCTGCTTCGGCAAAATGGCTGTTATTTAGCTGGCTGCGATACTTGGCCGGAATAGGCTGGCCGGCGGCATACGCCCTATCGACAGAAAGCAAATGGCCTTTGTTGAACTTGGTGGCGTGGGCAATGAAGCCGGCTACCGTACCGGCCAGAACAGCAATGCCCAGCGGCGGCGAAATGGCCTCGTCCGCCACGTTGGTCTGGCCGTAGCGGTCGGTTGAGGAAAGTGGAAGGGCGAGCGACAGGCCCGCAATCAATGGCACAGCGTAGAGCCAGCCGGCATAACGGCGCTTCCGAAACAGGCTCAGTAGCGCCCCGGTAGAATCGGCCACACCGGCGCGGAGCGCGTAGCGGGGCAAATACCAGCCGTTGAAAACCAGCACGGCGCCCGAGTCGGGGGCGGCGGCAGCCAACGCGGCCGGAGCCGGCTCGGGGGCGGGCATGTTTCGGGCAGGAATACTTTGGGCGGAGCTAAAGTGGCTCCAGCCCGCCAGTACCAGCAGCAACAGAAAAAAACGCATGATTTAGCGGGTTGGAACGGCCTGAACGGGCACGTAGGGCATAATGGATTGGTTGAAAAAGCGGTGTTTCAGCTTGCGGCGCAGCGGGGCCGGCAGGTATTGGCCGGCCGCGTAGCCGGCCAATACCTGTTCGAGCTTGCGGTTGCTGAACACGGCCAGCTTGGTAGCCCCGTAACCCACGAATGGGGCCGCGGCCAGCAACGCCCCGCCCAGGCCCGGGCCCGGGCCCGGGCCTTCCTGCTGCACGGCGTAGGGGCCGCGGCCCAGCGTGTGCCCGCTGGCAGTGGCAATCCGGGTGGCGGCCAGCGCACTACTGAGGATCCAGCTGGCCCCGCCGGCCTGCCGCTTGCCGTAGAAGAGGTTGATGATGGCCTGGGCCGTATCGTTGTGCAGATACCGACTGCGCAGCTTCTGTTTGAAATTCGCATCGTCTGGGCTGTGGAAATCCTGGGCCGTGGCAGTCAGGCAACCGAGACTTAGCAGGAGTCCTAAACTGAGTAAGCGAAACAGCGCAGAGTTAAGAAGGATAGTAAAAAACCGGCGCAATATAGGACTTATCCTCATAGCCCGGGCCTTCTAAATGTTCTATTATGGCTGGTGTATCAGAGTAGCTGTGCTGTGCGCAGGACCAGCCACGGCGCATCTCTTCCGCGCCATGGCTGGCGGCCCCTTCGGTTGGGGGTGATTGGGGTACCGACCGGGGCGGTAACGCGGCATAACGCCCACGTGGCCGGCAGCAACGGGCGCCGGCAGGACAACGGGTTACAGCGGTTAACTGGCCTTTACAGCTGGTTTCAATAGTTTGGCGACGAAGCTGACCGGAGTAATTTCAGTAGGGTCAAAAAAAATACCTGATCAATCCAGAATCTACGCTTGTCGAACACATTATAATCCGGATATTGGGCAATCTTACGCTACTATTAATACAACTTATGCCTAGTTAACTCGGTGTAATTCAATAGCTACCCACTACTCCGTCTCTCCCCACAAATCAACCTGGCCACAAACGGCTCCACCACAGATGCCCGTCATCTGCCGGGCGGCGCTGCGTGGGTCGGCCATAGCTTACCGGCTGCCAGTTGGCCGCCGGCTGTTTTTCTTTTCCACTTTCTTATTTATCCACATGACAGAAACCTTACTTACCACGGTGGCGACCACAACCAGCCGGCTCCTGACGGGCTGGCGGCCGGCGCTGCTACTGACGCTGGGCCTGCTACCGGCCCTGACTACCACGGCCCAGCAGCGGCCGCTGCTGAAAACAGTTGAGTTGGCTACCCGCGCCACGCGGCTGGCCGCAGCTACGCCCCAGCCAGCAACGCCTCCCACCACGCCACGCGCTACCCGGCGTGGCGTGCTAGCCGCCGTTTCCTCTACCGCCACGGGCGGTAATTGGAGCGACCCCGCCTCTTGGGTCGGCGGCGCGGTGCCAACGGCAACCGATGACGTAACCATTGTGGGTGGTGCTACTGTAACGCTCGACGTGGCGGCCAGTGCGGCCTCGCTCACGGTGGCAGCCGGTGGCTCGCTGCTTAACTCCGCCACCACAGGCTACAGCCTGGCAGTGGGCGGCAGCGTAACCAACAACGGCACCCTCGACTTGAGCGCCACGCCCGTTATCGGTTCCGACCTGCGCTTTGTTGGGGCGGGCAATGCCACGCTCGGCGGCAGCGGCACGACCGACCTGCAGACTCTTACCCTAGCCAAAGCAGCGCAGGCCGATGTGGTGGAGATGAACCTGCCGACGCTGTCGGTGAAGGGCAGCGCAAGCAGCAACGACGGTTTCCTGCTCACGCGCACTACGGGTGCCACGCCCGCTGATGACATGACCGGCACGCTGAAGATTTCGGGCTCGGCCACCATCAGCAATAAGGTATTTGGCAACGCGGCATCTTATGCTATTCCGGCTACGGGAGGTTTCTGGCTGAACAACCCGAACTTCACAGTAGTTGCCCAAAACGGTACGGCTACCACCAACGGTCTGGTTCGCCTCTCTGCTGGCACCTACAATGTGGGCACGGCGGCCGGCAACTCGCTGTTGCTGAGCACTGGCTCGGTCCTGACGGTTGAGGGCGGCACGCTGACTTCGGCCGGCCGAGTTACGTCCTATACTTCGAGCACTGTTTTCTTTGCCACTACTTTCACGCTCAGCGGCGGTACTATCAACGTGGCCAATGTGGGCAATGCGGGTGGTGCTCCTTCCTTCGGCATCAACGGTAGCAGCGTTGTGTCGGGCGGCACCATCAACCTGGTGCAGCGCAGCACGGCAACTACACCGCTCGACTACAACGTAGCGGGTTCTTATAATTTCTCGGGCGGCACGGTGAATGTGGGCACGGCGGCAACGGCGACCAACTTCGATTTCCGCATCCGGGGTGTTTTCCCTAACCTGACGATTGACAACACGACCAATCCAAAATCGGCAGTGTTGCAGTCTCGTGCAGATGTACTCGGTTCAATCCTCATCAGCAGTGAGGCCGGCCTGAACCTCAATGGTCAGACGTTACTGGCTTACGGCTCTTCCCTGACCAACAACGGCACCCTAACGGCCTCGGCTACTAACAGCAACCTCTACTTTGCGGGCAGTGCCCCGCAGACCCTGACTGGTACGGGTACATTCACGCCCCTCCGCACCCTGACGGTGGATAACAATGGGGGCGGCGTTACGCTGAACGTACCCGTCGTGGCTTACCGCGTGAACATGTTCACTGGTAACCTCAATGGCACAACCAACCTGACAGTAGGAGACGCATCACCGATCTTCTTTGTGATTCAGATAGGGGTAGGTAGCAATCCAGGCCCCAGCGGTTCCTTCACCTCAGCTCCTACGTTCAACATTGGCAATGGGGCCCTGCAGTTGACTTACGCACCGGAAACGACTAACCGTACTACGGGCTTTGAGATTCCAGCCAACCGTTTGGTAGATGTGGTAAACATTGCCAACCCGGCAGGTGTAACCCTGTCCGGGGGCAACCTGTTGATTCCAGGCGTTTCCAATGCTTCCCTGCTTCTTACCAATGGCGTTCTAACAACTTCGGCAGCTAACCGGGTGATTATCGGACCATTCGCACCGGTTATTCCAACCGGGTCGGCCACGAGCTACGTGAACGGTCCGTTGGGCATCATCGTGAACAGTGCCACGCCCGCAAGACGTGTTTTTGCCGTGGGCGACGCTGCCGGCTGGCGGCCGGTAGTGGTAACTGGTATTACGACTGCTACCGACCAGCTGTTTACGGCTACGGTTGTAAAGGCTACCACGGGCGGTATGCTTTCGGGCGGACTTTCGGGCCTGAACCCCACGCGCTACGTGCGCCTCGAAAACTCGGCCGCCCTGCCGGCCACGGCACGCGTGCAGCTCAGCTACGGCGCAGATGACGTGCTCGGTGACCCCGCCACGGCCGTTGTGGCCCAGGCGGCTACGGCCAGCGGCAGCTACGCCAGCCTTGGCGGCGCGGCCATTGCCACTCCAACTACCGGTATCGTTTCGACCCAGGACCTCACACCTGGCAACGATTTCTTCGCGCTGGCCAACACTGAGGGCGGTACACTGGCCTCGTCGGTAGCCGTTGTGTGCGCCGACTCGAACACCGGCACGCTCACGCTGACCGGCAATACCGGCACCGTAACGGGTTACGAGGCTAACACCGGCAGCGGCTTTGCAGCCGTAGCCGGCACCAACACCGGCTCGACGTACACCTTCACCAACCTGACCGTTACGACCACCTTCCGGGCGGTACTCACGACGGCTGATGGCCGCACGGTGTACTCGGCTCCGGTAACGGTAACCGTGAACCCGGCCACCACGGCCACGTTCACGTACGCCGCCGCCACATTCTGCCAGAGCGGCACCAACCCTACGCCCACTATCACGGGTACGGCCGGCGGTACGTTCAGCAGCACTACGGGCCTGGCAATTGATGCCGCCACCGGCGCCATCAACCTGACGGCCAGCACGACCGGCACTTACGTGGTAACCTACAGCGTAGGCGGCCCCTGCCCCTCGTCGGCTACGTTTAGCGTAACCATTACTGCTCCGGCCACGGCTGGCTTCAGCTACGCCAGCGCCACTTACTGCAGCTCGACCACCGGCACCGTAATGCCTACTCTGGCGACGGGCGCTACGGCCGGCACCTTCTCAAGCACCGCAGGTCTGAGCATTGACGCTACCACCGGCGCCATTACGCCCGGCACCAGCACCGCTGGTACGTATGTGGTAACGAACACGGTAGCCGCCAGCGGCGCCTGCGCCGCCGTTACGGCTACGTTTAGCGTAACCATTACTGCTCCGGCTACGGCTGGCTTCAGCTACGCCAGTGCTTCGCTCTGCACTTCGGCCACTGGCACGGTAACCCCGGTTCTGATGGCTGGCGCCACGGCTGGCACGTTCAGCAGCACCACGGGCCTGAGCATTGACGCTACCACCGGCGCTATTACGCCCGGCACCAGCACCGCTGGTACGTATGTGGTAACGAATACCGTAGCGGCTTCCGGCGGCTGCGCAGCGGCCACGGCCACGTTCAGCGTAACCATCACGGCCCCGGCTACCGCCGGCTTCAGCTACGCGGCTACCAGCTTCTGCACCTCGGCTACCGGCACCGTAACGCCTACTCTGGCTTCGGGCGCTTCAGCTGGCACGTTCAGCAGCACCACGGGTCTGACAATTGACGCTGCCGGCGCCATCACGCCCGGCACGAGCACGCCCGGCACGTATGTGGTAACCAACACCATAGCCGCCTCGGGTAGCTGCGCCACGGTTACGGCCACGTTCAGCGTAACCATTACTGCTCCGGCCACCGCCGGCTTCAGCTACGCCAGCGCCAGCTACTGCGTGGGCGCCACCAACCCTAGCCCGGTGCTGGCTACCGGCGCTTCGGCCGGCACGTTCAGCAGCACGACGGGTCTGGTTATCAGCGCTACCGGCGTTATCAACCTGACGACCAGCACGGCCGGTACCTACGTGGTAACCAACACTGTTGCCGCTATGGGGGCCTGTGCGGCGGTTACGGCTACGTTCAGCGTCACCATCAACGCTCGCCCGGCCCAGCCGACGGTTACGGTGCAGTACAACGGCCCCGTTACCACGCTCACCAGCAGCGCGGCCACCGGCAACCAGTGGTTGCTGAACGGTACTGCCATTGCCGGCGCTACCAACCCAACCTACGTGGTGAACTCGGCGGCTCAGCTGGGCTCTTACACCGTAACGACGACCAACGCGACCGGCTGCACCTCGCTGCCTTCGGCCCCGCTCGTCATCACGTCGAGCAGCCAGCCGCTGGCCGGCTCTTCGCTGCAGCTCTACCCCAACCCTACCACCGACGGCCTGCTGACGGTGAAATTGGGTGGCTACAGCAAAGCTGTTGAGCTGAGCGTGTACAACGCCGTGGGCCAGCTGGTGCGCACCCTTTCGGTGCCCGCCGGCCGCCTGGAGCAGCCGCTCGATTTGAGCCAGCTGCCCAATGGCGTGTATGTACTGAAAGCCCGCACCGAAGGCGGCCTCGATGTACGTCGTATTGTGAAGCAATAGCCGGAACCGTTTTCCAGCTAGAGTAAGGAGCCTGCCGACATCTGTCGGCAGGCTCCTTTTTTTTAGCGCCAAGCTATGTCGGGCTGGGTTTCGCATATTTGCCCGCTCATTGCTCCCGGTGCCCGCATGTCCGTTTTTACTACCTACCTCCAGCTCGGCTTCTTCCACATCTTCAACCTGCGGGCCTACGACCACCTGGTTTTCCTGCTGGCCCTATGCGCGCCCTACGTGCTGCGCGACTGGCGGCGGGTGGTGGTGCTGGTCACGAGCTTCACGGTGGGTCACTCGCTCACGCTGGCCCTGGCCACACTCGACGTGGTAGGCTACTCGCCCCAGCTGATTGAGCGGCTGATTCCGGTCACCATTATCCTCACCAGCCTACTGAACCTGGCCCGCGCCGGCCGCGCCGCACTACGCCGCGACGATGCGGCCGCTGCTACTGCCAACGGGCCGCTGCTGCTGGCGGTGCCCAACCTGCTGGCCGTGGGCTTCGGCCTGATTCATGGGCTGGGCTTTTCGAGCTACCTACGCGAACTGCTGGGTCAGCAGCGCCGGCCGGTGCTGGAGCTGTTCAGCTTCAATGTGGGCGTCGAGTTGGGCCAACTGCTGATTGTGGGGCTGATTCTGGCGCTGGGCTACGGCCTTATCCGGGGGCTGGGCGTGGCCCGGCGCGACTGGCTGCTGGTGAGCAGCGGCGCGGCGCTGGGCATTGCGCTGGTGCTGTTGATTGGGTGAAAAAGTCAATGGCGCTGTAGGGGCGGGGCTTGCCCCCGCCCCTACAGCGCCATTGAACGGTGCAAATAGGTTTCGTTCAACGGCGGGCGGGGGCAAGCCCTGCCCCTACAGCGTTGTAAAAACCCTTTACCATTCATCTAACCCAAAAACTCCCTAACTTTCTCCCTCAAACCCCCACCTGCTTTTTATGCTGAAACCTACGCTACTGGCCGCCGGGCTGGCGGTGCTGCTGGCCCTGCCCTCGGCCGCGCAGAACACCAACTCCGGGACCGATAAATTTGCCCAGCTCGAAACGCTGCTGCCCACGCCCAATGCCTACCGCACAGCCTCGGGCGCGCCCGGCACCGACTACTGGCAGCAGCGCGCCGACTACAACATCCGCGTGCGGCTCGACGACGAGAAGCAGTCCATTACCGGCGACGAGGACATCACCTACACCAACCTCTCGCCCGACGTGCTCACCTACCTCTGGGTGCAGCTCGACCAGAACATCCTCGACAAAAACTCCATCACTACGTCTACCCAAGTCGGCGAAATCCAGCCCCGGATGCCCTTCCAGGCGATGGACTACCTGCAGCGCGACGGGTTTGACGGCGGTTTCAAGATTGGTGAGGTGAAGTTGAAGGGCGGTAAAGCCCTGCCCTACGTCATCAACCACACCATGATGCGGGTGGATTTGCCCACGCCGCTGCGGCCCAAGCAGGCTGTTACGTTCAGCATCAGCTGGCGCTACAACATCAACGACCAGCTCAAAATCAATCAGCGCAGCGGCTACGAGTTTTTCCCCGAGGATAAGAACTACCTCTACGAAATTGCGCAGTTCTACCCCCGCATGGCGGTGTACTCCGACAACCAGGGCTGGCAGCACAAGCAGTTTCTGGGCAACGGCGAGTTCGCCCTGCCCTTTGGCGACTACCGGGTGAGCATCACGGCTCCCGCTGACCATGTAGTAGGCTCGACCGGCGTGCTGCAGAATCCCAACGACGTGCTGACCAGCGCCCAGCGCCAGCGGCTGGTGCAGGCCCAGGGGGCCAAAAGCCCGGTCCTGATTGTGTCGCCGCAGGAGGCGGAGAAGGCCGAGCAGACCCGCGCCAAAGGCACCAAAACCTGGACCTACGCCGCTAAGGACGTTCGCGACTTCGCCTGGGCCTCGTCGCGCAAGTTTATCTGGGATGCCATGGGCATCAAGCAGGGCGGCAAAAACGTCATGTGCATGAGCTACTACCCCAAGGAGGGCAACCCGCTCTGGGGCAAGTATTCGACCGAAGTAATAGCCCACACCATCAAGGTATATTCCAAGTACACCATCCCCTACGAGTACCCGGTGGCCATTTCGGTGCACGGGCCGGTGGGTGGCATGGAGTACCCGATGCTGAGCTTCAATGGCGGCCGCCCCGAGAAGGACGGCACCTACTCGGCCGACCGGAAATACGGGATGATTTCGGTGATTATCCACGAGGTGGGTCATAACTTCTTTCCGATGATTGTGAACTCGGATGAGCGGCAGTGGACCTGGATGGATGAGGGCCTGAACTCGTTCGTGCAGTATCTGGCCGAGCAGGAGTGGGAGCGGGACTATCCCTCGCGCCGCGGCGACGCAGCCCAGATTGTACCCTACATGCGGACCGATAAGAGCCTGCAAACCCCGATTATGACCAACTCGGAGTCGGTACTGCAGTTCGGCAACAATGCCTACGGCAAGCCCGCCATCGGCCTCAACATCCTGCGCGAGACGATTATGGGCCGCGAGCTGTTCGACTACGCCTTCAAGGAATACGCGCGCCGCTGGGCCTACAAGCACCCCACGCCCGCCGACTTCTTCCGCACGATGGAAGACGCCTCGGCCGTGGACCTCGACTGGTTCTGGCGCGGTTGGTTCTACACCACCGACCGCACCGACCTGGCCATTGCCGGCGTGAAGCAGTACAACATCAACTCGCAGAACCCGGACGTTGAAAACGCCCGCCAGCGTGAGCTGAAGGACAAAGCGCCCCGCACCATCTCGCAGCAGCGCAACCAGACGGCCATTACCAAAACGCTGGTTGACGAGAAGCCGGAGCTTAAGGACTTTTACAACCAGTACGACCCGCTGGCCGCCACACCCGCCGACCAGCAGCGCTACCAGCAGCTGCTTAAAACCCTCAGCCCCGAGCAGCAGCAGCGCCTGGGCAGCGGCCTGAACGTGTACGAGGTGAGCCTCAAAAACCTGGGCGGCCTCACGATGCCCGTCATCATGCAGCTCACTTACGCCGACGGCCAGAAGGAAATTCAGCAGATTCCGGCCGAAATCTGGCGCAAGAACAACGCCGAGGTCAGCAAGGTATTCGTGACCGAGAAGCCGGTAGCCAGCTTCGTAATCGACCCCTACCAGCAGACCGCCGACACCGACCTGAGCAACAACGCCTGGCCCCAGCAGGCCGCGCCTTCGCGCTTCGAGCTGTACGAGTACCAGCAGCGCGCGGCCCCGAACCCCATGCAGCAGTCGGCACTGCAGCAGAAGGAGCAGAAGCCGCTGACCACCCCGGCATCGACGGGCGGCGGCACGGATTAATCGTTTAGCCAGATGAAGGCAGAAGAGCCGGGCTACTTAGTAGTCCGGCTCTTTTCGTAACTTCCCTATTCACCAGCCCGCCCCCCATCCGATTATGAACTGGCGCGAACGAATCCACTCCGACCCGGCCGTGTTGCTGGGCAAACCCGTTATCAAAGGCACCCGCATTGCCGTGGAATTACTACTGAGCCGGCTGGCTGATGGCTGGTCGGAGGCAACTATCTTGGAAAGCTACCCCAATATTACCAGCCAGGATTTACAGGCCGTATTCGCCTATGTCTACGAGGTGCAGGAGCATGCCCGCTATCTGGCCGTCCCTCAATCTGCCTGATGGGGTTTTTGGCCGATGATAACTTTCCCTACCCGAGTGTTCGGTTTTTGCGAGCTGCCGGACTGGATGTGTATTCCATTCAGGAGTCAGCGGCCAGCGTAGCAGATACGGAGGTAATGGCCTTGGCTGGTCAATTGAATCGGACCATCCTCACTTTCGACCGGGACTATGGCGAGTTAATCTACCGTTTCAACCATCGTCCGCCGGCGGTGTCATCTACTTCCGATGGGAGACCTACCACCCCGAAGACCCGGGCCGGTTTATTCTCCATCTGCTGCAAACCCCGGACCTAACATTGCGCAACACGTTTCTCGTAGTTATGCCTAACAATCAGCTACGCAGCAGCACGTATTAACATTCTTTTCCTCAACCACTACTCATGGGACTTCTCGACGGCCTGCTGGGCAATGCTTCCGAAACCGACACGCATGCCATTCAGCTGGAGCTGAGCCAACTGCTGGCCCCAGGCGAGCAGGTATGCAAATCCTACATTGTTATCCGCGACCTGCTGGTGTTCACCACCAAACGCTTGGTGCTGATTGACAAGCAGGGCGTAACGGGCAAGAAACGCGAATACCTAAGCGTGCCCTACCGCAGCATCGAGCGGTACAGCACTGAAACTACCGGCCATTTCGAACTCGATGCGGACCTGAAAATCTGGGTGCGTGGCATGGCCGAGCCCATCACCAAGAGCTTCCGCGGCGACCAGATTATCTACGACGTGAGCCGCACCCTGAGCGAGTATGCGCTCTAGCAGTGAAGTGGCAAGTTTGATGTTTTGGGGGCTTGATTGCGCCGTTCGCGCCGCCGGAACGTAAACCTCCCATCTCACCTGATCACTATCTCACCGCTTATGGCTTCGTTTTCTTCGGCCCACATGTTGGCCCAGGCCCGGCAGCACCCACTGATTCCGGTTTTCTACCACGCTTCCGAGGAGTATGCCCGCACGGTGCTGGCGGCCGGCTACGCGGCCGGGGTTCGGCTGTTCGAGTTTACCAACCGTGGAGAGGACGCGCCCGCCATTTTTGCCCGGCTCCAGCGCTTCGTCGAGGCCGAATACCCCGATCTACTGCTGGGGGCCGGCACCATCTACACCCCCGAACATGCCGGCCGCTTCATTGAGGCCGCGCCGACTTCATCATCCAGCCCATCACCAGCCCCGAAGTGGCCGCCATCTGCCGCAGCCACGACCTGGCCTGGCTGCCCGGCGCCCAAACCCTGAACGAGGTGTACGCGGCCCACCAACTGGGCGCCACGCTGGTCAAGCTCTACCCTTCGGCCTACCTCACGCCCGCCTACCTGGCCATTCTGCGCGGTCCGTTACCCCACGTCCCCCTTATGGCCACCGGCGGCATCCAGCCAACGGTGGAAACCATGGCCGAGTGGCAGACGGCCGGGGCTACCTGCGTGGGCCTCGATGCCCGCCTGCTCGACACCACCGAACCCGCCAAGCTTACGGCGCAACTACAGGAGCTGCTGGCGGCGCTACGGCCGGCGCAATAGTCGAATTTGCCTCCATAACAAAGCTCTATCCAACTGGATAGAGGCCTTTGTTATGGAGGCAACTAGTAGCTATTAGCCGCCCACCACCGGGGCCTCGGGCGACGGGACGGGCGGAATGTAAGTAGCGGTGGCAGCCTTGTGTTCGGCCGCTCTCACGCCTGTCACTTCATCGAAATCGTGGCGTTTGAAGGGGCGGATGATGAGGCGCAGGGCCTTGTCGGAGCTGAAGTAGCTGATGGCCCAGCTGATGAGCGTGACGGCCTTGTTGCGGAAGCCCACCAGCGTCATCAAATGCACAAACAGCCAGGTTAGCCAGCCCATGAAGCCGCTGAAATGCAGGTCGCCAGGCAAATCGACTACGGCCCGGTTACGGCCCACAATGGCCATGCTGCCCTTATTGGTGTACTTGAATGGTTGCAGAGTTTCGCCCTGGAGCAGCCGCCCGAGGTTGGTGGCCAGCTGCTCGGCCTGCTGAATGGCCACCGGCGCCAGCATGGGGTAGCCGCGGGGCATTTCGGTGGTTTCCATGTTGGCCACGTCGCCGATGGCGTACACGTTGCGCAGGCCCAACACCCGGTTCTGGGTATCCACGCCCACGCGCTTGTTGCGGGCCACTACGTTTTCGGGGAGGCCGTCGAGGGCCGCCCCGTTCACGCCGGCCGCCCAGATCAGGTTCTGGGTACGAATGAATTCGGTGTCGGAGTAATAAACCCGGCCGTTTTCGTAGCGCTGGGCGTGGGTGTTGAGGCGCAAGTGAATCCCCATATCTTCGAGGTAGTGCTTGGCCTGCACCTGCGACTCCTTGCTCATCGGTCCCAGCACTTCGGCGCCCGCCTCAATGAGGTAGATTTCCATCTGCTTGAGGTCGAGCTCGGGGTAGTCTTTGGGCAGCACGTCTTTGCGCATCTCGGCCAGCGAGCCGCATATTTCGACGCCTGTGGGGCCACCGCCCACTACTACCACGTTCATCAAGGCCTGGCGCTGGGCCGGATCTTCGGTCAGGATGGCCTGCTCGAAGTTCTGGAACAGGTAGCTACGCAGGTTCAGGGCGTTGGGCACACTCTTGATCTGCATAGCATTCTGCTCGATGCTGTCGAGCCCGAAGAAGTTGGTAAGCGAGCCGGTAGCCAACACCAGATGGTCGAAGCTGATTTCTCCGATATTGGTTTCCACCACATTGCGCGCCGGATCTACCCGCTCTACATCGGCCATGCGGAAGAAAAAGTTGGGCTGGCCGGCAAAAATCTTCCGAATCGGGTAGGCGATGCTGTCGGCTTCGAGGGCGCCGGTAGCCACCTGATAGAGCAGGGGCTGGAAGTTATGATAGTTATTACGGTCGATGACAACCACCTGCACCGGCAGATCTGCCAGATCTTTGGCCAACCGAAGCCCGGCAAAGCCGCACCCAATAATAACGATGCGGGGCTGGGTGGTTTGCGGCAGGTTGGTATCCATAAACAGGAAAATGCGTGAGGTCAAACACTTCCTTTACCCGGAAATGCCCCGCAGGGTTATAGTTGGGAGGTGATGAGGCCGTGTCATGCTGAGCGGAGTCGCAGCATCTCTACCGCAGTAGTAGTAGTACCGACGACAGGATTACTATGGCGGTAGAGATGCTGCGACTCCGGCTGCGCACACTGGCTCAATTCGCCACATGCTCCGCATGACCCGTCTTTTTCCCACCATCCCACCTTAATAATCCACGCCTTCCTTCTTCTTGAACTCGCCGGCTTTCACCTGTTTGATGAGCTGCAGCCAGCTGAAAGGGTTGAGCAGCGGGTTGTTGGTAGCCGGCGTGGCACCGAAGCCCATGCGGCGCTGCTGGTCCTGCTGCTGGGCCTGCATGGTTTGGCGGTAATTGCCCATACTGGTAACGGGCAGCGTGTTGAACATGCGGCGCATGGTTTGCTCATTAAGCTTTTCGGCAGCCGAGCGGTCGTTTTCCGAGGGCGTCTTCATTGCCAGAAAAGCTTCCTTGAAGGCCCGTTCGGTGGCGTAGGGGAAAATGCGGACCTCGGGCAGAATTGTGGCATCTTCCTGCAGCTGCACAATCACCGAGTAGCTCAGGCGCGGGTAGGTTTCGGGCACGATGACGTATTGGTTGCGGTAGCCCAGGCTACGAATCACGATGCTGTCGCCGGCCAGTACGGGCAGCGAGAAGTAGCCGTACTCGTTGCTGGTGGTGCCGCGGCCCGCTTTGGGCACGAAGATGGCCGCGCCGGGCACACCCAGCAGCGAGTCGCCGGAGGCCACAATGCCAGTGAACTGCACTACCGGCCGCTGGCCCTGGGCTTGCACCGCGCCGGGCGCCAACAGCAGGCCCAGGGCCAGCAGCAGCACCGTTAGCAAAAAAGAAACTCGAACCGAAATCACAACGGGCAGATAAGTCATTAGGAATACCAAAGATACGGCACTTTCGGGGGCTGCTGGCGGGTTTGGCTTAAATTCGGGCCGGCGCCGGGGTTCGGTTGCCGCCCTTGTCTCCCGCTTTCGCCTAAAGATGCGCCTCAAACACTTTACCGTTGCATTTGGCCAGCAAGTATTCCGAGCGTTGGCCGATGAGAGCCGGGTGCGCATCCTGCATTTGCTGTGGCGCAACCAGGAGATGTGCATCTCCGACCTGGAACAGGTGCTCGACTTCTCCCAGACCAAAACCTCGCGCCAGCTGGCCCACCTGCGCAGCGCCGGCCTCGTCAGCTCCCGCCGCCTCGACAACTGGGTGTTCTACTTCATCAAAGACGAAGCCCTGGATTTATTGCGCCAGCTGCTCGGTTACATGGAGCGCGACGCCCAACTGACGCAGGACCAGAAAATCTATCAAACGCTGTGGTCGAACCGCGAGCTGGCCGCGTACAAGCTCCAGAACCGCCGCTGGCAAGGCTCGTAGTGCTGAGTAGTTGGAATTGAGTAGTGAGCTGGAAGTCCTATTCACTAATGTCTCCCTGGAATACCAACTACTCAATATCAACTTCTCAATAGGAACAAGCGTGAAATCAGTTGACAAAGTGGCCCGGCTGTTTGTATGCGTGGCCCAGAAGGACGAAATAGGCCGCGACGTGGCCAAGGCCCTCAAGCAGGAACTGAAAAGCCAGGGCTTGAAAACCCGGCTGCTAGACGGCGAGAAACATAAGGTGCGGGTGCAGACCTGCAACTGCCTCGATTTGTGCAAACACTGCAAAAAGGGTCCCGGCGCGGCCCTCATCATCTATCCCGAAGGCGTAGCTTACGGCGACGTGCGCCCTCGCGACGCCGCCGAAATCGTGCGCGAACATCTGGGTGAAGGCCGGGTTGTGAAACGGTTACAGCTCGGATAACATGTACTATACCGCTGGATATTACCTAGTTATTCCCAAGCACGAGCGTAGCACGGTCAATGGGCATACTTTCATTAGCCGGGTATGGTCGGTAAGCACATACATTAGTTATGTGTATCCTGGTATTTGGGGATTCAGTTGGGAGTACAGCAAAAGGCAGGTTCCCAAAAACTTGTCAATTTCCGAATCAGAACTAGACGAGTTACATACTTGGGTAGAAGAGCTGTTTGAGCAGAATAAATATGGTGCACCCGGATTTTTCTTTGACCGGAAAGATGCCTTAGCATTTCAGCAGCGCTTTATATCTGAGTTACCTCAGGTGCAGCTTCTGGGTATTTTTCTAAACGAATCTCACTACCCAGCGGCTATATCTCAGGTTATAACTCACACTGGTCCTGCTTGGCCAAACTTGGCGATGCTCCTGCAGCAACGAGTACCGGAACCTGAAGCTGGCCAGACAATTGGGTTTGACTTGTTGGGACTTTTCGATTTTGGTGGTTATGAGCCTTCCTCCTATCATATTTTGGAAGAAGAGTACCACGATTTATTTGGCATTAAGCTAAATGAGTACGGCTTATTCAATAATGAGAAAGACTGCCAATTAGCAACACCTCACACTGATGAAGCTGCCGACGAACCGGCTGTTTGGCTTCCTTTTAAAGTGAAGCTGTTCGTCTGATTTACTGATAATAGAAAAATGAAAACCTACCGCCACCTTTTCTTTGACCTCGACCACACGCTGTGGGACTTTGAAACCAACGCCGACCAAACCCTGCGCCATCTGTATGAGGAGCACGAGCTGAGCCGTTACGGCACCTTCACGGTCGAGGAATTTATCCGGGTGTATTCGGATATCAACCACGGGCTATGGCGGCTGTACCAGAACGGTAAAATCGGGCAGCAGCAGTTGCGGGCTACCCGGTTCCCGCGCACATTTAGCAAGTTGGGGCTCACGGAGGCCGATTCGCCAGCCGATATGTCGGAGCAGTTCACTGATATTCTACCCCTCAAATCGGCGGTGTTCCCGCATACCCACGAGGTACTGGACTACCTGCGCGACAAGGGCTACGTGCTGCACCTCATCACCAACGGCTTCCGCGACGTGCAGCACGTGAAGCTGCAGTCTTCCAACCTGACCGACTATTTCCAGGAGATAGTAACCTCGGAGTGCTGCGGCCACCTCAAGCCCGATACGCGCATTTTTGAGCACGCCCTGGAGCGCTCCGGCGCCATTGCCGCCGAAAGCCTGATGGTGGGCGACAACCTGGAGTGCGACGTGCTGGGGGCCTACAACGCCGGCCTCGACCAAGTGTATTTCAACCCCGACAAGCGCCGCCACTTCAACCAGGTGACCTACGAAATCAGTTGCCTGAGTGAGTTGAAGGGCTTTTTGTAGGCGCTATTCCAATGCTACCTTGGTCTGTACCTGGCCGCTAAAAGTCATCAGTTCGGGGGTTAAGCTGAAGCTACGGCCACCCATGCTTTTGCCATAGAGCTCCATGTCTACCGGGCCGCTCCAACCGGATTCCGACCTGCTACTGCTGCCCATTTCGGCAACCTGCAGTACCGGGCCGCGCTTCTGGCCCAACTCCACGCAGAGCTTATCGGCTGCTTTCAGCGAGTTGCGGAGGGCAATCAGGTTAGCCTGCTGCTGGAGGCTATCGGCTTGGGTATGCGAGTACGAGAGACGCTTGATTCGGCTGATGCGGGTGGCCAGCAGCTTCTCCATAAATGCTTCGAGCCGCGTAAGATCCTGGAGCTGTACCGTGAGCGACTGGGTAGCCTGGAAGCCGTCAAAAACCTGCTTATCGTTGCGGTAGGTATATTCTTTGTTGGTCGAAACGAAGCTGGTGCGAATATCCTGCTTGGTGCGCACAAACGGCTGGATGGTGGCCATCACGTCGTTGATAACCGCTTGTACTTCGGCTACCGATTCTTTCAGGCGGGGCTTAGTGAAGGATACCTCCACCGTTATTTCGGCTTGGTCGGGGTAGGACTTAACCTCGCCCACGCCCGCTACTTCAAGGTGCGGCCGCTGGTCATTGGGCACCGGCGAAGGAGCCGCGCAACCGGCCAATAGCAAGGCACTTAGTGGAAGAAATAACCGCATAGGATAGTAAGTAGAGTTAACTGCGGAGAAGCCCGGCAGCAGCGTCTAACGTACTCAAATAAGCCGATAGTATACCTTTACCACATGATTAAACTCATCGGTTTTTCGGGCCGCCGAGGTAGCGGCAAAGATACTATTGCGCGGCTCATGCAGCAGCTGCAGCCGGAGCGCAAGTGGCATATCCGCTCGGTGGGCGAACCCATAAAGGCCGTGTGCGCGGCGCTGGCCGGCGAGGGCACGGCGCCCTACTTTTCGCAACCTGGCAAGGCCGAAATGCTGCCCTCTTTCGGGCGCACCCGGGGCGAGATGCTCCAGCAGGTGGGCCTGGCGCTGCGCCTCTGGGAGCCCGATATCTGGGTTCAGGCGTTCTTCTCGAAGCTGCCTACCGACCAGTTTACGCTCATTCCCGACGTGCGCTTTCCCAACGAGGCCGACCTTATCCGCCGCCGCGGCGGCCTGATGCTGCGCGTGGAAGGCGACCCGCTGCACCAGCGCGGCGACGGTACCCGCGACGACGCTCACCCCAGCGAAACCGCCCTCGACGACTACCCCCACTTCGATGCCGTGCTGCACAACACCGGCTCCAAAACTGACCTGGAACGGCAGGTTCGGGAGCTGCTGGCGCGGGTGTGAGTCAGTTGCCAGTTGCTAGGCTATTCAGTAGGTGAGTGGCAACTAGCAACTCAACTCAGCAGTTGATAACACCATTCCGTCCCGGCGCGTAAAACGGAGCCTCACGTTTTACCTTCCCTTCGATTATGTGCGGACGCTACTCCCTGATTTCTCCTGCCGGCTTGATGAAGGAGCGGTTTGGCGCTGATATAGCCGACGACTTCGCCCCGACTTACAACGCTGCGCCTTCCCAGCATCTGCCCGTGATTACCAATGCTGCGCCCGAGCAGGTGCGGCTAATGCAGTGGGGACTGGTGCCGGCCTGGGTGAAAGACCGCACCAGCGGCCCCCAGCCCATCAATGCCCGCGCCGAGACGCTGGCCGAAAAGCCTTCGTTCCGGCAGCCGCTCCAGCGCCGGCGCTGCTTGGTGCTGGCCGACAGCTTCTATGAGTGGCAGCAGAAGGAAGCCCACGGCCTGCCGCCCAAAACGCCCCACCGCATCCTGCTCACATCGGGCCAGCCCTACGCCTTTGCCGGCCTCTGGGACGAGTGGCTCGACCGCGCCACCGGCGAAATCCTGCCCACGTTCACCATCGTCACCACCGAGCCCAACGCCCTGATGCAGCCTTTGCACCACCGGATGCCGGTGATTTTGCAGGGCCCTGAGGCGGAGCAGGCTTGGCTGAGCGATGATGTTTCGGCAGTCGACCACCAAGCGCTACTGCAGCCTTACCCAACCGAGTTGATGCGCGAGTACGTCATCAGCAAGCTGGTGAACTCCCCGGTCCATAACGAGCCGGCCGTGCTGGAGCCGGCAGGTTGAGTCTGAAACCGCCTGTCATCCTGAGCTTGCGAAGGACCTATGGAGAAGCTGCTATCAAGAGTCAGCCTCTGCCTAGGTCCTTTGCTCCGCTCAGGATGACAAGCGGTTTACGCACTAACCCCAGAGCCTTACCTTTACACTCTATTCACCCATTCACTTAAAACTCCTCCGTTCTATGGCCAACGCCTTTTTTAACGTTCCGCTGCCGATTAACGAGCCTGTAAAGGGCTACGCGCCCGATTCGCCCGAGCGGATTGAGTTGCTCAAGACGCTCAAGGAGTTCAAGCAGCAGGAGCGCGATATTGCCATGCACATTGGCGGGCAGGAGGTACGCACGGGCAAGCTTGTGCGCATGAGCCCGCCCCATGACCATAAGCACACCCTCGGCCATTTCCACCGCGGCGACGCCTCGCACGTACAGCAGGCCATTGATGCCGCGCTGGCCGCCCGCACCGAGTGGGCTGAATTGCCTTGGGAGCAGCGGGCCGCCATCTTCCTGAAGGCCGCCGACCTGCTTGCCGGTCCCTACCGCGCCCGTCTCAACGCGGCCACCATGCTGGGCCAGAGCAAAAACGCCTTCCAGGCCGAAATTGACGCCGCCTGCGAGTTTATCGACTTCCTGCGCTTCAACGTGCATTACATGAGCGAGCTGTACAAGCAGCAGCCCGCCTCGTCGCCCGGCATGTGGAACCGCCTGGAGCACCGCCCGCTCGAAGGCTTCATTTTCGCCCTCACGCCCTTCAACTTCACGGCCATTGCCGGCAACCTGCCCACCTCGGCGGCCATGCTCGGCAACGTCATCGTCTGGAAGCCCGCCGACACCCAGATTTACTCGGCCCAGGTGCTGATGGAGCTGTTCAAGGAAGCCGGCGTGCCCGACGGCGTCATCAACCTGGTGTACGTGGACGGCCCGACGGCCGGCAACGTTATTTTCCAGCACCCCGACTTCGCGGGCATCCACTTCACGGGCTCCACCGGCGTGTTCCAGCACATCTGGAAAACGATTGGCGAGAACATCAGCAAGTACAAAACCTACCCGCGCATTGTGGGCGAAACCGGCGGCAAAGACTTCATCGTGGCCCACAAATCGGCCAAAGCGAAGGCGGTGGCCGTGGGTATTTCGCGTGGTGCATTTGAGTATCAGGGCCAGAAGTGCTCGGCCGCTTCGCGGGTGTACCTGCCTTCGAACCTGGCCGACGAAATCCTGGGTTACGTGAAGGAAGACCTCGCCTCGTTCAAAATGGGCGACGTGGAGGACCTCTCCAACTTCATCAACGCCGTTATCGACGAGAAGTCGTTTGATAAGCTGGCCAAGTACCTCGACACCGCCAAAGCCGACAGCAGCGTGGAAATCATAGCCGGCGGCGGCTACGACAAGTCGAAGGGTTACTTCATCGAGCCCACCGTCATCGTAACCAAGGACCCCAAGTACGTAACGATGTGCGAGGAGCTGTTCGGGCCGGTGGTAACGGTGTATGTATACGAGGCCGATAAGTTCGAGGAAACCCTGGAGGTAGTCGACCAGACTTCGCCCTACGCCCTCACCGGCGCCATTTTCGCGCAGGACCGCTACGCCATCGACCTGGCCACGCGCAAGCTGGTGCAGGCCGCCGGCAACTTCTACATCAACGACAAGCCCACTGGTGCCGTGGTGGGCCAGCAGCCTTTCGGAGGCGCCCGCGCTTCCGGCACCAACGACAAGGCCGGCTCCATCCTCAACCTGCTCCGTTGGGTGTCGCCGCGCACCATCAAGGAAACCTTCGTACCCGTGGTGGACTACCGCTACCCGTTTTTGGGAGCCGCCCCGGCCGAAGATCTGAACCGTGACAAAGGCATCTAGCACGAAGCGTTGCTTCTCAGTATGAATTGAAAACGCCGCCCTGGACTTCCAGGGCGGCCGTTTTGGCGTCATTCCAGCGCTATCACCTGTTGTCAGCAGTATGCTTGGATTGGTATAAATACCGGCCATCGGCAGCCCTGCCCGCTTTCATCTTTGTTCCCAACTGCGAAGGGCCTACCTTTGCCTCCCATGCCGTTGAAAACCGGCCTTTTTACCCGTTGCTGCCATGCTGCTCGCTGTTCCCGTTCAATACCAGCCCCAGGATTTTCTGCCCATCATCGTCCAGTTCGTGCTGGCTATAGCCTTCGTGGCCTTCGCCATGATTGTCTCGCACTTGGTGGGGCCGCGCCGCAAGAGCGTGGTGAAGGATGAGGCCTTCGAGTGCGGCATCGAATCGGTGGGTAACGCCCGCACCCCGATTTCGGTGAAATACTTCCTCACGGCCATCCTGTTCGTGCTTTTCGACGTCGAGGTTATCTTCATGTACCCTTGGGCCGTGAACTTCCGGGAGTTGGGCACTACGGGCTTTTTGCAGATGCTGGTGTTCCTGACGCTGCTGATGGCTGGCTTCGTGTACGTTATTAAAAAGGGCGTTCTGGACTGGAACGAAAGCCGTTAGGCCAAACTTTTGCCCACCGCCAGGTGTTGGCCCTAAGTGGAATTAGTCCACTTTTTCTACTCTGACTTTCTTGCTCATGGATACCCGAGTTCCCGAAATAAAAACCGTGGATGCGCCCGACGGCCTAGAAGGCGCGGGCTTCTTCGCCACCTCGCTGGAAAAAGTGGTGGGCATGGCCCGTGCCAACTCGCTCTGGCCCCTGCCCTTCGCTACTTCCTGCTGCGGCATCGAATTCATGGCGACCATGGGTTCCCGCTACGATATCTCGCGCTTTGGCTCCGAGCGGCCTTCCTTCTCGCCCCGGCAGGCCGATTTGCTGATGGTGATGGGCACGATTGCCAAGAAAATGGCTCCTATCGTCAAGCAGGTGTACGAGCAGATGGCCGAACCTCGCTGGGTGCTGGCCATGGGCGCCTGCGCCTCCTCGGGCGGCATTTTCGACACCTACTCGGTGCTCCAAGGTATCGACCGTATTATTCCGGTCGACGTGTACGTGCCCGGCTGTCCGCCCCGCCCCGAGCAGGTAATCGACGGCCTGATGCGCGTCCAGGACTTGGCCCGCAACGAATCTATCCGCCGCCGCAACTCGCCCGAATATCAGGCCCTGCTGGCATCGTACAACATTAAGTAAGCTGTTTTTAGAGCTTAGATGTTAGAGCATAGGACTTAGATTGTTCTGGTTTCTCGATATCTAAGCTCTAATATCTAAGCTCTAAGCTCTACCAATGGCTGACCAGAACGAATCTATCCCGGCGCAGGAACAGGCCGCCGCCAAGGACCCGGCCGCGCAACAGAACGCGCAACTGCTGGACCTGCTGCACCGCTTGTTCGGCGAGGCAGCCTTCACCGATGTGGAGGAGTCCTACGGCCTGCTGACGGCGACCACGACCCGGGAGCAGATTCACGGCATTATTGCGGGCCTGCAGAAGGACCAGGAGTTGCAGCTCAACTTCCTGACCACCATGTGCGGCATCCACTGGCCCGAGCAGGAAGGCCGCGAACTGGGCATCGTGTATCACCTGCACAGCCTCACGCGCAACATTCGGCTGCGGCTGAAAATCTTCTTCCCCATCGCCGACCCGGTGGCCCCTACCCTGACCGACCTGTACTCGTGTGCCAACTGGATGGAGCGCGAGGCCTTCGATTTCTATGGCATCATCTTCCCCGGCCACCCCAATCTGATGCGCATCCTCAACGTGGAGGACATGGACTACCATCCGATGCGCAAGGAGTACGCTCTCGAAGACGGTACCCGCGAAGACAAAACCGACCTGTTCTTTGGCCGGTAGGCTTTAGTGCCTAGTGCTTGGTTGATAGTGCTTAGAAAATGACACTCTCAATCAAACGAATTCAATAACTAAGCACAAAGCACTACCAACTAAGCACTATCAACATGGCAGTAAACGACACGCTGGAAGGCACCCATAAGATAATCGAGTCGGCGCGGGAGCAGCAACCCCACCTGAACCCGCTGGCCCCGACCGTCAACGACTTCAACCAGGAGCTGACGACCCTTAACCTGGGCCCGACGCACCCGGCCACGCACGGTATTTTCCAGAATATCCTGCAAATGGATGGCGAGCGGATTATTTCCGGTGTGCCCACCATCGGCTATATCCACCGCGCCTTCGAGAAAATTGCCGAGCGCCGGCCCTTCTACCAGATTACGACCCTCACCGACCGGATGAACTATTGTTCGTCACCCATCAACAACATGGGCTGGCACATGACGGTGGAGAAGCTGCTCGGCGTGGAAGTTCCCAAGCGCGCCCAGTACATCCGGGTGATTCTGATGGAGCTGGCCCGCATCACTGACCACCTCATTTGCAACGGCATTCTGGGCGTGGATACGGGTGCTTTCACCGGCTTCCTGTATTTGATGGACGAGCGGGAGAAGGTGTACGAGATTTATGAGGAAGTAAGCGGCGCCCGCCTCACCACCAACATGGGCCGCGTGGGCGGCATGGAGCGCGACTTCTCCGACATTGCCATTACCAAGCTCCGCGCCTGGCTGAAGTCCTTCCCGACCGTGATGCGCGAGTTCGAAGCGATGTTCAACCGCAACCGCATCTTCATGGATCGGATTGTGGACGTAGGAGCCATTTCGGCCGAGCGCGCCCTCAATTACGGTTTCACCGGCCCCAACCTGCGGGCTGCCGGCGTCGACTACGACGTGCGGGTGATGAACCCCTACTCCAGCTACCAGGATTTCGATTTCGAGATTCCGGTGGGCACTAAGGGCGACACCTACGACCGGTTCATGGTGCGCAATGAGGAAATCTGGCAGAGTCTGCGCATTATCGAGCAGGCCCTGGAGAACCTGCCCGCCGGCCCCTACCACGCCGATGCGCCCCATTTCTACCTGCCCCCTAAGCAGGCCGTGTACCAGAACATGGAGGCTCTCATCTATCACTTCAAGATTGTGATGGGCGAGATTGATGCGCCCGTGGGCGAAGTCTACCACTCGGTGGAAGGCGGCAACGGCGAGCTGGGCTTCTACCTAGTTTCCGATGGGGGTCGCACGCCTTACCGCCTGCACTTCCGCCGCCCCTGCTTCATCTACTACCAGGCCTACACCGAAATGGTAGTCGGCCAGACCCTCTCCGACGCCATCGTGACGCTGAGCTCGATGAACGTAATTGCCGGGGAGCTCGACGCGTAGTTTTTCTGAATTGACTGTTATGGAATCGACTGCCCTCAAGCCGCAATTTTCCGAAGCCGCGAAGGCCGAGATTGAGCGCATCTGTAAGCAATACCCCGACGACCGCCGCAAGTCGGCCATGCTGCCGGTGCTGCACATTGCCCAGGCCGAATTTGGTGGCTGGGTAAGTCCCGAAGTGCAGGACTTGGTAGCTGACGTGCTGGGCATCAAACCGATTGAAGTGTACGAGGTGTCGTCATTCTACACCATGTTCAACCTCAAGCCGGTGGGCAAGCACGTGCTGGAAATCTGCCGTACGGGCCCCTGCATGCTGCGCGGCTCCGACGAGCTGACGGCCCACTTGGAGCGTATCACGGGTGCCAAAGTAGGCGGTCCGGCTTCCGAAGACGGTCTGTTTACGCTCAAGGAAGTGGAGTGCCTGGCCGCCTGCGGCTTCGCCCCCATCGTGCAGGTGCGCGAGCAGTACTACGAGCAGCTTGACACGCCCGAAGCCGTGGATGCGATGCTCGCCGAGCTGCGCAACCAGGTGCATCGCCCCGCCCTGCCCTGGGAGGAAAACGGCCTCCCGAACGCGCTGGCCAACAACTAACAGAATGCTGCCATGGACGACCGGAATAAAGACCTACCCCTGATTGTCTCGGAAATTCTCATTGAGATGCACGAGATGAAGGAGACGCTCAACCGCGTTGCGACTGTCGTAACCAAGCAGCAGGAGCACATGAACTCTATATTCAATGTGCTCCTCGATGAGAACAAAAAGAATACGGCGTTCATGACTTCGATGATGACTGATGTCCGTCAAGAAAATGTTTCGCTTATCAACGAGGTTAGACGCGAAGGTGAAGAAGGTCGTCAGTTCATGACGTACTCCATTAACAAAGCACTAGGACAGCAGCAGCAGGTAAACGCAACCTTTGAGCAGCGCTTGACGCAATTGGAAGCTAAGTACAACGGCTAATCGCACGAACATCATGGGACGCAAACTGCTCACCGAACATATTAACGTTGAAGGCATTCACACGCTCGACGTGTACCGCAAACACGGCGGCTACCGCTCGGTGGAGAAGGCCCTCAAGACCATGACCCCCGATGAGGTAGTGGAGGAAGTCAAGAAGTCGGGCCTGCGAGGGCGCGGCGGTGCGGGCTTCCCTACCGGCCTGAAGTGGAGCTTTCTGGCCAAGCCGGAAGGTGTGCCGCGCTACCTCGTCTGCAACGCCGACGAGTCGGAGCCGGGCACCTTCAAGGACCGCCAGCTGATGTCGAAACTGCCCCATCTGCTGATTGAGGGCATGATTACGGGCTCGTACGCGCTGGGCGCGAACACCTCATACATCTACATCCGCGGCGAGTTACTTTACGTGCTGCGCATCCTCGAAAAAGCCATTGCGGAGGCCTACGCGGCCGGTTTCCTGGGCAAGAACATTCTGGGCTCAGGCTACGACCTCGACCTGTATGTGCATCCGGGTGGCGGCGCTTATATCTGCGGCGAGGAAACTGCTTTGCTCGAAAGCCTGGAGGGCAAGCGTGGTAATCCGCGTAACAAACCGCCATTCCCGGCAGTGCAGGGCCTTTACGCTCGTCCTACGGTAGTCAACAACGTTGAGTCGATTGCCGCGGTGCCGGTGATTGTGAACGAGGGTGGCGACGAATACGCCAAAATCGGCGTGGGCAAGAGCACTGGCACCAAGCTGTTCTCCGCCTGCGGCCACCTCAACAAGCCCGGCATCTACGAAATTGAGCTGGGTCTGCCCGTCGAGGAGTTCATCTACTCCGACGAATATTGCGGCGGCATCTGGAAAGGTCGCGACCTGAAGGCGGTAGTAGCAGGTGGCTCTTCGGTGCCGATTCTGCCCAAAGAGCTCATCCTCAAAACCGCGACTGGCGAAGACCGCCTGATGACCTACGAGTCGCTTAGCGACGGGGGCTTCGTTACGGGCACTATGCTCGGTTCGGGCGGCTTTATTGCCATGGACGAGACGACCAACATCGTGCGCAACACCTGGAATTTCAGCCGCTTCTACCATCATGAGTCGTGCGGGCAATGCTCCCCCTGCCGCGAGGGTACGGGCTGGCTCGAAAAGGTGCTGCACCGCCTCGTACATGGCCACGGCCAGATGCAGGACATCGACCTGCTGGTAAGCGTAGCCAAGCAGATTGAGGGCAACACCATCTGTCCGCTCGGCGAAGCCGCCGCGTGGCCCGTGGCTGCTGCCGTGCGCCACTTCCGCGACGAGTTCGAATGGCACGTAACGCACCCGCAGGAAGCCACCAAGCCCGGCGCAATATTTCCGGGCAAACTGGTAACGGCGTAACTTTACTTGTCATGCTGAGGGACGAAGCATCTTATCACCTTTGCGTTCTTCAGAATTAGTACATACCGGAGTGCGGATGTGATAAGGTCCTTCGCTCCGCTCAGGATGACAAAATAACCAATGGCTAAAATAACCTTCGACGGCATCGAGATAGAAGTTCCGGACGGGACGACTATTATGAATGCGGCCCGCCAGATTGGCGGGGCCATCGTGCCCCCGGCCATGTGCTACTACACGCCTCTGAAAGGCTCGGGCGGCAAGTGCCGCGCCTGCCTAGTAAAGGTGGCGGCCGGCTCGGCCAAAGACCCGCGGCCCATGCCCAAGCTGGTGGCCTCGTGCATCACGCCCGTGCAGGATGGCATGGTGGTGGAAAACACGACCAACGACAGCGTGCTTGACGTCCGCAAGGGCATCGTGGAGATGCTGCTCATCAACCACCCGCTCGACTGCCCCGTCTGCGACCAGGCCGGCGAGTGCGACCTGCAGAACTTCACCTTCGAGCACGGCCTGAGCACCACGCGCTACCAGGAAGAGCGCCGCACGTTTGAGAAAATCGACATTGGCCCGCTGATTCAGCTGCACATGACGCGCTGCATCCTGTGCTACCGCTGTGTGTACGTTGCCAACCAGATTGCCGAGGGCGACCGGGTGCACGGTGTGCTGGGCCGCGGCGACGCCTCCGAAATCGGCACCTACATCGAGAATATCATCGACAACGACTTCTCGGGCAACGTGATTGACGTGTGCCCAGTGGGTGCGCTGACTGACAAAACCTGGCGCTTCAAGCAGCGTGTGTGGTTCACGAAGCCCGTAAACGCCCACCGCGACTGCCCAAAATGCGCGGGCAACGTGGTGCTCTGGTACAAGGGCAACGAGGTGCTACGCACCACGGGCCGCAAGGACCAATATGGCGAGGTGAAGGAGTGGATTTGCAACGAGTGCCGCTTCGAGAAGAAGGAAACGGCTGACTGGACCATCGAAGGACCGGCGCACATCGACCGTTCTTCCGTAATTTCGGCCAACCACTACGAACTGCCCGTGCTCAACCAGTCGGTTATTGCCGACCTACCCGCCAGCACCCAGCGCGAACTGGAACTGAATCCGCCTCTGAAACTTGGATAGAGCTTAGTGCTTAGTTGTTAGTGCTTAGGTCGTTCTGAACATCAACAATTAAGTATCCTAAGCACTACAACTAAGCACTAAGCACCAATGATTGAACTACCCGCTCTCGGCTGGCAATCCATCGTCATCTTCGTCGTCTTCGCGCTTTCGCTGCTGATTGCGACCTACTGCACCTACGCGGAGCGCGTAATTGCGGCCTTTCTGCAGGACCGTGTGGGTCCCGACCGCGCCGGGCCCTACGGCCTGCTGCAGCCGCTGGCCGACGCCGTGAAGATGTTCACGAAGGAAGAATTCTTCCCCGGCGGCGCCAACAAGGTGCTATTCGTGGTGGGTCCCTGCTTGGCCATGATTACGGCCCTGATGTCGTCGGCGGTTATTCCATTCGGCAACACCATGAGCTTCGGTAATAACCTGTTTTTCCTGCAGGGAATTGAGGTGAACATCGGCATGCTCTGGATTTTCGGCGTAGTGTCGTTGGGCGTGTATGGGGTGATGATTGGTGGCTGGGCCTCCAACAACAAGTTCTCGCTGCTCGGCGCCGTTCGGGCTGCTTCCCAGAACATCAGCTACGAGCTGGCTATGGGCATGTCGCTGATTGCGGTGCTCATGATTTCGGGCACGCTGAGCCTGCGCGAAATCACGCTGCAGCAGTCGGTAGCCGGCGAGTGGCAGGTGTGGAACATCGTGAAACAGCCGCTGGGCTTTATCATTTTCTTGGTCTGCGCCTTTGCCGAAACCAACCGCACGCCCTTCGACCTGCCCGAGTGCGAAACCGAGCTGGTGGGCGGCTACCACACCGAGTACTCGTCGATGAAGCTGGGTTTGTACCTGTTTTCGGAGTACGTGAACATTTTCGTGGTATCGGCCGTGATGAGCGTGCTGTACTTCGGCGGCTTCAACTTCCCCTTCCAGTACGAGCTGCGCGACTGGTTTATCAACAGCCAGGGCTGGGAGCTGAATTCGGCCCAGAACCTGATTACGCTGCTGGGCACCGTGGGCCTGTTCCTGAAGATTTTCGCCTTCATCTTCTTCTTCATGTGGATTCGCTGGACCCTGCCGCGCTTCCGCTACGACCAGCTTATGCGCTTGGGCTGGACTATCCTCATCCCGCTGGCCGTGTTCAACATCGTGCTCACCGGCGCCCTCATCCTATTTGGGGTGATTTAAGTAATAACTCCCTCACTTTGCTGGCTTGAGCCCGCTCATATCAGCAGAAGGACCCATAGTATGCAACTCACCAACCGAGCCAAGGTATTAGAAAAGAAGCCCATGACGCTGGCTGAGCGGGCCTACCTGCCGGCCATCTTTCAGGGTCTGAGCATCACGATGCGCCACTTCTTCATGAAGAAGGCCACCGTGCGCTACCCCGAGGAGGTGCGGCCGTTCTCGGCCTTCTTCCGGGGGCTGCACGTGCTCAAGCGCGACGAGCAGGGCCGGGAGCGGTGCACCGCCTGCGGCCTGTGCGCCGTATCCTGCCCCGCCGAAGCCATTACGATGGTGGCCGGCGAGCGGAAGAAGGGCGAGGAAGGCCTCTACCGTGAGGAGAAGTACGCCATCAGCTACGAAATTAACATGTTGCGGTGCATCTTCTGCGGCCTCTGCGAGGAAGCCTGCCCCAAAGCCGCCATCTACCTGCAGGCCGACAAGATGGCCCCGCCACGCTATGAGCGTGACGAGTTCGTGTATGGCAAAGACCGCCTCGTGGAGCCCGTTTCGCCCGACGAGCGGAGCGTACGTGGCATCCAGCTCACGCCCGAGCAGGCCGATACGCTGCGCGCGCGAATTGTGTAGTTGTTAGCTATTAGCTGCCCGTGTTGGCTCGTCCGGGCCATTACTGACCGCTAAGCCACCACTAACAACCGACAACTAAAAACTGACAACTACCGATGCATCCTCTCTTCCTCTTTCTTTCGTTCGTGGCGCTGCTGAGCGCGCTGGGCGTGGTATTCGCCAAGAACCCGGTGCACAGTGTGCTGTTCCTGATTCTGACGTTCTTCACGCTCTCGGGCCATTACCTGCTGCTGAACGCGCAGTTTGTGGCGGCCGTGAACATTATCGTGTATGCGGGGGCCATCATGGTGCTGTTCCTGTTCGTGATTATGTTCTTGAACCTGAACGTAGATACGGAACCACATAAGCCGGCGCTGGCCAAAATGGCCGCCGCTGTTGCTGGTGGCTCGCTGCTGCTCATTCTGGTGGCGGCCCTCAAGGATATCGTGCCCACTGGCGTTGCGGCCGGCACACCCTTCAACTCGCAAATCGGCATGGTCGACCAGCTCGGCCTCAAGCTCTACACTGATTACCTGCTGCCCTTCGAACTGGCCTCGGTGCTGTTTCTGATAGCCATGGTAGGCGCCGTAATGCTCGGCAAGCGCGAAACCGGCGAGCGGAATTTTTAAGCTCTCTGACTCATAGAAAAGCCAGCGCGCGACTGAAGATTCAGTCGCCGCGCTGGCTTTTTAGGGATATACTGACAATCTACCAGCCCTACTCGAAGTGGTAAAGGAAAGTGATGACGCCGGTGTAGGCGGGCTTCTTGATGCCTTCGATTTCCATTTTCACGCCGATGTTAGCTTTGGCGATACCGCGCAAATCCTTCACGGCCAGCAGAGTGGCGTGCAGGCGTACGGGCGTGTTCACGAGCACGGCCTGGTTGAAGCGGAACTCACTGATTTCGTAGTTCACCTGCATCTTCAGGTTTTCTACCTGCACCAGCTGGTTCCAGAAGTAGGGCAGCAACGACAGCGTGAGGTAGCCGTGGGCAATGGTGCCGCCGAAGGGCGACTCGGCCGCGGCCCGAGTGGGGTCGGTATGAATCCACTGGAAGTCGAGAGTGGCGGCGGCGAACTGGTTGATTTGCTCCTGGGTGATGGTGTGCCAGGGCGTGATACCCAGTTCCTGGCCTTCGTGCTGCTGGAGTTCGGCTAAGCTGCCAATAGTGATGCTCATAAGGAAATGAAACGGGAAAGAGAGGCCCGAAGATACAGTTTCGCGCCATAAGCACTAGTACGCCGGCGGCTTCCTGGCCAACCGCACTACCGGGGCCCGGCCGATACACCTGCACTCCTGGACAGTTCCTCTGGGCCGCTTCGCATAACAAAGAGTGCAACAGTCCAAAGAACCCGCCTAAACAGTGGCCTTTTCCGATTTTCAGGATACCTTTGCCCTCCATTGCCCCGGTCGGCTCGCCGCCGGGGCCTTTGCTTGCCGTTAGCCCCCCCGCATGGACCAGAACATACCGCAGGTTATCCAAACGGTTCCCCTTCAGTACTACGTCTTCTTCGCCACCGCCCTTTTCAGCATTGGCGTGCTCGGCGTACTTACCCGGCGCAACGCCATCATCATCTTCATGAGTGTCGAGCTGATGCTCAACGCCGTGAACGTGTTGCTGGTGGCCTTTTCGGCCTTCCGCTCCGACCCCAACGGGCAGGTATTCGTGTTCTTCATCATGGCCGTGGCCGCTGCCGAAGTGGCTGTGGGCCTGGCCATCATCGTGATGATTTATCGCAACATCCAGAGCACCGACGTTAATCTGTTGAACCGACTTAAGTTCTGATTTGCCCTGTCATCCTGAGCACAGCGAAGGACCTTACCACGTCGGGATACTTATAGAACGATTTCGTTCCAACCTGATAAGGTCCTTCGCTCCGCTCAGAATGACAGCTGTGCTTCTGCCTCCATACCATGCAAGAAACCGTTATTCCTGCCGCCGGCGCGCCGTACCCAACCTTGCTGTACGTGCTGATTCCGCTGCTGCCGTTTCTGGGATTCCTGATTAATGGCCTGCTCAACCGCAAGCTGTCGGCCACCGTTGCCGGCCTGATTAGCTCGGCCGCCGTGCTGGGCTCGTTCGCCATTTCGGTGTTTTTGTTCCTGAACTTTCAGTACCAGTACACCGTGCCGCTGTTCGACTGGATTTCGGTGGGCTCGATGCAGATTCCGTTTTCCTACCAGATTGACCAGCTAAGCCTGATTATGCTGCTGCTGGTAACCGGCGTGGGCTTCCTGATTCACGTGTACAGCATCGGCTACATGGCCCACGACGAGAACGTGGGCAAGTTTTTCAGCTTCCTGAACCTGTTCGTGTTCTCGATGCTGGTGCTGGTGCTCGGCTCCAACTTCCTGATTCTGTTCATCGGCTGGGAAGGCGTGGGGCTCTGCTCCTACCTGCTCATTGGTTTCTGGAACAAGAACACGACCTACAACAACGCCGCCAAGAAGGCCTTCATCATCAACCGCATCGGCGACCTGGGCTTCCTGCTCGGCATCTTCCTGATTTACCTCACGTTTGAGTCGGTGCAGTTTGCCGAGGTGTTCCAGAAGGCTTCGCTCGGCCAGTTCGGCAGCTACGGCCCGGAAGTAGTTACCGTCATTACGCTGTTGCTGTTCGTGGGCGCGACGGGTAAATCGGCGCAGCTGCCGCTCTACACCTGGCTGCCCGACGCCATGGCCGGCCCCACGCCCGTTTCGGCCCTCATCCACGCCGCAACGATGGTAACGGCGGGCATCTACATGATTCTGCGGGCCAACGTGCTCTTCACCCTGGCCCCCGACACGCTGGAGGTCATTGCCATCATCGGTGCGGCTACGGCCCTGTTCGCGGCCACCATTGGTTTAGCGCAGAACGACATCAAAAAGGTACTGGCTTACTCCACCGTTTCGCAGCTGGGCTATATGTTCCTGGCGCTGGGCGTGATGGGCTACAGCACTTCGCTGTTCCACGTGCTCACCCACGCGTTCTTTAAGGCCCTGATGTTCCTGGGCGCGGGCTCCGTGATTCATGCCATGAGCAACGAGCAGGACATGCGCCGCATGGGTGGTTTGCGCAAGGCGCTGCCGATTACGTTCATTACCTTTTTGGTGGGCTGCCTGGCCATTTCCGGCATCCCGCCCTTCTCGGGCTTCTTCTCCAAAGATGAAATCCTGCTCCACACCTTCCAGCACAGCAAGCTGCTCTACGGCGTGGGCCTGGTTACGGCTTTCCTGACGGCGTTCTACATGTTCCGCCTGCTGTTCCTGACGTTCTTCGGCGAGTTCCGGGGCACCGAGCAGCAGCGCCAGCACCTGCATGAGTCGCCCGCCTCCATGACGCTGCCGCTCATCGTGCTGGCCATTCTGGCGGCCGTGGGTGGTTTCATGAACGCGCCCTTCTTTCTGGGCGAGGACAACGCCTACCTCTCCAACTACCTCGCGCCGCTGTTCACCTACTCGCAGAAAATCAACCCCGCCGCCTTCAACCTCGCGGTTGACCACGGCACGGAGCTGATGCTCATCGGCCTCTCAGTGGGTGCGGGCGTGCTGGGCATCATTTTCGCCTACATCATGTACGTGAGCCGCGGCGTGCGCCCGGCCGAGGAAGACACGCCCCGCGGCTTCCTCGACAACCTGGTGTACCACAAGTACTACATCGACGAGTTGTACAACGCCCTGCTGGTGCGCCCCATCATGTGGCTCTCGCGCGGCCTCTACCGCTACGTCGAAAACGGCATCATCGACCCCATTGTCAACGGTTTCGGCCGCGTGACGCTGGGAGGCGGCCAGCTGGTTCGCGCCGTGCAAACCGGCTCCGTCGAAACCTACCTCATCCTCATGGTCGTCAGCATCGTGCTGATTATGGCGCTGAACTTTGGGAAGTTTTAATAGCCTAATTTACTATGCTGCTACTGGACTTATTAATTCGGGATATTGATGCTCAATTAATTACCGTAGCAGTATGCGTTTTATTCCCAGTTTTATTTATCTGTTACGCAAATAATATATTCAACAAGTCCATTGGCTTTTTACAAAAGATTTTAAGCACTTATTTATTTTGTATTTGTGCACAAGTCCTAGTCATCTATTTCTGTTTGACAGAAGAGAGCATCAGGAATGCTGTTTTCCTGGATTTCTTTACCTCGTTTCACTACATGTGGATGCCTGTGACATTCACAACTTTGGCAATAATAGGTTTTAGATATAGTCATCTTAAGCTTAGGCAATAGTTTTTAGCCTTTACAACACCGCACCCTCACAGTAAAGCATGCTGACTGTCCTTCTTCTACTCTGGCCCGTGACGGCCGCCCTGCTACTGCACTTCTTCAAGGGGAAGGCGGCGCGGGTGGCAGCGCTTGGCGCGGCCCTTCTCGAATTTGCGCTGGCGCTGTACGCGGCAGTCCTCTCCGGGGTCAGTCTGGCCCCAGGGGGTGATGCGGGCCCCAAGTTCGAGTTCAACTACGCCTGGATTGCCTCGGCCGGCATCAACTTCCACGTGGGCATGGATGGGCTCAGCCTGCTGCTGGTGCTGCTCACCACGCTGCTCGTGCCCGTTATCCTGCTCAGCGCCTTCCGCCGCAACTTCGAGAACGAGTCGGTGTTCTACGCGCTGGTGCTGTTCATGCAAACCGGCCTGATTGGCGTGTTCACGGCCCAGGATGCCTTCCTGTTCTACTTTATGTGGGAGGTGGCTCTGATTCCGATTTACTTCCTGGCCGGCGTGTGGGGCGGCGTCGAGCGGGTACGCATCACGTTCAAGTTCTTCCTCTACACCATTATCGGCTCGCTGTTTATGCTGGCCGGCTTCGTGTACCTCTACTTCCAGACCGGCCCTACCATCGACGGCCTCTCGGCCCACAACGCCTCGCTCAGCGCGTTCTACAACCTAAACCTGCCCGCTGCCACCCAAATGTGGGTGTTCTGGCTGATTTTCGCGGCCTTCGCCGTGAAGATGCCCATCTTCCCCTTCCACACCTGGCAGCCCGATACCTACACCGACGCCCCTGCCCCGGCTACCATGCTGCTGGCTGGCATCATGCTGAAAATGGGCATCTACGGCTGTATGCGCTGGCTGCTGCCCGTCGTGCCCCTGGGCGTTGATTACTGGCAGAACCTGATTCTCATCCTCGCCATCATCGGCATCATCTACGGGGCCATCATCGCCATTCGCCAGCAGGACATGAAGCGGCTCATCGCCTACTCCTCGCTCTCGCACGTGGGCCTGATGATTGCCGGCGTGTTCTCGCTCACCCAGCTCGGCATGCAGGGCGCCAGCATCCAGATGCTGGCCCACGGCATCAACGTAGTGGGGCTGTTCTTCATCGTCGACGCCATTGAGCGCCGCACCGGCACCCGCAACATTGCCGATTTGGGCGGCCTCACCCGTCAGGCCCCGGTACTCACGGTCTGCTTCCTGGTGTTGCTACTCGGCACGGTGGCGCTGCCGCTCACCAACGGTTTCGTGGGCGAGTTCCTGCTGCTGGCCGGCGTGTACGAGTACAATGCCTGGCTGGGTGCCGTGGCGGGCCTCACCATTATCCTGAGTGCCGTGTACTTGCTCCGCATGTTCCAGCGCGTGATGCTCGGCCCCGACTCCACCCACTCGGCCACCTTCACCGACCTGACCGGCTCCGAGCTGGCCGTGCTGGTACCGCTCATCGTGCTCGTGTTCTGGATTGGCATGTTCCCCAACACCTTCCTGCACCTGTCGGAAGGCAGCGTGATGAGCATTCTGGGGCAGGTCGTAAAACGATAACCCCGCCCCAACCCCTCCCCGATGGGGAGGGGCTCTAGTTTTTAGTTTTCTGGCTTCTAGTCTGTAGTCCAAAAAAGAGCCCCGTTTGCCTTCGTCTGGCTCCCCCTCCCCACCGGGGAGGGGGCCGGGGGGTGGGGTCCCGACGATATGAATTCAATCATTCTGCTTTCTGCGCTGGGCCTGGGCAACCTGTTTCTGGGTTTCCGTCGCTCCAACCGGCTGCTACTGCCCGTGATGATGCTCATCCTGGGCCTGGTGCTGACGGTGAACTTCCTCGACTGGAACCAGGGGCCGCAGTCGTTCTTCAGCGGCATGCTCATCGTCGACAACTTCTCGGTGGCCTTTACCGGCATCGTGTTGCTGACGGCGCTGGTGCTCGTGCCCTTCTCGCAGCGCTACGTGCTCGACGAAGAAGCCAACCTAGCCGAGTACTACTCGCTGCTGCTGTTTTCGCTGGTGGGCGCCATCATGCTGGCGAGCTACAACCACTTGCTGATGCTGTTTCTGGGCATCGAAATCCTGAGCGTAGCCATGTACGTGCTGGCCGGTTCGGATAAGCGTAACCTGCGCTCGAACGAAGCGGCTCTGAAGTACTTCCTGATGGGCGCGTTCTTCACTGGCATCCTGCTATTCGGCATGGCGCTGGTGTACGGCGCTACGGGCACGTTCGAGCTCAGCAGCATCAGCTTCGCGGTGCAGAATCCGGTGAACGAGTCGCTGCGGCCCATGCTCTACATCGGCATGCTGCTGATGCTGCTCGGCATCGGTTTCAAGGTAGGCGCCGCGCCTTTCCACTTCTGGACGCCCGACGTGTACGAGGGCACGCCCACCTTCTTCACGGCCTTTATGAGCACGGTGGTGAAAACCGCCGGTTTCGCCGCTTTCCTGAAACTGCTGGTACAGGTGTTTCCGGCCGCCACGGCCCAGGGCGTGTGGCTACCTACCCTCACGGCCATGTGCGTACTCACGCTACTCGTCGGCAACGTGGGTGCGGTGGCTCAAACCAGCGTCAAGCGCATGCTGGCCTACTCCAGCATCTCGCACGCTGGCTACCTGTTCATTGCGTTGGTGGCCTTCAACGGCGCGCTCGAAGGCGCTTCGGCCAACGGCATCATGTTCTACTCGCTGGCCTACTCAATAGCCACGGTATCCGCTTTCGGGGTGCTGAAACTGGTAGCCGACGCCCGCCACCGCGAGGATTACGCCGGCTTCAACGGCCTGGCCAAAACCAACCCGCTGCTGGCTTTCTCCCTCACGATTTCCATGCTGAGCCTGGCCGGCATTCCGCTCACCGGCGGCTTCTTCGGCAAGTTCTTCATCTTCATAGCCGCCGTCGAAAACGGCTACATTGGCCTCGTCATCTTCGCCGTCATCATGTCGATGGTGAGCATCTACTATTACCTGCGCCCCATCATTGCCATGTACATGCGCGATGCGGATGACGAAACGGCCGCCGTGCCCGTACCGGTTACCACCTTCCAGTCGGGCGCGCTGCTGGTGCTGGCTTTACTGACGGTGCTACTGGGCGTACTACCGGGCCTGTTGGCCGGCGTGCTGTAGCCTAAAGCACCGCCTTCGCCTAAATGCGAAACGCCCCTGCCAGCTGGTGGGGGCGTTTTCTTTTGCATAAGCGTCCTCAATTGCCTCGTTGTAAAACGGCCTACCCGGGGTTTTACCTGATTCGGGTTATACTTGCCACCATGAAATTTTCTTTGCCGCTGGCAGTTCTGCTACTGCTGTTGCACCTTCCGGGTTTTGCTCAAGCGCAGCCCCCGCTAAGCTCGCCTGAACAAAGCTTTGAGGTATTCTGGAAGGCCTTTCGCGATAATTACGCTTTTTTCCCGCTGAAAAAAGTAGACTGGGAGGCATCGTACCGCACCTTCCGGCCACGCGTTACAGCCTCCACCCCTACCGACACGCTGGTGCAGGTATTTCGGCAAATGGTGGAGCCGCTGCACGATGGGCACATCACTATTTCGCGGGGTGAAACCATTCTCTACAAGGGAGAAAGCTCGCGCAATGCGTTCAAACAGGCGTTTAAAACCGTGCAGCCGGAGTTCTGGCGCGTGGCCTACGCAGACCTGCAGCAGGCGGGCTTCGGGCCGGTAAAGGGCGCAGGGCCTGATTTCAAGGGCAAGCAGGTGCTGTACGCCAGCCGCAACAGCGCCGTTGGTTACCTGCACCTCAGCAGAAACTTCGCCGACATTACCGGCGCCATCGGTACCGAGGCGCAGGAGCTGAAGGACCAGCGGAAGCTGGAGAAGCTGTTTGCGCAGGCATTGAAGCCGCTGATCGGCTGCCAGGTGCTGCTGCTGGACCTGCGCGACAACGGCGGCGGCCACAGCGGCTACGAGTTGGCGGGCCATTTCGCCCCGGAGCGCTACCTGGCCAACTATAAGGCCCTGCGCCAGCCCGGCGGCTACGACCAGTTCTCGGAGCCTCTGCCTTACTACGTAACGCCCACTCGCGGCCCGCGCTTCCTTGGTCCGCTGGTGGTGCTCACCTCCGACCAGACCGCCAGCGCCGCCGAGGACCTGACGATTTCTCTGGCCCAACGCCCCAACGTAACGCTGGTGGGCACCGCTACCAAAGGCATGCTCTCCGATATGCACAGCGTACACCTGCCCAACGGCCTCGACATCACGCTTTCCAACCAACGCTACGCCACCCCCACCGGCCAACTGCTGGAAGACGTGGGTGTGAGGCCAGATATACTGGCAGAAAATACCACTGCCGCCCTGGCCCAAGGATACGACCCAGTATTACAAAAGGCACTGGAAGCGGCTCGCCAGAAGGTAAGTCGTTAATCGAGTATACCTGAGGTATCAATGCGACACAAGTCTAGTGCCGTTCTGGCTTCAGAGTATACCACAGCGCATTTTCCCGCCTAAGCTGCAGCAGGTGAGGGTACTGCATCAGCGGCTAATACCTTCCATCCTAAACCATCACGGCGGCCCCTGATTCCTCAGAGGCGCCGTTTTCATTCCCGAAAAGAAACGCGGCTTACTTCGCCGCCACGTCCGTTTTGATGCTCAGCTCCTTCAACTGCGCACCCGAAATTTCCGAGGGCGAGTCAATCATCACGTCGCGGCCGGAGTTGTTTTTGGGGAAGGCGATGAAGTCGCGGATGGAGTCGGCGCCGCCGAAGAGGCTGCAGAGGCGGTCGAAACCGAAGGCGATGCCGCCGTGGGGCGGGGCGCCGTACTCGAAGGCGTCGAGCAGGAAGCCGAACTGGGCCTGGGACTCGGCATCCGAGAAACCGAGCAGGCTGAACATGCGGGCCTGCACCGTGCGGTCGTGGATGCGGATGGAGCCGCCGCCGACTTCCACGCCGTTGATGACCATATCATAGGCGTTGGCGCGGACCTGGCCGATGGTATCAGGGTTGTCCAGCAGGGCCATATCCTCGGGTTTGGGCGAGGTGAAGGGGTGGTGCATGGCGAAGTAACGGTTCTCCTCCTCACTGTATTCGAGCAGCGGGAAATCGACCACCCACAGCGCCGAGAAGGTGTCCTTGTCGCGCAGGCCGAGGCGCTGGCCCATTTCGAGGCGCAGCTCCGAGAGGGCCTTGCGGGTTTTATCGGCCGGGCCGGCCAGCACCAGCAGCAGGTCGCCGGGCTGGGCATTGAACGCGGCTTTCCACTGTTGCAGGGCCTCCTGGTCGTAGAACTTATCGACGGAGGACTTCACGTTGCCATCGGCTTCCACGCGGGCGTACACGAGACCGGTGGCCCCAATCTGGGGGCGCTTCACGTACTCGGTCAGCTCGTCGAGCTGCTTGCGGGTGTAGCTGGCGGCACCGGTGGCGCAGATGCCCGCCACCAGCTCGGCCGCCTCAAATACCGGGAAGTTGTAGCCCTTGGCGGTGTCGTTGAGCTCCACGAACTTCATTTCGAAGCGCGTATCGGGCTTGTCGTTGCCGTAGAAGCGCATGGCGTCGGCGTAGGTCATGCGGGGCAGCGTCCCGATTTCCAGGTTCTTCACCTCCTTAAACAGGTACTGGACCAACCCCTCGAAGGTGTTGAGGATGTCCTCCTGCTCCACGAACGACATTTCGCAGTCGATTTGGGTGAATTCGGGCTGGCGGTCGGCGCGCAGGTCCTCGTCTCGGAAGCACTTGACAATCTGGAAATACCTATCAAAACCCGACACCATCAGCAGCTGCTTGAACGTCTGGGGGCTCTGGGGCAGGGCGTAGAATTCGCCGGGGTTCATGCGGGAGGGCACCACGAAGTCGCGGGCGCCTTCGGGCGTGCTCTTAATGAGGACCGGCGTTTCGACTTCGATGAACTCCTGGCCGTCGAGGAAGCGGCGGGTGGCCTGGGCGACGCGGTGGCGCAGCATCAGGTTCTGGCGGACGGGGTTGCGGCGCAGGTCGAGGTAGCGGTACTTCATGCGCAGGTCGTCGCCGCCGTCGGTGTCGTCCTCAATCAGGAAGGGCGGCAGCTTGGCAGGATTCAGCACCTTGATGCTTTCGACCCGGATTTCGATGCCGCCGGTGGGCATTTTGTCGTTTTTGGAGTGGCGTTCGGCCACGGTACCAATCACGCAGATGACGAACTCGCGGCCCAGCTGGCGGGCCTGCTCGCGCACTTCGGCGGTTTCCACGCCTTCTTCGAGGGCCAGCTGCGTGATGCCGTACCGGTCGCGCAAATCAACCCACAGAATGCCGCCTTTGTCGCGGGTGCGCTGTACCCAGCCGCAAAGCGTAACAGTTTGGCCAATGTGTTCGGGGCGCAGTTCGCCGCAGGTGTGGGTCCGGAGCATAAATCTAATTTTTGGCGAAGATACTAGATTGGTTTTCCGTGTAATGCTATTGATAAACCAACGATACACCCTGCGTCGGCCCGTTGGCCCCCTGCCAGGGCCGGTTCGTTGAAAAGCGCCGGTTGCTTATGCAGGTTTTTCTATGTTTGTTGAGCCCCCCTTCCGGCAACCGCTTAAAGCAGCTAATCATCTGCCTGTTTCCTCCTTCCTTCCCTTCCTATGGAACTTCGCATCGAGCACCTTTCCAAAACCTACGCCAACGGCACCCAGGCCCTGCGCGACGTCAACCTCACTATTCCAACCGGCATGTTTGGGCTGCTGGGCCCCAATGGCGCGGGCAAATCGAGTTTGATGCGCACCATTGCCACGCTGCAGGAGGCCGACAGCGGCAGCGTTATGCTGGGCGACTTGGATGTGCTGCGCGATAAGGACGGCGTGCGGCGGGTGCTGGGCTACCTGCCCCAGGAATTCGGCGTGTACCCCAAGATTTCGGCCGAGCAGCTGCTCGATCATTTCGCGGTGCTCAAGGGCATCTCCGACAGCAAGCAGCGGCGCGACGTGGTGGCCGGGCTGCTGCAGCGCACCAACCTCTACGAAGTGCGCAAAAAGAACCTCGGCGGCTACTCGGGCGGCATGAAGCAGCGTTTCGGCATTGCCCAGGCGCTGCTGGGCAACCCGCGCCTGATTATCGTGGACGAGCCCACCGCCGGCCTCGACCCGGCCGAGCGCAACCGCTTCCACAACCTGCTGGCCGAAATTGGCGAGAACATCATCGTGATTCTGAGTACCCACATCGTGAGCGACGTGAGTGATTTGTGCCGCAACATGGCCATCATCAACAAGGGCCAGGTACTGCTGACCGGCGACCCGCTTGTAGTGATGCAGGAGCTGCGCGGCCAGGTGTGGCGCCGCGAAGTCGACAAGGAGCAGCTGCCCGCGCTGCTGCTGGAGCAACAGGTTATTTCGACCCGCCTGTTCGCCGGTCGCACCATCGTGCATGTGGTAGCGCCCACCCAACCCGGCTCCGACTACGACGCCGTGGAGCCGAGCCTGGAGGACGTGTATTTCGCCAGGATTGCCCAGGCGGAGCAGACGGCAGTAGTGGATGCATAAGAACGATGTAGGGGCGGGGCTTGCCCCCGCCCGCCTTTGAACGGAGCGCGCCAGAATCTTCCAATGCATTCGTTCAATCGATACCGTGGTAATGGCGGGCGGGGACAAGCCCCGCCCATACATCGTTCCTCTCCCTTCTAACTCCTGGCTTCCTCAGCTCCTAGCTTCTCAAAAGATGTTTCTACAGATATTCAAGTTTGAAATCTGGTACCGGCTGCGGCGGCCGGCTACTTATATTTACTTCGGCATTCTGCTGGGGCTGGCGCTGCTGTTCACGCTGGTAACCGGGGGCTTTTTCGAGAGTCTGACGGCGGTAGTGGGCAGCGGCAAGGTGAATCTGAACTCGCCCTTCACCATCAACGGCCTTACCAACGCCCTGACGCTGCTGCCCGGCATCCTGCTGGTATCGGCCATGTTCGGGCCGGCGGTGCTGCGCGACTTCGACTCGCAGATGCACCCGCTGCTCTATACCGCGCCCATCAGCAAATGGGGCTACCTGGGCGGACGGTTTTTCGGTACGCTGGTGATTACGCTGCTCATGATGAGCGGCCTGGCGCTGGGCCAGATAATCGGGGCGCTGTTTCCGGGCATTCCGGCCGACCGGCTGGGGGAGTTTCACCTCAGCTACTACCTGGTTCCCTACCTGACGTTCGTGCTGCCCAACGTGCTGCTGACGGGTGCCATTTTCTTCGCGCTGGCCACCCTCACGCGCCAAGCCCTGAGCACCTACGTGGGCAGTATCGTGTTTCTGGTGCTCTACATTGCCGCCCAGGCGCAGCTTTCCGACCTCGACAACCAGACGCTGGCCTCGCTGCTCGACCCGCTGGGCAGTGGCGCCACCCAGCTGCTAACCAAATACTGGACGCCGGTAGAGAAGAATGTGCGCCTCATCTGGCCCACCGGATTGCTGGGTCTCAACCGGCTGCTGTGGCTGGGCGTGGGCCTGCTGCTGGTGGGCTTCTGCTACCTGCGTTTCCGCTTCGAGCAGGGCGCTACCGGCAGCGCGGCCCCGCGCCGGGCGGCCCCGATGGCGCTGGGCGTAGTGGCTCCGGCCCCGTTGGCCGTGGCTCTGCCGGCCGTCGACCAGCATTTCGGCTTTGCCCAGTATTTCCGCCAGTTTCTGCGCCTCACCTGGCTGAGTTTGCGCGACGTGCTGCGCAGCCCCTACTTTATTGCTATTGTGGTCGCCGGACTGGCGTTTCTGCTGGCGGCGGCGCTGCAAATCGGCAAGCTTTACGACACCACGACCTTCCCGATTACGGCCCAGGTAATTGAAATTCTGTCGGGCTCGTTCTCGCTGTTCGTGCTGGCCATCGTTACGTTTTACGCCGGCGAGCTGGTGTGGAAGGAGCGCGACGCCCGCCTCAACCAGCTGCACGACGCGCTGCCGATTCCCAACTGGGTGCCGTTTGCCAGCAAGCTCACGGCCCTGCTGCTGGTGCCGGTGGTGCTGCTACTCATCGTGATGGTGTTCGGCATCATTACCCAGCTTTCCAGCGGCTACACTCACCTCGAAATCGGGCTGTACCTGCGCTGGCTGTTTGGGCTCAAGCTGCTGGACTACTGGCTGCTGACGGTGCTGGCCGTGGTGGTGCAGGTGGTAGTCAACAACAAGTACCTGGGTCACTTCGTGATGGTGCTCTACTACGTGTTCAGCATCTTCGCCGGGCAGCTGGGCCTCGAGCACAACCTGCTGCTCTACGGCTCCGACCCCGGCATCAGCTACTCCGACATGAACGGATTCGGCCATTTCGTGGGGCCTTACCTGTGGTTTAAGCTGTACTGGGGGCTGCTGGCCGTGGCGCTGGCCGTGGGGGCCAACCTGCTGTGGGTGCGTGGCACCGAAACCGACTGGCGCACCCGCCAGCACCTGGCCGGCCGCCGCTTTTCGGGTCCGGCCCGGGCGGCGCTGGCCGTGGCCCTACTGGGCTTCGTGGCCGTGGGTGCCTGGATTTTCTACAACACCAACGTGCTCAACACCTTCCGTGGCAGCAAGGCCCGGCAGCAGCTTACCGTTGATTACGAAAAGAACTACGGCCGCTTCCGGCGCACGCCCCAGCCCCGCATCGTGGCCGTGGATGTGAACGTGGATTTGTTCCCGAACCGGCAGGAGTCGCGGGTGCGAGGCCAGTACTGGCTGCGCAATAAAACGGCCCAGCTTCTCGATACGGTGGTGCTGAACATGCCCTCGAACGAACAAGTGAAGATTCGGAAGCTGCAGCTCGGCGCCGGCGCCACCACCGTGCTGGCCGACTCGGTCATGGGTTTCTACGTGCAGCGCCTGCCCCAGCCCCTGGCTCCCGGCGACTCGCTGGCCCTGGATTTCGACCTGTATTTTGATGCGCCCGGCTTCGAGCAGCGCACCGGCCGCACCGGCATCGTGGCCAACGGCACGTTCGTCAACAACGGCAACCTGCCCCACATCGGCTACAGCGAAGATGCGGAGCTAAGCGAGCCCAGCGCCCGCAAGAAGTTCGGCCTCAAGCCCAAGCTGCGCATGGCCCGCCTCGAAGACACCACCGCCCGCGCCAACACCTACATTGCCGCCGACGCCGACTGGGTGCGCTTTGCCGCCACCGTGAGCACCGTGCCCGACCAGATTGCCCTGGCTCCCGGCTACCTGCAGAAGGAGTGGACCGAAAACGGCCGCCGCTACTTCCGCTACGCCATGGACGCCCCGATTCTTAACTTCTACTCGTTCCAGTCGGCCCGCTACGCCGAGCGCCACGCCAAGTGGGAGGGCGTCGACATCACGATTTACTACCAGCCGGGCCACGAGTACAACCTGGGCCGCATGGTGCGCGGCGTACAGGACGCGCTGAGCTACTACACCAAAAACTTCGGCCCCTACCAGCACCGGCAGCTGCGCATCATCGAGTTTCCGGGCTATTCGGCCTTCGCTCAGGCGTTTCCGAACACCATTCCGTTCTCCGAAAACATCGGTTTCATTGCCAAAGTCGACACCACCGACCCCAAGGACGTGGACTATCCCTACTACGTGACGGCCCATGAGGTGGCGCACCAGTGGTGGGCCCACCAGGTAATCGGGGCGGCGACCCAGGGCGGCACGCTCATGTCGGAAACCCTCTCGCAGTACTCGGCTCTGATGGTGATGAAGCAGAAGTACGGCCCCGAACGGATGCGCAAGTTCCTCAAGTACGAGCTCGACTCCTACCTGCGCGGCCGGGCCACCGAGCGGGTAGCCGAGCAGCCGCTCTACCGCGTCGAGAACCAGCAGTACATCCACTACCGCAAAGGTTCAGTAGTGATGTACGCGCTGGCCAACTACATCGGCGAAGACAAGGTGAACGAGGCGTTGAGCCGCTACCTGAAGGCCGTGAAGTTCCAGCAGCCGCCCTACACCACCTCGCTGGATTTGCTGAGTGAACTACGTCAGGCCACGCCCGACTCGCTGCAGTACCTGCTCACCGACATGTTCGAGCGGATTGCGCTGTATGAGAACAAGGCCGACTCGGTAAGCGCCACTAAGCTGCCCGACGGCCGCTACCGGGTAGATATGGTGCTTTCGGCCAAGAAGGTGTACGCCGACAGCGCTGGCAACGAAACGCCCGCTAAACGCATGAACGACCTGATTGACGTGGGCGTGCAGGCCCGCACGAAAGTAAACGGCCAGTGGCAGGATGTGTCGCTCTACCGCCAGAAGCGCCGCTTCCGCCCCGGCATCACCCGCCTAAGCGTCATCGTCCCTTCAAAGCCCGAAAAAGCCGGCATCGACCCCTACAACCTGCTCATCGACCGCACCCCGGACGATAACGTGAAGGCGGTAGTGGTGAAGAAGTAGGTAGTGGTTAGTGAGGAAACGTCATTCAGAGCGCAGCGAAGAATCTCGCGTGCTGACATTAAGCTACTACTGCAATGCCAGCACGCGGGATTCTTCGCTGCGCTCTGAATGACGCTCTTGTTAGTGAAGGCACCAACAGTTATCAACCGACCGCCGCCCTCACCAGAAACTTGGCCTGACTTCTGTATTAGTCCCGGTAGTTCAACTTCTGCTCCCGATTTTTCCCTGCCATGCAACGCCCACTCTTACTCGCTTTCGCCGCCTCGCTGCTCACCTTCTCCACCGTGCAGGCCCAGACGGCGACCAAAATCAAGACCAAAACCAAGGCCGCCAACGGCACCGAGGTAAAGACCAAAACCGACGTGGAGCCGCTCGTGCTTGATGGGCCCATCAGGCGTGTGGAAACGCTGTCGGGCATTGATATTTTCCCGGGCTCGGGGGGCAAGAGCATCATGCTAAGCTTCACCCAGCAGTTCACCCAGCCCGGTATGCTCACGGTGACCAACTATAAGAAGCAGGCCATCTACTCGACCCCGCTCGATCCGCAAAGCAACACCGGCGCGCCGGTGGATTTGGGGCGGATTCCGGCCGGCAGCTACCTGGTGGAGGCCAAAACCGGCAACTACGTGTACTGGAAAAAGGTGATGGTAAAGTACCCCGCCGCGCCCGCAGCCCGCAAAAAGCGGCGCTAATGGCCTGAGTGGCCCGGCCTTTTCGCCGGGCCGGGCAACTGTTTTTGGCTCCGAAGTCGTTTGGGCTTCGGAGCTTTGCGTTTCGGCGGGTCCTGTTGGGCTGGCTTCCTTCTTTCTTCTGCTATGAACTCTGTTTCGCGTTTTTTCCGCCTAGTACCGCTGCTTGGGTTATTGCTCGGGCTGCTGGCCTTTGCCGGTCCCGGCCTCAAAAAAACCACCATCGCCAAAAACCTGACAATGGGCGTGCCCGACGGTTTCGCACCCCTGCCCGACGAGGGCATTGCCATGAAATACCCGGCCCAGCGCCGGCCGCTGGCCGTTTTTGCCAGCCCCAACGGTCAGGTGGGCCTCAGCGTCAGCCAGAAGCCCACCAACTTCAGCAACCGCGACTACGGCATGCTGCTCAAGATTTACAAGGCCAGCATCCAGAATATGTACGGCAAGGTGCAGTTTCTGCGCGAAGACATCCACACCATCAACAAGCGCGATTTCGTGGTGCTGGAGTTTGTTTCAACCGTGGCCGACAACCGCCGTGGTGGTGGCAACCTGGCCCCCATCCGCAAGTACCAGTTGGTGCAATATGCCATCGAGGGCGAGCAGCTCTACGTTTTCACCTTCGACGCCCCCGCCCAGGAGCAGGCCAAGTGGCAACCCATTGCCCAGGCCGCCATGGAGAGTGTGGTGATGAAGTAAGTTTTAGGACTTAGGGATTAGGGATTAGGTGACGTTCATTCCCATATCGTTAGCCCCCAACATCATCTAAACCCTAATCCCTAAGAACCTAAGTCCTAACCCCTAAGAATGACTCTTTCCCTGTATTCCGACGAGCAGTATATGCGGGAGGCGCTGAAGCAGGCGCGCTATGCACTGGCCGAGGACGAAATTCCGATTGGGGCTGTGGTGGTGCTCGACAAGCGCATTATTGCCCGCGCTTACAACCAGACCGAGCGGCTGCAGGATGTAACGGCCCACGCCGAGATGCTGGCCATCACGGCCGCGGCCAATCATTTAGGCAACAAATACCTGCAGGAATGCACGCTCTACGTGACCGTGGAGCCCTGCGTGATGTGCGCCGGAGCCAGCGCCTGGGCCCAGGTACGGCGGGTGGTGTTCGGGGCCCCCGAGCCCAAGTTTGGCTACCGCCGCCACGGCCGGCTGCTGCACCCCAAGGCCGAAGTGGTAAGCGGCATCCTGGCCGCCGAGAGCGAGGAGCTGATGCGGGAGTTTTTCGCCCAGAAGCGGAAATAGGCTACTTTTAGACCTCTACCGTAACCCTGGCCCCCGCGCCGGGGTTGTATATGGTAGTGGGGGGTAAGAGGATTGTCATTCTTTTGCGCTGCTCAGAATGACAATCCTCTTACCCCCCACTACCAAACTACTCCATACGAAACTCACACTTTCAACCCTTTCTACTATGGCTTTCGAACTGCCCGCCCTACCCTACGCCTTCGACGCACTGGAGCCGCACATTGATGCGCAAACCATGCAGATTCACCACGACAAGCACCACCAGGCCTACGTTACCAACCTCAACAATGCCATTGCCGGCACTGATATGGAAGGTAAGAGCCTCGACGAGCTGATGCAAAACATTGCCGCCGCCCCAACGGCCGTGCGCAACAACGGCGGTGGCCACTGGAACCACTCTATGTTCTGGCAGGTGCTGAGCCCTAAGGGAGGCGGCGAGCCTACCGGCGCCGTGGCCGAGGCCATTACCAAGTCGTTTGGCGGCTACGAGAAGTTCAAGGAGGAATTCACCAAGGCTGCTGGTACGCGCTTCGGCTCGGGCTGGGCCTGGCTCTGCAAGCAGTCCGACGGTTCATTGACCATCTGCTCGACACCCAACCAGGATAACCCGCTCATGCCCGACGCCGGCTGCAAAGGCACCCCCGTACTGGGCCTCGACGTTTGGGAGCACGCCTACTACCTTAAGTACCAGAACAAGCGCCCCGATTACGTGGCCGCTTTCTATAACCTCATCAACTGGGATGAAGTGAACAAGCGCTTCCAGGCCGCTTAATTTCGTTTTCGCTGCTCGTTGTTCTCTCTTTGGCCTTGCTGATTTTGTGGGCCGAACTGAATTGAACCGGAAATAACGATTGATGCAGCCCGAAAAACCTTCGCTCCCTCTGGAAGCGGAGGTTTTTTCGTTTATGGCCGGCCGTATATCATCCGGTCTGAAACCTTTTACCATCAAATCCGATTAACAGTCAACCAATGTATCTACATCATTTTGAATCCAATGTCTGACAAGCTCTTTTCTTCGACCCAACTCGGCCCAATTACTCTCCGCAACAAAGTAGTAATGGCCCCCATGACGCGCGCCCGCTCGCTGGGCAACGTGCCCGGCCCGCTGGTGGCCGAGTATTACGCGCAGCGCGCTTCGGCCGGCCTTATCATTGTCGAGGGCACGGCCCCGAACGCCGACGGGTTGGGCTATGCCCGCATTCCGGGCCTGTTCAATGCCGAGCAGGTGGCGGGCTGGAAGCTGGTTACCGACGCGGTACATGCCCGCGAGGGCCGTATTTTCGTGCAGTTCATGCACTGTGGCCGCATTGGCCACCCCCTCAACCTGCCCGAGGGCGCGGAAATCGTGGCTCCTTCGGCCGTAAAGGCGGGCGGCGAAATGTGGACCGACCAGCAGCAGATGCAGCCCCACCCCGAGCCCCGCGCCATGACGACGGCTGAGGTAAAGCAAGTAATCCAGGACTTCGCCCAGGCCGCTAAACTGGCGGTGGAAGCTGGTTTTGATGGCGTGGAGCTGCATGCGGCCAACGGCTACCTATTGGAGCAGTTCCTCAACCCCAACACCAACCTGCGCACCGACGAGTACGGCGGCTCGGTCGAGAACCGCGCCCGTTTCGTGCTGGAAGTGGCCGATGCCACGGTGGCCGCCATTGGGGCCGAGCGCACCGGCATCCGCCTTTCGCCCTGGGGCACGTTCAACGATATGGGCGCCTACGAAGGTGTCAACGACTTCTACGAGTACCTGGCTACCGAGCTGCAAAGCCGCAACCTGGTGTACCTGCACCTCATCAACCCCGAAACGATTAAGGCCCCGGCCGCGTCGGCCGACACCGTGGGAATTATGCGCCGCGCCTTCACCAACACGTTTATTCTGAGCAGCGAGTACGACGCCGCCAAGGCCGAAGCCGAGCTGCAGAAAGGCCGCGCCGATCTAGTAGCGTTTGGCCGTCCCTTCATCAGCAACCCCGACCTGCTGGAGCGCATGGAGGCCGGGGCCGAGCTGGCCGAGGGCGACCAGGCTACTTACTATGCCCCCGCCCCCGAAGGTTTCCACGTTGGCTACACCGACTACCCGGCTCTGGCCGAAACGCATCAATCGGCATAACCAGCCCAGGCAGCCTGATTGAAAAGAGAAAAGCCCCGCCGGTAACTCCGGGCAGGGCTTTTCTCTTTTATGTAGGACTGAAAACGCACGGTGCGAGGGCCGAAGGATGTTGCCTCGGGCCAGCGCATGCACCCGTGTGCAAAACAGCTCGGCTAGGTACACCTCGGCTGGTAGTTAAGCTGCCCGCTTTGCAAAAGCCCGATTCTGCGTTCTGCGAGGCGTATTTCAGCTAGCTGCGCATAGACTGGGCAACGTGCAATCGGCTTATCCTTATTTAAAATAATTAAAGATAAGCTTGCGAGCCTGACAAATGGCCCCTACTTTTGTTCCATAATCGAAACGATTCTAAACAACTACCAACTACTGCTCCCCATGCGTTTCTCTGCCCGCCTGTTCACGTTTGCTTCTCTGGCCCTGGCTTCCGCCGCTTTCACTGCTTGCTCCGACGATAAAGACATTGTAACTCCGGCCGTGCCTAAGTACGAAGTGCCCGTTACTTACAACTTCGCCAACGTGAACTACAGCGGCCAGCAGGCCCGCCTGGCCATGCTCGGCGAGCTGGACACCTACATTAAAACCGCTAATACCGGTGCGGTGCTGGACGCGCAGAAGCTGCAGAACATGTACGCTAACACCAACAACCCCTTCGCGGCGACCGAGCTAAACACAGCTGGCAAGCAGCTGCGCGACAAGACGCTGAGCACCGTGCAGGCCGAGTACGACGGCTACCTGAAGGATGTAGCCACGGCCAGCCTCAGCGGCAAACTGCCCGCTATCAACGGCACCGCCGGCATCCTCACCTCCACCGATGGCACCAAGAAGTACCTCGTGAATGCCAAGGGCGTGGAGCTGGGCCAGCTGATTCAGAAAGGCCTGATGGGTGCCGTGTTCTACTACCAGACCGTGGATATCTACCTATCGGAGGAAAAGATTGGCAACGCCGTGGACAACAAAACTGTGAAGCCCGGCGAGGGCACGGCCATGGAGCACCACTGGGACGAGGCCTTCGGCTACTTTGGTGCCCCGGTTGATTTCCCGACCAACGTGACGGGCCTCAAGTATTGGGCGAACTACAGCAACCAGGTTAACCCGGCGCTGAAATCAAATAAGACCATGATGGATGCTTTGCTGAAAGGCCGGGCCGCCATTTCGAACAACGACATGGCCGGCAAAACCGAAGCTGCCGCTACGCTACGCACCAGCTGGGAAACGCTGGTCGCCTCGTCTGCCATTCATGAGCTGAACGCCGCCAAGGGCGTAGTGGCCGACCAGGCCCTCAAGAGCCACTACCTCTCCGAGGCCCGGGGCTTCGTGATGGGGCTGCGCTACAAGAAGGACCGCAAAATCAGCGACGCCACCTACACCCAGGTAATGGCCAAGCTCGGCGACAACTTCTACGCCACCACCGGCACCGACATCAACGACGCCCTCAACCTGCTCAGCTCCGCCTACGGCCTCGATGCCATCAAAGGCAGCATATAAGTTGAACCCGGCACCCGCCGGTCCTGTTACCTGCATCCGGCAGCCCTTTTTCCTTACCCGGAGCGGGGCTGCCCCTTGCTTTTTCTCTTTTCTTCGATGCTGCTACCTAACCTGAAAACGCTGCGCCTGACGGCCGCTACCCTTAGCTTGGCCCTGCTGGCTTCCTGCGGCTCCGACAGCAAGTCGGAAAATGCCGCCCCCGCCGACTCGTTCGACCGGGCCGCTATGCTCGCCAACTACTCCGACCAGCTGATTGTGCCCGGCTTGCGGGAATTGAGCACTGAATCAGGCCAGTTGAGCGCGGCCGTTTCGGCCTTTGCCGCCAGCCCGTCGGCGGCTACCCTGCAAACGGCCCGCGCCGAGTTGCGCGAGGCCAATCTGGCCTGGCAGGCCATGAGCTCCTACGAGTTCGGCCCGGCCGAAGAGCAGATGCTGCGTTCCAACCTCAATATCTACCCCACTTCGACCACCCAGATTGAAGCCAACATCGGGGCCGGCTCCTACGATTTGGGCACGACGGCCAACCTGCCGGCCAAGGGCTTCCCGGCCCTCGACTACTTACTGTATGAAGGCGCGACGCCCGCAGCGGTAGTGGCGAAATTCACGGCTTCGACAGCTCGTGGGACTTATGCCAAAGCCGTGGCGGCCGAAATCAAGCAGCGCACCGAAACGGCTTACAACAAGTGGCTGGCCGGCGGCTACACCAAAACCTTCCAGCAGTCGACCGGCACGGCCGTGGGCAGCGCGGTGGCCAACCTGGTCAACCAGCTCAACGCCGATATCGATGTAACCAAGCGCTTCAAGGTAGGCGTTCCGTCGGGCCGCTTCACGGCCGGCACGGCCCAGCCAACCAAGGCCGAGTCGCCCTACGGCAACCTTTCGCTGGAGCTGCTCAAGCGCAACGTGCAGGCCCAGAAGGCGCTGTTCTTGGGCCAGACCGGCACCACCAATGGCCCCGGCCTCGACGATTACCTCACCCACGTGAAGGCCCAATACAACGGCAAGCCGCTGGCCGACGCCATCAGCCAGCAGTTTGATGCCGTGCTGGCCGCCATCGACGCGGTACCCGGCCCGCTCACCCAGGCCGTAGCCACCCAGCCGGCCAGCGTCAACAAGGTCTACGACGAGTTCCAGAAGCTCATCGTGCTCACCAAAACCGACATGCCATCGGCCCTGGGCGTATCCATCACCTACACCGACAACGACGGCGACTAATTGAGGCGCCCCAATGACGCGTCATGCTGAGCGAAGCAGAGCGTAGTCGAAGCATCTCTACCGCAGTGCTATTCCTGCTATTGGGTTTACCACTGCGGTAAAGATGCTTCGACTACGCTCTGCTTCGCTCAGCATGACACGTTCTTTAAGCCGCTTTACCTCTCATCGTTCCCCATGCCCACCCAAAAATTCTCCACTTCCTGGTTGATGCGGCCGGTTTCGGCGGCGCCGCTGGTGGTGTTTCGGGTGCTGTTTGGGGGCATGATGCTGGCCAGTATTGTGCGGTTTGCGGTTAAGGGCTGGATAAACGAGCTGTACGTTGCGCCCAAGGTTTTCTTCCCGTATTACGGGTTTGAGTGGGTGCAGCCGGCCGGGGCCGTGGGCATGCACGTGGTGTTTGGGCTGATGGCGCTGGGGGCGCTGGGCATTATGCTGGGCGCGTGGTACCGCTGGTCGGCCGTGCTGTTTTTCCTGACGTTTACCTACGTCGAGCTGCTGGATAAAAGCAACTACCTGAACCACTACTACTTCGTGTCGGTAGTGGCTTTTTTGCTGATTTGGGTGCCGGCCAACGCGCAGTTTTCGCTCGATGCGCGCTGGCAGCCGGGCCGGTGGCGGGCCACGGTGCCGCAGTGGGCGGGGCTGCTGCTGCGCACCCAGCTGGGCATGGTGTACTTTTTTGCCGGCGTGGCTAAGCTGAACCCCGACTGGCTTTTTGAGGCCATGCCGCTGCGCCTGTGGCTGCCCGCCCACACCGATTTGCCACTCATCGGCGGGCTGTTCGACCAGCTTTGGGTAGCCTACGCGTTCAGCTGGTTCGGGGCATTTTACGACCTCACGATTCCGTTCTTTCTGAGCGCGCGGCGCACCCGTTACTGGGCCTACGCCACGGTGGTGGTCTTCCATGTGCTCACGGCGGTGCTCTTCCAGATTGGCATGTTCCCCTACATTATGATGGTGAGCACGCTGCTGTTTTTTCCGGCTTCCTTCCACGAGAAGCTGCTGGGCTGGGCCCGCCGCCTGCTGGGCCGGCCGGCCGCAACGCCGGAACCGGCTCCGGCACATTTTGCGGCTTCGGCCGCGCCGCGGGGGCTGGTGGTGGCGCTGGGGCTGTGGCTGCTGGTGCAGGCGCTGCTGCCGTGGCGGTTCGTGCTGTATCCGGGCGACTTGTTCTGGAGCGAGCAGGGCTACCGCTTCTCGTGGCGGGTGATGCTGATGGAGAAAAGCGGCACGGCGTTTTTCTACGTGCTTGACCCGCGCACGGGCCACGAAACCGAAATCCGCAACCGCGACTACCTCACCGTAACGCAGGAAAAGCAGGTTTCTACCCAACCCGATATGCTCCTGCAGTTCGCCCACATCCTGCGCGACGATTACCGCCGCCGCGGCATCCCCAACCCGCAGGTACGGGCCGAGGCGTACGTAACGCTCAACGGCCGCAGCTCCCGTCTGCTCATCAACCCAAAACTGAACCTGGCCCAACAACAGGAAGGCTTCGGAGCGAAGCCGTGGATTTTACCACTGGAACCGATTGAGGCGGTGAATGAGTGAGGCCGGCTGCGCTTGTAGGGGCGGGACTTAGCCCCGCCCCTACCGTAGTATCTCGCTCAGTATAAGCGTACTTTTGCACCCCGATTCACCTCACCTCCGCCCAATGTCCCGCTTGCTGCTTCTGATTCTGCTGCTTTTCACCCTGCCCGCCCTCAGCCAGAACCTGACGCTGGGCGGCCGGGTAACGGACGCGCGCACGGGCCGGCCGGTGGCGCAGGCGGAAGTGCTGCTTACCAACTCGGGCCAGCTCACGCGCACCGACGCGCAGGGGCGCTACCGATTTGCAGACCTGCCAGCCGGCACGTACGCCCTCACGGCCTTTGCCGAGCAGTTCACCTCCCTCACCAAACCCGTGGAGCTGACGGCCGACGCCACGCTGGATTTCTCCCTTGCGCCTTCGGATGTGAAGCTGAGCGAGGTGAACGTGGAGGGTCAACGCGAACAGGGCTTCGGTATCCGGCGGCTGAACGCGGTGGAGGGCACCGCTATTTATGAGGCCAAAAAAACGGAGGTAATTGAGCTGAAGAACGTGACGGCCAACCTGGCCACCAACAACGCCCGGCAGGTGTTTGCCAAGGTGGCCGGGCTCAACATCTGGGAAAGCGACGGGGCGGGCATTCAGCTCGGTATTGGCGGGCGCGGGCTGAGCCCCAACCGCACCGCCAACTTCAACACCCGCCAGAACGGCTACGATATTTCGGCCGACGCGCTGGGCTACCCCGAAAGCTACTACACGCCCCCGATTGAGGCGCTGGACCGCATTGAGGTGGTACGTGGGGCGGCCTCGCTGCAGTACGGTACCCAGTTCGGTGGCATGCTCAACTTTGTGCTTCGCCGCGGGCCCACCGATAAGAAAATCCAGTTCACGACCCGGCAGACCGGCGGATCATTCGGCTTTTTTGATTCGTTTAATAGCGTAGGCGGCCAGTTGGGGCGCACCAACTACTACGCCTACTACCAGTACAAGCGCGGCGACGGATGGCGGCCCAACTCGGGCTTCGATGTGCACACGGCCTACGCCAGCGTGCAACATGCGGCCACCGAGCGGCTTAAAATCGGCCTCGACTATACCCGCATGTACTACCTGGCCCAGCAGCCCGGTGGCCTCACCGACACCCAGTTTGACCAGGATGCCCGCCAGAGCAGCCGCTCCCGCAACTGGTTCCGCGTCAATTGGAACCTGATGGCTGCCACCGCCGACTACCGTTTCTCCGACGCCACCCGCCTTAACTGGCGCACCTTCGGGCTGCTGGCCGACCGCACGGCCCTGGGTAACCTCAGCCGCATCGACCGGCCCGACGACCTGAACTCGCCCCGGCTGCTCATCCGCGACGAATTCCGCAACGTAGGCTCCGAGCTGCGGCTGCTGCACCGCTACGCGCTGGCCGGCTCCTTCTCGACGCTGCTGGTGGGCGGCCGGTACTACCATGGCTTCACCGACCAGCGCCAGGGCCCCGGCTCCCGCGCCGCCAATGCCGATTTCACGTTTTATCCGGCCGAGCAGAACGCCAGCATCACCCAGGCCGCCTACAAATACCCGAGCCGCAACGCGGCGGTGTTCGTCGAGAACATCTTCAACCTTACGCCCCGCCTCAGCCTCACACCCGGCCTGCGCTACGAGTGGATTCAGACCCGTGCCCGGGGCACGTTTGCCAAGGAAGAGTACGACCAGGCCGGTAATTTCCTCTCGGAAGAGAAGTTTGCCGAGCGGCGCCAGACCACCCGCGGCCTGCTGCTGGGCGGTCTGGGGGCCAGCTTCAAGCCCACCGAGCAAGTGGAGGTGTACGCCAACTTCTCGCAGAACTACCGGGCCATCAACTTCAACGATATGCGGGTGGTGAACCCCGGCATTCGGGTGGATCAGAACCTGCGCGACGAGCGGGGCTACAGCGCCGACCTGGGTTTGCGCGGCGGCCGGCCAGGCGTGTTCACCTACGATGCCAGCCTGTTTTACCTGGCCTACAACAACCGCATCGGCCTGCAGCCCGAGAAGGACACAGTGCGCTTTCAGAACTACCTGCTGCGCACCAACATCGGCCCCTCGCGCAACCTTGGCCTCGAAACCTTCGTGGAAGCCGACATTCTGCGCCTGCTCCAGGGTGAAAACGCCCGCACCGGCCTGAGCGTATTTTCCAACCTGACGCTGGTGGATGCCCGCTACAACATTGATAACGCCCTGTTCCGCGACAAAAAAGTGGAGCTGGCCCCCTCGCTCATCGCCAAAACCGGCATTGCATTCCGCCGGGGCCCGCTGAAACTGGCTTACCAGTACGCCTACACCAGCCGCCAGTTCACCGATGCCACCAACAGCCTGCGCGAGCCCTCGGCCGTGTTCGGCGAAATCCCGGCCTACTGGATTATGGACCTCTCGGGCAGCTACGAGTACAAATTCCTCAAGCTCGAAGCCGGCCTCAACAACCTCACCGACAACCGCTACTTCACCCGCCGCGCCACCGCCTACCCCGGCCCCGGCATCATCCCCGCCGACGCCCGCAGCTTTTACGTGACGCTACAGGCGCAGTTCTAGGGATCAGCAGAACAGTGTAGGGTGCGGGGCTTGCCCCCGCCCGCCGTTGGACGGTCCGGGTCTGAATCGTGCAACAGCGGGCGGGGGCAAGCCCCGCACCCTACACCGTTTGCAAAAAGCGAAGGGCCTCGTCCCGCAAGAACGGCCGTAACAACGACTCGTTTTAGCGGGGCAAAGTCCTTCGCTTCGTTCAAGATGACAGGCTTTTAACCGCCTTACTTCGGGCAGGGGCCGCGCAGGTCGATGAAGACGATGCGCCAGCGGCCGCCGGCCCCAGCTGACTTAGAGAAGTGGAACTGGTAGCCAGTGGTGGTTTGGAGTACGCCGCGGACGCAACGGCCCACCGCGGCCTGGGCTTGGTTGCGGGTGGCTTGGCGAAGAGTGGCGGTCTGCCAGAAATCTTGGGCCCGAAACTGAGTGGACGGGCCATTGAAGCAGCCTTTTTGGGCGAAGGTACCGGCCGGGCAACTTGGCTCGGGCAGGCGCTCCACTACCTGGGGCGTGGGGCAGTCCATCAGCTTTTTATCGAGGCTGAACAGCGGCTGCTCCTTTTGGGTGAGCAGGTTCTTCACGTCGGCCACGCGGGTAATCTGAGGCTTACCATCGACTTGCTCCAGCAGCCAGAGGCCATATTCGGGGTCGATGAGCTGGTTGAAGGTTTCCGCATCGTGGCCGCGCAGGCTGCCTTCCAGAATCACCCAGGCCCCGGCCACGCTGGTGTCGGCGGGCATCACCGCTTTTTCGGTCCCCACGGTAGCCGGGTCGGGGTCGGGCACGTCGGACGTCAGCACTTGTGGCTGGCCCGAGGCGCGGGGCTCATCGGGCATGCCGTTGGGGTTTTTCACGTCGCCGCAAGCGGCCAGCACAAGGGCGGCCAGGGCCGGGAGTAGCAGAGGAAAGCGCATAGGTAGAGATTAAGAAATCAGGGAAGGAATTGCGAAGGGGAAACGCATCATGCTGAGCATGACACGTTTTTTTTCAACAGCGCTAAGCACTATCAACGAAGCACTAAAAACTAATTCACACCCACTCCACATCCTTGCGCAACCACTGTTGGGTAGCGGCTTCGGGCGAACCAGGCTCGGGGTGAAAATCGTAGTACCACTCGCACTGGGGCGGCAGGCTCATGAGGATGCTTTCGGTGCGGCCGCCGGTTTCGAGGCCAAACCTGGTGCCCCGGTCGATGGCCAGGTTGAACTCGGCGTAGCGGCCGCGGCGCACCAGCTGCCACTGTTCCTGAGCTTCGGTGTGGGGCTGGTCGCGGTTGCGGCGCATCAACTCGGCGTAGGTGCGGCCGTACACCTCGCCCACGTCCTGCACGAAAGCGAATAGCTCCTCAAATGAGCCGTCGCGGCCTACGGTGAGGCGGTCGAAGAAGATGCCGCCCACGCCGCGGGTTTCCTGGCGGTGGGGCAGGTAGAAGTACTCGTCGGCCCACTGCTTGAAGCGCGGGTAGTAGCTGGCGTCGTGCCGGTCGCAGCTGCTTTTGATTTGCTCGTGAAACCAGCGGGCCTGGGCTTCATCCACATAAATCGGGGTCAAATCGAGCCCACCGCCGAACCAGGCTTCGCCGTTACCGGCCTCGAAGTAGCGCACGTTCATGTGCGAGATGGGCACCAGCGGGCTGCGCGGGTGCTGCACCACGCTCACGCCGGTGGCGAAGTAGGCGGAGTCGGGCATAAGCAGCTGCCGGGCGGCCGCCTCGCTCATGCGGCCCGACACGGCCGAGAAGTTCACTCCGCCCTTCTCCAGCACGTCGCCGTGGCCGATAACGCGGGTCAGGCCGCCCCCACCACCTTCGTGCTCCCAGGCATCCTGCCGGAAAGTGGCACCGCCATCGGCCGTTTCCAGCTGCCGACAAAGCCAGTTCTGGAATTCGCGCATCCAGCTTTCCACCGTAGTGCGGGCCGGAATCAGGTCTTGGGCGGAAGTGGTGACGGTTGCCATAGCGTACTCGGTTTGGGTGATAAGGTATTTTGACCGGCGTAGAAACGCAATTCTTTGCCTCTCTACAGCCCAGCAACCAGTTTAGCGTCCGAGGCCAGGGTGCGGGGCGTTTGGGCGAGGCGCTCGGTACACTTGTCGCAGCAGGTGACGGCCGTGGCCGGGGCGGCAGCGGGCAGCACCAGCACCGGGATGCAGGTGTGGTAGGCCCGGGTGGCCACGTAGCAGGCATCAAAATAGCGCAGGAGCTTAGCCTGACTGGTGGGCGCGATGAGCAGCAACTGGGCTTGAGTGCGGGCGCAGAAGTCGCCAGTGCCTTCCAGCGGGGCATCGTCTTCGAGCAGGTGGCGAACTACTACGGGCCAGGTCAGTTGGGCGGCAGCGCGGCCCATCGCCAGCTGCAGGGCGCGGCGGCGGCTGCGGTCCTGGGGGGCGTAGAACTGCACCAACTCCAGCGGGGCCGGGAAGGCCTCGGCCAGGGCCGAAGCGCGGGGCAGCACGGCCAACGGCAGCGTGCTAAAATCAGCGGAGAACACCAGCCGCTTAGGCAACGAGCGGCGGCCCGGCGGCACAATCAGCATCGGGCAATCGACCAGCTCGCGGATGGCGGCGGCGTGGTTGCCGGGCGCTTCTTCGCGGCCGCAATCCACGTGTTCGAGGCCCACAACCAGCATATCGGCCCCGCAGCGGTCGGCTTCGGCGCGCACGTGGTCGTGGAGGCAGCCGCTGAGCACGCGGTAGGCGTAGCGGATGCGGCGGCCGCTTTGACGGGTGAGCTGCTGGTAGCGCAGGCGCTCGACCAGGCTGCGCAGGCGCTGCTCCTCGGTAGCCAGCACAGCAGCCGTGGCGGCGGCAGTCAGCGGCTCGGCGGGCGCGGGGTGGCAGTAGAGCAGCACGATTTCGGCCGGCCAGCGGATGGCCAGCTTATTGGCGTAAGCGAGGGTGTGCTCGGTGGCGGCAGTATGGTCAAGGGAAACGAGCAGGGTTTTCATGGGCGGGAGGAAGTTGGGTTTGAGCTGTTAGCTATTAGCCTTTGTTCTGATTGACGAAGCCTTGCAGCTTGGCTTGTATGCGTCTGCTTTTGAATAGACGTTCGATGCGCCGAATGCTGCTTGAAGCCGCTGCAGCTGCTCAGTGGCAGAGTGTGACGGTGGTGGCGGGCCGTTCGGCGGTGGCGGTGGCGGCGGGCAGTTGTGGGCTCAGGTACGGGATGCCCAGCCCCAGGCCGCGCACGATGAACAGTGCGGCTAGGCCCAGCGCCAGCACCGGCACGGCCCGCCGCAGCCGTCCGCGCCACACCAGCGGCACGAGTTGGCCGGTGAGCGAGAGGGCCACCATCAGCGGCAGCGTGCCCAGCCCGAACAGGGCCATGTAAGCCGCCCCGCCCGCCATGCCGGGCGCGCTCAGGGCCCCGGCCAGCGCCAGATACACCAGGCCGCAGGGCAGCAGACCGTTGAGCAGGCCGGTAGTGTAGAGCGCGCCGAGCGTGGGCCGCTGGTAGAAATAGGCCAGCTGGTTTTTCACCTTCGCCAGAACCGGTGCCAGGCCCAAGGCCCCGGCGGCGCGACCCAGGTACCGCTCGGGCGTTACTACCAGCACCAGAATCAGCAGACCCGACAGTAGCGACAGGCTTTGCTGCCAGCCGGCCAGCTGCAGCCCCTGCCCCAGCCCGCCGGCCACCGCCCCGAGTGTGGCGTAAGTAGTCACCCGGCCCAGGTTGTAGAGCACCCGTCCCAGCACGTAACGTCCGCGCGGCTGCCCCGCGCCGGGCAGCGCCAGCGCAATGGCTCCGCACATGCCTACGCAATGGAAGCTACCAATCAACCCGAATAAAAAACCGGCCCAGAGCATGTAGTGAGTGATAAGGTTAGGGGCAAGGAAATAGAAGGAACGTGTCATGCCTCATCTGGCGTCCGCGAAGGCGTAGCCGCAGTCGAAGCATTTTTACTGCAGTGCTAACCCCGTCGTCTGCTCACTATCACAACGGAGCGGTAGAGATGCTTCGACTCCGCCTCCGGCTTCGCGGACGCCAGATGAGGCATGACAGTCCTTTCGGCCAAATAGCCCTACTGCTCAATCGACAGCTCTTCCTCCAGGAAATAGGTCTGGTTGTTGGCGGTGAAGTCGACGCGGAGGCGCCAGAGACCGGGCGCCAAGCGGCTGGTGTTGAGCTGCTGGGTGGCCGGCTCGCCGGTGGGCTGAAAGGGCAGCGTAAAATCGAGTTCCTGGTTGGAGGGGCGGAAGAAGTGCAACGTCCCCTTCACGGTTTGGCCGCGTAGGGCGGCGGGCAGTTCCAGCGTAAGGCGGCGGGTGGCCGGATTCAGCTCCACCTGTATCGGCGTGGGCAGGGCGTTGGTGCGGGCTACCGCTACCATGCGCTGGCCGTGGCGCAGCTCCTGCTGGTAGTAGTCGGCACTCACCAAATCCACGCTGGTGCGCATGGCTTGCTGCACCATGTAGCCGATGTAACTGGCAAACAGCACATAGGTGGCAATGATATAGTAAGGCCAGCGGGAGGATTTCTGCTGAGACATGAGACCGGGGGAAGTGGGGTTGCGGGACACGGGGATAGTGAGATAGAGGAAGTGGAAGAAGGAATATGTAGTGGAAAAAGAACCGTGTCATGCTGAGCGAAGCCGGAGGCGGAGTCGAAGCATCTCTACCGCTTCGTTGCCATGGCAATTAGGCGGCAGGGTCAGTGTTGCGGTAGAGATGCTTCGACTACGCTCCGCTTCGCTCAGCATGACACGTTCTTTTGCCTTCTCACCTCAGCACCCTCTCCCCTATCAACGCATCACCGGGCCCAGGAACTTGGTGCTGGTTTCGGCGATGAGCTCGTTGCCGCTGTAGATGCCGATGCGCAGGGTCTGGTTGGTTTCGTGTAGGGCCGTGCGGGGCAGCTCGACGAAGAACACGCTTTCGGTGAGGCCCTGGGCGGGCAGGCGCAGGCCGCTTTCGGGGGCGCCCACTACCGTGAGCGTGCCGCCGGCCGGCTCCAGCACCCGCAGCGAAATTGGGTAGGGCTGGTTGGTTTTGTTGATGACGGAGATGTTGTAGAGGTTGCGGATGGTGCCCTGCTCCGTTTTCTGGTAGAGCTGACCCGGCGTGCGCAGCACCGTGGCCGCCACGTTGGAGCGCGACGTCAGCAGCAGGACCAGCGCAAGTATCAGCACGCCCAGCGCGCCCGAAAGCGCCTTCATGCGGCCCGTGAGGCGGAACTTGGTGCCGCGGGCAATGTCGTTTTCCGAGGCGTGCCGGATGAGGTTGGGTGGCAGGTTCACCAGCTCCATGATGTTGTTGCAGGCGTCGATGCAGGCCGTGCAGTTGGTGCACTCGAGCTGCTGGGCGCCATTGCGGATGTCGATGCCGGTGGGGCAAACCTGCACGCACTGGTGGCAGTCGATACAGTCGCCGGCGGTGCGGTCCTGGTTTTTGCGCAGCTTCTCGCGGGGCTCGCCGCGCTGGTAGTCGTAAGCCACCACGAGGCTATCCTTATCGAGCAATACGCCCTGCAGACGGCCGTAGGGGCAGGCAATGGTGCACACCTGCTCGCGGAAGCGGGCAAACACCGCATAGAAAACGCCGGTGAACAGCACCATTGACGATAGGCCGCCCAGGTGGGCCGTCAGCGGGTCGGTTACAATTTTGATGAGCGCCTCGGTGCCGATGATGTAGGCCAGAAAGGTGTTGGCAATCAGGAAAGACAGCAGCAGGAAGATGGTGTGCTTGGCCGTTTTGCGCCAGAGCTTGTCCCAGTCCAGCTCGCGCCGGTCCAACGCCTTTTGCTGGGGCGCGTCGCCTTCAATCCAGTACTCGATGCGCCGGAACACCATCTCCATAAAGATGGTCTGGGGGCACACCCAGCCGCAGAATACCCTGCCGTACACGATGGTGAACAGGTAGATAAACAGGGTGAAGGCGAGGGCCGCAATCAGGAGAATGAAGAAATCCTGGGGCCAGAAAATTTGGCCGAAGATGATGAACTTCCGGTCCGGGAAATTCATCATCAGTACCGGTAAACCCTTGATGCGCAGCCAGGGGCCGGCAAACAGCAGCACCAGCAGCCCGTAGCTAATCCACTTACGGGCCTCATAAAGGCGGCCGCTGGGTTTCTTGGGATACAGCCACACGCGCTTGCCCTCGGCATCCACCGTCGAGATGGTGTCGCGGAACGAGTCGTCGGGCTGGTAGGGGGCAGTGGACATGGGTGTTTGTGGATAAGGGGCAAGCGGAGGCTCGTAAGCAAACCGACTGTCATGCTGAGCGCAGCGGAGCGTAGTCGAAGCATCTCTACTGCTTCGTTGTCAAACTACCTCTTGCATCAGGTTTAGCCTTGCGGTAGAGATGCTTCGACTACGCTCAGCATGACAGTTCTTCTGGTTTCTATTTAGCGGCAATAGGTTGGCCCGATGGAGCTTCCTTCTCGCCCTGGGGCTCTTTGGGGTTGGCCGGGTTGGTACCGCGTATCGACTCGACGTAGGAGGAAACCTGGAGCATCTGCTTGGCCGAGAGCTTGCCTTTCCAGGCCACCATGCCTTTGCTGGTGATGCCAAACTTGATGGTTTTGTACACCTGGTTGATTTCGCCGCCGTGCAGCCAGTAGTCGTCGGTGAGGTTGGGGCCGACTTTGCCCTCGCCTTCGTTGCCGTGGCAGGCCGCGCAGTTGGTGGCAAACAGGGCTTTACCAGCATCCAGATCGGGGCCCGCAGTGAGGACCGCGTAGGTGGTCGCCTTGTTGGGGTCATCGTCATCGGCCGACACCAGCAGGGCGGCTTGCTGCATTTCGGTTTCGTACTCGGCCGCCTGCAGGTCGCCGGTGTAGGTGACGTGGTAGAACACCATGTAGCCCACGGCAAACACGATGGTGAAGTAGAAGCCATACTTCCACCACGGCGGCAGGTCGTTGTCGAACTCGGTGATGCCGTCGTAGTCGTGGCCCATCAGCTCGTCCTTGTTGCGGCCGGTTACCAGCGTGGCATCCCCCACGAGCAGGCCCAGCACCTTACCGCTCCAGGTGTCGTGCACCGTGGGCAGGTGGTAGAGGGCCCGCAGCTGGGGCTTCATCTTGACAACCAGCAGCACGAAGAGCAGGCCGAACACCAGTAATACCAGCCCCAGCGTGGCTGTGAGAAACCAGAACATAAACAGCTGGGCACCCATATCGGGGGCGGCGGCCGTAGCGGCGGCGGCTTCCAGCGCGGCGGCGTCCTGGGCAACGGCTGCCAGGACCGGGGCGAGGAGTCCGGCAGCCAGCAGCAGGGCACGGCGAGCCCGAATAGCGGCGGCAAGCGGGCGGGCTACCATGGCTTGGAGTCGAAAAGAGGGTCAGAATCAGCGTCCTCGGAGGCTGCCTCGGCCGCGTCGGGGAGCAGGGGTAGCGCGCTCATATCGTGCAGGTGCTGGCGGTTGGCCACGAATACGTACACTAGCAAGCCAAGGAAAAACAGGAAGAATATGCCGAACGAGATGAGCGGATATATCTCGATGCCGGCAATCGAACGCAACACTTCTTTGTGCATAACGAAGGGGTATTAAAGTCTGGAGGACGAAGAAAAAGCAGTAGCAAAAGGCAAGCGGTAGGCCGGGGTCCGGGCGTCCAAAGGGCGTTAGGCCCGGGGGATTGAAGACCCCGGCTGTTCACTTGGCCGGCCTACTGGGCGGCGGTGGCGGCGGCAGTTTCGGCAGCCGGCTTCACCTTGATATCGGTGCCGAGGCGCTGCAGGTAGGCAATCAGGGCCACAATCTCCCGGTCCGATTTCACGTCGATGTCTTCCTTCTTCAGGTCGGCCGCAATGCCATCGGCCTGGCGGCGGGCATCAGCTTCGGCATCCTTGTCGTAGCCGGCGCGGTAAGGCGTGCCCAGCTGCTGCAACACCCGGATTTTGGTGGCCAGCGTCGAGTAGTCGATTTCGTTGTCGAACAGCCACGGGTAGGGCGGCATAATGGAGCCGGGCGACATGCTGGTGGGGTCGAGCATGTGGTTGTAGTGCCACGAGTGCGGGTACTTGCCGCCGAGGCGGTGCAGGTCGGGCCCGGTGCGCTTGCTGCCCCACAGGAAGGGCCGGTCGTACACGAATTCGCCCGCCTTGCTGTACTCGCCGTAGCGCTCGGTTTCAGAGCGGAGCGGGCGCACCATCTGGGTGTGGCAGTTCGAGCAGCCTTCCTTGATGTAGAGGTCGCGGCCCTGCAACTCCAGCGCCGAGTACGGCTGCACGGCCGCAATAGTGGGCACGTTGCTCTTGATGAGGAAGGTCGGAACCATCTCCACGGCACCGCCGATGGCAATAGCCACGGTGGCCCAGATGGCCAGCTGGAAGGGGCGACGTTCAATCCAGCGGTGCCAGTGGCCTTCGTTGGCGTGGGGGTCTTCGCTGGCGGGTAGCAGTGGGGCGGCCGTGGCCTTCTCCTCGGCCAGCAGCTTGCCGGCTTTGGCGGTTTTCCACAGGTTATACACCATTAGGAAAACGCCGCTCAGGTACATGATGCCGCCAATACCGCGCAGGTAGTACATGGGCACAATCTGCAGTACCGTTTCGAGGAAGTTGGGGTACTGCAGCATCCCCTCGGCGTTGAACTGCTTCCACATCAGGCCCTGGGTAAAGCCGGCCCAGTACATCGGAATGGCATAGAACAGGATGCCCAGCGTGCCAATCAGGAAGTGGGCGTTGGCCAGCTTCTTCGAGTAGAGCGGCGTGCGGTAGAGGCGCGGCCACAGCCAGTAAAGCATGGCAAACGTAAGGAAGCCGTTCCAGCCCAAAGCCCCCACGTGCACGTGCGCTACAATCCAGTCGGTAAAGTGGGCAATAGCGTTTACGTTCTTGAGGCTCAGCATCGGGCCCTCGAAAGTGGCCATACCGTAGGCCGTAATAGCCACCACCAAAAACTTGAGCACCGGCTCCTCGCGCACTTTGTCCCAGGCGCCGCGCAGCGTCAGCAAACCGTTAATCATACCGCCCCAGCTGGGCGCAATCAGCATGATGGAGAAGGCCACGCCCAGGCTTTGGGCCCAGTCGGGCAGCGAGGTGTAGAGCAAGTGGTGCGGTCCAGCCCAGATGTAAATGAAAATCAGCGACCAAAAGTGAATAATCGACAGCCGGTACGAGTACACCGGCCGGCCGGCGGCCTTGGGCAGGAAGTAGTACATCAGGCCCAGGTAGGGCGTGGTCAGGAAGAAGGCCACGGCGTTGTGGCCGTACCACCACTGCACCAGCGCATCCTGCACCCCGGCGTAGGCCGAGTAGCTCTTCATGAAGCTCACGGGCAAAGCCGCCGAGTTGACCAAGTGCAGCACCGCGACCGTTATAAACGTGGCGATGTAGAACCAGATGCCCACGTACAGGTGCCGCTCGCGCCGCTTGGCAATCGTGCCGAACATGTTCCAGCCGAACACCACCCAGATGATGGTAATCAGGATGTCGATGGGCCACTCCAACTCGGCGTATTCCTTGCTGGTAGTGAAGCCCATCGGCAGCGAGATGAGCGCGCTCAGGATGACGAGCTGCCAGCCCCAGAAGTGGATTTTACTGAGCGCCTTCGAGTACATCGGCGTCTTGCACAGACGTTGCAGCGAGTAGTAAACGCCCATGAAAATACCGTTGCCCACGAAGGCGAAAATCACGGCGTTGGTGTGCAGCGGCCGGATGCGCCCGAAGGTGGTGTAAGCGTTGCCCAGGTTGGCTTCGGGCAGGGCCAGCTGAAACGCGGCCAGAATGCCGACTATCATGCCGGCGACGCCCCAGAATACCGTGGCCACGCCAAAGTCGCGGACAATCCGGTTATCGTAAAAGAAGGTGTCCACGGCCCGCACCGGTTCGGGATGAACCAAGACGGAGTCGGGCGCGGCCGGCGGTAGCGGAGTTGCGGCTTGCATGTGGGGATGTGACTAATTGGAGAATGTCCCAAAGGTCCCCCAGTGCCCCCCCGCGTAGCATGACGCCGGTTAGCCGCCCGCTTGATTTGCGTCAGGTAGGGCTGCCGGCCCTGCGTTGCACCTCATCCTCATCGAACAGCATCCGCACGGAAGGCGTGTAGGTATCGTCGTACTGGCCCGAGCGCACCGACCACAGAAAGGCCGCCAGGAAGAACAGCGCCACCAGCAGGCTGATACCGATAAGCAGGAAGATAATGGTCATGGCAGAAGGGTTTTTTGAGCTATGCTAATCGCAGAGTGGTTTGTGAGAACGATGTAGGGTGCGGGGACAAGCCCCGCCCCCTACATCGTTCTTGTAGCTCAGAGCTGCACGTTCTTAGCCGCGCGGCGCACCAGCACGGTGGCCACGAGCATCACGCTCAGCGAACTGATGGGCATGAGGATGGCGGAGACGATGGGCGTAAACAGGCCCTGCACCGCCAACGCCAGCCCGAAGGCGTTGTAGCAGAAGGACAGCGCGAACGTGACCAGCACCACCCGCAGGCAGGCCCGCGAAAAGCGCATGAACGTGGCCAGCCGGCCGAACTCCGCCGCGTCGAGGAGGGCGTCGCAGGCGGGCGAGAAGTTGGTGAGCGTGTCGGTGAGGGCCAGGCCCGCATCGGCGGCGCGCAGGGCGCCGGCGTCGTTCAGCCCGTCGCCCACCATCACCACGGTGTGGCCTTTGGCGCGCTCGGCGGCAATGTAGGCCAGCTTATCGGCCGGCGACTGGCCGAAGTGCAGCGCGGCATCGGGGCCCAGCATCGCCCGCAGGCGAAGCGCCGGCTTCGCGGCCGTTATGCGCAGTTAGCGCCGCATCGTTCAATGGGCCGCGAAGCTGGCGCTTTGCGCTACGGTTGTTCTGCGTAAGCACTACATACACATGCCGCCCCTGCGGGGCTCAAAAACAACCCGAGCGCATAAGGTCCTATTGAGTTTGCGTGGTGCCTTCGTTTAAACAGCCGCTACAGTTTGGGCTTCAGGCCGCTTTCCAGCGAAAGCAACTGGTTTTCAATCTGGTCGGCGAAGATGTTAATTTGGTCGAGGCCGGCGCGGGCCTCCTCGATGAGGCCGCGCTGGTAGCGGTTGGCCAGCTCGAAGCTGGTACCCAGCATTTGCTGCAGGGTGTTTTCCAGCTCATACACGGCGGGCTGATTACCCAGTTCGGGCTTTAAAACCGTCTGAATCCACTGACCCAGCGGGTTTTCGGCGTAGGCAAACAGGGCCGGATCGGCTTCGCGCACCCCGTAGAGCACCGAGCGTAGCCGCGACTTAAAGAGCACCTGCCTGACGCGGGCCTGTTGAAAGTCGAAAGAAGAGAGAGGCATGCCGGAAACTACAAAAGGCGGGTAGATAGGGAAGCAAAGACAGGCCTTGCTTAAGAAGCCAAGCCACTATCGGCGGGAGCGTCCGGCGTCCGGCTGCGGAGTTGCTCCAGGGCTTGGCGGGTGCGCACCAGCTCGCTCACGTCGTAGGCGTAGGCCGTGATGCCGGCTGGCTGGCCGTTTTCTTCGAAGCGCTGATAATAGAAATTAAAGTAGCGGTCGTGCAGCTCCTGGCCTTCGGGACCGGCCAGCTGCACCAGCAGCTCCTCGCCCACCACGGGCTCACCGGTGCGAAACACGCCGTCGAGCAGGGCCACAATGCCTTGGCTTACGACTTCGGGAAACACCTCGGCCACGGTTTTACCTACAATCTCGTGCTGGCCCACCAGCTCCCGGAAGCGGGTATTGGCAAACTCGTAGCGGTGTTCGGGGCCGCGCACCACGCTAATCATGGCCGGGGCACCGGCAAACAGGTCCAGCAGGAGCTGGCGCTGCTGCTGGGCCCGCTGGTACTGCTCGTAGGCCTGGTCCGAAAGCAAGGCCTGCTGCTCATTGGCTTCCAGCAGTTCCTGCACCATCTGGCGTTGCTCGTGAATGTCGGTGTTGCAGCCCACCCACATCTGAATCTGGCCGTCGGGGCCGAGGCGCGGTACGCCCGTGGCTAGGTGCCAGCGGTAGCTGCCATCACGCCGCCGCATGCGGTACTCGGCCTGGTAGGAGGTGCCCTGTTGGCGGGCGGCCTCCCAGCGGGCGGTGGTGGGGGCCACGTCGTCGGGGTGCAGGTCTTCCACCCAGCCCCAGCCCAGGGTGTCGGCTAGGGAGCGGCCGGTGAGGTCGGTCCAGCGGGCGTTAAAGAATTCGGCTTCGCCATCGGGCCGGGTAGTCCAGACCAGCACGGGCAGGCTTTCGAGTATAAAGCGGTTGCGCTCAGTCGCCTCATCGAGGGTGCGCTGCACGTCGGTGGCGTGCCGGGCGGCCAGCGTGGCTTCGGTCACGTCTTCCGACGTTTGCAGGATATAGCGCAACTCGCCGCGGGCGTCGAGCTGGGGGTGGTGGGTAATCTGCCAGTACCGCTCCTCGGTGCCCCCGCCCAGCGCGATGGGCCGCGCAATGTCGTAGCGTAGCAGCGGCATTACGTGGGCCCGCAGGGTGCGCCGCACCGCCTCGTGCGAGGCCAGCAGACCGGCTTGGCTTTGGGGGTCGCCGGGGTAGGCGTCAAAAATGTAGCGCCCCACTGCCTGCTCGCGAGGCAGCAGCGAGATGGCCACATGCTGGTCGGAGTTATCAAGATGGTACCATCGGGGGTCAGCAGCAGGTGCGCGCCGGGCAGGGCGTGAAACAGGGCCTGGTAGTCGATGGAAGCAGGGGAATTAGCCATGGGGGGGAATTGTGGACGTAAAACTGGCGGGCAGGAATGAAGCCGTGGTAAAGTCCGGGTAGGTAAAAGACTTCCGGAATCAGTAAACAACCGAAACGCCAGGCCGGGGGGTGCAAAAGCTGCTGTACTGCGCGGATGATTACGCAGTATTGGGGTAAATATACTCCGCACTCGTCTGCTTGACGTTTTCTGCTGAGCGTTTTCTTATTCAGGAACCAGCCGCTTCCCCACAACCGGGTCGACGAGTACCAGCTAAAGCCGGTTGGCGTTACTTTCTCCTCACTCGCGTTGCGTAGTCGGCTTGAGCGACGATTTTTCGGTTCAATTCCTTGGTGTGCTATGTTTTCCATTCTCTGAGAGGACCCGACAAGCCGGAATGAACCTGCGCGGAAGACCTGCTGCCTAATGGTCCGGGGAGTGCCGGGGTCGGAAGCAGCCCGGCCGGGTAGCTCCCGGTGGCCCAGCCGCGGGGTCGGTGGCGCGCCAGTTTACCCGATTCCGGTTGTTGCGCAAGCTGCGCCGTATAGCCTGGCACCGGGTTCCGCGTGGACGTCCGCCCGGCCTGCTTCCTACTCTGGAGGCCCTTCCACCGCCCCCGCGCGGCCGTCGGATTTTTATCCCGCCCGCAGATGCGGCCGCTGCTTTCCCGGCCCCGTTTTCTTTCGCGCTTTTGGCGCGCCCTATGGATTTTCCTTCTCTCCCCGTCGCGGGGAACCCACTCGTACTATTGGCCGACGCCGAAATGGTGTGCGCCGGGCTCGACCTTTCGCCCAAGCCCCTGCTGCTCTGCCGCCCCGTTTTCGGGCCAAACGACCAGCTCCTTGATTTCGCCCTCGACTACCTGAACGCCGCGGCCCAGCGCCAGCTGGCGCTACCGGCGCGGCCCGGTGGCACCGTGCGCACCCACTTGCCCGAGGCCCAGGCGGCCGGTATGGTAGCGTTTTGCCAGCGGGTGTTTGAAGCCGGCATGGCTGGCCAGGCCCAGGCCAACACCGCGGCCGAAGGCTCCGAAACATACGGCCCCTTGGCGGCCCGCCGTAGCGGGGCCCAGCTGGTGGTGAGCCTGCCCGATGCGGAAGCCGAGGGCCACCGCGCTACACAGGAGGCCCTGCGGGCCAGTCAGGCCGGCGAGGCCGATGCCCTGGCCGAGGCGCTGCGCCAGCGGCTACGGCTGCTGGCCGTGTTCGAAGAAGCGCCCGGCCTCATTGCCCGGCTCTCGGGCCCCGACCACGTCATCGAGCTGGCCAACGACGCTTTTCGCCAGGCCTTCGGCGGGCGCGAACTGGTGGGCCGGCCCTACCGCGAGGCCGCTCCCGAGCTGGCCGACCAGTCCTTTTTCGACTGGCTCGACACGGTATACCGCACCGGCGAAACCTACCATGGCCAGGAAGTGCGGGCCGAGCTGGACCGCACCAATACGGGCCAGCTCGAACCCTCTTACTACAATTTTACCTACCAGGCCACCCGCGACGCGGCAGGGGCCGTGGCCGGGGTGCTGGTGTTTGCCTATGATGTGAGCGAGCAGGTGCGCGCCCGCCAGCAGCTGGAGCAGCTCAACCAGGAGCTGGAAACCCGCGTGGCCGAGCGTACCCGCACCGCGGTGGCCGCCCAGGCCGAAGTGCTGGCCGCCGCCCGCCGCCAGGTGCAGGCCCGCGAGGCATTCTACCAGGTATTCGAGCAAACCCCGGCCCTGATTGCGCTGTTGCGCGAGCCCAACCACCGCATCGAGTACTGCAACCCGGCCTTCGAGCGGCTGTTTCCCGGTCCCGATTTGGTGGGCCGCCTCCTCAACGAGGTGGCCCCGGAGCTGGTGGCCTCGGGTTTTATTGGCCGGCTCGACCACGTGTACAGCCAGGGCAGTACCGGCGTGGACTACGCCGTGCCGTTCGTGGGGGCCGCCCCCGGCAATGGGGCCCCGCAAACAGCCTATTTCACCTTCACCTACCAGGCTTACAAGGAAAGCGGGCGCACGGCAGGCGTTTCCGTGTTTGCCTACGACGTAACCGCGCAGGTACTGGCCCGCCAGGCCCGCGAGCAGCAGCAGCAGCAGCTGGAGGACCTGTTTATGCAGGCCCCGGCCCCCATCGTTATCCTCGACGGGCCCGACCTGGTGTTCCAGCTGGTGAACCCGGCCTACCAGCAAATCTTCCCCGGCCGCGAGCTGGTGGGCAAGCCCTTGCTCGAGGCCCTGCCCGAGCTGGTGGGCACGGTCATTCCTGACCTGTTCGCGCAGGTTTATGACACCGGGGAGCCTTATGTAGCCCAGGAAATGCCATTGATGATGGCCCGCCACGAAAACGGCCCGCTGGAAGAAATCTACTGGACGTTCTCCTACCAGGCCCGCCGCGACGAGCATGGGGCCGTGGACGGGGTGCGCGTGTTTGCCAACGAGGTAACCGAGCCGGTACGGGCCCGGCAACTGGCCCTGGCCAACGCCCGGCAGGCCCAGGAGCTGGCCCAGGAGCTGACGGCCGCCAACCAGCAGCTGAGCCGCGCCAATGCCGACCTCGACGCCTTCGCCTACACCGCCGCGCACGATTTGCGCGGCCCCGTGGACAACCTCGACGGCCTGCTCGTGGCCCTGCAAGAACAATTACCCCCCGCCGTGCGCACCAATCCGGACGTGCGGCCCCTGCTCGACCTTATACAGGGGGCGCTGGCCCGTTTCAGCCGGACCCTGGACCAGCTCACCGATGTGATTCGGGAGCAGGCCGCGCCCGAGCAGCCCGCCGAAGTAGTGGACCTGGCCGCCCTGGTGGAGGACGTGCGGCTGGACCTGGGCCCCTTGCTGAGCACTGGCACCCCGCAACTGCTGGTAGATGTGGCCGGCTGCCCCCGCCTCACGTTTGCCCCGCGCAATCTGCGCAGCATCGTCTATAACCTGCTCAGCAACGCCCTCAAGTACCGCGACCCGGCCCGTGAGCCGGAAGTAAACGTACGCTGCCGCACTCTGGGGGCCATTATCGTGCTCGAAGTGGCCGATAACGGCCTGGGCCTGAGTGCATCGCAGCAAGGCCGGCTGTTTGGGCTCTTCGAGCGCATGCACACCCACGTCGAGGGGTCGGGCCTCGGCTTGTACACCGTCAAGAAAATCGTGGAAAATGCCGGCGGCACCATTGCCGTGCAGAGTCAGCCCGGCGTAGGCACCACCTTTACCATCACGCTGCCCGGCTCCGACCCGATTCAGCCGTAACCCTTTCTTAGTTCTGCTTATGTCCTATCGTGCTTTCCGACGCAAAGCCGTTGGCCTAGCCTTCACCAAAAACACCCCGCTAGCCCCGGACTTTTACGAATAACAGCAGCTGGCCTGCTTAGCATAACGTTGCCTACCGCGTTTTAGCAGCCGGTTTCTGCTGCTTACATCGTATTTTTGTGAGCCAACGGGCAGCCCGAAATCTTTCGGAGCCCTGGTTTTGTTGCTGATTGAAAGCTCCTCTGTAACATGATAAAACTATCCAGCGTTTTGCTAGTCGACGACGATCCGGCTACCAACCACCTCAACGAACGCCTGCTGAAAGAACTCGGTGTGGCCGACCAGTACCTGTCGGCCAATGACGGCGAACAGGCTTTTGCGGCCCTCAAGGAGTTGAGCGCCAACGCTAACCCCAGCAGCCCCGTACTGGTGCTGCTCGACGTGAAGATGCCCGGCATGGACGGCATGGCGTTCGTGGAAGCCTACCAGCAGCTGCCCCTGGCCCAAAAGCAGGCCGTGGTCATCGTAATGCACACCGCGTCGATGAGCTCGCACGACCTGGGCCGCATCGAAGCGCTACCCATTGCCGGGCTCGTGAGCAAGCCCCTCACCAGAGACAAGGTTGACCTCATTCTTAAGCTGCATTATCAGCGCCAGTTTTTAGTAGGCTAAGCGCGTGCAGGAAGCGTCATGGTTCGGCAACGTGGGCGCCAGATGAACTTGACTGCTCTGGTTACGCCAATTAATGTTATATAAATCAGCAATTTAGCTCAGTTTCTTGTGCTCAAATTGCGGGTTGCCGCTGAGGGCTTCCTGCTGCAGGATAGATTCGTGGACTACGCGGGCCTGCTGGCCAGTCTGGTCGGTTTTTTGGAAAAACAGCTCGGTCACTTCGAGCTGCTGCTGGGCCATAAAGTGCATCCCCAGGTTGTGGAGTCGCCTTTTGATTTCTTCCAGCCCCCGCATGAGCTGGTAGAGCATGCTTTCGACCGACCCGGTAACTTCGCTCAGCAGCGCGCTGATGGTGTAGGCATGGCCGGTATGGCAGCGGTAGCGAATCAGCTTGCCCTCGATGAGCTGGGTAAAGGCGCCGTGGCAATCGGGGGCAGGTAAAGGACGTGCGCCGGCCATTGCCTATGATGCCCGGCCGAGGGCCCCGCCCTGCTTGGCGATGGTTGGTTTGATAAGGAGAAGGTCGAGCTCGGCGGCCAGCAGCGCGATTACAGCCCGGCAAATACTCCAGCACTCTGTGGGACAATACAGCGAGACCACCTCAGTAGGGCTGGGTTAAAAGTTTACCTAAAAAAGGGCACGTGAGCCCCGAATGGAATGTATTATACAGGAAGGAAATTGTTTTTTAACACTACCTTGCATAACAAGGATCTATATGTAAATTTGGGCATCCCAATTTGCTATTCGCTATGCTTAGCTGCTGCGAGTTTAGGCGGGGCCCTGTATTCTTCCTTGTTTGCTCTCTTTACTCCCTATGAAAAAGTCCCGATATCTCTTCCGGCTGCGCACTACGGGCGCAGCGCTGCTGCTCCTACTCGGCATCAGCTCGGCTACTCAGGCCCAATCCGCTCCCGATAGCGTCGATCTACTGGTGCAACGGGCTATGCGGCAGCTGCGCATTCCGGGGGTGCAGCTAGCCGTAGTGCGCCATGGCAGCTTATTAAGCTGGGCAACTATGGCTTAGCCAACGTGCAGGATTCGGTGCCGGTAACCACGCAAACCCCCTTTTTTCTTAACTCCATTACCAAGGCTTTCGTGGGCGTGGCCGCAATGCAATTGGTAGAAGCCGGCCAGCTCGACCTGACTGCGCCAGTTGGGCGCTACCTGCCCGAACTGCCCGCTACCTGGCACCCGGTCACCGTTCGGCAGCTGCTCACCCACACCTCCGGCCTGCCTGACATCCTGCCCGAGGACGCTCTGGTAACAGAAAATAATGAAAAAGCCGCCTGGACCCAGGTGCAAACCCAACCGCTGGACTTCCCGGCCGGTCAGCAATTCGCTTACAACCAAACCAACTACCTGCTACTGGGTCGCCTCATCGACAAGCTCAGCAGCCAGCCCTTTGCCCAGTTTATCCAGCAGCGGCAGCTTGAGGTGGTGGGCATGTCCCGTACCAGCATCGGTGACGCCCACGACGTGCTGACCCGCGGCGCCCGCGGCTACACCTACACCCAGTACGTGGACGGGCAGCGGCACCGGAGCCCGCAGCTGCGCAACCTGTTCGAAGTGTTTCCGCCCTCCCTGCGCCCGGCTGCAGGCATGAGTTCCACGGCGAAGGAAATAGCCAACTGGTTGGTTGCCCTGCAGCAAGGCAAGCTGCTGCAGCCTCAGAGTCTTCTGACGCTCTGGACGCCCGGACTTCTCACCGACGGCTCGCAGCGCGGCTTCGGCGGCAAGCTTACCGGCTATGCCTTGGGCTGGCCCACCGTTTCGCGGCCCGAACACCCGGCCGTGGCGCCTGTGGGCGGCGGCCGCTCTGCCGTATTTCTTTACCCCCAGGACGAGCTGGCCATCGTAGTGCTGACCAACTTGCAGGGCGCCAACCCGGAGCGGTTCGTGGACGCGCTGGCCGCCTGTTACCTGCCTGACATGCGGGTGGCTGACGGCTTCGGCTTGCCGCCCACCCTGCGCGCGCTGCACCGCACCGTGCGCCAGCGGGGCTTTTCGCACTTGGAGGAGGAAGTGAAGAAGGCTCGCCGCCGCGACCCGGTCTATGCCCTACCCGAAGATGCCATCAATGCCTGGGGCTACTCGCTGATCGAGCAGGGCCAGCTGACCGACGCGCTGTCCGTATTTCAGCTCAATGTGCGCCTCTACCCTACCAGCGCCAATACCTACGACAGCCTGGCCGAAACTTACGCCGCGCTGGGTAACCGGAAGCTGGCCTCCCGGCACTACACACGTGCCCTGCAGCTGAACCCCCAGAACCGCACGGCAACGGAGTACCTCCAGCAGCCGTGAGCCGGAGCACTGGAGGCACTGGAGGCACTGGAGGCGCTGGGGCTGGTGGTCTGACGGAAAAACCACCCCAACGCTCAATTGACTGCTGGACCCAACTTTTAACCAATGTCACTGCTGTGAAATGGAGCCAGGGCGCCAAGGCGTCTATTGCATAGATGGGTTGTTGCGCGACATCTATGTTTTAGAAGCCTGCCGCTCAGACTGGCAAACCTGGATAGCGTTGGTGGACGCGCACTACCCGGTACGATGGACGGAGTTCGGTAGAAAAGGGGGCACTACCGGACCTATTGGGGTAGCGGGCCGAAGACACCCTTTGTCGCTGATGCCATCATTCGGTTTAAGAAAACGGCAAAAAACCCCTGCACGGCGACTTCTGGTCTGGGAAAATCTGCTGCACGGGCCGGCATGCTTTGCCACCAAAGCCCGGGTGAAGCGTGGGCCCGGGGCTGGGGCATTACCCTTGAAGCCGCCGGGACGAAATACCGAAAGAACTAATAACCAGCGGATTTTCGGTTCCAAGCAACTGCCTGTTGAGGTTTTGCATCACAGGCCCGGATACTGGCTTGTAATGCCCGCGGCTATTCTCCGATTCAGTTACATCTCGTCTTTATTAAACGCCTTTTTCTCTGTTGACATGGCCCTTTCCATTACCAACCTCTCCAAAGCCTACCCCAACGGCACGCAGGCGCTCAAAAACGTGAGCCTGGAAATTCCCAACGGCATGTTTGGCCTGCTCGGGCCCAACGGGGCGGGCAAATCCAGCCTGATGCGCACCATCGCCACGCTGCAGGACGCCGACACTGGCTCCATCACGCTCGACGATATCGACGTGCTGCACAACAAAGAAGCCGTGCGCCGCGTGCTGGGCTACCTGCCCCAGGAATTTGGCGTGTACCCCAGCGTGAGCGCCGAGGAGCTGCTCGACCATTTCGCCACCCTCAAGGGCATTGCCAACGGCAAGGAGCGCAAGGAGATGGTGGCCGCCCTGCTGCACCAGACCAACCTCTACGACGTGCGCAAAAAGCACGTGGGCGGCTACTCCGGCGGCATGAAGCAGCGCTTCGGCATCGCTCAGGCCCTGCTCGGCAACCCCAAACTCATCATCGTGGACGAGCCCACCGCCGGCCTCGACCCGCAGGAACGCAACCGCTTCCACAACCTGCTTTCGGAGATTGGGGAGAACCTGGTGGTCATCCTCAGTACGCACATTGTCAGCGACGTATCGGACCTGTGCCGCCACATGGCCATCATCAACAAAGGCGAAGTGCTGCTCACCGGCGACCCGCTTTCGGTGATGAACAGCCTGAAAGGGAAAATCTGGCGCAAGCTGATTGAAAAGGCCGAGCTGCCGGCCCTGCAAGCCGCGCAGCAGGTGATCAGCTCACGCCTGTTCGCGGGCAAAACCGTGGTGCACGTCATGGCCGATTCCGCGCCGGACAGTGGCTTTGAGGCCGTAAATCCGGATTTGGAGGACGTATATTTTTCGGAGATTAAAAATTATGAATCGAGAATTAAAAATGGCCCCGTCATGGCCTAATGAGCTTCGCTGGGCGGCTTGCGTCCACCTCATTTTTAATTTTTAATTCATAATTTTTACTCGAAACCATGTTCCTTCCTATACTGCTCTTCGAACTGAAATACCGGCTGAAGCGGCCGGCTACCTGGATTTACTTTGCCATTTTATTTATCCTCGCGTTTCTGCTGGTCACGGCGGCGGGCGGCGGCTTTGGGCCGGGCACCGATGTGACCATCGGCGGCGACGGGCAGGCGGTAAAAATCAACTCCCCGTTTTCGGTGGCCATCACCATCACGGTGCTGAGCGTGTTCGGCGTCATCATCGCCTCCTCGCTCATGGGCAACCCCGTGTACCGCGACTTTGAATACCGCACTCACCCGTTGTTCTACACCACGCCCATTAGCAAGTTCGGTTACCTGGGCGGGCGCTTTCTGGGGTCGTATCTGATTGCGGTGCTCGTATTCACCGGACTGGGCCTGGGTGCCGGGTTGGCGGGCATCATGCCCTGGATGGAGCACGACCGATTTCTGGCCAGCACGCCGCTGGGTACTTATATCTGGCCCTACCTCACGCTGGTGCTGCCCAACCTGCTGTTTACGGGCGCCATTTTCTTCACCACGGCCACGCTCACGCGCAACATCCTGAGCACCTACATTGGGGCCGTACTCCTGCTGGTGGGCTACCTGGTGGCCAATGCCTACATCCGCGACCTCAAAAACGAGCACCTGGTGGCGGCCCTGGATGCCTTTGGTATCGCGGCCCTGAACTTCACCACGCGCTACCTCACGGCGCCGGAAAAGAACACGCTGCTGGTGCCCATGTCCAGTTACCTGCTGCTCAACCGCGCGGTGTGGCTGAGCTTCGGGCTGGCGCTGCTGGCGTTTTGCTACGCGCGGTTCAGGTTTTCGGCCCTGGCTTCGGAAAAGGTGTCGAAAAAGGTGCGCAACCCCACCCCCGGCCCCTCCCCGATGGGGAGGGGTGCGTTCAACGATTCTAATCTGGCTCCCCTCCCCGCCGGGGAGGGGCTGGGGGTGGGGTTACGCGGCCAGGGAGTAGCCGGCGGGCTGCGCCTGCTGCCCCGCGTGACGCAGGTGTTTTCCCGGGGCCTCAGCCTGAGCCAGTGGTGGAGCCTGACGAAGCTGGAGTTTCGCGGCATTGTACGCAGCCGCTACTTCGCGGCCATTGCGGGCGCGGGCGTTATCGTGCTGCTGGCCACCGCCTCCCAAGCCGGCAAAACGTTCGACACCCCCACGTTTCCGGTTACCAACCAGTACCTGACCATCGCCAGCGGGCCATTTTTTCTGTTCCTGTTCGCCATCATCATCTTCTACAGCGGCGAGCTTGTCTGGCGCGAGCGGCAGGCCGGCGTGGCCCAGATTGCCGATGCCGTGCCCATCCCCAACTGGGTGCCGTTTCTGAGCAAGCTGGCCGCGCTCTGGCTGGTGCAGGTGGTGCTCATGGCCGTGGTTATGGTGTGCGGCCTCATTATTCAGACTTTCAAAGGCTATTTCAACTACGAAATCGGCCTGTACGTGCAGGCGCTGTTTCTCTACCAGCTGCCTTACCTGCTGCTGCTCTGCGTACTGGCGATGGTGACGCAGGTGGTGGTGAACAACAAGTACCTGGGCTTTGCCGTCATCGTAGTGTACTACCTGGCCGACCAGTTCCGGCCGCAAATCGGCCTGGGCCACCGCTTGTTCGATTTCGGCGGGGGCATCTCGCCGGGCCCGTACTCGGCCATGAACGGCTACGGCCACTTTTTGCCCGCCTTCTGGTGGACCAAGCTGCTGTGGGTGGGCGTGGCCCTGCTACTGGTGCTGGCCGCCACGCTGCTCTGGGTGCGCGGCACTGACACCACCGGCCGCCTGCGCGAAGCCCGCCGCCGCTGGAGCACCGGCAGCAGCGCCACGCTGGCGCTGGGCCTGCTCGTGAGCCTGGGCGCCGGGGCCTATATTTTCTATAACACCAACGTGCTGAACAAGTACCTCAGCCCCAAGGCCGGCGAAAAGCAGCAGCTGGCCTACGAGCAGCAATACCGCCGCTACAAAGACGTGCCCCAGCCCCGCATCACGGCGGTGAACCTGAACACGGAGATTTTCCCCAGCACCCGCGCCGTGCGGTTCCGGGGCGAGTTTATGCTGGTGAACAAACGCCAGCAGCCTCTGGATTCGGTGATTGTGAGCCTGCCCATCGAGCGGAACCCGCGCGTGCGCAGCCTCGCGCTGGGCGCGCCCGGCCAGGCCACGCTGGCCCTGAACGATACCACCTTTGGCTTCCGCATCTACCGCCTGATCCGGCCCCTGGCGCCCGGCGACTCGCTGGCCCTCAGCATGGACTTGTTTTATCAGGAGCGCGGCTTCCCGAACGCGGGCTCCAACACGGACATCGTGTACAACGGCACCTTCATCAACAACGGCTACCTGCCCGGCCTGGGCTATCGCGACGAAGCCGAAATAAGCGGCGACCAGGACCGCAAAAACTACGGCCTGAAACCCAAGCCCCGCATGGCCAAGGTCGACGACCTCAAGGCCCGCCAGAATACCTACATCGGCACCGATGCCGACTGGATACGCTTCCAGACCACCGTCAGCACCGAAGCCGACCAGACCGCCGTGGCCCCCGGCTACCTCCAAAAGGAGTGGGTGAAGGACGGCCGCCGCTACTTCACCTACGTGATGGACCGGCCCATGAAAAACTTCTACACCTTCCTCTCGGCCCGCTACCAGCAGTACAAATCCGAGTGGGTGGATACCGCAGGCCGCCGCAGTATCCCAATCGTAATCTACTACCAACCGGGCCACGAGTACAACCTCAAGCGCATGGCTGAGGGTGCCAGGGACGCGCTGGCGTACTGCTCCAAGAACTTTTCGCCCTACCAGCACCGGCAGGTACGCATCCTGGAATTCCCGCAGTACAATTCTTTTGCCCAGAGCTTCGCCAACACCATTCCGTTCTCCGAGGCCATTGGCTTCGTGGCCGACGTGGACGACAACGACCCGGAAGACCTGAACATGCCCTACTACGTGACGGCCCACGAGGTAGCCCACCAGTGGTGGGGCCACCAGGTAGTGGGCGGCGCGGTGCAGGGCAGCACGCTCATGTCGGAGGCCCTGGCCGAATACACGGCCCTGATGGTGCTCCGCCACCACAACGGCCCTTCGGCGATGCAGCGCTTTTTGAAGCTTGATATGAACCGCTACCTGCAAGGCCGCGCTTTTGAGCAGAAGAAGGAAGTGCCGCTGGCGCTGGTCGAAAACCAGCAGTACATTCACTACCGCAAGGGCTCGGTGGTGATGTATGCGCTGCAGGATTACATGGGCGAGTCAGTCCTCAACGCCGCACTGAAAAAATACGTGGCCGCCGTGGCCTATCAGCCGCCGCCCTACACCAACTCGCCCGAATTCATCGGCTACCTGCGCCGGGCCGCGCCCGACTCGCTCCAGCCCTACATCACCGACCAGTTTGAGCGCATCACGCTGTTTGATAACCGCGTGACGGCTGCCACCAGCAAGAAGCTGCCCAACGGCCGGTACCAGGTCGACTTCACGGTGAAATCGGCCAAGTTCTACGCCGATAGCCTCGGCAACCAGCGCCCCGCCGACCAATCGCGCGACGCGCTGCCAGTGGCCATCTTCCCCGAGCTAGGCAAGGACAAAAAGCCCGTGGCCCCGCTGCTGCTGGTAAAGCGCCGCCTGCGCCCAGGCGACAACAAGTTGAGCTTCGTGGTAACTAAAAAACCAGCCTCCGTAGCCGTCGACCCCTATAACATGATTATTGACCGACGGCTTGATGACAACGTCAAGGAGTTTTAACGCGTGCTTTCGAACGGGTAATTACTTGGAAAAAATGGTGGAAGCGAGGGACCAACGGCCAGGTCGAGCGCATAAATCGCACGCTTAAAGAAGCCACCCTCCAGCGCTTCTAATATCAGACGACGCAAGACCTCAACGGGCACCTGCAGATCTTTTTGCTGGCCTACAACCCCGCCAAAAGGCTCAAAACCTCACGCGGCCTCACGCCACATGAATTTATGTGTGCCCAATGGTGGAAAAACCCCGCTAACTTTACTCAGGACTCGACCAATCTCACGCTGATACTATACAGCTAGATAAAAGGCTAAATGCCAGTTCCCCTTCGCCTTTTTCGGAGAGAGGATGAGGAGGTGAGGCGCAATGCAGGGCCTACTTGGATAACTACCCCAGCGGTGGCTCCTCCTCATCAAACAGCATCCGCACGGAAGGCGTGTAGGTATCGTCATACTGGCCCGAGCGCACCGACCACAGAAAGGCCGCCAGGAAGAACAGCGCCACCAGCAGGCTGATACCGATAAGCAGGAAGATAATGGTCATGGTGGTGGTTTTTTTTGAGCTATGCTAATCGCAAAGTGGTTTGTGAGAACGGTGTAGGGTGTGGGGACAAGCCCCGCCCCATACATCGTTCTTGTAGCTCAGAGCTGTACGTTCTTAGCCGAGCGGCGCACCAGCACGGTGGCCACAAGCATCACGCTCAGCGAACTGATGGGCATGAGGATAGCGGAAACGATGGGCGTGAACAGGCCCTGCACCGCCAACGCCAGCCCGAAGGCGTTGTAGCAGAAGGACAGCACGAACGTGGCCAGCACCACCCGCAGGCAGGCCCGCGAAAAGCGCATGAACGTGGCCAGCCGGCCGAACTCCGCCGCGTCGAGGAGGGCGTCGCAGGCGGGCGAGAAGTTGGTGAGCGTGTCGGTGAGGGCCAGGCCCGCATCGGCGGCGCGCAGGGCTCCGGCGTCGTTCAGCCCGTCGCCCACCATCACCACGGTATGGCCTTTGGCGCGCTCGGCGGCAATGTAGGCCAGCTTATCGGCCGGCGACTGGCCGAAGTGCAGCGCGGCATCGGGGCCCAGCATCGCACGCAGGCGGTCCTGCTCGGCGTCCGTATCTCCCGACAACACCGCCAGGCGGTAATGACTGCCCAGGCCGGCCAGCACCGCTGGCAGGTCGGGGCGATACACGTTGGGGAAGGTGTAGTAGCCCGCCGGCTCGCCATCAAACGCCACGTAAACCCGGGTTTCCGGTGCGTCAGGGGCGTTGGGCAGGGTGGCGGTGAGGGCGGATTTTTCAGCGGCTGGCGTGGGTTGGTTGGTGAAACCAGCGGCTCCCAGACGCACCGTAGCGCCCGTTTCGGCAGTGGCTTCGAGGCCCTGGCCGGGGGTTTCGTGGCAGTGGCGCAACGGCAGCGCCGGGCCAGCCGCCTCGCGGGCCAGCCGTTGGCTCAGCGGATGAGTTGATTGGGCGGCGGCGGTTGTGAGCAGGTTCAGTTCGGCCGCTGTGAGGGAGCGGCGTGGTACTGCACCGCCGCCTGGTGGGGGTCGGTGAGCGTGCCGGTTTTGTCGAACACCAGCGTGTCGGCGCGGGCCAGGGTTTCAATTACGGCCGAGTTTTTCAGGTAGAACTTGTGACGGCCCAGCACCCGCACGGCCGCGCCCATGGCAAACGGGGTGGCCAGCGAGAGCGCGCAGGGGCAGGCAATAATCAGCACCGAGGTAAAGGCCCGCCACATCATGGCCTGGTCGCGCGGGCCCCAGTAGAGCAGCGTGCCCAGCGCCAGCGCCAACGTAACGGCCACGAAGTAGCGGCCCACCCGGTTGGCGTAGGTTTCCAGGCCCAGGTGGTTGCTTTCCTTGGCGAAAGCGGGGTTGTTCCACAGCTGGGTCAGGTAGCCCTGGCTGACTTCACGCACCACTTCCAGCTCCACGACCTCGCCCAGCTGCCGGCCGCCGGCGTACACCAGCTCACCCGAAGCCCGCGCCACCGGCGTGCTCTCGCCCGACACGAAGGAATAGTCAATCTGCCCGTCGCCGCGCAGCAGCACCGCGTCGGCCGGCACTACCTCCTGGTGGCGCACCCGAATCCGGTGGCCCACCTGCAGCTCCCGCACCGAAATGGACTTGTCGCCCTCGGGGGTGAGCCGGGTTACGGCCACAGGGAAGTAGGAGGTAAAGTCCCGGTCGAAGCGCAGCGCGTCGTAGGTGTGCTGCTGCACCCAACGGCCAATCAGCATGAAGAACACCAACCCGGTAAACGAGTCGAAATAGCCCGGCCCCTTGCCCGATAGCGCCTCGTAGGCACTCACCCCAAATAGGGACACAAGGCCCAGACTAATGGGAAAATCGAGGTTGATGTAGCGCTGGCGCAGCCCCTGCCAGGCCGAGCGGAAGAAGTCGCGGGCACTATACAGCAGCACCGGCAGCGCCAGCGCCAGACTCAGCAGCCCGAAAAAGCCCCCGAACCCGGCCTGCAAATCCTCGACGAACGAGAAGTAGTCGGGCAGCGCCAGCAGCATGACGTTTCCGAAGGCGAAGGCCGCCAGCCCGAGCTGGTAGTAGAGCGTGCGGCTGGCGCGGTGGGGCTGGGCGCCCAGTTCGGCCAGCGTAATCTGGGGCTCGTAGCCGACTGAAGCCAGCAGGGCCACCACGTCCTTGAGCCCGGTTTGGGCGGTGAGGTAGGTGATGGTGATTTCCTTGCGCAGGAACTGCACCCGCGCCTCAGCTATGCCGGGATTCAGCTTGGTTAGATGCTCCAGCAGCCAGATACAGGAGGTACAGTGCATCTGGGGTACGCTCAGCGTAATACGGGCGCGCTGCTCCGAGCGGAAGCTTAACAGCTGGGCCTGCACGGTTTCGGATTCGAGGTAATCGAAGCGGCCGGGCAGCTCTACTTCCTTGATTTTGAGGCCCGGGCGCTCGTCGAGGTTGTAGTAGGTGCAGAGGTTGTTGGCCGCCAGCAGCTCGTACACCGTGCGGCAGCCCGCGCAGCAGAAGGGCCGACCCGCCAGCTCCAATGGCTCGGTCGGGCAGGCGTCGCCGCAGTGGGTGCAGGCAGCTTCGGTGGCGGTAGCTTCTTCGAGAACGGCAGACATCTGGTTGGAGCTTAGTACTTAGTGGGTAGTGCTTAGTTTCTATTGGTCGAAACACCAACCACGCGACGGCAGGCATGTAAAATTACCCGTCATCCGCTTTCCACAAAGCTCGCCCTCCCCCACCCCCCGTTCGATGATCAACCTCATGCCAACGCTTGATTTGCGTCAGTGCGCCCGCAGCGTCCGGCTGGCACCTTTGTTTAGTTGACACAAGGGGAAAGAACGTCATGCTGAGCAAAGTCGAAGCATCTCTACCGCTAGCCAACCCATTGCCATTGCAAGGAATTGGTAGAGATGCTTCGGCAAGCTCAGCATGACGGTCTCCCGCGACCAACCACTAATCATTAACCCACTAAAAAGATGTTTTCTCGTCATTCCTGGTCGTTTATGCTGGTGGCGGCGCTGTTGTTTTGGGCGGGACTGGTGGCGGGTATTTCCTTTCTGGAGGCGCCGCTGAAGTTCACCGCGCCGGGTATTACCATTCCGCTGGGGCTGGGCATCGGCCGGCTGGTGTTTCAGGCCCTCAACAAGGTAGAAATCGGGCTGGCGGTGCTGGCCGTGGTGGGCGCCTTTCGGCTGGCGGTGCCGCAGAACCTGGCCCTGCCGCTGGGTTTGCTGGTGGCCGTGCTGGCCGCCCAGACGCTGTGGCTGCTGCCGGCCCTCGATGTGCGGGCGCTGGCCATACTGGCCGGTAAAACGCCGCCCGCCAGCAACCTGCACTATGTCTATATCGGAGCCGAAGTGTTCAAGCTGCTGTTGCTGCTGGGCACCGCCAACCGGGCTTTCGTGTTGCTAAGCCGGCCGGCTGAGGCCTGGCCCCTCCGGCACGCCTAGCTCCTTCCCGCAACCTGCAGCGCCGAATTTTGCGTTGCGCCTGCTCCCCAACTATTCCCTGCTCATGTCCTCCAACGCCCTACCCGATATCCAGACCGAAGCCGACATCAAGGCCCTGGTGGATAGTTTTTACGACCGCGTGAATGCCGACCCGCTGCTCGGGCCCGTCTTCAACGATGTGGCCCATGTGAACTGGGCCGCTCACCTGCCGCGCATGTACGATTTCTGGAGCGGCCTGCTGCTGCACACCAGCCGCTACCAGGGCCAGCCCTTCGCCAAGCACATTCCGCTGCCCATCGGCAGCGGCCATTTCCAGCAGTGGCTGCACCTATTCTGCCGCACCGTCGATTCGCTGTTTGCCGGCCCGGTGGCCCAGGAGGCCAAGCTCCGCGCCGGCAGCATCGCTCACGTTTTCGAAACCCGGATGCGGGTCGTGAATAAACCTCTTTCGATTCTTTAACCCATTCCCTTTCTCCATGGAAGCTACCACCGGCAGCCTGCTGGCGGGCCACCACGCCCACCCCTCCCCGTCCGACGCCACTACCCACGTACTGCTGCGTCGCGAAGGCCACAACATTATTCACAAGCACTTCGGCCCCGGCCAGGGCATGGCGCCGCACCACGCCCCGCACGAGGTGTTCGTGGTCGTACTCAGCGGGGAACTCGACATCACCGTCCTCGACCAAGCCCGTCACTACATCGCCGGCGACTACGTCATCTTTCCGGCCGGGGCCGTGCATAGCCTGCACTGCCCTGAGGCCGCTCAGGTCCTGATATATCGGTAGTCATCAGTAGGAACGTCATTCAGAGCGAAGCGAAGAATCTCGCGTGCAATAAGTAGCCAACAGCCAGGTTACCATTGCCCGCCAGATTCTTCGCTTCACTCTGAATGACGTTCCTGCTAACCACTGGCAGCCGAACTATTCAATCCGCAGCCGGGCCTCGATGGCATCGGCCTGGGGCAGGCCGGGCTGGCGCCACAGCTCCACGCCCTGGCGCACCAGCACGCAGGCCGGCAAGGCAGCCGGCTGCCCGCTGAAGCTGCGCACCACGGTCGGGTGGCTGGCCTCATCTACCTTCAGCACCCGCACGGCCGGCCCCAGGCGCGCCTGCAGGGCCCGCAGCGCCCCCGCGCTCAGCGCCGGCGCCTGGCCCGCCACTGCCGGGGGCAGCAGCACCAGCAGCACGGTGGCCTCGGGCACCAGCGCAGTAGGGGTAGCAACAACTGACATAAGCCAAAACGGATAACGTAGGAGTTGTAAAAGTACCGGATGCCCTCCCTGATACTCCATGAGGTTTGTCAGCCCACCGCTTGACCTTCCTCAGAAAAGCTCGCCGCCGCCGTATTTTTTTGCCGACCTTCACCCGCCGCCCTTTGTAATCAAAGGCACCTGCCGTGGCCATCCGGCTCCTCCGCTCCGGCACAGCCGGAACTGCGCGGCCCGCCTCAATATGCCTGCTCCATGTTCTCTAACGCCCTGGCCGACCTGCTGCTCACCCAAACCCCCGACTTTGCGGGGTTGGCCGACCCGGTTACCGGCCGGCTGCTGCGCGTAAACCAGGCCGGTGTGCAGCTGCTGGGCTACAGCTCCGAAGCCGAGCTGCTGGCCCTGCCCGACTCGCCCCTGCCGCCCGAGTGGCCCGCGCTGTTTACTGAGGCCCGCAGCAACGGATCTGCCGAGGCTACGGTGCAGCTTGGCCGCGCCGGAGCCGCCGGCTTTATGGCCCGCCTCACGCTGCTGCCCTTAGCGCCCAACGACCCGACCGCGCCGCTGCTGCTGCGGCTGCAGCCCTTGCCCACGGGCGGCTGCCCAATGGCCGACGGCCTGCGCCTGCAACGCGCCGAGCAGGCCCTGGTCCAGATCCACGGCCGCTTCGAGGCCGTGGTGTCGCACGCCACCATTGGCATTATTGTCTGCAACCGGGCCGGCACCATTATATCGGCCAACCACATGGCCCACCAGCAGTTCGGCTACCCTACCGAGGGGCTGCTGGGCACCAGTATTGATACGCTGGTGCCCTCGGCGCCCGGCCGCAACCACCAGAAGCTGCGCGAATCCTTCAACGCCAATCCGCAGGTGCGCTCGATGAGCGCCCACCGCGGCGACCTGGAAGGCCAGCGCGCCGACGGCTCGGTGTTTCCGGTAGAAGTCAGCCTGAGCTATTTTCACCTGGAAAACGAGCTGCACGTAGTCTCCTACATCCTCGACACCACCGAAAAGCGCCAGGCCCGGCAGGCCCTGGTGGCCGAGCGCCTGAGCGTGGAGCGCCTCAACGCCGACCTGGAGCAGAAAGTAGCCGACCGCACCCACGCCCTGCTGAGCACGCTGGAGCAGCTGGAGCAGCGCAAAGACGAGCTGGCTAAGGCCCTGGCTGCCGAGCAGGAATTGGGCGAGCTGAAGTCGCGCTTCGTGAGCATGGCCTCGCACGAGTTTCGCACCCCGCTTACGGCTGTGCTTACTTCGGCCGCGCTTATCGAGCAGTATCCGGCGGCCGAGCAGCAGCCCAAGCGTTTGCGCCACATCGAGCGCATCCGCCAGTCGGTTAATCACCTCAACGATATTCTGGAGGAGTTCCTGTCGGTGGGCCGCATTGAGGAGGGCCGGGTGGTGGCCCGCGCCGCCCGCCTGCACCTGCCCACGCTCGTGCAAAACACCATTCTCGATGTGCAGGGCCTGCACAAGCCCGGCCAGCGCATTGAGCCCGACCTGAGCGCCTGCCCCCACGACATCTGGCTCGACACCTCGCTGCTGCGCAAAATCCTGGTCAACCTACTCTCCAACGCGCTTAAGTACTCGAGCGAGGAAACTGTGGTGCGCCTGCACGCGGGCTGCGTTGACGGCTGGCTTACGCTGCGCATCGAAGACGAGGGCGTGGGCATTTCTGAAGAAGACCAGCAGCACCTGTTCGAGCGGTTTTTCCGGGCCCGCAGCGTCAGCAACCTACCCGGCACCGGCCTGGGCCTCTACATTGTGGGCCGCTACGCCGAGCTGATGAGCGGCACCATCGACTTGCAGAGCCAGCTCGGGCGGGGCACCACCGTTACGCTAATCATCCCCTATGAAAGTCATTCTGCTGATTGAAGACCACGATTTTATCCGCGAGAACACGGCCGAGCTGCTGGAGCTGGCCGGCTACGCGGTACTCACGGCGGCCAACGGCAAGCTGGGCGTGGAGCAGGCCCTGGCCACCCGCCCCGACCTGGTTATCTGCGACATTATGATGCCTGTGCTCGACGGCTACGGGGTGCTGCACATCTTCAACCAGAACCCCGGGCTGCGCGGTATTCCGTTCATCTTCCTCACGGCCAAAACCGAGCGCCAGGATCTGCGCAAGGGTATGGAGCTGGGCGCCGATGACTACCTGACCAAGCCCTTCGACAGCAACGAGCTGCTGAATGCCGTGGCCGGCCGGCTGGCCCGCTTCAAGCAGCTACGGCCCGAGTACGAGGCCACACCCGCCGGCCTTGATGCCTTTCTGCACGACGCCCAGGCTGTGGGCCAGCTCGATTCGCTCGAAAGCCTGGCCGCCGACCGCCGCACCCACGAGCTACCCCGCAAGCAGATTATTTATGCCGAAGGCGACGAAGCCAGCCGCCTGTATTTCGTGGAAGCGGGCCGGGTGAAAACCACCAAAACCACCGCCGCCGGCAAGGAGCTGATTACCGGCCTCTACGGTCCCGGCGACTTTTTCGGCTACCAGCCCCTGCTCGAACACACCGCCCACCACGACTCGGCCCTGACGCTCGAAGACACGGTGCTGCGCTACATTCCGGCCACCGATTTCACCCAGCTGCTTTTGCGCAACCCCAAAGTGGGCCGGCAGTTTGTGCGGCTGCTGGCCGGCCGGGTGCGCGAGCAGGAGCAACTGCTGCTCGCTATGGCTTACAACTCGCTGCGCAAGCGCGTGGCCGACACGCTGCTGCGGCTGCACGAGCAGCAAACCGCCACCCAACCCGAGGCCGAGCCCCTGATTCAGCTCTCCCGCGAGGATATGGCCTCTCTCATCGGCACCGCCCCCGAGTCGCTGAGCCGCATTCTGAGCGAACTGCGCCAGGATGGCAGCATCGAGCTCACCAACCGCGACATCCGGGTGCTGCAGCCCGAGCGGCTGCGCCGGGCCAATTGGTAGGGTAGTTAGGGATTAGGGATTAGGGATTAGGGATTAGGGATTAGGGAAAGAACGTCATTCAGAGCGAAGCGAAGAATCTCGCGCGCTGACGTTGCAGGAATCCTGACGAGTTCACGCGAGATTCTTCGCTGCGCTCTGAATGACGTTCTTTTTAGCCAACTACTCGATATTCCCTGCCAACCACTGGCAACTTTACTTATATTTGAAGGCTAAACCCGGGCCAACCTAGCCCACGCAGCCGGACGACGTCTTTTTACAACTTCGGCGGCGCCCCCTCCCACCCACCAACCTGCCCTCTGCATGAGTACCAAGCTGCGTCTCATTATTCTGAGTTTCCTTCAGTTTTTTATCTGGGGCTCGTGGCTGATTACCATCGGAGCGTACTGGTTCCAGACCAAGGAGTGGTCGGGCTCGGAGTTCGGGGCCATCTTCTCGACCATGGGCATTGCGTCCATCTTCATGCCCTCGCTCATGGGCATCGTGGCCGATAAGTACATCAACGCCGAAAAGCTCTACGGCGTGCTGCACCTGCTGGGCGCCGTGGTGCTGTGCACCGTGCCGCTCGTAACCGACCCCAGCACGTTTTTCTGGGTGATTCTGCTGAACATGATTTTCTATATGCCCACGCTGGCGCTGTCCATTGCCGTGTCGTACTCGGTGCTCAAGCGCGAGGGCCTCGATGTGGTGAAGGACTACCCGCCTATCCGGGTGTGGGGCACCATTGGCTTCATTGTGGCCATGTGGACGGTGAGTCTGCTGGGCTTCGAGAAGTCGGCCAGCCAGTTCTACGTGGCGGCCGGCGCGGCTTTCCTGCTGGGCTTCTACTCGTTCACGCTGCCCAAGTGCCCGCCGCTTTCCAAGAACATGCCGGGCCGCTCAATAGTCGATGCGCTGGGTCTCAAGTCGTTTGCTCTGCTGCGCGACTCCAAAATGCTCGTCTTCTTTATGTTCGCGCTGCTGCTGGGTGCGGCCCTGCAGCTCACCAACGCCTACGGTGATACTTTCCTGCACGATTTCGACCAGAACCCGGCGTTCAAAGACACGCTGGCCGTGAAGTACCCGGCCATCATCATGTCAATTTCCCAGATTTCGGAAACGCTCTTTATTCTGGCCATTCCCTTCTTTTTACGGCGCTTCGGCATCAAGCAGGTGATGTTTTTCAGCATGATTGCCTGGGTGCTGCGCTTCGGCCTGTTTGCCTACGGCGACCCGGGTACGGGCCTCTGGATGATTATCCTCTCGTGCATCGTGTACGGCATGGCCTTCGACTTCTTCAACATCTCCGGCTCGCTGTACGTCGAAACGCAGACGACACCGTCCATCCGGGCCAGCGCCCAGGGCCTGTTCATGATGATGACCAACGGCTTCGGCGCGGTGCTGGGCAGCTCCGTCAGCGGCATCGTGATCGAGCGCTACTTCACCGACGCCAACGGCGTAAAGGACTGGCACAACATCTGGCTGTCGTTCGCGGCCTACGCGCTGGTTATTGCCGTGCTGTTCGTGTTCCTGTTCAAGCACAAGCACAACCCCAATCTGGTAGAGGAGCACGTAGAGGACGTGGAGCCGCTACTGACGATTGAGCAGGCCTAGCGCTTTTGGGCTGTTGGCCTCGCACTGAAAACCAATCACATAAAAAGCCCGCCTGGCGCATGTCAGCGCGCTTTTTATGTGATTTAAGGCTGAAAACAGACCCGAAATACATCGGCGCAATCAGTGAGAAATCAACTAAATTAGTGATTAAGCGAAGTAGAACTCGCCCTCTAGCTGAGCGTTTTCGTCGGAGTCGGAGCCATGAACGGCGTTGGCTTCGATGCTCTTGGCGTACTTCTTCCGGATGGTACCGTCTTCGGCATTAGCGGGGTTGGTAGCACCAATCAGCGTGCGGAAATCGGCCACGGCGTTGTCCTTTTCGAGGATGGCGGCTACGATAGGACCCGACGACATGTATTTTACGAGGTCCTGGTAGAAGGGACGCTCCTTGTGTACTTCGTAGAACTGGCCGGCCCGCTCGGGAGTCAGCTGCACTTTCTGAAGCTCCACGATGCGGAAGCCGGCCGCCTCAATCATGCCGAGGATACCACCAATGTGGTTGTCCTGCACGGCGTCAGGCTTGATCATGGTGAAGGTGCGGTTGGTAGCCATAAGGCGGGTTTGGTTAGTTGAAAGACAATGCAAATTTGCGGGCACAAAAGTAGCAGTTTTTGATTTAGAAGTGAGATGAACGTCATTCTGAGCGAAGCCGAAGAATCTCTACCGCTTCCTTGAAACTGACAGGACTAGCATTTCGGTAGAGATTCTTCGACTTCGCCTCCGGCTTCGCTCAGAATGACGTTCATCTCACTTCTCTATACTCCCTTCTCACTTCTCCTCTCACTACCTTTGCGCACCTTTTAAGGAGGGCTTTTGTTGAAGAGCGGAATATTTCCGAATTTTGCCGCCTTTGCATTCGGGCTAATCCGCCCACTTTCAGTTACCTGCCCCGTAGGAAATGTCGCAAATTGCTGAGTTAAAGGAATTGCTGGCCCAGCCCCGGCAGGTGTTTATTACCACCCACCACAAGCCCGACGCCGATGCGCTGGGCTCGTCGCTGGGCCTGGCGGGCTACCTGCGCAAGAAAGGCCACCACGTTACGGTGGTAACCCCCTCCGACTATCCTGATTTTCTGGCCTGGATGCCCGGCAACGACGACGTAGTGGTGTACGACCCGCGCCGCAACGACGCCAAGGTCCGGGAGTTGGTTAACCAGGCCGAGGTGCTGTTCTGCCTCGATTTTTCCTGCCTGAGCCGCATCAACGAGCTGGGCGAGTACGTGCGCGATGCGCCCGGCACGAAGGTGCTCATCGACCACCACCAGCAGCCCGAGCACTTCGCCCAGATTGAATTTTCGAACCCCAAAGCCGCCGCGACGGCCGAGCTGGTGTTCGAGATTATCCGCGACCTGGGCGACCAGGACCTGATAGATGCCGGCATTGGCGAGTGTCTGTACGCGGGCATCATGACCGATACGGGCTCGTTCCGTCATTCCAGCACCTCGCGCAACGTGCACCTGATTATTGCCGAGCTGCTCGGCGCCGGTATCAATCCCTCTGAGGTGCACCGCCGCATCTACGACTCGCACTCGGAGGAGCGGCTGCGCTTTCTGGGCTTCGTGCTGAAGGACAAGCTCACGGTGCTGCGCGAGTTCAACACGGCTTACATTGCCATTACGGCGGCCGAGCTGCGCCAGTACCACTCCAAAACCGGCGACACTGAGGGGTTGGTAAACTTTGCGCTCAGCATCGAGGGCATCGTGTTTGCGGCTATTTTCATCGACCGCACCCAGGCCGTAAAAATCTCCTTCCGCTCGGTGGGCGACTTCTCGGCCAGTGAGTTTTCGCGCCGCCACTTCAATGGCGGAGGCCACCACAACGCCGCTGGTGGCATCAGCCACGTGCCGCTGCCCGCTACCCTCGACCGTTTCCTGGAGCTGCTGCCCGACTACCAGGTGGAGCTGCTGGGCGCGCCGCTTGCCAGCCCGGCCCCGGTGGCGTAATTCGCCGTAACTTCGCCGCTGTTTTTGCATCTTCACTCCTCTCAAACCCCTTCATGTTTTTTCAACGCACCTTTCTGAGCTTGGCCCTGGCGGCCGGCATCCTGAGCCTCGCTTCCTGCAACAAAAGCGGGGATTTCAGCAAGACGCCTTCGGGAATTGAGTACAAGATTTTCAAGAGTACCGCGGCCGGCAAGTACGAAGACAAGGACGTGAGCAAGGACGGCGACGCGACGTACAAGGAGCGCATCGGCAAAATAATGGCCCTGCATGTGGAATACCGCACGGGCAAGGACTCGGTTCTGTTCAACTCGCGCAAGCAGCAGATGGGCTTCCCGGTTCGTGTACCGCTCGATACCGTACGCGCGGCCCAGCGCGGCGGCCTCGAAGAAGCCATCAGCCTGCTTCAGCCCGGCGACTCGGCCGTGTTCCGCTTCAACGTGGACACCATTTTCGCCAAGTCGTTCCGCCAGCCGGTGCCGCCGTTCATGAGCAAGGCCGGCAAAACCATGACCATGTACGTGAAGGTAGACAAGGTGCAGGCCCAGGCCGAAGCCCAGGCCGACGTGCAGAAAATGCAGGTAGAGCAGCAGGCCAAAATGGCCGCCCACGCCGAAGAGCAGCTCAAGAAAGATGATGTAGCGCTGCAGGCCTACGCCAAGAAAAACAACCTCACCGTTCAGAAAGACGCCTCGGGCGTGTATTACGCCATCACCACGGCTGGCCCGGGCCCCAAGCCGAAAGCCGGCCAGATTGTATCGGTGCTCTACAAAGGCTCGTTGCTGGAAAACGGCAAAGTATTCGACTCGTCGGAGAAAGTAGGCAACAAGCCGTTTGACTTTGCCATCGGCCAGGGCCAGGTGATTCCGGGCTGGGACGCGGGCATTGCCCAGTTTCCGAAGGGGTCGAAGGGCGTGCTGCTGGTGCCTTCGTCGCTGGCCTACGGGCAGCGCGGCGCCGGTGCCGACATTCCGGCCGATGCCATCCTGCGCTTCGACGTAGAGCTGGTCGACATCAAGAACGCTCCCGCGCAGCCGGCTGCCGGTCCGCAGATGGATGAGGCCGAAATCCGTCGTCAGATTGAAGCCATGCAGCGCCAGCAGCAGGGCAAATAATACAGGGCACCTGCTCGTTTAGCATAAGCCCCCGGCTCTGTGGTGCAACCCGGCCGGGGGTTTTTGTATCCTGCCCGTAGGGGTTTTCACGTTTTTTCTTCCTGCTGATGTTATTTTCTTCCCTCTGTTCTGCCGTGCACCGCACTGGCCAGCGCAGCCGCCGCTCCCTGGCGCTGCTGCTGATTCTGCTGCCGCTGCTGCTGGCCGGCTGCCAGTCCGATCCTACTGATAACACCGATTACGCCACGCGCGACGAGCAGCTGATTACCGACTACATCAAGGCCAACAACCTGACGGGCTTCGTGCGGCAGGGTTCGGGCCTGTACGTGGCCGTTACGCAGCCCGGCACCGGCAACCCGGCCGTTGCCGGCCAGCAGCTGACGGCGCTGTATACCGGCCTCACGCTCGATGGCCGGGTTTTCGACTCGACGAGCAACCGCAACAACGAGCCGCTTACCTTTACGGTGGGCCGGGGCCAGGTTATTCAGGGCTGGGACGAGGGCTTCATCGGCCTGCGCCCCGGCAGCAAAGCCATCCTGCTCATTCCCTCCGACCTGGCCTACGGCGCCCGCGCTACGGGCCCGATTCCGGCCCACGCGGTGCTGCGCTTCGATGTAGAGCTGCTACGGGCTCAATAATATTTTCTCACTACGCTTTTTGCTTGCTATGAACTTCCGGCATTCGCTGCTCCCCTTTTTCCTGCTGACTTTGCTTTTTGCGTTTGGGGCCTGCAAAAAGGGAGAAGACTCTGAGCCTGCCACCGATTTCGCCGCGCGCGATGAGCAGCTGATTACCGACTATATCCAGGCCAACAACCTGACGGGCTTCGTGCGCGACACCACCATGTTCGTGTTCATTACCAAGGCCGGCACGGGCGGTTTACCCGCTAAGGGCAAAACGATTATCGTCAAGTATAAAGGCTCTACGCTCGATGGCAACGTGTTCGACCAGACCAAGGAGTCCACTATCGGTTTTCCGTTTGTGCTGGGCGCGGGTCAGGTAATTCCTGGTTGGGACCGGGCTTTCCAAAAGTTCAACAAGGGCACCCAGGCTATCCTCCTTATTCCATCGGGTCTGGCCTACAAGGGTTCCGCAACGGGCTCTATTCCGCCCAACTCGGTGCTGCGCTTCGATGTGGAGGTGGTTAACATCAAGTAAGCCGGCCAGCCTTACAGGCGGTGGCTTTTCCTCTTTTGCTGTATGATAATGAAAAAACTGACCCTGTTTCTGTCGCTGCTTGCCCTGCTGGTGGGAGGCTCGCTCATGGGGGGCTGCAAGCAGCCGACGAACCCCTTCCAGATTGACCCCAAGGTAATTGAGGCCCAGAAGAAGGCCGACGACGACACCATTCAGGCTTACCTGACCCGCAACGCCATCACCACCTACCGCCGGCTCGATTCGGGCATTTATCTGGTGCCCCTCACCGACGGGCCGGCAGCCAACCCGCTAATCAAGGCCGGCCAGAAAGTGACGGTCAACTACGTGGGCCGGTTTATCAACAAGCGCAACGAGTCGCAGGTATTCGACGCGTCCAGCACGAACCGCACCGACTGCGGCTGCTTTAGCTTCCGCAACGGGGCCGGCGGCGTGATAAAAGGCTGGGATCAGGCGACGCTCGAAATGCGCCAGGGCGACCGGAAACTAGTGCTCATTCCCTCCTATCTGGGGTACGGGTTGGAAGCATCGGGGCCTATTCCTGCCAGAACGCCGCTGTTGTTCGATCTGGAAATCCTGAGCGTAGAATAACCAACTGAGCGATGCGGCAAGGGCTGACGTGGGCAATTTTACTACTGCTGGGTGGCTGGCCCCTGGCTGGCCACGCCCAGCGGACCCTCACCACTGCCGCGCCCTTACCCCCCGCCGACAGCCTGGAGAACCGGGCCCTAACCACGTCGTCGGGGCTGCGTTACGCTCTTCGGCAACCGGGGGCCGGCCCAACGCCAAAAATGGGCAGTCGGGTTACCGTCCACTATACCGGTTTTCTGGCCGCCGACGGGCACATTTTCGATACCTCGGTGCAGCAGGGCGGCCCGCTGAAGGTGCGGGCGGGCGAGAAAGAGGTTATCAAAGGGTTTGATGAGGCGCTGCTGCTGCTGCCCGCGGGTAGCCGGGCGCGCGTCTGGATACCGCCCGGTTGGCCTATGGCGCCAAAGGCCTGCCCGACCCCGACGACGATAACAACCGCCGCTACCTCATCCCGCCCAACGCCGACCTGATTTTCGAGTTGGAAGTGCTGAAGGTTAAGTGAGAAACGGTACGACGGTCGTTCTGCTTGGGCGGAATGACCGTTTTTTTTCTTGTTTGCAGACGTGTGCTATTTTTGTTCACGTTTCTAAAAGCATCTGTTTGTATGCCTTATTCTGTCCGGATGCGCGTGTTGGGGTCGGTGAGTGCGTTGCTGCTGGCAGCGGCGGGGCTGGTGTCGTTTCAGGGGAAGCCGGTGCCATTCAACCGGCTGAAATCGGGCCTGGAGTACCGCATTTACCGGCTCGAAAAGGGCCGTTACGTGCTGCGGCCCGCGCTACCTACCACCGGCGACCCCACCTACGCCGGCCGCGTAGGCCGCATCCTGAGCCTGCATCTGCAATTCCGCACCGCCAAAGATTCGGTGCTCATGCACTCGCGCCGCCAGAACGAGAGCCAGCCCGTGCGGGTACCGCTCGACACCCTGAGGCCCAACCAGGGCGGCAGCGTCGAGCAGGCGCTGGCACTGCTCCAGCCCGGCGACTCGGGCGTGTTCCGTCTCAACATCGACACGGTGTTCAGCAAGTCGTTCCGGCAGCCCGTGCCCGGCTTCATCCGCCGGGCCGGCCCCACTATGCTGGTATTCGCCAAGGCCGTAAGCGTGCAGACGCCGGCCGAAGTGGAGGCGCAGATGCGGCAGGAGGAAACCCGCCAGCAGGAAACGGCCACTGTAAAGGCTGCCGAGCAGGCCCGCCGCGACGAAGCGCTCATTCTGGCCTATGCCAAAGAGCGCCAGCTACAGCCCAAAAAAACGCCCCGCGGCGTGTACTACGTGGTTACCCGCCCCGGCAGCGGCCCGGTAGCCCAGCCCGGCCAAACGGTTTCGGTGCTTTACCGGGGCCAGCTGCTGAGCGGCCAGGAGTTCGATGCCTCGGCCAACCACGGCAACAAGCCCATCGAGTTTCCGCTGGGCGCCGGTCGTGTTATTCCGGGCTGGGATGAAGGCCTGGCCCAGCTTTCCAAAGGAGCCAAAGCCACCCTGCTCATCCCCTCGGCTCTGGCCTACGGCCCCCGCAGCCCCGGCGAGTCCATCCCCGCCAACAGCGTCCTGCTCTTTGATGTGGAGCTGGTGGATGTGAAGTAGAGATTAGGGATTAGGGATTAGGGATTAGGGATTAGGGATTAGGGATTAGGGAAAATACGAACGTCATTCTGAGCGGAGCCGAAGAATCTCTACCGCTTCGTTGAATTGCTACAACGAAGCGGTAGAGATTCTTCGGCTTCGCTCAGAATGACGTTCCTTTTCTCGCTTCTCACCTCTCCCGTTCTACAACTCTGCCAGCACTTCCGATAGCACGGCCAAGGAACGGATGTCGCCGAGGCGCTCGACGTGGAGCTGGTAGTAGCGGATGAGCACGCCCAGCAACTCGCGCCGGACGCGGCCGTTGGGGATACTAACCGTAGCCGGGGTGCGGATCAGCTCGTCAAGGTGCTGGTCGAACTCGCGGCGCAGGGCCGTGGGGCCACGGTTGGTGCCCGCCGCGGCATCGGTGGCGAAGGCTACCTGAGTGGTAATTTCTTCACCTGTTTCGGCGCCGAAGCCCAAGTAGTGGCTGAGCTGCAGCAGAAACACCAGCGCGAAGTTCTCAAAGCCCGTTTCCTGCCGGTCGAAGGCCAGCACCGAATCGTGCAGGAACGTAAACATGGGCTCATTCTCCTCCTCCTCCAGCAGCACCCGGCTCACCACCTCCGACAGCAGCAGGGCAATGCTGCTCTTGCGCACATCGTAGGGTAGCGTACGGAAGGGCTCGGCGCAACGAAACTCCGAGAGGCGCGTGAGGCCACCGTTGCGCGATGTGTAGGCCACTAGCTCCAGCAGCGTGAGGGGCTGAAACAGGGCAATGCGGCCGGGTGGCTTGGCCTTGCGCACTCCGTTCACAAGGTAGCTCTGCAGGCCCAGCCGCTCGGTATACACGCGGGCAATAATGCTGGTTTCGCGGTAGCGAATATGGCTGAGAACAATACCGCGGGTTTTGATAAGCATTGCTTCGTGTTGAGTGATGAGCTATAAAAAGTGGGGTCTTCGGGCTCCTACTTGCTCACCACGGCAATCTTGCTTACGCAGCCGTTCTTACCGTCGGCGTCGGAGGTGAGCACCAGGTACACGCCCGAACGCACGCGCTGGCCATTGTAATCGGTCAGGTTCCAGCTTACGGTGCCGCCGTTGGCGCGGGTCTGGAATACGAGCCGGCCCGCTACATCGGTTATTTTAACGCTGGCGTTGTTGGCCAGGCCCGAAATACCTATTGGCCCGGCGTAATCGGGCCGCACGGGATTCGGAAACACGCTGGCGCAGCTGGGCTTGCCTTCGGTGATAGTAGCGTCGCCGCGGTAGCTAACCACGCCCGCATCCGTCACGACGAATACCTCGCCGGTTTTGTCGTTCACGGCCACATCCACGATGTTGTTGGAAGGCAAGGGGCTGTTATCGGTGGTGAAGTGCAGCAGCACCTCGTTGGCATCGGCCGTAAACAGCCACAGGCCACTTTCGGTGGCAAACCACTTGCGGTTGGCTCCGTCGATGGCAATGCCGTTTATCTTTTGGTTGTCCAGCGTCGCAAAGCCCACCTCATCTTTCCCGCCTTTATCCACATAAGGCAGCTGAAAACCAACGGTTTGCTGAGGGTCGAAGGCGCCACCGGGGTTGGGAAAGAAGGCCGGGCCCTTGTTGGTCCCCACCCAGATGTCGCCCACGCGGTCCTTCACTACGTCGTACACGTCGTTAATGTCGCGCACAGTGCTTTCCCGGCCCACGGCCTGGATGTAGTAGCGGGTTTCGCGGGTTTCGGGGTTGTGGACCACCATACCCAGGCCACTGTTGGGGGCCCGGGCGCGCGAAACCCACGCCGCGCCGGCGTCGTCGAGGGCAATGCGGTCGAGGTTTTCACTGCCCGCGAAGTAGTCGATAATGCGCCAGCTGCTGGCCACCGGGTCGAACACGAACAGGCCCGACTGCCCGGCTATTTGGTGGCGGTTCACCACCCACACGCGGTTTTCGGCGTCAGCCGCAACGTCGGTTACGCGGGTGAATGCAGGATTGGCTACAGCGCTGCGCAAAGGGTTGGGCAGGTTGGTGGTGGGGTTGAAAAGCCGGAACTCGCCCGGGCCCTTCCACTCCAGCAGGCCGTTGCCGTAGCTGCCTACATACAGCGTCCCGTCGGCGGTGCGGGTTCCCCGGGTCAGGTCCTGGGGGTTGGGGTACTGCGCCGGGTTGGGCAGGGTAGCGGGCGTAATGTTGGTCCATTGCCCCTGCTGAAACTCGTAGAAGCCCCGAAAGAACCCGCGCTGCACATACCGGTCGGTGTAGCCGCCCGTGAAGATGTCCACGGTGTTGGTGCGGGCATCGGCCAGCACGCTGAAGGCCTGGGCCCCGGCGGGCGCATTAATCAGAAACTGCTCGGCCTGCTGGCCATCGGGGGCAATGCGCAGCAGCCCGTTCTCAAAATCGGCCACGTAAAAATTCCCGTCCCGGCTGCGCAGGCTGGCCTGCGGGTTGCGCAACAGCGCCGGCCGCAACGTTGGGCGCCGGGTACCGGTAGCCACGTTCAGCACCGATACCTGCGCCTGCTCGGTTATCAGCAGCCCGGCCGCCGAGGCCGTTAGCTGCCGGAAGCTGACGCCTACGGGCGAGCCAGCCAGGGGTTGCCAGCTGCCGGGGCCGGTGTAAGCGTACAGCCGGTCGCCATTGATACCGGCTACCACCCGGCCCTGCTGCACGGCCAACGTGCGGTAAGGGTCGCCGGGGCGGGCGGGCAGGTCGGTGGTCCAGGTGCGGTAGTCGAGCGGGTTGCCGGCCAGGCTGCTGCGCATCAGCCCGTTGGAGGTAGCGGCGAACAGCGTACCGTTGGCCACGGCCGTGGCGTACACCTGCACCACCGTGCCACCAGGCCCGATGTTGGTGTACGAATCCCGGATTTCGCGCTTGTCGAGGTCGAGAACTACAATGCCAAAACTGGCCGACAGATAGGCCCGCCGCCCGGTAATCTGCACCTGATAAACGGTTTTGCCACCGTTGATGTCCTTGCGGAAAATGTCGTTGAGGTTGCTGATTTTCCCGTCCTGCAGGCGCAGCAGGTCGAGGTTGGCGTTCTGGTACACCACCAGCAGCTGCTGGCCCACCGAGTCGTAGGCCAGTGTGCTCACGCCCACGTCGCTCAGGCCATCGCGCCGCGAAAGCAGGCGGGTGGTGCCCAGCTTCTTGTCGAGGTAGAAGAAAGCATCCTGGGCGGCCACATACACCCGGTCGTCGGCCTCGGCCAGCGCCAGGGCGCGGTTGTTGGGCAGGTGCAGCTGCCACTCGCCGTAGCCGGCGGCCACCGACTGGGCCCGGGCCGTACCGGCCGGCAGTAAAGCCAGCAGCAGGAAAAGCAACAGCAGCGCAGCGCGCAGGCGTAAGAGTAGGCTCATGTAGCGGGCGGTAAAGAACTAGGCGAACAGACGCAAGTTAACGCCCCCGGCCGGGCTTTAGTGCCGTTCCTTATTTCACCTTTTGCCGCAGCCCTTCCTGGAAGCAAACGCGGCAGCGGGCTTCGTAGGCATCGGTTTCGCCGAGCAGAATTTTGTCTTCGGCGGCCGTTACGCGAAACGAGTAGGAAGCCAGCTCGCCGCAGCGCACGCAAATGGCGTGCACCTTGGTCACGAACTCAGCCACGGCCATCAGGGCGGGCATGGGGCCGAAGGGCTGGCCCTGGAAGTCCATATCGAGGCCGGCCACAATAACCCGGGTACCGCCATTGGCCAGCTGCACGCACACCTCTACCAGCGACTCGTCGAAAAACTGGGCCTCGTCGATGCCCACCACGTCGCAGCTGGTGGCCAGCAGCAGGATTTCCTGGGCCACCGGCACGGGCGTGCTGCGGATGCTGTTCTGGTTGTGCGACACCACATCTTCGGCGTGGTAGCGGGTATCGAGGGCGGGCTTGAAGATTTCCACCCGCTGCCGGGCAATTTCGGCCCGTTTCAGCCGCCGTATAAGCTCCTCGGTTTTACCCGAAAACATGGAGCCGCAGACAACTTCAATCCAGCCCCGGCGGGCGCTGCTGCCACCAGGACGCGTACCAACGCGGGGTTCAATAAACACAGGCGGCAAATGAGGGAGTCGGTGAATGAAGGGTGAGCGGCAAAGGTACTATTGTCGTTGCTTCGCCCGGCTTACAATGATAATGGAGCTTGCGCGTTTTCTTGGTTACTCCGGCAGCGAATACACGATGTGCGGGAGCTGGGTGGCGCGGGGCACGCGGCCACTTACCCGGCCGGCGGGCAGGCGGGTCTGGCAGGCCAGGCGTTCATCGGGCCGGAGGCGGCCGGCAGCGCGGTAGCGCAGCTCGGGGGCAGTGGGCTCGGTAAGCAGTTCGGCCCCGGCGCACACCCGCAGCCGGCACGTAACGCAGCGGCCCCGCGCCCCGCAGGCATGCTGCCAGTCGTGGCCGGCCGCTTGGATGGCGGCCAGCAGCGTGGCCCCGGCAGGCACCGGAATGGCTACGCCGGCCAGGTTTTCAACAATCAGAGTGGGCATCTTTCTGTAAATTGCCCGCTGAACCAGGCTCTCAATGAATACCAAATATAGCCACGCTCAGCGTGAACAATACGGCCGGCTGCTGGCAGCCCGGCTCTGCGACCAACATTTCGGGGCCCGCCCCACGGCCACGCTCGATGGCCCGGCGGTACTCAGTTTCACTCCTGTCCGGCAGGTAAACCTGTTTGTAGTGCAGGAGCTGCTGGGCAAGTGGACGGCCGAAATGGCCCAGCTACGCAGCGCGTATTTCGATTTCGAGGATGCCGACGTGCGCCAGGCCCTCACTCAGTTCATGAACGTGCTTTCGCGGCGCATCCGCCTCAGCCGGCCCACCTACGAGCCCCTGCTGGCCCAGGCCGTGGCCGACACGCTGGCCGGTGCCCTCAGCCCGGCCGATACGCTCGCCACCAAGCTGCTGCCCGCCGAAGCCGGCCCCCGCACGCCCGAACAGCTGCGCGAAGGCCTGCGCTACCTCAACATCAACAAAACCCTGTTCGAGCGTTTCATCGACGCGCTGCCGGCCGGCCAGGAGCAACCCCGCGACTACCTCATCAGCCACTTTCGCCAGCATCTGGAGAGCAACCCTGATCAGCTGGAGCCTATTGCGCCGCTGGTAGCGCAGTTCAACGAGCTACTGCCACTCACCGAAGACGAGCTGCGCGAAGTTTCCCCGCCGCCCGTCGCAGTGCCGGTTCAGCCAGCTGCCGCTCCTGCCCCAACTCCCGCGCCGGTGGCCGTTGCGGCGGCCCCAACGGCGCCGGCCGCAACAATGCCGGCGGCCAAAGAGCCGGCCACAGCCGAAGCGGAGGTTGCCACGGTCCCGCTGCACGCCAAGCTGAAGGCCGAGCGGTCGGGCACGCCCTCGCTGAGCGAAACCCTGCGGCCCGACCGCGCCGCCACGCTGGGCGACAAGGCGCCGAATGTCGAGTCGTTGCGCGAGGCTATTTCCATTAATCAGCGGTTCAGCTTTATCAACGAGCTGTTTGGGGGCGAAAACATGCGCTACCACGCCGCCATTCAGCACCTCGATGCGTTGCCAGATGCCGACGCGGCCAAGCGCTATGTAACCGACAACCTGGCCGCCGAGCTGCATTGGGTGCGCAAGGATGAGCACGTGAACAAGCTGCTGCGCCTGATTGACCGCAAGTTCAGCACCTGATTTCCCGGAGGCAGCTCCAGCTTCGGGGGCTCGTTACATTCGTCCCGTTCGTTGCCATGCCCCACCCCGCTGTTCCGTCTCTGCGCTGGCCCCACTGGCTGCTGGTGTACCTGCTGGGCCTGGGCCTGGTGGCGGGGCCGGCTTACCCCATGTACCGGCACTACGACTTCTCGCACTCGCTCGACACGCGCAGCTACCTGAGCGTGGCCCGGGGCGAGTTTGCGGGCGTGAGCCTGACGCGGCGCTACCGGGTACTGGTGCCAGCCGTGGCCGCCGCCTTAGCCTGGCCCATCGAGCAGATATATGCCCGCATCTGGCCCGAGCGCCCCGGCTCCGACTGGCCGTTGCGGTTGGCTTTTTACGTAGTGAACTGCCTGTTGCTGGCGGGTGCGGGGCTGGTGATGTTCCGTACCTGCCAGCTTAGTGGGGCCTCACCGCTGGCGGCCGCGCTGGCCCTGGCGGCCGTTTTCACGAGCCGCTGGACGGTATACACGGCCGGCCTACCCCTCGTTGACAGTCTGTACCTGTTAGTGTTTGCGCTGGCGTTTTACGCCGTGCGGGCCAACTCGGCTGGGGTAGTAGTGGCCGTACTACTGTTGGCGCTGCCCGCCAAAGAATCGGGCCTTATGCTAGTGCCTTGGCTGCTGTGGTACGGCCGCCACGCGCTGCGCTGGCCCTGGCAGCTGGCGTGGCTGGCTTTGGGTGGGGCCGCCTGGCTGGCCCTGCGCCTCTGGATCGACCAGCAGGCCGGCACGCCGCCGGAAGCCAGCGTCAGCAATGCGCTGGGCCACCTCGAAAACATCACGTATTCGCTGCAGCGGCTGTTTTCAGTGAAGGGGGCGGGCGAAATCTTCAGCATCTTCGGCTTCTTCAGCCTCGCGCTGCTAGTTGGTTTGCGCAGCCGGGCGGCTCGTCAAAACTGGCTGCCCGCCGTGGGCCCGGCCGGGCTTGGCTGCTAGTTATCGTGGCCGCCCACATGCTGCTTTCCGGCGACCTGGGCCGCATGGGCTACCTGGCCGCCCCGGTTTTTGCGGTGGCATTTTCGCTGATAATTAGCCGGGAGACCATGTTTGATTGGTTGAGACCAAACCAGGCAGCTCATACGAGTGTATGAGCTGAGCGCATCTCCAAACTGGTAAGCTTACTGCTTCAATCTTCCCTAATACCGCTCTAAATCCTGCTTGCGGGCGGCATCAATGGCGAGCAGAATAAACAGTAGCGTGGTGAACGACCACAGCGAGGAGCCGCCGTAGCTGAAGAACGGCAGCGGGATGCCCACCACCGGGGCCAGCCCGATGGTCATGCCGATGTTGATGCAGAAGTGGAAGAAGATGATGCTGGCCACGCAGTAGCCGTAGGTGCGCCCGAACACCGATTTCTGCCGCTCGGCCACGTAGCCGATGCGGCCCAGCAGGCCCATAAACAGCCCGATTGTCACTATCGAGCCCAGCCAGCCCCACTCCTCGCCCACGGTGCAGAAAATGAAGTCGGTGCTCTGCTCGGGCACGAAATCGAACTTGGTTTGGGTGCCCTGCAGGAAGCCCTTGCCAGCCAGCCCGCCCGAGCCAATGGCAATTTTCGACTGCGTAACGTTCCAGCCCACGCCCAAGGGGTCGGCCGAGGGGTTTATCAGGATTTCGATGCGCTTGCGCTGGTGGTCCTGCAACACGTTGTTGAAGAAGAAATCGACCCCGAACACCATGCCGATAACCACCGCCCATACGCTTAACGAAATAGGTATGTAGTGGCGCAGCGCCCGCCAGTTGGCCGCCAGCACTATCAGTAGCAGCACCGTGAAACCGATTATCAGCCACAGCTTGGGCACAAGCAGCGCCAGAATCAGGATAACGGCTCCGGCGGCCAGAATCAGCAGGATAATGGGCGACATTCCCTCGCGAAAGTAAGCGAGCAGGAAGGCCGCAAATACCAGCGCCTGGCCCGTTTCGTTGGCCGCGATAATGAGCACGGGCGGCAGCAGCGTGAGGCCGGCCAGCACCAGCTGGTCGCGGAAGCTTTGCTGGCGCAGGTTGATGCCGGCCAGGTAGCGCGATACCGCCAGGGCCGTGATAAACTTGGCAAATTCGGCGGGCTGCAGGCGCACCGGCCCCAGTTCCAGCCACGAACGCGAGCCGGCAATGGGCCGGGCAATAAATGGCGTGACGATCAGCAGCAGAATCATCAGCCCATAGAGGCCATAGGCCAGCGTGTCGTAGGCCTTGGGGTCGATAACGAGCAGCACCACAATCAGCACCAGGGCTGTACCAATCCACACAATCTGCTTGAACCAGTTGAAGTCCATGAGTTGGGCAAAGCTCATGGAGCCCAGCGCGTTGTCGGGTGCGTCGGGCGAGTAGCTGGCCGCATACACGTTCAGCCAGCCTACGCCCACCATCAGCAGGTAGAGCAGAACCGTGACCCAGTCGATGCTGCGGTTGTAGCGGGCAGGGAGGGAATTCAATTAAGAATTGAGAGTTAAAAGTTAGAAATCATTTCCCAAGCTGATAGAGCTGCTTGAAGGTCAGAAGAACGTCATGCTTTACTGGCGTCCGCTTGCCGGAGCATCTCTACCGCTTGTTGCAGTAGTAATTCAACGAAGCGGTAGAGATGCTTCGACAAGCGGACGCCAGATAAAGCATGACGTTCTTCTGACCTTCAAGCAGCTCCATCAGTAATTCCGGTGCTTGATGAAGCGGTCGGCGGGACCGGGCAGCCACTCTTCCCAGCGGTGGCGCCAGGGGGCTACTTTGCCGCGCAGGTATTTTTCCATGACGAGGGCGGCCAGCGGCGCAGCCGAGCTGCCACCAAAACCGGCATTTTCGATGAACACGACGATGGCAATTTTGGGGTCCTGAGCCGGGGCAAAGGCGGCGAAAGTGGCGTGGTCGTCGCCGTGGGGGTTTTGCACGGTACCGGTTTTGCCAGCCACCGAAATGCCCACATCGGCCAGACTGGCGTTGTTGCCGGTACCGCCATTGCCGTCCACCACGCTGACCATACCCGGCACAATGGCGTCGAAGTGCCGCGACTCAACCCCCACCGTGTGCTTTACCTGGTATTCGGGCAGCGGCCCGCCGCTGCCGATGCCGCGCACGAAATGGGGCGTGTAGTACCAGCCGCGGTTGGCAATGGTGGCCATCACGTTGGCCATCTGCAGGCCCGTAATACCGATTTCGCCCTGCCCAATGCTTAGCGAGTACACTGTGCGAAAAGTCCAGCGGTGGTAGCCGTTGCGCTTGTCGTAGAACTCGGGCGACGGAATCAGACCCTTCTTTTCCTGTCCCATATCCACGCCCAGCTTCTCGCCCAACCCGAACTGCATCACCTTGCGCCGCCACTCGCCCAGGCCCAGGCGGGCATCTTCGAAACGGTTGCTGGAGCGCCCGCGCAGCACGGTAGCGCGCATTACCTGGTAGAAATACGGGTTGCAGCTCTGCTTGATGGCAATGCCCACGTTGCTGGGGTACTCGTGGCGGTGGGTGCAGCGCACCAGCTTGAAGTTACACGCGAAAGGCGTATTGGGCGTTACCACCCCGGCCTGCAACGCCACTAGCTCGTTCACCAGCTTAAAGGTGGAGCCCGGCGGGTAGGTGGCCATGAGGGGGCGGTTGAACAGCGGCTGCTCGGGGTTGTTGAGCAGCTCCATGTAGCGGTTGCCCATGCCCTTGCCCGACAACATTTCGGGGTCGAACATCGGGGCCGACACGAAGGCCAGAATCTCGCCCGTCTTGGGGTCGAGGGCCACTACCGAACCCCGCTTGCCGGCCATCAGCTTTTCGGTGTACGCTTGCAGCTCCGAGTCCATGCTCAGGTGCAGGTCCTGGCCGGCTACCGAAAGTGTGTCGTACTCGCCGTCGCGGAAAGCGCCCTTCTCGATGCCGCGCACGTTCACCATGCGGTACTGCACGCCGCGCCGGCCCATCAGCTGCTTTTCATAAAACGACTCCAAGCCCGTGATGCCCAGAAACTCGCCCGGCTGGTACTTGGCATACTGGGGCCGTTCGAGCAGCTTGGGCGTAATCGAGCCCACGTAGCCCAGCGCGTGGGCCATCGTGTGGGTGTTGTAAGAACGGGCCATGCGGGCCTTCACACTGAAACCGGGAAAGTCAATCAGGTTGTCCTGGATGGCGGCCAGCTCCTGGGTGCTCAGGTTCTGCACCAGCGGCGAAGCCTTCACCCGGCTGAACTTGCGGGCCTGCTGCAGTCCTTCGCGCACTTCTTCCAGCGGCAGCTGCAGCAGCTGGCTGAAACGTAGCGTATCGAGCTCTTTTAGCTCGCGCGGCACTACCATCAGATCGTACACGGGCGTATTCTGGACCAGAATCTGGCCCTTACGGTCGTAAATCAGGCCCCGGTAAGGGGGCTGCACGATGCGCTGGAGCGTGTTGCGGTCGGCGGCCAGCTTGTAGCTGCCGTCCAGGACCTGGATGTAGAACAGGCGCGTCGCAAAAACCAGCGCGACGGCCAGGAAAATCGCCTGGACGACGTATTTGCGGCCTTCGAGGTATTGCAAAGCAGAAGAGTCTGAAAGGGTTTCCGCCCCGAGCGAGCGGTCGGAAGACAAAGATAACCCTGACCGTGCGGAAAAGGTGCGGGCAAGGTGAGATGGAGAGTTGACGCGCGGAAGGACGGGAAACAAGCACGTCATGCTGAGCGGAGTGCAACGAAGCCGAAGCATCTCTACCGCTTCGTTGTGCAGTCGTCAGGATTAGTAACTGCGGTAGAGATGCTTCGACTGCGGCTGCGCCTTCGCTCAGCATGACACCGTTCTCACTTCTTTCTTCCCCTCCATCAACCCCACGTAACCTACCTCTACCCTACCGCTTCCGGCGCTTGGTGGGGTAGAACACCAGCTGAATGATGAGCAGCGCCAGCGCCGTGTAGAGCGTGCTGAGTGCGATTTTAGCCAGCGTGAGGCCCACAAAACGGAACGAGCCCAGCTCCAGCAGAAAGAAAGCCGCGTGGTGAATGGCCGTGAGCAGCACCAGGTACACCACCATCCACTGCCAGCCCATCTGGTGGATGTTGACCGAGTCCTGGGCGTCGTAGCCGTCGCGGGGCGTGAGCAGGCGCAACACCCAGGGCCGCAGGTACATGAGTAGCACGGCGGCGGCGGCGTGCACCCCGCCGGTGTCGAACACCATATCGAGCGAGAGGCCCACCACAAAACCCAGCACCAGCTGCACCACCAGCGGCGTGGCCAGCGGTAGAAACAGCAGAAAGCCCAGGTAGATAAAGCACCAGGCCAGGTTAAAGAGCACGAAGTCGGTGCCGCTGATCAGCAGCACGTACAGGGCCAGGTAGAACACGCCCCGCACTGCCTGCCACAGAACGCTGAAAAATCCTCCGCTCATGGCCGCTTGGTTTCGGGTTTGATGCCGGCGCGCTGCTCCAGCGTGTCGCGCTCGGCCTGGGGCCGGCTCGTAACTAAATACACGTAGGTGAGGCGCGAGAAATCGGTGGCCAGCCGCACGCGCACCGTCCAGAAGTTCTTGTCGGGCTCCTTCACAAACGAATCGACGGTGCCCACCAGCACGCCCTCGGGGTACACCGCGTTGTAGCCCGAGGTTACCACCGTGTCGCCGCGCACGAGCTTGTTCTGGCGCGGAATGTTGTCGAGCAGCACATGCGCGGGGTCGTCGCCGAGCCAGCGCACGGTGCCAATGGTACCGTCGCGCTGGATGCGGGCCGAGGTGCGGCTCTGCGAGTGCAGCACCGATGTAATGGTGGCATAGTGTTCCGAAAACACCTTTACCCGACCCACGATACCCTGCGCCGATACGACGCCCATGCCATCGCGCACGCCATCGGCGCGGCCCACGTTCAGGGTGAGGTAGTTATCTACGAGGCGCTGAGTGCTGCTCACTACCCGGGCCGGAATAAGCGGGTAGTCGGGGTCGCGGGTGGCCAGGGCGCGCAGCCCCAGCAGCAGCGAGTCGGGGCGGCCCAGGATGGCCAACCGGGCGCGGGTGGTGCTATCCTGGCGTACGGGCAGCGAGTCGGGGGTGCGTCCGCCCAGGTCGGGCGGGTAGAACTGCTGGCGTAGCCGGGCGTTTTCGCGCAGCAGCTCCTGGTTCACATCCGCCAGCCGGAAATAATCCTGCACCTGGTTGCGCCAGCCCAGCACCTGCCCCACATAGGTGTTGGCCGAGTTGAAAAACGCCGCGCGCTGGTACGTGCTATTGCGCACCAGTAGAAACAGGCTCAGCACTTCCAGCAGCGCAAATACCAGGAAACCCCGGTAGCGAAACAGAAAGGCGAACAGGTTATTCATTCGGAAAAGCTAGGAGTTAGAAGCTAGAAATCAGAAGCAGATAGACCTTTGAGGCCAGTAACCGAGAACTTAAAAAGAACGTCATTTAGAGCACAGCAGGCTCTAAATGACGTTCGATTCTAGCTCCTAGCTTCTCACTACTGGCTTCTAGGTCAGCAGTACGCCCCGGAAGGCCTGGATATCCTTGATGGCCTTGCCGGTGCCGCGCACCACGGCGCGCAGCGGGTCTTCGGCAATATGAATGGGCAGCTTGGTTTTCACGGCCAGGCGCTTGTCGAGGCCGCGCAGTAGGGCGCCGCCGCCGGTTAGGTGAATGCCGTTTTCGTAGATATCGGCCGACAGCTCGGGCGGGCTGATTTCGAGGGCCTTGAGCACGGCTTCCTCAATTTTAGCCACCGACTTGTCGAGGGCAATAGCAATTTCCGACGATGTTACCTTGATAACCTTCGGGATGCCCGTCATCAGGTCGCGGCCACGCACCTCGTAATCGGGCGGCGTTACGTCTAGCTCCGTCAGGGCCGCGCCTACCTCAATTTTGATGCGCTCGGCACTCCGCTCGCCAATCAGCAGGTTGTGCTGGCGGCGCATATAGTCGAGAATATCCTGATTGAACACGTCGCCGGCCGTTTTGATGCTCTGGTCGCACACGATGCCCGAGAGGGCAATAACCGCAATTTCGGTGCTGCCACCCCCAATGTCGATAATCATCGAGCCCACGGGCTGCTCCACGTCAATGCCGATACCGATGGCAGCGGCCATGGGCTCCTGAATCATCCAGACCTCCTTGGCCCCGGCGTGCTCGGCCGAGTCGCGCACGGCCCGCTTCTCCACCTCCGTAATGCCCGACGGGATGCAGATGACCATGCGGTGCGAGGGTTGAAACAGCCGGTTGCGGGTGTCAATCATCTTGATCATCCCCTTAATCATCTCCTCGGCGGCGTGGAAGTCGGCAATAACGCCGTCTTTCAGGGGCCGGATAGTTTTAATGTTGTCGTGGGTCTTCTCGTGCATCTGCTGCGCCTGCCGGCCCACGGCAATTACTTTATTGGTCGTGCGGTCTTTGGCGATGATGCTCGGCTCGTCCACCACGATAACATCGTTGTGAATGATGAGCGTATTGGCCGTGCCCAGGTCGATGGCAATGTCGCTGGTAAAGAAATTAAAGAAACCCATTGAGTTACGGCAAGTAAATGAGAACGGGGCGCTTGCGCCCGTCAAAAGTGGGGGCAAAAGTACGGAGTAATTTATGGGGATGAAGCATCACAGGCCAGGGCCTGCCCGACAAACGTCATCCGGCATGCCCTAGCCTGCGCTGCTTCCTTTTTTTTATTCCGTACTCCTTTACTAGTGCTTGAAGTGGCGTACGCCCGTGAGCACCATGGCCATGCCCAGTTGGTTGCAGGCGGCAATGCTGTCCTGGTCTTTAATGGAGCCGCCGGGCTGCACCACGGCCCGGATGCCGGCCGCACCGGCAATTTCCACGCAGTCGGGGAAGGGGAAGAAGGCGTCGGAGGCCATGACGGCCCCGTTCAGATCAAACCCAAAGGAACCGGCCTTCTCGATGGCCTGGCGCAGGGCATCCACCCGCGAGGTCTGGCCTACGCCCGAGGCCAGCAGCTGGCCGGCGCGGGCCAGCACAATGGTGTTGCTCTTGGTGTGCTTGCAGATTTTGAGGGCGAATTCCAGGGCCGCCACTTCGTCGGAAGTCGGCGCCGATTCGGTTACGGTTTTGAACTCGGCCGCGCCTTCGATGGCTTGGTCGAAATCCTGCTCAATGGTGCCGTTGAGCAGCGTCTTGACTTGCTTGGCGGGAAACTGCACGGGCTTCTGGCGCAGCAGAATCCGGTTTTTCTTGCTCTGCAACAGCGGCAGCGACTCGGCCTCGAACTCGGGCGCAATCAGCACCTCGAAAAACAGCTTGTTCAGCTCTTCGGCCGTGGCCGCGTCCACCGGCTTGTTCACGATAATTACGCCGCCGAAAGCCGATACCGGGTCGCAGCTCAGGGCGTTGAGGTAGGCTTGGTGCAGCGTATCGGCCTGGGCCACGCCGCAGGCGTTGGTGTGCTTGAGAATGGCGCAGGCGGCGGGGCCGGCCGCCTCGAACTCGCGCATGAGCAGCACGGCCGCATCTACATCCACGAGGTTGTTGTAGCTGAGCTGCTTGCCGTGGAGCTGATCGAACAGCGCGCTCAGGTCGCCGTGGAAAGTACCCGCCTGATGGGGGTTCTCACCGTAGCGCAGGGGCGTTTGGTTTGAGCTATCCGTTTTTTCTGCGGAAGCCGGGCTTTCGCTTCCTGTGAAATAGCGCCCGATTTCGGTGTCGTAGTGGGCGGTGGTGGCGAAGGCGACGGCCGCATACTGCTTGCGGTCCTCTAGGTCGGTGGCGCAGTTCTTTTGGACCAGCAGCTCGGTTACCGCCGCGTACTGGTCGCGGCTACTCACCACGAGCACGTCGCGGTAGTTCTTGGCCGCCGCCCGCAGCAGCGAGATGCCACCAATGTCAATCTTCTCAATCACATCAGCCTCGGCTGCGCCCGAAGCCACGGTTTCCTCGAAAGGGTACAGGTCCACCACCACCAGATCGATGGGCGGAATCCCGTGCTGCGCGGCTTCGGCCAGGTCGCTGGCCTCGTGGCGACGGTGCAGAATGCCGCCGAACACGGTGGGGTGCAGCGTTTTCACGCGCCCGCCAAACACGGCCGGAAAGCCGGTCAGCGTTTCTACGGCCGTTACCGCCGCGCCCTGCTCCTCAATAAACTGCTGGGTGCCGCCGGTCGAGTACATCGTTACGCCGTGCTGGCTCAGCAGCTCCACAAGTGGGCCGAGGCGGTCTTTGTAATACACCGAAATGAGGGCGGAACGAATGGGCTGCGACATGGCGGAAGGGGGCTGAATGGGTTAGTGAAATGCTCCGCGAAGGTAGGCACCTGCGCGCGGCCCTTTGTTACCGAATTGTTAAACCAGCCCGGCTGCGGCGCCTAGCTAACTTCCGCAGCTCAACCGTGGCAGCCGAAGCGGGCCGCCGTGCGTAGAAGAAATAGTTGTTATCCGGTCCCTGTTTTTTATGCCCGAACTGATTAGCCCACCCGCCTCCACCACGGCTGCTGCGCCCGCGGCTACTCCGGCCCTGGCCGCCGCTGAGGCCGCTGCCCTTGCTCCGCGCTTGTTCGCCCAGGCCGCCCACTCCGACGTTGAGGGCGGCTTCCCAACCCAGGAATTCAACTGGCTGCGCGAAGCCGGGCTGCTGACGGCCCCGCTGCCCGCCGCGCTGGGCGGCAGCGGCCTCAACGAACCGGCCCACACCTACGAGCTGCTCAGCACCCTGCGCCACATTGGGCGGGGCAACCTAGCGGTGGGCCGGGTGTACGAGGGCCACACCAATGCCTTGCAGCTCATCGGGCGCTTCGGGCGGCCGGCGCAGGTGCAGCACTGGGCCGCCGACGCCCGGGCGGGCCACCTGTTCGGCGTCTGGAATACCGAGGCCCACGATGGAGTGAAGCTGGAGCCGCTGCCTGACGGCCGCTTCCGGCTCAGCGGCAGCAAGACCTTCGGCTCGGGCGCCGGGCACCTCACCCGCCCGCTGCTCACGGCCGCCCTGCCCGACGGCGGCTGGCAGATGCTGGTGCTGCCCGCCGACACCCAGGTACCCGAATACGACGCCCGGTTCTGGCGGCCGCTGGGTATGCGGGCTTCGGCCAGCTTCCGGGTCGATTTTACGGGGCTCGAAGTGGAACCTGAACAGCTGCTGGGCGCGCCCGGCGACTATTACCAGCAGCCCTGGTTCAGCGGCGGCGCCATTCGGTTTGCGGCCGTGCAGCTGGGCGGGGCCGAGGCCATTTTCGATGAAACCCGCCGCTTTCTGCGCGCCCTCGGCCGCACCGACGACCCCTACCAGCGCCAGCGCCTGGGCCAGCTGAGTATTCTAATAGCCAGCGGCCAGCACTGGCTGCACGCCGCCGCCGAGCTGGCCGCCCGCCCCGGCCCCGACGCCGAAACGGTGGTAGCCCACGCCAACCTGGTGCGCTCGGCCATCGAGGACATCTGCCTGCGGGTACTGCCGCTGGCCGAGCGGTGCGTAGGGGCCCGGGGCCTGCTGCGGCCCGAGCCTTTCGAGCGCCTGCACCGCGACCTGACCCACTACCTGCGTCAGCCCGCCCCCGATGCCGCCCTGGCCGACGCCGGCCGCTACGCCCTGGCCCACCCCCGCCCGGCCCACCGCCTCTGGCATGACTGAGCTGCCCGCCTTCAACTCGACCGCCCTGCCATTGCAACCGGCCGCCTACGCCGCCACGCTGGGGCCAACCGTAGTAATTGCCCCTCATCCTGACGACGAAAGCCTGGGCTGCGGCGGGCTGCTGGCGCTATTGGCCCGCGCCAACGTGCCCGTGTGGTGCGTGCTGATGAGCGACGGCACGATGTCGCACCCCAACTCCGCCAAGTTTCCGGCGCCGCCCGCCTGGCCCTGCGCGAAACCGAGCTACGGCTGGCTTTGGCCCGGCTGGGCCTGAACCCCGACCATCTGCGGCCGCTACGCCTGCCCGACGGCCAGGTGCCCGGCCCCGATGAACCGGCCGGCCAGGCGGCCGTGGCCCGGCTGGTGGAGTTCTTCCAGGAAAAGCAGCCGGCCACCGTACTGTGCCCCTGGCGCCGCGACCCCCACCCCGACCACCGCGCCACCAGCCTGCTGGTGCGGCCTGCGCTGGCGCAGCTGCCCCACCCGCCGCGCCTGCTCGAATACCTCGTCTGGGCCTGGGAGCGGGCCGCCCCCGCCGACCTGCCCCGGCCCGGCGAGTTAAGCAGCTGGCAGCTCGATATCAGTTCGGTGCTGGCCGAGAAGCAGCGGGCCATTGCCGCCCACGCCTCGCAGCTGCCCGGCTCCTGCATCGACGACGACCCCACCGGCTTCACGCTGGCCCCCACCATGCTGGCCCACTTCGCGAGCCCCACCGAAGTGTATCTGGAGGCCAACGCCGGAAAACCCGCGCCGCTCACCTAACCCTCAGCCGATTCCTTTTCTATATGGAGCCGAACCCCAACCAACCCCACACGCTGCCGCCCGACTATTTCGACAAGGTGTACGAAGCCAATCAGGACCCCTGGGACTTCGCCACCAGCCCCTACGAGCAGGAAAAGTACGCTGCCACGCTGGCCGCCCTACCACGCGAGCACTACACCCGGGCCTTCGAAATCGGCTGCTCATTAGGCATTCTCACGGCCCGGCTGGCCCCGCGTTGCGGCTACCTGCTGGCCGTTGATGTGGCCAAGGCCGCCCTGCAGCAGGCCCGCCAGCGTTGCGCCGACCTGCCGCAGGTAGAGCTGCGGCAGCTGCGCGTACCCACCGAATTCCCCGCAGGTCAGTTCGACCTGATTCTGGTGTCAGAAGTAGGTTACTACTGGAGCCCGCCTGACCTGGCCCGCGCCGCCGACCAGATAGTGGCGGCGCTACCAGCCAGCGGCCAGCTCGTGCTGGTACACTGGACGCCCCCCGTACACGACTACCCGCTCACCGGCGACGCCGTACACGAATTCTTCCTCGGAAAAGCTACTCCCAATGGCCCCCTACGACATCTGCACGGCCAGCGCCACGAGAAATACCGCCTCGACGTGCTGGAGCGGCGGTAGTGGTTAGTGGTTAGTGGTTAGTGGTTAGTGGTTAGTGGAAGGAACGTCATTCAGAGCATGTTGCGCTTAGAGCAAGGACGAAGAATCTCGCGTGCTAATCGTTAAAATAGTCCCCAACGATTTCAAAATTCTGCGCGACTCGTCGTATCTGGCCCAGCCGCACTGGATAAACGTGTATTATCCGCAACTTAAGGCCAACGTGCAGCTCACCTACGCCGACGTGCGGGCCGACCGCCAAGGTTTCAACCGC
>NZ_QVLT01000008.1 GCF_003417065.2 Hymenobacter lapidiphilus | reverse complement strand
TTACATGGTCACAGCCGGCTTCCACCCGCATGCGTTCGGCCGTCTGCTCCAGCACCACGGCTTTGCGCGAGTTGGCGGCCAGGTGGGTGCTGGGTTGTTTGCGCGCCTCCTGCTGCCGCTTGAGCAGACTATCGAGGTAGCCGCTGAGAAAGGCCTGCACCGGGGCGCGGGCCACCAGAAACAGGGCGTAGCCACCCGTGAGCGCCGCCGCGATGAACCAAGGCAGGGTTTTCAGGTAGTCGAGGATGGCTTCGGTAGAGAGAAGTAGCGGCACGGGGCATCAGGCAGTAGTGGGTGAGGGAATTAGTAGCGGCCGCCCCCGTAGCTAGGTGCCGTGATGGCCTGCATCACCACGGACGAACTGCGGCTCACACTAGGGCCCTCACAGTGCCCGGAAGGATAGAAGCCGGCGAAGCTGTCGGCAGTCACAATCAACCAGGCCCGTAGCTCCACTTCGTAGGTGAGGGCCCGCCCGTCGTAGATGGTAGCCTGGGCCGCCAGCGTGCGCGCATCCACCGGCTCCGAGTACTGGCTGGTTTTCTGCCGCAGGCCGGCGCTGGTGAGCGTGGTTTGCGAGAAGGGCCAGAAGGAAGCCAGCGCCGCATGCACCAGTGCGGGCACGGCCAGCGCGTGGAGCTCCAGATAGTCGCCACTCAGGCTATTCGTCTCATGCCGGCGGGAAAGCTCGGCATACAGTGGCTCGCCCAGCAATGGCCGTAGCTGGCGCTGGGCGGCCAGAATATGCGGTGCCATACGCTCGAAGCGCATGTTCTCGGGCAGCTCGCAGTAAGGGCCGAAGTCGTCGAGGTTAAGTAGCAGGTGTTCCATTGGTTGAGGCTGAGGGGTCAGGTCCAAGGCCGGCTTTCAGGCCAACCAGGGCACGGATTTCGTCGGCGCTCATGCTTTCGAGCACCTTATTGGCTACCAATGGCGAGAGGCTGTTGAGGGCCTGTAGCGTCTTCTCGGCCTCACTCGGCACCGCCGCTTCCACCTGGGCATTCAGGCTCAGGTTCTGAATCGAGTAGTCACCCGAAGGGCAGACGGGCTCCCCTTCAGCGGTCCGGAAATTCGAGAACACCGAAGCGTAGAGCGTTTCGATGGCCCGCTGGTCGGTGTTGACGACCATGTTCTGCACGTAGCGGGTGGCGTCTTCGAACTCGCCGTCCATGCCCAGCTTCCCCGCCTGGCTTTCGCCGTAGCAGATGTCCGGAATCTGGAATACTTCCCGGATGCTGACTTTGAGCGCGGCTTTGTCGGTGGCGTAGCGCTCCGAGGCGTTGGGGGCCTGAAACGTATCCACGTCGGGCTTCTGCTCGCGAGTCATCGCGTACTGCAGCAGCACGCGCCCACCCAGCGGGCCCACAAAACCCCCATACTTGACGCCGTTGGCCTGCTTCACCTCCTCGGTGGGGTTGGCGTTGCCGTACTCGGTAATCATCGTCTTATCGGTGTAGCCGCTGGCTACGTCCGTGCGGCGGCTGATCTTGAGCAGCGCGTCCACCTCGATGTCGAGCAGCACCGGCAGCCACACGGGCTCCGGATGATAGCCGGCAGCTGAAGGGCGGCGGTGGAAGTAGTAGGCTATTTCGCCTGGGTAGGCATCAAGGCCACCTTCCCAGTTCAGGATACGCTCAGCACGGTCCTCATTGGGCTCAGTGGCGTCGTATACCAGCCGGGCAATCGGCTTCTCCTTCTTCTTTCCGGGCAGCGGGATGCGCTTTTCAAATACGACCTGCACTTCCCCGCGCTCGGTGGGCTGGCCGGGCCGCCACTGCCCGAACGGCAGGTGCAACACTTCGACCGGCTCACCGAGGGCGTTGAAGTTGAGCAGCATCTGAATGCCTTCACCCTCGGCCAGTTCCAGGCAGTGCAGGCGCACCAGCTCATCCACCGTCTGGCCCTTCTCATTGATGACGGTTTTCCAGAGCGTCTGGTCCTTCAGGCCGTTGCCCTCGATAAACTTGGCCTTGGTGGCCACGCATACCGTCGCCGTGCCGGAACTACGCACCAGCTCATGCAAGCGCTGCGGCTCCTGGTCATCCTTGCCCCACTTGAGGTAGTCCTTCACGTCGATAGAGCGCGGAGCACGGGGCTTGGGGCTGGCGATGATGGTCGATTCCGGCACGGCGGGCGGTAGGCTTGGGGTTCACAATAGGCGGGCGGTGGGCACTCAGGCCAGCCGGCTTACTTAGCGGGCTTGAGCGCGTTGCTCAGCGCCTCGATAGCGGTAATCAGGTCCGCCTTATTGGCGAAGGCCTTGGCGTCGCCATCGGGGGCAGCATCGAGGTAGATAGCCTCCAGCTCATCGCGGTGCATCCGGTCGGACACGACTACGGTGGTGTTGTCAGAGTCCGAGTCTGAGTCGTCCGAGTCTTCCTGCTCTTCGGCAGGCAGGGTTTTGAACAGACCGGCAGCATCGGCATCCTGCTCCAGGATGTAGCGGGCCATCTTATCGGTCATGTTGTCGTTGTTGACGGCTACGCCCAGACCGAAAGGAAAGTACTGGGTGTCGTCGCTGATGAAGCGGGCTTGGTTCTGATTGGCAGACATGGCAGGGGAAATAAGAGAGGAAGAATCGGTTTCAGTATGCAGCCGCAGGTAGCGGCTAATGGCCTGCCAGGCGTCGATGACGCACTTGCGGCAGCCGGTGCGCACGGGTGGCGCCTGGGGGTAGAGGGCGGCGTGCACGGCCGAGAGTTCGGCCGGATCGATAGCAGACGCGCCGGCTGACTTTAGCCGGCCGGCGCGCTGCAACCACTCCCCCATGTCACTTGAATTCACCACGAGCTAGTAGATAAGCTAGATGACTACTGGAGCCGTGAACAACGATTCGAACAGGGCCTTGGTGGCAATCGGGTCATAGAGCCCGGTTCCATCAGCCACCCACAGCACGTCTTCGCGCCCCCCCTCCTTATCGGAAGAAATGGTCAGCTCCGAGCCGGCCCCGATATCGGCGTTGGCCGTGTCGGCCGCATCCTTGGTGAGCTTGAGGCCGGCACCCAGGCCGTAGACTTTGTAGAGGTCATCGTTGCCCTTCACAACGGCCACGGTGGGCTCCTTGCCCAGGTCCTCGGCCGTTTCGAGGCTTTCCGGATCGTTGGCGAAGCTGGCCAAATCCACCTCGTGGGTGTACTTGGGGCCGTACTTGCCGGGGGCCAGCGTGACGCGGGCCACGTTGCTGTCATTGAGGCCCCGAAACAGGAAGCCTTTCTTGCCGGCAACCAGGCTCAGCGTGACAGCTTTGCGCAGGGTTTGATTGCGCACAGCGGCCAGCAGGAAGGATTTGGGAATCAGCACCAGGTCCGTGGTTAGGCCACCGGCAGCCGGGATGCAGGGGGGCAGCATGCCCTTTTTGAGTTGTCCGCAAGCGGCCATAGTCGTAGGAAAAAGTAGTTGAAAGGAAAAAGGCCCGCCCGGTTGCTGGCGGGCCTTTGGTTACCGTGTTGGCTGAATCAGGCGGGCCGGCTAGTAGGCCGCGCGGGTGAGAAAGTTGCGCATCACCTTGGCGTCCATCTTGTAGTTGGCGCGCTTGTGGGTTTCCTTATCCTTCTTCTCGTACCACGACTCCAGCTGCGTGGCCTCGTCGTAGGAGTCGAAGCCCAGCTGCAGGTTGGTGATGGTGGTAAGCACGGCGCGGTGGGGCCGGTCGATGACGCCGTTCTTGTTGAAGTCCTCGTTGAGAATCTCATCCCACTCGGGCATCGGCATGACCATGATGCCGTCGAAGGTGGGGCCTACCAGGCCGGTTTCCACCAGCTTGAAGCTGGTTTCGAGTTGGGCAGTTTTGCGCAGCGCGGCCCAGTTGTCGATGATGCTCTGCGTGGCCATGATGACCGGAGTGCCGAACTTGCCCGAGCGCAGGCGCCGGTCGCCGCCGATGGCCAGGGCCGTGAAGATTTCATCCGACACACCAGGGGCCAGCTTCTGGCCTTCCACGGTGGTAGCCGAGTTGGCGGCAATCGTGTAGGCGCGCACCTTGGCATCCGCCGTGCCCTTGGCAATGATCTGCGGCCACAGGCCCAGCACCTGGTTGTAGTTGGCCACGTCGCCGGCTACTGTCAGGCTGGCGGCCGTGATGGTGGGGTTGCCGAAGAAGCCGATGCGGAAGATGTCGGCGCGGATAGCCTCCTCCATCGTGTCCTGCACGAACTCATTCCAGTAATTCTGCTCCTCGGGCGTTTCGGTGTAGCCCTTGGCAATCTTGATGATGGCCTCCTGCAGGTCGTGACGCTTGTAGCCTACACCCAGGCCCCAGGCCATGAAGGAGCCTTCCAGATCGGAGGCGCACTCAGAAATCCAGGCCTCCAGCGGCTGCGGGTCCCAGGTGACGCGCTCGATGCCCAGCACGGGCTTGGTAGGTGTTGAGCCGCAGCCGGTGTCCTTCTTGGTCACCTTGCGCATGCGCTCAGCGAAGAGCACATCCTTCTTGGCTTTCACGCCATCGGTGATGGTGAGAATCGAGCGCAGGTCGGGCGAGTCGAGGATGGGTTCCAGGATGATTTCCCGGAAGTCTTGGGGGCCGTAGGTGCACCCGAGGGCGATAACGGCAGCAGCGAAGAGAGACATGGGTTGAAAAACTTAGGTTCGGGAAAACAGGAAGAGTGCGTCCGGCCGGCTTGGGCAAGCGGCTAGGACTTGGCGTAGCGGTTTTTGCGCCGCTCCGCCCGGTTGGCCGCGGCTACCTTCATCGGGTCGGCGTCGTCGGTATCATCATCGGCACCGGACTTGCCGGCGGGCGAGGCAGCGGCGTTGGTTTTCACGCCCCGGGCCAGGGCCGTGTACTGGGCCTTCACTGTGGCCAGCGACTGAGCCTGGGTGGCGTTGGAGGTCTTCATGCTGCGCACCTCGTTGGTGAGCACCACCATGCTTTCGGCCAGCGACTGCAGCGCCTGCGCCACGTCACCATCAGCGGCTGAGTCGGTGTTGGGCTCGGTGATGGCCGAAATAGCGCCCTCGGCTACCGTGATGGTGTTGCCATCGGTAAGCACGTAGTCGCCATCAGCCGCAGCGCTGGTCATCTCGGCATCCGAGTACACCATGTCGCCTACTTCGTAGGCCGTCCGGTCACCGCTGTCGATAGTCAGCTCCACGGGCGAGTCGCCGGTGGTGGTGACGGCCAGTGCCGTTTTGGGGGCATCCTTCTCCAGCTCGGACAGGGCCGTCTTCATGCGGTTGAGGAAATTGTTGAACTTGCTCATGAGCGTAGTGTCCGGGTCAGCCGGCGTAAGTGAAGGATTCGATGAGGGGTTGGGGGTCGGCAGCACGGCCAGCGCCATGATGGGCTCAAGAACTTGCGTGGCAAAACCCATGTCACGGGCCATGTCGGCCGTAAGCGTGGTTTCCTTGGCCATCAGGGCAGCTATTTCGGAGGCGTCGCCGCCAGTGCGCTCCACGTAGAGGGCGATGATTTTGCTTTCGCAGTCGGCCATGTCATTGGCAAACGACTGGGCGGCGTTGGCCCCGGTACCCTGAAACCCGCCCGTAGGCAGGTGAATCAGCATCTCGGTATTGCGGTGCACCAACCGGGTAGAGCCGGCCAGAAACGGGGCCGTCGCGATGCTGGAGCACTGGCCGATGGCCACCGTCGTGATGGGCACATTCAGGCTGCGCAGCCAGTCGCCCATCGCAAAGCCCTGGGTGGTTTCGCCGCCCGGGGAATTGATCTGTACCCGAATCGTATCGTAGGGGCGCTGCCACTCCAGCTGGCTTTGCAGGCCCGAGAGCAGGGCAAAGGGACCGGGCAAGGGCAGGCCGTTCTCGTCGCAGGGAATCTGCGAGACAATCTTACCGTCGATATAGAGCTGGGCTTCTACCATTACTCTGCGAAGGTGGCAGCCGAGCCAGCCGGGCGCGGGCTTTCTGCCGCACAGATTTGCGGTAAGCCCCTATCTTGGTGGCGTATTACAACTTCCTCTCTATGCGCCTTACTCTACTCACGATTGTGTTTTTGCTCTGCTGCTTCGTCACGCGGGCCCAAGAGATTGTTTTTCCAGTCGATCCAGATACTGGCAAAGTCACCTACTCCGACGTGGTGCAGGTGCCAGGTGCTACACAGGCTGAGTTATATGCGCGGGCCCAGCTGTGGGCCGCCAAGACCTTCCCTTCCACCGATGCCACAGTGCAGCTCTCTGATGCGGCGACCGGCCGGGTAGTGGCGCGTGGGTGGGACCGCATCAACATCGTCGTAATGGGATTCGGCAATCCGTTCAAGCTCTGGTTTTTAGTGCAGCTCGACTGCAAGGATGGCCGCTACCGCAGCATTGTAACAGATTTGGAATACCAGGGCGAATACAACCCGAAGGTTACGGTGATGAGCGCCGCCCAGCAAACGGCGCGCACGCCAGCCGAAGCTAACCTGCTGACGAAGAACAGCGCTACCCACAATAAGAAGGGGGAGTTGCGTCCGGTTATTGCCAGCTACCGAAAGCAAACAGACGAAACAGTTCGTTCTATTCAGGCTGGCATCAAGGCTGCGCTGACGGCAGCTCAGTCGGGTGGCGTATCCAACTCTGACTTCTAAGCCACCCGCTGCTCCATGCCTGCCACGGCCCGGTATACGGTGTCGGTGCTCACGCTTAGCTCAGCCGCTACCGCCCGTACAGCCCCGCCATTGTCATCAGCGTAACGGAGCGACGATTTGAGCGTCTGCCAGCGCTGGTAGATATCGCGCATGTTGTAGGCGCGGATGTTCAGGCAGCCGGCCTGGTAGAGCGTGTTGAGCTGGCCGGCGTCGTCGAGCGCGTTGAGCAGGTCGATTACTTTCATAGGTGGGGCTAGATAGTGCCGCGGGCTTCATTTCGGGCAGCCCGCTGCTGCTTGGCGGCTAATTCGGTGATGTTGAGATCGGGCACTGGCAGCGCCTTGTTGGCCTCATAAAACACGGGGCCTACTTCTTGAGCAATGGCCTGAGCCAGGGCCAAATAATCAATGGGCTGCTGGCTGCCCCCGCTACGGCCCGACATGGCCGCCATGTAGCTGGCATCGTAGCGCACTACCCCGCCCTCGGCGTAGCGGGCCATGGTGGCCGCCGGCATCGGGTCTGAGTAGCCGAAGCTCTTCCCGCCGCCGGCCTGGTTCATCCAGCTCAGCACTGGCCCGAACAGGCTCATGGCCCGGGCTGTCATCACGCCCTCGCCGTTGGAGAGCAGGGCCGGGATTAGATCATCCTTCGGCCCGCCCGGGCCTACCACCCGGCCGCCGTCCGCGAAGGCCAGCACCCGGGCCGAGGCCAGCACGGATTTGCCGATGGCAATGGCTGAAAGGATGGTGGCTTGGGAGAGGCCGGCCACGCCCGCGGTGGGAATGTTGAGCGGATTGGCTGCGGCATTTTTGCCGATTTCCGATAATTCCGTAGCCAGGTTGATGCCGATGGTGGCCAGCGCGGCCGCTTTCTTCAGGGCCAGCGCAGCCTGCCCGGCCGCCGACTCCTCCCCCAGCGCCTCAATGACCAGATCGGCCGCGTCGCCGGCAGTGCTGGCCACGGCTAAGCGGATAGATTGCTCCTGCTCAGCCAACTCCTTTTTGCGCTCCGTCGTCTGCTCGGTAGCCGTAACCTCGCGCTGGCTTTGGGCTTCCGTCTCGGCTGTCGCGTCGCGGCCGTAGTCCTGGAGTACGACGATACGGGCTTGCCCACCCGCCTTTTCGATGGCGGCTAGCTGCTGCTCATGCTGAGCCTTGGTGATTTCGCCGCTCGCGTACTGGGCATTGGTGAGCGTGCGCCGCTCAGCCAGGTAGGTTTCGAGATTGGCCAGCGCCTGGGTGAACTCCAGTTCGGCCTGCTGGCGGGTGGCCTCGGCCCGAGCCCGGTCGCCCTGGGCCTGCTGGGCTTCGGCGGACTGGCGGGTGTCGATGGCGGCTAGCTGCTGCTGTAGACTCGCCTGAATGGCTTCGGCCTTGAGCAGGAATTCTTCGTTGCTGCCCGCGCGCGCCTGGGCCAGCTGGGTGGCAATGGCCGTCTGCTGGGCCTCGACTGCCTGGGCCCGCAGGATTTGCAGGTGGTCACGGTCGAGCTGCTCCACATCTTGTCGGAACTTCACCTCGATAGCCTTCTTAGCGGATGCCGTTAGCTCGGCTTCGCTCAACGCAATGGCGCGCTGCTTACTGAGCTTATCCTTCTGCAGCTGCAACTCGGCACCCGAGCCGACGACTACCTTGGCCAGCCGCGCATCGAGCTGGGCCAGCTCCAGATTCAGCGCGTCCTGGCGCAGCTTACGCAGCTTCTCGGCTCCCTCCTTCTGCAGGCTGAAGCGGTTGGTGATGAGTTCGTTTTGCTTACCGGCGCTGTCTTCGAGGATGTCATAGTACTCGTTTTCCGCCTCACCTAGCGCCCGTCGCTGCTCTACGGTAGCCTTGGCAGCACCGCCCCGGCGGTCAATATCGGCCTTGAGTAGGCCAAAGTTGCGCTTGGCCAGGTCAGCCAGTGTGTTCTGCCGCTGCAGTTCCACTTTATAGGCATCCTCATTGGCCTGGGTGCGCACGGCCAGGCTGTTATTTTCGTCGTCGCGCAGGTTTTTGAGCCGCTCCACATCGTTGAGCAGGCGTTTGTTGGTGGCAATGTTGTTGGCCTGGTCGATATCGAGTTGCTGTCGGGCCTTGCTCAAGTCTCCAGCCAGCTTCGTTTCGCGGGCAATTTCGTCGCCGATGCCGCGGAAGCTGGCCCGGGCTGTTTCTGCAGCCTGCGAAAAATTGCCACTGAAAAACTGCGCTGCCACCTTGCCGAAATTGCCTATGCGGTCGGTTACCACGTCGATCGTAGCCCCGATTTTGGCCATCACGGTTTCGACGATGCGCCCGCCCTCAGCCGTTTGGGTGAAGTAGGTAATCAGACTGCCAATGACGACCAGAAAGGCCCCCAGCCCCGTAGCAATCAGGGCTAACTTTAGAATGCGGGCCGCGCCTGTGCTGGCGCCCATGGCTAGGCGGGCCAGATTCTGCACCTGAATGTATTTTTCCTGCACGCCCGAGAGCGTACCCACGGCCCCACCCAGCGCGTCACTCTGCCCGGCGGCCTCCACCAGCGCCCCGCTGAAGGACTCAGTAGCCGGGCCTGCCTCTTCGAGTGAGCGGGTGGCGGCGGCCACCTGAAAACCTATTTTACGGGCCGCCTCGCTCGTTTCGCCGGCCGTCTCCACCACCCGGGCCTGTTCGACCTCTAAGGCTACCAGACTGGCAACGGCGGGCCGGATGGCGGCCGCGTAGTTGGTGATGTCCTTTTCGGCCTGCTCGTAGCTCTTGCCCGCTTTGGCGGCGGCCGCGCTGGCAGCGGTCTGAAAACCGATTTGGCGCTGCTGGTTTTCGGCCAGCTCCTTGGAGCCGGCCACCAGATTCTTTTCCTGAACCTGGAGCTTGACCATTTCCTTTACCAGGTCCTGAAACGCGCCCCGATAATTACCTACCTCCCGGCGGTTATCACCCACGGCTGACTCCAGCCCCTTCAGCTCGTCGCTGATGGCGCGGGTGCGGACCTGCAGGGCCTTGCCGGCTTCGGAGCTAGCCCGCTCCTCCTTGCTGAGCGCATTGTAGGACGCGGTGGTTAAGGCCAGCTCAGCCCGCAACTGGTTGATCGAGCCCTCGGCCTCTCCGCTGAGCTTACCCAGGTTCTCCAGCGTCTTGCCGGCCGCAGCCTGCTCCTTGCTTTGGGTGCGCAGCTTTTCAGTCAGTACCTGAGCCGCTGCGCCGTACTCCGCTTCCGACTTGGTGCCGGCCTTGAACTCGGCGGCTAGCTGCTTCTGCTCGGCCCGGGTAGTGGCAATGGCTGTAGCCAGCCCCGCCTGCTGCTTGCGCACGGCATCGGACTCGGTTTTGAGCTGCTCGGCATTGAGCCGAACTTCGAATAAGACCTTTTCGGTGATGTCCTGGGCCATGGGGCTAGTAGGTTAAGCGCAGCAGCTCGACGCGGGTAGAGGCGGCATCCGCCTCCCAACCGTCGATTTTATTACAGTAGAAATAGCTGCCCTCTCTTTCCAGCCACACCGGCCGCAGCTGGTCGAAGGCGGCCACCTCGGCTCCATTCAGCCGCACCAGGGGCCTGAGCACCAGGGGTCGGGCGTAAGCGGCCCGCAGGTGGGTATAGTAGGCGGGCAGCAGGTCGACGGCAAAGTCGAGGCCTGCAAAATCAGAGATGGGGAAGATGACGGTGCTGCTGCCCGTATCGTCGGTGAGCAGCACCCGGCGGGTGCGGCCAGTACGGGCCAGCAGCCGGGGCTGGGGCGTGCGCTTCTCGTAGGTGGGCGTGAGCGACGGCGTGCCCAGTTGCCGGGCGAAGGTGGGCAGCAGCGGCAGCCCGTTGGTGCCGGTGGTCGTAGCGGCCCACGGCAGCACCAGCGCGTCGCGCTCGGCATCGAGCGTAGCATCGGGACAATCGAGGCAACCATCCCCTAGCTGCTGGGCAGATTCCGGGTTGGTGTCATCTTCTTTCCAGCGAAAGAAGTTGCGGCGGGCCGTGTCGGGCAGGTGAAAGCTGCGAGTGGCGGGCGCACTGCCATCCACCTTCCCGCTCCAGTCAGCGGCCCCCGAAAGGTTCTGGGCCAGCGCCGGGCCGGTGGGCGCCAGCCGCACGGCCTGGGTGTAGGCGTTGGTCTGCTGAGTCAGGCCAAACAGGCCGATGATGGCCTTCACAAAGTCCTTCTGGCTCCAGTCGGGCAGCAGGTCGGCCAGCCGCACCAGCCCGCCGGGCGGGAAGTCGGCCAGCACCGTGACACTGAACTTGTCGAGCGGCAGCGTGTTGCCGGCGACGGTAATCACCCGGAAAGCGAACATCTCGTAGCCCCACTTCTGGCTACCCCCAAAGCCCTTTTGCGCGGGGTTCAGGCGCACGCGGATACTGAGCTCGTCGCCCCTGGCCAGCAGCAGGCGGCTCTCGTTGAGCGTGGCCGTGACGTAAGTGGAGTCGGCGCCCTTCTTGCTTTCGGCCGCCGGCCCAGCCACAGGTACGGGCTGGCCCTCGACCTGTTTGCTGACTTGCTTACCGTTTACCAGCGCAAACAGCTGGGCTTTGGCCGAACCAAAGGGGCTGCTCAGTTCCACGTTCAGACTGGCATCCACGCTGACGTAGCAGGCTTCTTTGGCCCGCCAAGAGTGCGTTACCGGGTTCCATACCAGCGACTCAGACGGGGCCAGAAAGCCCGTTTCAGTCGGCGTCGTGTCGTAAGGCACGGTGCGCATCAACTCGGGCCGGCCTTCGTAGGCGCGGCCATACTCGCCGCGATTGCCCCCGATGCCGGCCACCAGCCGCCGGGCGTTGCGGAAAGCTTCGGAGTAGGCCGCGCCCGCCACCGTGGGCAGCGTGAGCCGGTCAAATAGTTCGGGCATGGGGCCCGACCATTGGCGGCCGGCTTCGGTGAAGATTTGCTCCCACGCGGCCCGGGCGTACACCGAAGCCAATACCAGCTCCTCGTAGATATGCACCCGTGCGCCTTCTTCCGGCCCGCCCTTGCCCCGGTCGTGCAGCTCGTACACGTAGCCCTGGCGCCAGTCGAGTCGGCCCGAGCCGATAGCGGCGTTGGTGCGGGTCCATTCGTGCGCGGTGCTGGCCGGGAACTGCAGCTCCCGCAGCTTCTTGCCTTCCAGGGCGCTGTACAGGTCCTGGTTGCCGCCCACCACCTGACACTCGAAGCCTTCGCCGGCCGTGTGCGCCTCCACGTAGGCTGTCGCCCCGGGCAGCACTTCCAGTCCGCCGGCCTCGACTGCGCATGCCAGGCGCTGGTAGGGCGCAACCGTCAGGGCCGGGCCATGCTGGGCCTGGGCCAGGGCCGCGCGCACCGGCGGCGCATCGGCCAGCGTGAGCGTGTTGGAGTAGGCGGCCTGCACGGAGGCGGGCTGCAGGATGTTGTTGTCTTGGATGGTCAGGGCCACGCGCTGCCCGTCCGCCAGCGGCAGGCGGCCTCCATCAGCCAGTATGAGTGCAGGGCTGGACATTAGGCGCGGGTCAGGGCGTTGGGCGTGGGCAGCTCGATTTCCACGTCGAAGGTGGTGCGGGTGTCGGAGCTGGTGCGGCCGGTGGTAACGGGTACCACGGTTACCGGAGTTAGCCGGCCACTGGCAGCCTGCACGAATACCTGCGGAGAGGTCATGATGCTGGTTAATGCCTCATGCTGAGCCGGGCTCAGGTCGCCCGCCCGTAGCAGTTGGCGGGCGCCACCGGGCCGCTGCAGCACTTGGGGCGCTGCGGAAGCTGCGGGCCGGAATACGCTGCCCGCCTCGGGCATTTTGGCGTCGTCGAAGTCCCCATCGAAGAGCCAGCCATCCCAGGCCCCCAAGGGCGAGAGCCAGCGCAGGTAGATGCCGGGGGCAGGGCAGTGGTCGAGGCGGACGGTGTAGGGGGCGGTGTATTCCATCGTAGGCGAAGGTGCCACGGTGGAAAATGGGGAGCAACCGGGGTAGGGCCGAAACGCCGGGAAGCTGGGGCAAACCGCCGCTGGGTTGGTGGGTGGGCAGCAAAATGCCCCGGCCGGTGGGGCGCGGGGCTTTGTGGGCGGAAGTTGGTAGGTTTGCGGCCTTATGTCGTCTAGCAAACAATATTTCCCAGCCCTTACTGGTATCCGTGCCCTCGCGGCTTATACCGTCTTTCTCACTCACTATAACCCATTTGCAGAAGCCAGTTGGCTCGGTCTTCTCCTGCGAGAAGGCAACAGTGGCGTTACTGCCTTCTTTGTGCTGAGTGGATTCTTAATTGCCACCAATTATGGGCAGCGGGTGGAATTGACGGCCGGCTGGCTATTCAATTATATCCGCAACCGCTTCGCGCGCATCTATCCAGTGTACTTTCTGGTGACCCTGGCTACGTTCGTGGTGCTCTACCTGCGTCCTGACTACGACCTGATCGGACGTTGGGCGGGCTATACTACTCAAGACATGGTGTTAGTTGCTGGGTTGAATTTCACACTTACAAAGGCGTTTTTCTATCCTTTTGTGTTTACGGGCATTGCCCAGGGCTGGACGCTTACGGTGGAGGAATGCTTTTATGTCCTAGCACCTCTACTACTCATAGGCCTAGCACGAAGCACGAAAAGGTATGGGCTCTTAGCTGCGTATGGGGTTACCCTGCTAGCCACTGGTTGCGCTATCGTACTGCTGGTCCCACACAAGTTGGGGTTCTTCAACAGCTTTAATTTCATGCTTACCTACACGTTTTTCGGACGGTGCATGGAGTTTCTGTATGGTATCGGCTTAGCTGTGTTCCTGCAGCGAAACGCTAACCAATCTGGCCGGGGCGGCTTCTACACTTGGGGCGGTATTGCCTGGATAGCTGCCTGCGTAGTAGCGGGCACGTTTGTGAATCCCACGCCTCCAACCCCGGAGGCGTATAGCTCAGGCGGTATCCTGTTCAACAACTTCTTGTTGCCGATAGGAATAGTATCACTGTTTCGCGGCCTGATAACGGAACAGACATGGCTGCGGAACATGCTTGAAACCCGTCTGATGATTTTGCTAGGCAAAAGTTCCTATGCTTTCTACCTTCTTCACTTTGGCATCTTTGCAACCTTAATCAAGCGCCACATAACGGACAGCCCTATTCTGTTTTTTCCGCTGATGGTGTTTCTTTCCATTGCCGTATACCGGCTTCTGGAAGAGCCCCTTCAACAAAAGCTTCGTGCACGGCCCAAGGCTAAGGCGTTAGCAACTGCATAAAAAGCCCGGCCGATTGGCCGGGCTTTGTTTTTAAAACCGTTTTGCGTTGTCGAACACGGCCGTGGCCGTGGCCGTGGCCGTGGTCGGCAGGTATCCCCCGATAAAAGTTTTAATCAGCCCCGTGACGGGGAATGGCGGCGCGGCATTAAACCGTGATACCCAGGCCACCCCATCCGGGCTGGTTTCCCAGTAGAGCAGGTTCGTAGTGGAGCTATGGCGAATGCGCCAGTGGCGGTGCGCCACAGCATCGTAGGGGAGGCTTTCGCCGGTATTGCCGTTGGGCGAAACGGTCTGAGCATACAGCACCCCCGCTTCCGTTACCCACCGGGCACGGTTCAGTGTGTCAATTCCGATGCCCATTTCGGTATTGAATTGAGTTGGCGCGGCGGGAGCCGTAACCACTTCAACTTGAAGCGCGCCGTTGGAAAAGCTCTGCGCCGCCGCCTCGGTGTAGGCCGCGAAACTTTCCGCGTTGGCCAGCGGCGTTAACTCCAGGCGGCCATTCTGCTGTATGCGGGTGCCGGTTTGCGGCTTGTCGAAATATTGCTCCGTCCACCGTGCGTCCTTCGTTGCGGTGGCGAAGTCGTCCACCCAAATCGGCGTCGAGTTCGGGGTGCCGCCGGGGTCGGTTGGCGGCGGGGTCGTGGTCGTGGAGCCGAAGGCGTCGCCCGCCTTGTTGGCGAAATTGGTGGCAGAGTTAATGAGCGCGGCCGTGGCCGGGTACACATTGCTGGCCACCAGCACCGGCACCGGCACGGCAGAGAAGAAGGAAAACTCCGTGCTGCCGGTGTGCGTCACGTCCGCCACTTTGACAATGCCGGCCGTGCCGGCTGCGATTTCTATGATGTTGTGAATGTTCTTGCCGATGATGCCACGCAGGCTCAGCACGCCAAAAGAGCCGGCCGTCTGCTTGAAAACGGGCGAGAAATTGGTCGTACCCGTCCGCTCCACGATGGCCCCGTCAATGGAAATGTTGCCGATGGTGGCCCCGTCATTTTTGATAAACGGAGTAGCAATGTTGTTGACCGCATTGCGCTGCACGTAGCCGCGCACCTGCACGTTCTTGATGTTGCCGGTGTAGAAATACAGCGTCGGATATTCGTCCGTGTCAAAGAGCGTGCGCCGCCAGTTCTCAATTACCAGCTGCTCAATGTCGCAGCCGAATTGCGTGTTGGCCGGCTTGGAGAAGCTGCCCACGCGGCGGGCTACGTTCAGGCTCCAGTCCCGCACCGTAATGCGGCCGATGTTGCCGGTGCCCGGTACGCTTACCCCGCCGAAGCCCTGGTAAGAATCTACCACGAGGCCCATTTCGGAGGTATTGCCGTAGATGTTTTCCAACAGTATATTATCTACCCTGCTGCCCGCGCTCAGGATGCGGGCACCGCACCGGAACGCCTGAATGTTGATGTTGCGAAACGTAATACCATTGGCCGGGCCGCCGGGCTCCTCGTCTCGGTAATAGAAATCACCACACCAGCCTTCGCCCCACCCTGGCGCACGGTAACCATCGTCGGCGTTGCAGGTAATGGCATCGTCTTCAGTGGTCAGCGTCAGGTTTTCTCCCAGGCAATCACGGCAATACCCGTCGAAGTGAATACCGTCCTGGTTCTCCCATTTCACGGCACCGTAGTCCGTCACGCCGTTGCGGACAATGCCATTACGAATGCCCATCCCATGAAAGGCATAGGTGCGGTGGGCAAGGGTAGTAAAGTTCTCCAGAATAAAGTTCTGCACCCCATAGATGGAGTACGCGGTATTCAGGCCGAATTGCGGCGTACCCCGGCCGGTCTGCCCGCCGGGGTTGCCGTGGGCAATCATGCCCGAAATCCGTACGTTAAACGTCAGGGGCACGGCAAACGAGCGAACGGTGCGAAATATCGGCTTGTTGGCCCCGGTACGCAGCCAGCAGCCCATACCGGGCAATACCTCGATATGCACGTTGGATTTGAGCAGCAGGCCGCTGTGGGCATACTTACCGTCCCAAATGATTTTAGCCCCCGTGGTGGAAGCCTGGTCAATCAGGGCTTGCAGTACAGCCGTGTTGTCGGTGGTATTGGCGTTGGTGCTGGTGGTTGCCATTGCCAGGTCGGCATCCGATACGGCCCCGGCGGCGGAGGTGTAGAGCACGCGGGGGGAGCTGGAGCCGGTGCTCGTTTTCCGGGTTGCAAGGATAGTCGCCATATTATGCGTAGGTCAGGGTGATGGAAGCAGAGAAAGCGGCGCTGTGTTGCACGCGCAGCCGGAAGGGGGTATTGGCCGGAATGGAAGCCGGCAGCGCGGCCCAGCTGCTGCCGTTGTTGACAGAATACTGCACGCTGCCGGCTCCGGAGCTAAAGAAAATGGCGGGCGCAGCGGCCGATGTCGCGGTGAACAGTTCCTCAAATTCAGTGATGTCGGCAGCCGGTCCGCTGAGGATGATTATATCCGATCCACCACCACCACCACTGCTCTGTACCGTGAAGTTCATCGGCACCGTCTTGGCATTCACCAGCACGATGTCGCCGGGGTTCAGGATTTTCTTGCTGCTGAGAAACTCAGCTTTGGCCGGATCGAAAATGCGCCAGCCGCGTGCGCCGCCCGACCCTTCGCGGGTCAGCAGTGAGGTAAGCTGCGAGGCCAGCACCGAGCCGGTGAGCGTCAGCTGTTGGCCGCCGTAGGTAACGATCTGGCCGATTTCTGTTATTTCGTTTGCCATGTCGGTTAGAGGTCTATGCGGCCGGCCGCGAAGTTTTTGGTATAGGACTGCCCACCGCTGCGAGTGTAGCGGAAGGGCTTGCCGGTGTAGTAGTTATCGTAAGGCACCTGCGCCAGCTGCTCGTTGTTGAGCCACAGTTCCATCACGGCCGGGCTGTTGTCGGGGCCGGTGAAGTTGTTGAACTCCAGCGTGTCGCCGGGTTGCGCTCCAAGCGTAACACCCTTCACCGTATTGCCGGCAGTTACCGTGTTGTCGTAGACCGTGGCCGGTGGAGTGGTGCCCCCACCGGCGCCGTCACCTCCACACGCCGCACGGCCGATACTTTCGAAGCCCCGGCGCTGTCAGTAACCGTGGCCGTAATATCGTAGGAGCCAGCGGCAGGCGGGCTCCAGCTGCCGGAAGCCGCCGGGCCAATACTGAGTACGCCGCCCGTATTGGCGTTGGTGGCCTGCACCAGGTAGCTGTAAGGCCCGGTGCCGCCGCTGGCCGTAGCCGCGTAAGTGATGCCCGTGCCGCCCACCGTAGCTGAGGCGGCCGAGATGGTCAGGCCCGCAGCTAGGGTAGCTGAGGGCGGGGGCGTCGTGGCTCCCTCAGCTTTCCGAAAAACCAGCCGCCACTGCCCTTCCAGGAAGGCGTAGCGGTCGTAGCTGGCCAGGCCCTTGGTGTGGAACCACTGGTCGCCCTCCTGGTAATTGGCGGCCTGCTGCTCCTGCCCCCCGGCTGAAAGACCCACTGGCGGCGCAAAGGCTTTATCAAAAATCGCATTGCCATCGGCCCCGTCCACGCCATCGAAGTAGTCCACCCCTTTCTGGGGAGCAGTGGCCGCCGCCCCCTTCTTGTTGAGCTGAAACACCCAGGCTCCGGCCACCTTCGCGTACTCATAGCCGTTGGCCGTGTTGGTGTACACGTCGCCATCGAGGCCGAGCGAGGCCGCCGGTACACCCGCGCCGTAGCGCTGCTGCCCGCCGCGGGCGACTTCGCCCTTAATTTCGGCGACCGTGCGCACCAGCAGCTGGGCCAGCGCAGGGCCGGGCAGGTTGGCGCCGGGCTGCAAAGCGGCTTCTATCTGCTGGCTCAGCGTATCGAGCGCGGCCAGGGATTGGGTTCTGGTTGCCATGGTTATAAGAAGTCTGGGTCAGTGAAGTCGAGAATGTTGAAGTCATGCGGCCCACCAGTTGGAGGCGGCGTAGTCGTCGGCTGGCCATCGGGGCAAGTGCCCTCATAAGCGCGGTTGGTATCGGTCAGCCGAAACTCGACTGAGGCGGCGCACACCGGCGGGCGGGCCGGCAGCGCCACTCTGAGCACCCCGGCGGGCACGTAGGCCGGGATGGGGCGTGTTACGATGCTTACCTCACTGCCTGATTGGTCGAGGTAGCGCAGCTCGGCCCACCACTCGCCGATGCGCGCCCCGGGCAGCCAGGCTGTTAGCTCCAGTCCGTAGCCCACCTGCTGTACCAGCTGGCCACTGGGAAAGGCCGAGAAGCTCAGGTAGCCCGCCAGGTAGTCGTCTTCTTCCACCAGCGGGGGCAACGCGGCCAGCACGGCCACGTAGCGGCCCGCATCCTGCTGCCACTCACCCGCTGCTTCGGCATCTACTTCCCGGAAGCGGTAAGTAAAGGCCTGGCTCACGTCGTTGTCACCAAATACCGGCAGGTTGCTGCGTGGCTGGCCGGGTTGCAGCAGCGTGGCCAGCAGGGCGGCGGCATCGACCTGCTCATCGAGCTGGCGCACGGTTTTGCGCAGCCGGGCAAACGGCGCCGGGCTGCCTTCGCGGCTCAGCTCCAGCTCCACATGCAGGCCGCGCCGGGGCTGGCCCTGGGCACCTGTCAGGGTAAAGACAGGGGTAGTGAGCAGCGCCGGGCGGGCCAGTAGCCCACCCACGGCCACAAAGCGCGGGGCCGGGGCGGGCGGGGCTGGTTCATTCGGATCAGGCGGCGGCGGGGGTGCGGGCTCCGTGATGGTTACCTCCAGCGTGGCCGTGCAGCGGGCGGCATCGGTGAACACGTAACGGTAGGCGTCAACCGGTACGCGGTAGAACTCGATAGGCCCTGCGGGGTAGTTGGGGGCCAGCTGCTCGGTCTGGTTGTCGGAGAGCCGCGTTACGATAGCCGTAACGGGCGGCGCACTGGTGTTGAGTACGGCCGTAAAGTTGCCCGTGCCGCCGACCGTGGTGGCGCTGGTGGTCACCACATCCGTCAGGACCAGGTCGCAGCTGGTGGGCGGCACGGGCGGGCCGGCTCCGCCGCAGCTAACGGTGTAGCTACCCGTGGCCTCGTTATCGGCTTGGTCGCGGGCGCTGAGCGCGTACGCGCCATCGGCTACAGGTGAGAAGCGGAATGTGTGGGCGGCCCCGGCAAACGAGTCGGTGTACTCGGCTCCGTTCGGCCCCAGGACCGACACGAACAGCAACGGCGCGTCCAAGCCCTGGGAGGTAGTGGTGCGCACCGTTACGCGCAGCTCCGCCCCGGCTCCGTTGGGCAGGCAGGTATGTTGGGCGCTAACGCGAACGGAACCTAGTGGCGGCATTAGTAAGCGGTTTTAGAAGCGAAGTCAGCAAACAGCTCGCTACTGATGGAGCGGCGGGTTTCGGCGGCGATGCCTTGGCGCAGGCGGGCGCGGGAAGCGGCCAACACATCCCGCAGCGTGCCAGTGGGCCTGCCGAAGCGCGGGTCCTGGCCCCGATGCAGGCGCGTGCCCTTGCGCAGGATGCTCGTAGCCACAGCCCAGGGGTTGAGGCCCAGCCCACGCGCCTCCAGCCAGAGGCGAATGTCGTCGACCATGGCCCGGCCCGGCTTGGCATTGGGGTCACGGGCCGGGGCGCTGCCCTCCTCCAGCACGCCGATATGGGCCGGGCCCAGCAGTCGGCCCAGCTCCGGAGCCGATTCGGAGCGCAGCGCGGCAATGGTGCGGCCGGTGGCGCGCTGCCCGCTGGCCACGATGTTCTCGCCTAGCTCCTGCTGAGTGCGCAGAATTTCGGTATCGAGTAGCTGGGACAGGTTCACGGCCGTTAGCAGATAGAAGCCCGCTCGGCGGGCGTGAGGTTGAGTTGCAGCACTACCCCGTCGAGGTTGCCGTCAAACTGGTTGTAGGCGCTCACGATACTGGTGGCCACCGCCTTCTCCAGTGCCGGATGTTGCTCCAGCTTCAGCAGCAGGGCCATGGCGGCCGTGAGTAGCGCGTTCATGCGCGGTAGGCGCACATCGGCCGAGTCGGCCAGCTTGGAGTAGGCCAGCACGGACACCGTGGTTTGGAAGGTCGTGGTGGTGCGGATGCCGAACTTGTTGCGGTTGAGGCTCACCAGCATCTTATCCTCGATGAGCACCACGGTATCGGTGTAGCGCAGCCGGTCAAGGTCAAGGTTGGCCTCTTCCTTTTCGCCATGCACGACGCGGCAGCCGGGAAGGGCCGCCTCGGCGCAGGCGCGGATGATGGGGACGGGATAGGTCATCGCTTATCGTTTCTGTAGCTGCTCCTGCTTGAGGTGCACCTGGTGGCGGTAGTAGGCTTTGTGGTTCTCCAACTCAATCATGGTGTTCACCTCGGCCCACTTGAGGCGGTAGAAGTAGTCCCAGCGGGTTTTGTCGCCGCCGGCCAGCGCATCCACGACGGCCAGCGTGTCCCACTCGGCACTGAAGGCGCCGATGTTGGCGGCCCGCTCGGCTTGGCTGAGAGGAATGGGCTTGAGGCGGGCGGCGTGGCTTCGTCGAATCCGGTCGAACTCGGCAAAAAAAAATCAGTGAGCGGCAGCGCTTCGGCCAGGCTCATCTGGCCTACAACCGCCTCCAGCGCCTGGGCCCGGTCCGAGTCGTAGGGCATGCCGTCGTAGGCGGGTTGCAGGATGATGGCGGCCACTACGATGCGCAGGCGCGGCACGTCGTGGCCCGCATCGCGGATAGCGGCCCCGATGTCGGCGGCCTGGCCGAACGTGAGGTCTTCGAGCACGTCGGGCACTGGCACTTCGACTTCGTCCATGGTGAGCACGGCTACGCGGGGGAAGGATTGCAGGCCTTCGGGGGCGGGCTCACTTAAGAATAGCACCGAGCCCAGCGCCCCGGCAAGGGCCTGGGGCGAGAGGTGTAGCAGCTCAGCGCCTGCGCAGCCCAGCAGCAGGGCCAGGCAGTCCTGCACGGTAGCGCCTTCAGGAAGGGCAGAGAGGTCCGCAGCCTGTGCAAGGGTCACATCGGCCCAGCGAGTGGGCAGCTGGTGCAGGGCGGTAGCGAGGTGGGGTGTCGACATCAGAAGGACTGGTAGTGGGTGATAGGTTTCGGGGCTGGTGGCTGAAGCTCCAGACGCATGCGCATGCTCATCATGTCGGAGTAGTCGGGAGAGCGGCCAATCAGCTCTTTGATATCATCCTTGCTCAGCACCTTCAGCGGGCCGTCCTTATCCATGTCGCGCTGCTTAATCACGCTCAGCTCTTCCATGAGCGCTTCCCGCTGCTCAGAGGTGAGGGCGGCTTCGGCGATGAACATGCCGGCGGCGTTGATACAGCCAGCCAGCAGGTATTGACACTGGGCTTTGAGGTTCTCGTAGTTCTCGGGCTTGGGCTCGCGGCCTTCCGAGCGGGCACGCTCTACTTCCTCCAGCGACGGCATGGGGCGGGCGTTGTTGACAAAGCCAATGCAGCCGGGCAGTCCATCCACGACGCCGCCCCCCACACCATCCTCGTCGACAACGATGCGCGACATCGGTACTTTGTGCGTCGTGGCAAGCCCCCGGATGAGGGCCACCAACTCAGTAGTTTTGCTCTTGTCCATCACCACGACGTTGACCAGCCGAAAGCCCAGCCACACGCCTACCACTGCCTTATCGGCACCGAAGCGGGCCACGTCAGCCGTGATGGCGGGCGCGCCGCTTTCCACGAAGGAGTTGGTAAACAGGTCGCAGATGCGGTTGTAGGCGATGAGCGTGGCCGGGTCGCCGTCGTACTCCCAGTTGCCGCGCAACAGGCGCTCGATGCTAGCCATGTCAAGTGTGAGCAGCGTTTCGCGGTAGCTGGCCGGCGTGTACTTGTTATCGGAAAGAAGCGACTGCACAAAGCGCCGGTAGGGCTTGAGCGTGCCGTCCTTGCTGGGCTTGTAGAAGGTGGCGTACACCCAGTTCTTAGCTGGGTTGCAGCTGCCCAGCACCTTGGGCATGAGCCCGCGGGTCACGCAGCCGCAGCCGCGGCACTTCCATTGGTTGGGCTGCCCGTTATCGTCGTAGCCTAGCACCTCATTGCCCGTATGGTCGCCCGAAGCCTGGTTGGGCCGGCCGCACTGGTGGCAGTAGAAGTTGAGGCGGTAGCGGATACGGGACTTGACGATGCCCCAGGCCTTCTGCACCACCTGATTGCATTCGTCGATGAAGGCGCCGGTGATTTCCATCGAGCCCAGGCTATCGAAGTTCTTATCAGAAGGGTACTGAAAAAGGTCTTTGAGAAAGATGATGCTTCCGTTGAAGAACGTGAGCGTACCTGCCTGCTCATTGTAGCGGTAGTGGGCGGCGGTGAGGCCCTGCTTGCCGAGTACCTCCAGCAGCGTGAGCAACGTGGTATCCTTCAGGTTCTTGAGCTTGGCGCGGCCGATGAGCCAGCGGGAGCCGGCATACTTCAGGCAGCCCTTAGCCACCCAGTAGGTGCCCAGCGCGGACTTACCGCCACCAGCTCCACCACCATACACCAACTCGGTGGTTGAGTCATCCTCTAAAATATCGAGGGCCGTCGTCTGCTTCAGCGTGAGCTTCATAGAGCCTGGGCCTCCCCACCCTCATACGCTTTGGTTTCTTCCCATACGATGCCCATCGAGCCGCTGTGCTCCACCTTGTCGACGAACATGCCCTGCCACTTGGCCAGCCGCTCTAATGCCCCCAGGCGGTCAGGCAGCTCAATAGCAATGCCGTGCTGGGTGGGCTTGATGGACTTGGCCAGATCGAACACACCCAGCGCGTGGGCCTTGGCCAGGTTCAGCTCCATCTCATCGTACCACTCCACCGGCCCAGCCACGATGCGCGTGGCGGCCGGATTGCGCCGCAGCTCAATCTGCAACCGCAGCACCTCGTGCTTACGGAGCTGCTGCTCAACGAAGTGGTCGTCCTGCTGCTTCTCCGTCAGGTCGGATGCGTCGGCAAACTCTTCCTCGAAATCGATTTGCTCCTGCCGCTCGGCAATTACTTCAGCCAGTGGCTTTTCCACCTGCGGATGCCTGTAGCGGCGCACCGTATCAAAGAAGTCCGACAGGTTAACGCGACCGATAGCTGACCACTGGGCCGCAATTTCTTCGGTACCCATCGCCGCCTTGGCCAGCACCTTTTCAATAGCGTCGCGGACCTTAACATTTCTTAACAACCGACTTGCCTGCTGAGCGGCCGTCTTCTCGCTGTAGCCCGCACCAATAGCGGCCCGAGTAGCGTTCAGCGCCGGGTCGGCACAGAAGAGCGACACGAAGCGCTTTTGCTTTGCGTCGGGCTTTGGGCTGGCAGACTTCTTGGCTTGGGCGGACATGACACGAACTTCCTACCCTAAGCCCCACCAAGCAAGGCCCGCACCTTCAAAACGCCGCGAACCCAACCCATTCCGTCGCCCAACTGCACTCCACCCTCATCCACCCTCGGCATGGGCCAGCATCCGCCGCAGCTGCACGGTGCTCACGCCCATCTCCCGGGCCGTATCCCGCCGGGCATGGGCCTGGCTCCAGCTCGGGTGCGCGCTCAGCAGTTGGGCCACACGGCGGGCGGCGGCCATGCACTCACCAATCGGGTAGCTGCGGATTTTCGGCGGCTCGGGCGGGGTCGTGATGTAGTCGAGGATGCGGCGTCGCTCTGTCGGGTCGAGTTGCGCCAGCGTCTGGCGCAGGTGCTCGGCATGGGGCAGCCAGGGAGTAGCGAGGGATACAGGTAGCATGGCAGATCGAAATAGGGTGAATCAGTAGGGCCGGGCGCCATGCCGGGCCTGGGTGAAGGCGTACACCTCCTGCAGCTGGGCTTCGGAGTAGCCGACGAGGCGGGCCATCAGCAGGCCATTGGGCGTGCGGCTGGTGCTGGTGTAGTAGCGGGGCGTGGGGTCGGGCTGTAGTAGTGGCTCTACTTCCTCCTCCTCCACTTCTTCGGCAGCGGGTTCGGGCGTGATAGGCTTGGTGGCTTTGCGGCGGCGGGTGGGCGCACGTTGGCCGCCGGCCTGGGATTTCCCCTTGCCGGCGGCCTTGGCTGCATCCATCTGGTCTTGGATGGCTTTTATCATGGGCAGCATCCGGCCTTCGCCTCATGGCCACAATTCCCACACACCTCGTCCAGCCACGGTAGCTCAATCGGATGCGCCCGGGCCAGCTGCTCCAGCGCGGCGGTATCGTGTACCGGCGTAGGCTCGGGGCGTAGCTTCTGAATGGCCAGCTCGATTGCATCAGAGAGCTGCGATGGGGAGGCGACGTTTGCCAGCCCTATGGCGTCGTCGAGGATAGCCAGCGCCTCCTCGGTGCTGGCCTCGGTGAAGCGCAGGGCCGCAATGGCGCGGGGCACGAAGTCGCGGGCGGCGCAGCAGAACTCCGCGTCGCTTTCCAGATTTTCCAATTCATCCTGCTCTTCATGGATGTTGAAGACCGCTGACACAGACACGTCGTAGTCCTCCGGGCGTGGCTGTTGTCCGGGCGGGACGCCAGTGGGCGTGGGCTCGCCAAAAGCGGTTACCGTGGCGTCGTACGGGTTGTAGCGCCAAGTGCCGGGGCTGGCTGCCTGCTCCAGCGCCTGCATGGTGTCGAGTTCTCCTCTAAGGATTTTCATCGTCTGGTTTTATTGGAGTTAGGAATGATTGACTTAGCGGGTGATAAGGCGGACTAGTAGGGCTCACTGGCCAGCTCCAGCACCCCGCGCTTTTGCAGCTCCGAGCGCAGCGCCGACAGCTCGGCCACCTCCTTGCCGGTTAAAGGCTTGCTGGATTCCAGCAGGTGCTCATGGCGCTGCTCCAGTCGGGCATCCGACGCATCGGCAATGCTGGCCACCGGGCGGGAAGGGCCGGCCGCAACGGGCGAAAGAGCCGGGGCTTCGGGTTTCGCTGGCAACGTGGGCGCTGGCGTGGCAGGAACTTTCGCGGGTGTAGCGGCTTTGGCGGGCACGGCGGACGGTTGGGCGCCCACACGCAGCGGCCAGAGCACCATCCCCTCGAATTCCACCGGCTCGGGCAGCACCTGCAGCACCAGGCGGTTGGTATCGGCCGGCACCTGATGGCTGTCGAGCACGGCGCGGGCCAGCGGGGTGTTGATGAAGTTGAGGCCCTGGGTTTCCTTGCGGTCCTTCTCGGCCGACTTGCCCCGCAGCGGGCGGCTATCATGGGCGGGCTCAGTCGAGCCGAACAGGGCGTACCAGCTGCCGGGTGCGTCGGCGTCCTCGGTGAGCGTAGCGCCGGGGCCGGTGGTGCTCAGGCCCAGCTCGCGTACCAGGGCGGCGGAAAAGCTCAGGCTGCCGGCTTTGCGGGCGACGGTGATGGTGCGGGCCGTGCTCTGGCGAACGTGGGCGGTAGTGGCGGGGGTGATGAAGCGGAGTTTCATGCGGGTAGCGTGAGAGGTGAGGGTAGCAGGTTTCGTTTGCGGGCTTCGGTTTCGACTATCAGAAGGGCGGGTAGTCCCCACCTGGGTAGCTGGGCCTGGACAGTTCACCCAAGCGGCGCGGGGGTGGGCCGTTGCGGGTCATGTGCTGCGTGAGGGCCTCGGCATTGAGAAGTAGCTGCTCCTGCAGGGCCTCGATTTCGCGCTGGGCATCCTGCTGACACAGCACTACCGCAGCCTCGGCAATGCGGCTCCAGTGGGCTTCGGAGTCGTGGGCCTGGTCGTAGATGCCGGCCACGCTGGCCGCATCAGAGAGGTACTCATGCGGCTTTTTCATGCGGCGTCGGCTTCGGGCTGCATTTCTGCTGCTGCCCACTGCTGCTCTATCTGCGCAAACTCAGCCAGCACCAGCCGGGCTTTGCCGCGGGCCTCCGCTAGTTTCGCCGCTGCCAGCCGCTCTTTGCGCCACAGCTCCGCATCGTAGTCGTTCACGGCCTGCGCTAGTAGCGGCTCCGCCGGCCACTTGCCGGCCACCCACCGCTGGAGCCGTAGCAGTTCGGACGGATGGTAGCCCGCGCACTTCTGACGGACGTAGAGCGCGCTGATGGGCATATCCTTGGCCACCTGGACGGCCCGCTCCTGGTAGGCCACATGCTCGTTGTGGATCTGCACCTCCAGCAGCGCATCCCGCTCAGCCAGGTACTCGGCAAACCAGCCATGAATCACGCCCGCGTCGATGCGGTCGAAGGTGTGGTAGCGGCCGTTGGCTCCTTCGCGCAGCACGTAGACCAGCTCATCGAATTTGAGACGCCAGTAGCGCTGCACCAGGTCGTTGGCCAGCATCGATACCTGCAACGTGTTGAGCCGCTTGTTATCGGCGAAGTTGAACATGCCGTCCACGTAGGCCAGCAACCGCGCCGTGGCCTGCACCGGAGCGGCCGCATCGGCGGCGCGCAGGGCACTGAGCTGCGGGCCGGCCAGCGCCAGCTCAGGCCGCACCTCCATCATGGCACTAAGCAGCGCCATCGGGTCGCGCTGGTGCGCTGAGGCTAGCAAAAGCTCCAGCGACGGCGACGGCTGCCTCAACGTCAAGGCGGCCCGTAGCGCGGGGCTGACCGTAGCCAGCGCCACGGTTTTCGGCGCCACGGTTTTGGCGAGGGTAGTGGGATTCGTCTGCATGGGTAGCGTCTTTGGGGGCCGTGGTGATGAGGCCACGGGCCGAGTTGGCGTCGTTGGAGAGAAAGCAGCGGGTGAAGTTTTGCCAGCCCCGCTCGTCGCGGTTGGCCTCGTGGGCCGCTGCGGCCGCGATGTGGGCCAGGTAGTGCGGGGCGTAGGCCGCCGAGTAGTTGAGCTGAGCGGCCAGAGCCGTGAAACCGTCCGGCGTGGCGTAGCGGGATTCGGCGTAGGGCATCTTGCGGCCAGCCGCCGCGGCCCCAGTGTGCGGAGCCGACGCGGTGGCGCCGACTGAGCTGGCAGGACGAATGGCCAGCAGCGAGGCGCGGAGCATATCCCGCTGCTGGGTCATGTCGGCCAACTCAGCGGCCAGCCGCTGGTTTTCATTTTCCAGCTCCCCTATTTTTTTTTCGGAGGCGGAGCTGGAGCGAAGCGGCCCTTCCTGCTCCTCCTCCTCCTCCTCCTCTTGGTTATCTTGGTTATAGTTCTTGGTCTCCTTATAAGGCATACCCTGAATGTCTATAGACACTGACCCTGAATGTCTATAGACACGACCACCGTTGTCTATAGACAGTCCCGGTTTTGCCGGTGTGTCTATAGACATTTTGTCTATAGACAGGGACGAATTCAGGGCCTCCACGGCGGCCAGTTGCTCGGCTCCGGAACCGGTGTAGCACACCCGCAGGCGCGGCGTGGTAGCGACCCTGCGCAGCTTGGTGGCGCCCTCAATCGTGAGCAGCTCCAGCCGCTGCAATTCGGCCAGCGCGCGGGTGATGGTGCGCACCGTGCCGCCCACGCTCTGGCTCAGCAGCTCATTGCTACCGGTGAAGGCGCCGTGCTTACCGTTCTCCGCTAGGCCCGCCACCTCAATCAGCACCGCCCGCAGCGTGCGGTTGAGGGCGGTAAGACGGTTGAGGTTCTGGCGGATGGGTAGCATAGGGCGGGTGCTAGGCGGGGTAAAGGCGCCGGCGGAATCGGCGTGCAGGAAGCGGTGGGGCTGGCTCATAGCAGAGGAAGAGCACCGAAAAGCCCGCCGAACAATTGCCCGGCGGGCTTCAGGCTAGTGGCTTAGGACTGGTAGAGCACCGAGCAGCCCCACTGCTCGAAGTAGGCGGCCTCCTCGGCCAGCAGCTCGGCGCGGTACTGCTGCTCCAGTTCGAAGAGTTCCGCCGATTCGAGGTAGAGCTTCACGCTGGCATCAGTCGGGTCGATACCGATTTCCACCCGGAAGGACTTGGCAGGGTAGCCCTTGAAAATGGGCGTGGTCAGCACGAACTCCCGGTTCCACTCAATGCCGTGCACCTCCCGCTCCAGGTTGTTTTTGCTGCTGCCGTTGGTGCTCTGCTGCTGCTCAATCTTGGTTTGCACCTTGGCCGAGAAGTTCATCAGGCTGCTGAGCAGCACGGCATGGGAGTCCTTATCGGAGAAGAAAAAGCGGGTGCGCTTGAGAAACTTCACCAGCTCGGAGACCGTGTACTTCTGGTCGGTGTTAATCTTGAACTGGGCCAGCTCCGGAGCCAGCTCCAGGCTACCGGTTACGCTATCAAACAGCTCCGACTTCTCAGCCAGCACCAGCTTCAGGGTGCCGGACGTCTGGTTGATGAACACGGTGGCCTGCTTGAAATCATACAGCTCGACTTTCGGCTGAAGAAACTGCCGGGGCGAATCGAGTCGACCAGTGTAAGCCAGCTGCCGGGGCTCCCGGATGGGGGCCGCCTGGCCGTGGCGGATGATGGTTTCGCCGGGAGCGTTGATGGCGAATACTTCCTGATTTTCGGTATTGGATTTCATGGCAAACAGTTGTGAGGAATTGAATAGCGAAGGAAAGGCGGCTGCTTATTCGCCGGCCGAGCGGCGCATGAACACGTTCTGCTGGCGCTCTTCGGGTAGTAGGCCGCGGCTGCTGATGAGCGTACCCTCGTCGGTGTAGAGGCCCATGCGGCGGGCGTCGTAGTCGGGGATGTAGTAGAGCGTGCCCACCGAGCGGGTGTGGCCGGTGCGCAGCTCCAGCTTGAGCGTGCCGAGCGCCTTTTTGAAAGCGTCGAGCCGGTATTTGAATTCGGCCATCACTTCCTTCTTTTCATCACCCAGCGAGTCCATCTTCTCCAGGGTGGTGAGCAGCGCGTTTTTGCGCTCATCCAATTCCCCATCTTCCAAGGGGCGGTCATAGGGCTCCCCTTCGACTACTTTGTAGGCCTCGGCTTCGAGGTGGGAGCGGCGGGCGGCCGACTCCATGCCGGCGAAAAGGTTCTGTTCCATCATGGGTTTGGGATTTAGAAAAGGGGATTGCTTAAGCGGCGTTGCGCCACACGATGGCCGTGCGGCCGTTTTCATCGAGGATGGTGGTGCGCTGTTTGCCGGCGGTAGTAGCAGCCAGGCCTGCCTCGTACTCAGGTGAGCCCATGCGGTAGTGGTACCACTTCTTGGCGGTGGTGGGCTTTTTAGGGGCCTGCTTCTTCGCTGCCTGGGCTTTGGCCTTCTGCTTCACTGCGAGTCGGATATCCTTCGGCGGCTTCGGCGGCTTGGCTGCCGGTGCGGCCTTCGGAACTGGAGCTGGCTTCGGAGCCAGGACAGTAGCACGGCGGGCTGGGGGGTGAGCACGGGGCCGGGCCGGCTTCCTACCCGGCAGCCGCAGCAGGCCCAGTTGGTGGGCGCGGGTAACGAGCGCGGCCGTGCTGCGGCCTAGCTCATTGGCCAGCTCCGCCAGCGGCCGGCCAGCAGGGTAGTCACGGGCGAAGAGGGCGGCGTGCTCGGTGCTCCAGCGGCGCTGCCCGGCTTTTTTGCCGGACGTGAGGCCCAGTATCTGCGCCCGCTTGAGAATGGCCGTGCGCGTGTGGGGCAGCAGGCCTACCACCGTGGTAGGGCCATCGATGGGATAGTGCTTATGCAGCAGGGCAGTGTGCTCAGTACTCCAGCTCTGGCAGCTGCCGGCCGCAAGGCCCAGGCGGTGGGCGCGGGTGTGCACGGCCGAAACGGCCCGGCCTAGCAGCGCGGCCGTATGCTTGGCACCGTGCAGCGGGTATTCGGTAGTAAGCACGGCCAGCTCGGCGGCGCTCCAGATGCGGGTTGGTTTAGCGGCCATGAGTAGCAAGGGTTTGGTTGGCGGATAAATGAGCTTTGCGGTCTTCTTTGGCGGCATACACATCCTGATCCAGGTGCCAGCCCTTGGCCTCTCCCAGCCAGGCGGCCTGCAATTCCTCCAGCGTTTCAGCCTCTTTCAGAAAGCTCAATACCACCAGCTTATCCATGGGCAGATCATCCTGCTCCTCACTGCTTAGGGCGGCACCAGCGGAGGGAACCAGAGGAACCGAAGCCGGCAGCATGGGCGCGGATGCGGCCGGCTGAGTGGGGCGCGGGGCTGGAGCGGCTACAGGTGCCGGCTGCTCATCCTCTAACCGGGCGGCATCTCTATTCTTGGCAGCGCTGAAATCATCCGCCTCTTCTTCCCCGTACACGCCCAACTCGTAGAAGCCCATCAGCATCAGGATGGAGCGAGACTTGGCCCGCTTCTCAGCCATCTCGGCGTAGTAGCTCACCTGGCTGTTCTTGGCATTGGCTGAGCCCAGCGACTCGACTTTGATTTTCTTGCGCTCCACAGTGCGCACGGCGGCGGCTTTCACGATGGCGAAGTCTGCCCCGGCCGCGGCCAGCTCGATGCCCACCTGAATGTTGTTGAGGCCCTGAATCTTCTCGATGCCGGCGCGGCCGATAATCCAGTTGCCGGACTGTTTGTGCTGCCACACATCGGCCTTGCCCAGCAGGTTGGCTTTGCACAGGGCGCGGAAGGCGGCTAGTTGTTCGGAGGTTTGCATTAGCTTTGCAGTCGTTAGAGTGAAATGAGTGATAGGGCCGCCCGGGCAATGGGCGGCCCTATTGCGTTTAGCGGGCCGGCATGGCGTGCTCGGCGCGCTGCTCAGCCGTGGGGCCGGCGCTGCAGCCGGGCAATGCCAGGCTCAGCAGCGCGCACACCAGCAGCAGCGTGGTCGTGATGACAGCATAGCGCACCAGGCTGGTGCGGCGCTCGTGGCGCTCGGCAGCGGAATAGGCAGGTCGTTGGTAGTAGTGCATGGCTACAGGCGCTGGCCAATGAGGCGGGTTTCGGTGATGCTACCGGCGGCGGCCTGCACGGCACCAGCCCGGTTGAGGGCGCTGAGCTGCTGTTCACCCAGGCGGCGCACTTCTACTTCGAGGGCGGATTTCGCGCGGCTGCCGGTACCGGTGCGGGTTTCGCTGGCCAAGTCGCCGTAGCGCGAATCAGAGGCGACGGCGGTGATTTCACGGCGGCCATGATGGGTAGTGATTTTGACAGTTAGCATCGGACAATGATGTGAGGGTGAGAGAATCAGTTAAGCAGCGTCTCGGTCGCATTCGTCGTATTCCTGCTGCCGAAAGGCCTCCTCGTCCTGCTCAGCAGGCAGCGCCTCGTAGCGGGCAGCCAGACCGGCATTGGCTTCGCGCTTGGTGCGCTCCCGTTGCACGGCGGCGTAGTAGCGCTGGAGCTGGCCGGCATCGTGTACCTGCACGCAATTGAGCTTGGCCTTCACCCGCTCGTAGCGGTGGAAGAGGGGGCCAGAGAGCACGGCGTAGATGTTATTGCGCAGCGACTGGCACATCAGCTCGTTGGCCGGCGCGTTCAGGTTCTCGGGGCGGATCAGGACGATTTCGGACATGGCAGCGGACGGTGTTAGCGGGCGGTGGCGCTCAGGTGCAGCGCGTTACTGGTGGCTTCGGCAGCGGCCATTTCAGCCGTCAGATAGGCTGCCTCATCGGTTAGTTCCAGCCCGTCATGCAGGTGCGCGTAGACGACAATGGCCTGCATAGCCGAGTAGCGGCAGCCGATGGTGCAGGCAGCCAGCGCCGTGCGCAGATAGCGCAGCTCGGCCGGGTTGATGCGGTTGGTGTGGGTAGTGGTGAGCTGCATGAGTTAGGCTGCTTTAGAAGTGCTCACCTGCATCGGCGCGTCGCCGAAAAACTCCTGCACGGCCTGCTCCGTGACGATGTACTTATTGCCAATGCGCTGGTGGCGCAGCCCGCCCTCCTGGCCCAGCTCATAGGCCTTGAGCAGCTCGTAGGCCTTGGTCTTGCCACAGCCCAGCCGGATGTGCAGGCGGTCGTCATACTTCTTTTCCTGGCTCTGCTTCGGGCTTTGCACATAGGTGCGGGTGCTCACTTCGGCTTCGGCCGAGGCGCGGGCATTGATTTCGAGCATCGTCACCCAGTTCTGGTTGACGGCCGCCCCGCCGGCGGAGGCAGTAAGGTGGGAAGAGGGAGTGGTTTGCATGGGAGGGGACTTTGTTAAAAGTGATGAGATGTGAATAAATGGAACAAAACGTGAAATAGAGGGCAAAAAAATATTAGGCCTCTGCTAGGTGCCCTGCTCTCTCAGTAAGCCACCGCCCGACAACCTCATTCAAGGATGGGCGGCGGCCTGTTTCCTTGCGTAAACGCTCTTGTTCGTCACGCATAGCCTCCTTCGTGGCAGAGTCAACCTCACCTCGAACGGGGTGCAATTTGGGGGTTTGGGTATTTGACATGGCGGTAAAGTGTGATGGGGTATGACAAATATACGTGATAAAACGGAACAACAAAGGATATGTTGTGAAATTCCTTCACAAACTGTTACAAACTGTGTTGCTTTGTTCCGAAATATCACGGAAACATGGCTAATTCACGCGGCATCAGACTTGCCAAGCTCCGAGAGGCAGCTGACATGACCTTGGAAGAGGTGGGTAAGGCCATTGATAAAAGCAGGCAAACGGTTCATCGCTATGAAGCGGATGACGCTGCGCGCATTCGACCTAAAGTTTTAGAGAAGATTGCCGCTGCCTACAAAACCACCCCCGAATACATCGAGACCGGCAAGCACCCCGCCCCTATCATGCAGGTAGCCCCCGAGGAGCACCCGCTGGGTCCGCTCATGTCCGACAAAAGCAATGCCCGCTTCGCCGCGCACTTCGACAAAAAGGAGATGGTGTACTACCGTCGCCTGGAAATTGGAGCGCGGGCCACTTTCGCTGAATCCTTTATGAACGATTACGACTATCGGGACTTGCCGCTATTCCCCGTCATCCGCATGATTGGCGACCCCGAGGAAGGGCTGGTCGTCGATATCGACGGCGACTCGATGGAGCCCCAGCTGCGCAGCGGCATGAAGGTGCTGGTCGAGGAGTTATCCAACGTGGACCAGTGGAAGGACGCGCGGCCCGGCGTGTACATCGTCGTGTTCCAGCACCACTTCGTCATCAAGCGCATCAAGCACAACACGCTCCGGGCCACGGGTAAGGTGATACTCGAATCCGATAACGCCGAGGGCGGCATTGAGGAAGTCATCATCGACGACATCCACGGCATGTGGCGCGTGATACGGGGCGTCGACGTGCCTATTCGCTAATTCAATTACACCAACCCATATTCTAAGACCCGTGAAAAAAGCTCTACTCATCCTGTGTGTAACATTCTTCGCTGCCTGTAGCGGCGGCGGCGACCCCTCCCCATCCAGCTCTAAGGGCGGTAGCCAATGCGGCTGCAGCAAATACAATAAAGCTGATTGCCAGGCGTCGAGCAAATGCTTTTGGACTGTTGGTAAAGGCTGCGGCTGTTAGTTTTAATAATTACTCATGTAAAGTAAAATTGCTATGGCATTCCGATTTCGTAAGAGCTTTAAAATAATGCCCGGCGTTAAGCTCAATGTGAGTAAGAGCGGATTTAGCACAACTGTTGGTGGGCGCGGCGCCAGCGTTAACATAGGAAAGAAAGGCGCTTATTTAAATGCGAGCATTCCTGGTACAGGTATTTCGAGCCGCAGTAAAATAGGCGGTAGTGGTAGTGGCAGAAACACTAACTACTCAAATGCAGCCACCTCTATTCCGCAGGATCCTCAGCCAGCTAATAAGGGCTGGTACAGCTTTGGCGTCGCCCTCTTTAGCTTTTTCACATTAGTCTCTCTAGCTTCTTTCATAAATTCCATTTCAGCGAAAACGGATTGGTCATTATTAGGGGGTGCTTTCTTCTGGGCCGCAGTTACGGCCATATGGTGGGCAGTTCGCGGCGCTAGACGCAAAGCCAAACAGGCTAAATACGAAGCATTTATTAAGAAGCAGGCAGATGAAGCCGAAGCCTTGCAAATGCTTATTGAGCAGGGCATTCGAGAGAAAGAGGAGAAACTGGAAAGGCAACGGATTGAGCTGAGAGAAGCCGAAGCAAAAAAACAGGAGTTAAGAAGATCTGAAATCCAGCAAGTGTTAGCTCCTGCTTATACTCTTTACGTGGAGGGGTTGATCAGCAAAGAGCAATTGGCTACATGGCAGAAGCGGGCTGATGACGAGAAATACGGATTTATTGTATTAGAGCTGGAGGTAAATCGATTAGCCCGCGAATTATATGCAGAGAAGGCGCGCGTAGATATGATCAAGACTAAATATGATGAGGCAACCGCTTGCCAGCTCATTGCTCATCAGATAATAATTGGTATGTCGCACGAGCAAGTAATCGACGCCTTCGGCAAACCAACGAAGGTTGAGAAGGTATCAGTAAATGGGAAAGAGCGGGAAACGCTTGTTTATGGTAGCAAAACAACGGGTAGTTATTTCCATATTCATGCCGGCATCGTGACCAAAGCTGTTATCAGATAGTCATGACCATCCGGTTCTACCTCCATAACAACGCCACGGAGGGCCGGCATCCTATTTACGTAGAGGTGCGCTGGGCCCGCCATCCGGCCGCCGAGCCGGGTACTAGCCCCGCCGTACGCCTGGGCGTGCGCGATTCAGTGCTCAAAAAGTTCTGGACGAAAAAGCAGCGCGTTTCCACCCAGGATGAAGGCCGCTGCGTGCGCATCAACCGCAAGCTGGGCAAGCTGCACAAAGCCGCCGAGAAGCTGCTGGAGACGGCCGAGGAGCAGCGCCAACGCGTGAGCCCCGAGCAGATGCGGGCCGCCCTACTGGAGCAGCTCAACCTGACAGCCGACGCCCCCACTCCTATTAGTGAGCCAGCAGCACCGTTAGCCCTACCCCAGCAGCGCATCGAGCAGGTAGCGGCCGAGTGGAAAGCCTTCTATCGTTCCAAGTATGCCAGCAACACGCTGCGCAAAGTAGACCCCGTGGCCATGCACTGGGAGCTGTTCCGGCCCGGCACGACGCTACAGGACATTCTACCCGACCCCACAACCCGCCGCTCCGACCTGGTGGAGAAGTGGTGCGAGTACCTGATTGAGGATGCGCCCAACCGGTCGGGCGGGCTGGGGCTGGAATCCAACAGCGTCGGCCGCTACGTGGGCGCCACCCGGCAGCTGCTCAAGTTCGCGGGTCTGCCCTTCGCCTGGCTCACCGATGAGTACACCTACGAGGTGGAAATTGAGCCGCTCCTATTTGAGGAGGTAGTGAGCCTCTACGAAACCCCACTCCCACCCGGCCACCTGAGCCAGGCGCGCGACGTGTTCGTGTTCAACTGCTTTACCGGGCCCCGCTACGGCAACCTGAAAGCGCTGCAGCCTTCGGACGTAGTAGTTGAGCTGGGCAGCCACATTCTGGAGTATGTGCAGATCAAGGGCCGCCGCAAGAAAACGAAGGTGCGCGTGGCCATGGACCCGGTAGCGGTCGAAATCTGGGAACGGTATGCCGGCCGGCTGCCCGTGTTCTCCAATCAGAAAATGAACGAGTACATCAAGCAGGCGGCCGAACTCTCCGGACTCGATAGGCCCATCCTGCAGGTGCGCCAGCGCGGGCCCCACCGCATCGAGCGGCGCGGCCCCATCTGGCAGTTCATCACCTGTCATCTGGCCCGGCACACCTTTGCTACCTTGCTGCTCGACGGCGACGCGGATCTGGGCCAGGTGCAGAATAGTCTGGGCCACTCCGGCATTAACACCACCCGCCGCTACGCCAAGAGCCGGGAAGCCAAGCGGCACGTGGCCACGCTCTCGGCATTTGATAAGCTGCGGGCTTCACACACAGAGGCCGCTGGTGTGCGACGAGACCTGGCAAACGATGGCAACGAGCGGTAAAGTATGGTAAAGGCAGGTCAGGTATAAACGGCCCTATCTATCACGGTTTACCGTATTGTACCGGGGCTTGCCACGGCTTACCGGAGCGTGCGGCTTCTAGCGCGACCACCATTTAAAACAGAAGCCCTTGTAAGTCAGATACTTACAAGGGTTTTTTCTTTACCGGGGCCGGTATCGGGGCCAACTAAATAAATTTTCCCCTTTCGTACTGGAGACACAAAAAAGCCCGTTGTCATCGAGACAACGGGCTTTTAAGGCTTTTACAAGGTTGGGAACCGAAACCCTCCCCTACTCCAAAGATAACCAGAATCTAGGGGCTGGTTGGTATCGGATGCTCCTGGGGACGCTCTGAGAGGCCAGAAAGTGAAAAGCGTTTTAAGGCCCTCCTACGGCGTCTGAATCTTCGGGGCCCGTCTCTGTGTCATCCTGGGGCGGCTGTTCGTCTGGGGCCGGCTTTCTAAGCTCCCCACGTAGGACCGCTAGCGTTTCGTCTGCCTCCCTGAATAGCTGTTGACGCTGTTCGTACCCTTCGCTACCCGGACCTAGATTAAAGCCTACTTTGGGCCGGTTGGGCTTTTTGGGCCGCTTTTGCTTCGGGGCCGGCGCTGGGGCCGTGCTGCTGGTGTGCTCGGCATCTGTGTACGACGGTGCCCCCGAAGCCTCGCAGAGTAAGTCTGACAGCTTGCGGGCCACGTTGGGTAACATCTGCCTTTGGGCGTCTGTGTAGTGTAGCTGCCTAGAGCTATTCAGCGCCACCGCTAGCAAGCGAAGCTCTGAGGGGTTGAACTGGTTGGTGGCGCGTGGCATAGTCTAGCTAGCTAAGGTGAACTAATCGGGCAAGGGCAGGGAGCCGACACTTTGAGGCTTCCGGCCCAACGAACAGCAGAACGGGGTAAATTCTATCTACCAACGGCGGGCTAGTTGTTGGGAAGCTAGCCTTGAATAGCGTGGCCTGTTGCTGGGGCCTGGGGTGCTGCTGCATAGCCTTAGCGGTTGTGGCCTGTTGCCAGGCGGGCGTTTTGGAAAAAGGGCTCTATCCGGCCTAGTTCAGCTAGAAAAGCCTCTGAATCTTGGCAGTGGCGCAACTTGGGGCCCTTGTTCGGCCATACTTCCGTTGTGGCGTACTCCACAAACTCCTCCCACGTAAAGCGGGTACCGTACGTATTGCCCAAACGGGCCCGGCTATCCTGAGCCACTTTGGAGTTCTTGTCAACCAGAAACGCGAAATGCTGGGGTAACTGAGCGAAGAGGCTAGACAGCAGAACGCCGTACGGTGCGGGGCTTAGCTCTATTTTCTTGAGGTCTCTCTGAGGCTCGCCTATGTTTTGAGGGCCGGCGTGCCGCTGCCAATTGGAAAGTTAAACATGATGCTGGGGGTTAGTGGTGAATTATTCTGTTGGTTGGTTCGGGCCCTGGGGCCTGGGGTTATCTGGTTTTGGTTGCCACCCGTCTATTTCTGGTAAACCCTCTGGGGACGTGTAGCCGGCAACGGCGCGGTCTGGATTAGCAAAGGCCGGGTCTATTAGCCCTAGCTCTCGCATCTTGAAGGCTAGAGCCGCAACCGTGAAGGCCGCTGAATCGACCTCTCCAGCGTCATCCGGTATCTGTTGGCTAAAGTTGACCGTTGCCAAGAGTTGAGCAATAGCCCCCGGTTTCAGGTACTGCTCTATGCTTTTGGCTGCTGCTGCTAGTTTGGTCTGGTAGCCCTCGATTCTGGTTAGCTGCTCTGGATTCAGGAGCCCCCAACTTCCGGCCTCTGATACCGTCCGGGCAATCAGTGAGCCGTTGTAGTGAATCTGATAGGCAGCCGCCTGCACTACCTTTTGCGCGGTCCCCAGCAGCAGAACGCTAAGGCTCTTTACCTGCTTCACTAGAGAGCTAAAAGGCACTTCCTTTTGGGGGTTTGTGCTGTCTAATGCTTGAGCAAAGGCTTCGTCTTTGCGTTGCTCTTCTAGGACCTGCTCTAGTAGTTGCTGGAATCCATGCCTGCGAGCGTGCTGGAACATGAGAGGGGGCTTCACGTTGGCCCTTATTGCCATATCGTGTAGCCTGTCTGAGTAGCCAAAGCCCGTAGGATAGTCTATGAAGGCATCAAAAAGTAACTTTTGCCGGCTCTTTTGACTCAATTTATTGAGGGACAATAGTTTATCGGGTTTGTCCTGGGGCTTATCCATGTTGGCGGGTTGTTCGGAGTGAAGTATTTTTGATGCTGGAGCTTCGGAGAGCTTCAAAATCAATTCATCAGATACTGGCCATTCATGCCCTTGCATATACCCGCTACTGTTAGCCAACCCATGATTGAGGCTGTACCCATGTACTTGCGGCCTTTGACTAGGTAGGTGTAGGTCTGTACATGACAGACTAGGGCGTGTCTCTCGTTGGTGTAGTACATCATATCCAGATGAGAAAAAAAGTAACTATTAGTCGAGGGAGAGAGAGGAACCAGAGGGGGCGGCGCGGGGTGCTGGTGCAGGTGCTGGAGAGATGGAAAGTCTCAAATCTGATAACCTTTTTACCCCCATAAGAGAGGTAAACCTAGTCTGGCATTCCGGCCCGGATTTCGTGCTCAAGTTGTGGTGTGTAGGGCGCGGGGTTATCGGTTGAAGCCCGGCCCTGCAATTCTTTGAAGAGGGCCTTTTTCCGATGGTAGGTAGCGCGGGGGGTATTGCGTTTCGCGTGCTCCCAAAAGTCGGGCTGTTGTCCGGCTATGAGTAGGGCGCTTTCGTCTATGCTGAGATTGTCCATCGTGGTGAGTTCTGGGGGTAAGTGTATCCGATGCCAGCTAGCTAGCAGGGCGTCGGCTAGTGCCGTGTACACGTCGGCTTGCATCAGGTTTTGGAGAGAAAGGGCACCTTGCCAGCCTAGCACTTGAGCGGCTTTCTGAGACTTGAGATATAGCACCTCAAAGCGTAGGCTGTTGCCTACTGGGGCCGGCTTTTTTCGCAATCGGTTGTAGGTGCCCGCGTCGTACACCTTCACCCGATACTGAGCATAGTTCGCCGTGTAGAGTAACGGGGCGGCTTGCCCGGCTGGGGGCTGTTTGCCATAGAACGGCGTCAGGAGCGGCCCGTAGCTAGCGCGGGCTACCTGGTTGAGGAACGAGGTCGGCGGGGCTGTTAGGGCCACGTTTACCCCCGTCTCTAGGACGTGTACCCGTAGCGCGTCTGGGGCTAGCAGTAGCGCGGCGGCTAGGGCCTCGCATGTGGCACGGGCCTCTGCGAACGGGAACGAGCATGAATTATGCCCGTAACGGAACGTGTGCAAGCTGCCTGCTACTGTGAGCCTGTCTGATGCCTCGTTGTAGCGTAGGACAAGCTTGCCAGTATCGTGCGGGCCGTAGTGGTGAACCAGTACACCGTTTTCTATTTCGCCCCCGTAGTCTGCCCACGCTGGGGCAAGCTCTAGCCAACGGGCAAGCTCTAGGCCCTGGGGCATTGGTGCGGAAAATAGAATACGGTCGTACACGGCCAATAGCAGCAGAAACAGCAGCATCAGTAAGAGCTTAGGCGTTGGCCTGGTTTTTCGGTTTCGGGCCCCGCTTTTTGCCCCCTATGCTGTATTGGTCGGTGCGCTTCAATGCGGCCTCTAGTTCCGACTGTTTGTAGAGCACCCGCGAGCCTACACGGTAGCCCGTAAATAGGCCCTTTGTTGTGCTGGTTCGCAACGTGGTTATTCCAATTTTAAGGAACTCGGCTGCCTGTTCGGCAGTCATATATTTAGCTTGCTCTGTCGGCTTTCTATTGCTTGCGGCTTGCTCTAATTCCTCGGCTATTGCTTCGCGGATTTGAGCCCTAAATTCTGTTAGGGTAAGCGGCAACATCATTACGGGTTCGCTTTGCATCGTTTCGGGGTTTTGGGTACGATTATATTCCCAAAACAACAAGGCTAAAAACGAGCAAACAAGCACCTAAAAAACAATTACATAATCAGTTGTAATTATTATTTTGATACAAAACAAAATATAATTTAACAAATAGGCTTTTCAAGTTCAATGGTGCATATATTATAAATAATAAATACACAAACGTAATTAAGTTAATAATCTTCTAAAAATACAAAAAGCCAACCCGCTACTAATTGCGGGTTGGCCTGGATATTTTGACTCTAAAGTTACTTTCAGCAGCTTTCTAGGCTACTCGCATTATCGGGGCAGCTTTAAAAAAATCATGTTGCAGCAGCGTTTCGGCGTTTTCCTCGGCACTGATACGCAAGTACGTTTGTAGGGTGGTTATTTTGGTGTGGCCAGTGAGCTGCATTAAGGCATAAAGGGGGACGCCTGACTTATAGGCGTTGGTTATGAAGCTACGGCGGGCCGTGTGCATGCTGACAAGCTCCCAACGCTCTTTTTTGATAGTATCCTTCCCTACCTTCACCTCTACAACATCGTTCCACCCGGCAAGCTGGGCAAGGTCTTTTAGGAGCCGGTTAGTACCTGCGTTGGTGTACTGTGGGGGCATACCGTCATACTTGTTCAATATGGCCTCGGCAATCGGGTGAAGCGGAATTTTCACAACCTTCCCGGTTTTCTCGGTTTGAACTTTCAGCACCTTACCGCCTGCCATTTCCACTACTTGAGCGGTGTTAACCCGGCTAACGTCTCCATGCCGCAAACCAGTGAAAGCGGATAGAATAAACGTATCCCTAACGTGCTCTAATGATAGTTTATCTACTTGTAGCGCGGCGAATAGCTCAAGGTCGGCTACGGGTAAATAAATGCTGTCAGCAGGTGCTTTATGAATTGCGAACCGTTTAGATAAATAATCTTCACTGTTATGCAATCTCCGCTCCCTCGCTTGGCTCATCCAAGTTTTTACCGTTTTAAAATGTTTTCCGATTGAATTTTCAGAAAGACTATCAGCAACTAGGAATTTTTTAAAATCATTATACCAATCGAGCGTAATTTCTTCAAATGAATATTGCCGACGTTTTTTCTGTTCGTAGGCACGTAGTTTCTTAATCGTAGTACGATACGCCAAAATAGTATTGGGCTTGCGGTCTGCTGTTACCTCGTTGCAAAATGCCTCGGCAAAGTCTGCGAGTGATTCAGACTTGCCGGCCCGCTTGCCGGTCTTTTCCTCTAGGGCATCTTTGAGGATTGCCGTAGTTACTTTTTTCCCGTCGTTAAGCAGTTGAAGATGACACTTCGCAACAGCTACGGCTAAGGTGTCGAGGTGTGCCTTCAAGTCCGCTTGCGTGGCTGGATACTTTTTGCCGACGTGGGGACGCTGGGCCTCGCTATCCCAAAGGGCCGGCTCTATGCTGTGGACAGTCGAGTATTTGAGCCGGCCGCCTGCGAAGTCAAAGACTAGATAGATAGCAGTCGAGGCCTTAGCCTGGGGGTCTCTGAGAATGAAACGAGCTTTATGCTTTGCCATGAGTGCGGGGGCTTGAGTTTTGGGGTTGAGAAAAAGCGGGGCCGGTATCGGGGCCGGGTTTATTGCACCTGGTTGTATTTACCCGGCCCCGCTTGCACTCAAATATACGCATACGGGCCAGAAAAGGCACTTTTAAATACAAGCAAATACAATGAAATATAACGGTTGTGGTCCTAGCGCGACCACACCAAAGCCCTCTGTCTGAAAGCAGAGGGCTTTTTTTGTGCGCATCATGCGGGCAACGCATCCTTTACCCAAAATGCGTCGTACAAGGCGGGCGTTTACCTCATTACCTCAACGGTACGCCTAGATTTATCTTCTACTAAACTGCCTACCCATGAACAAATACATGCTTTCCGCGCTGGCCCTCTCCTTTACCCTTAGTGCCGGCTCGGCCTTAGCCCAGGGTAAGATGACCAAGAAATCGGACGACGAAAAAACCAAGGTCACGACCGAAGACGGGATGATGACCAAAACCAAGGTAGCCGACGACGGCAAAACCAAGGTGAAGGGCAAATCGGCCAATGGAGTCAAGATGAAGGCCACCACCAAGCCCCGCGAAGGAGCCGACATGGCAGACATGAGCACGACCAAATCGGCCGGAGTAATGGTGGGTGGCGCTATGATGACACCTGACAAGGACATCGTGGACAATGCCGTTAACTCCTCTGACCACACCACGCTGGTAGCCGCCGTGAAGGCTGCCGACCTGGTAAACACGTTGAAGAGCGACGGCCCATTTACCGTATTTGCTCCTACCAATGCCGCTTTCGATAAGCTGCCGGCCGGCACCGTGAGCACGCTGGTGATGCCCGAAAACAAGACTAAGCTCACAACCATTCTTACCTACCACGTAGTGCCCGGCCGCCTGCTGGCCGCCGACCTAAAGGATGGCCAGACGCTGACCACTGTGCAGGGCGAGACCCTGATGGTGCACCGCACCGGCAACATGGTGATGCTGCACGATGCCAAAGGTGGTAAAGCCACCGTAACGGTAGCCGATGCGGTGTCGAAAAACGGCGTTACGCACGTTATCGATACGGTACTGATGCCCGCTAAATAAGGCTTTCGATAGCCCTGAAAATTGACAAAGCGCCCGGCCCTGTATAGGGTCGGGCGCTTTTTTGTGCGTTCCGGCAAGCACAATGCCCCTTTAAAAAAGCATCAGTGGCTGGCTGTTTGCGGGCGGAAAATCTTTGCCGATCTTTACAGACAGTTTAGCTTTCCACCCTTTTTACTGCTTGATGAAACACTTTTTCGCCTGGATGTTGACCGCCGTGCTGTGCGTGGGCCTGGGAACGGCCTCGGCCCAGACCATGCCTGCGGCCCCACCAACCAGCCTGCAGGGCCAGAGCCTGAAGGACTGGCTGCGCCAGAACTGGTACGACGGCAAGCGCGTAGAGCTGGACTACAGCACCGCCCGCGGTAAGATGTATAACTACGTAGACAACCAGAGCGGCCGCGTGGTATGCGTGTACTCGGGCTACACCGAAAATACGCCTCTCGATTCGAGCAATACCAGCACCGGCGTAGTGAAGCAGATAAACTGCGAGCATACCGTTCCACAGTCGTGGTTTGATGAGCGCGTACGCATGCGCACCGATATTCACCACCTGTTCCCGACATTCATTCAGTGGAATTCCGACCGTGGCTCTGATCCGTTTGCGGAAATCCCGGACAACCAGACCACCAAGTGGATGCGCGGTGCTACCAGCCAAGCAACCGTGCCCACCAGCAACATCGACGAGTTCAGCGAGGACACCAACTCCCGGTTCGAGCCCCGCGAAGACCACAAGGGCAACCTGGCGCGGGCTATCTTCTACTTCTACACCATGCACCAGGGCCAGCAGTTCGACCCGGGTAAGGACGTAATTACGCCGCGGCCGACCTGAACACGCTTTACCAGTGGCACCAGGCCGACCCGGTGGATGCCCGCGAGCGGGAGCGTAACCGCCGCGCTGCCAAAAGCCAGGGCAACTTCAACCCCTACATTGCCTACCCCGACCTGGTGGCCCGCGCCTGGGGATTCCAGGTGCTGCCGACCTTCGCGTTTGCTACCGCCACCGGCAGCATTGCTGAGGGCAATAGCGGCACCAGCACCTACACGACCAGCGTTACCATCAGCCCCGCTCCTACTGCCCCGCTTACGGTGCAGCTAAGCCTGGTTGCCACAACCTCAACGGCCACCAACGGCCAGGATTTCGTCTTCACCACGCCCCAGACCCTGACTTTCACCGCCGGCCAGACCACCCAGCCAGTTACGGTAATCGTGAATGGCGACCTGACGCCTGAAGCCGATGAAACCGTGGTGCTGGCCCTGACCAACCCTTCGGCCGGCGCAGCCGTGGGCGGCCCGGCTCAGCACGAGCTGCTCATCCTCAATGATGACGGCGCGGCTCCGACCATTCAGTTTGCAGCCGCCAAAGGCAGCCTGACGGAAGGCAACGACAACACCACTACCTACACCGTGAACGTGACGCTGACCGGCACGGCCCCCACGGCTGCCATAACGGTGCCGGTAACCGTACAGGCAGCGGGTACTACCGCCACTACGCCCGCCGACTATACCCTGACTACGACCAGCCTTACCTTTGTGGCCGGCCAGGTAAACCAGACCCAGACCGTAACCCTGACGGTAGCAGGCGACCTGCTGCCCGAGCCCAACGAAACCGTACTGCTTGCCCTGGGCACGCCCACCACGGGCGGCGCGGTGCTGGGGGCCATCCGGACTCACGAGCTGACGATCCTCAACGACGATGTAGCCCTGCCGGCCGCGCCCTGCGCTACGCTGTTCTTCTCGGAGTACATTGAGGCGAAGGTTGGCAATACCAAGGCTGTAGAAATCTATAACCCTTCGAATGCCACCATCGACCTGGAGGGCATTACGGTGAGCCTGTTCGCCAACGGCAAAACCACCCCTACCGCTACGGCCGAGCTGACCGGAAGCATTGCGCCCGGCGACGTGTACGTTATTGCCAATTCCGGCGTAGCCTCGCCCATCGTAAAAGCCCAAACCGATCTGGAGTCGAACATTGGCTTCTTCAATGGCGATGATGCGCTGCTGCTGATGGATGGCACCGACACGCTCGACATTATCGGCGTTATCGGGCAGCAGCCGGCCGGTGGCTGGCAGCTGACCGGCGGCGGCTCTACCACCGATGCCACGCTGGTGCGCAAGGCGACCGTGAACCGGGGCCAGAAGCGCTGGACCAATGCCCTGACCGAATGGACGCCGGTGGGTGCCGATGTGTACGACAACATCGGGCGCCATACCAGCAACTGCGTAACCATTACGAGCACCACCGGCGCGGCCCGTTTGGGCGAAGGCCTGGAGGTGTTCCCGAACCCGGCCACCGGCCGCCTGCAGGTACGCCTGCCGCAGCTGCAAGGCCGGCAGGCGGCTGGTATCAGCCTTTACAATATGCTGGGCCAGCAGGTACTCAGCCGCAGCCAGCTGCTGTCGGCTGCCGAGGTAGCCACGCTCGATGTGCAGCCGCTGGCTGAAGGCCTGTACCTGCTGCGCGTAACCGCCGATGGCGTAACCTATACCAGCCGCGTGGAAGTACGCCGGTAAAAGGGCCCGCCATTCCGGCAAGCAAAAAGCCCCTGATGTCGATACCGATGTCAGGGGCTTTTTGCTTGCCGAAGGAGCTGATGGAGCCCGTTTCTAGCCGGCCTCCGTCAGGTCCTGGTAGTCGGGGTGCTGGGCAACGTAGCCAGCCATGAAGGAGCAGGTAGTGCGCACTTTCAGTTTTTTTTCGCGGGCGTAGGCCAGGCCGGCTTTGGCCAGCTCATCGCCAATACCTTGGCCGCGCAGCCCCTCTTCAACAAAAGTGTGGGTGAAGTCGATAACGCCTTCGGCGGGGAGGCTGTAGGATAGTTCGGCCGAGTGGCCATCCTGAGAGACGGTAAATTCCTGGTTTTCGGGCTTGTGCTGAATTGGGAGAGACATAGAAGAAACAAAAGGAGGAAAGAATAGGGAGCAGCACCGGCGCAAGCACAACCGGACACCGCCATTTCCTGAAAGTTTACGTATGAATAGCAACGGTGGCCATCCGCGCCTCCGATTCCTGCTTATTCTCCCCTACTCTTTCTCTCTAATATGTCGACCACCCCACTCAATCCCACCAACCCTTCCCACGACCCTGCCAAAGCCAACCATGACACGCCCAAATATGGCGAATTCGGCCACCCCGATGCCTCCAACCAGTCGGTTAGCGAGGGTGAAAGCGTAACCAAGGGCGGCGAGTCGGCTCCTTCGGTGGCCTTTGCCGAGCAGCGCGGCAGTGCGCCGCAGAACCTCGACCCATCCGCCGTGCGCCAGGCCGAAGATGCTGAGTATGGTGAACAGCGCGAGGGCTGGGCCAAAGACGACCCACGCTACGGCGGCGGCACCCGCAACTGGCCCACCGCCGAGCCCGCCAACCGCACCGAAGCTCCCGCTTCCGACGCGGCCGAGGAAAGCAACCCCAATGTGGGCACCAACGACAACCCCGACGAGTTCAGCGCCTTCCGCGCCGACAATGGCCGCGGGATTCCCGGCTCGGGCAAGGAGAACGAAATGCCCAACAACGATTAAGCGCGCCGCGTCTTTTTCCTCACTTCTGACTGACCCTTCTGATGAGCAACAATAAAAAAAACGAAGCGAACGATAAGCTGAACCAGGACCCCGCTGCTGCCCTCGACGCCAAGAATTCCAACCTGACAGAGGAGCAACGCAAGCACCGCGAGGAGCTGTACAGCTATAAAAAAGACGAAGAAGGTACACTCGATACGAGCAGCCAGCTCGAAGACGCCATGTCGGGTACACCCAGCGGCGCCACCACCGGCCCCGACCCCGATACCGAGTCAACCACCGATGAGTTGCGGATAACCGGATTCAACAACCCGATTAACGATAACAACCGCTAAGTCCGCCGAACGAGCTGCCCGGAGTCTCCTTTCAGGCCATTCGTTCATCGAGCCTTTTTAAGCCCCTTTACCCTCGCGGTAAAGGGGCTTTTTGGTGGCTTACGGCAGAATTTTAGTATTGATTTTATTGCGAAACCTAGCCAACCGGCGCATTACGCCCATTTACCATTTCACGGCCAGCCCAGCATACCAGTTGCGGGCGGGAGCCGGCTGGAAGTAGCGGCCGCCGAACCCGTTGAGGTCGTTACCCAACGAATAGCGGCGGTTGCCCAGGTTCTCGCCGCCGCCGAACACGTCGAGGCGTACCGGGCCGAGGCGGCCGCGCCAGCCGCCCCGCGAGCCGAAGGTCCAGTAGCCGGCGGCGTAGGCCGTGTTGGCATCGTTGAGCGGCAGGCGGGCCTGGTGGTTGACGGTGGGGCTGAGGTAGAAGCCGAGCCGCTGGCTGAAATCGAGGCCGGCCGTGAGCGTGTGGGGCGCGGTGCCGGTGAGGCGGTTGCCGCTGAAATCCTTCCCCCCGGTTTCGTAGCTGCCGAAGCGGTAGTGATTGTAGGCGTAGCTCACGAAGGCCCGTAAGCCGGTGGGCAACCCGGCTACCCTATCATCAGCACCACCCGATAAGTCTGCAGCTGGCGGCTTGGAGCTTGAAGCCCCCGATTGCCAGAGCCAGCCGCTAACGGCCGCCTCGGCTCCGCGCTGGCGAGTGGTACCGGCATTGAGGAATAGTTGAGTGCCCAGATCGGTGGTGCGGGTGGTGATGGTCTGGTGCTGGCGCTGGTCGTAAAGGGCCACATCGTAGCGCAGCCGCTGACTCCAGAACTGGCCGCGCGCACCCAGCTCGAAGCTGGTGGCCCGTTCGGCCTGCAGGGCCCGGTTAATGGAGCCATCGGAAGGCCTGATTTCCTCCTCCGTGGGCGGCGAAAAGCCTGTGCTCACGCTGCCGTACACCGACAGGCCCGGCCCGAACTCACGCAGCAATGCCACCCGCGGCGACACTTGAGGCCGGAAGTCGCGGCTCAGCTCGTAGCCGGTGGGGTTGGTTGCGGCATCCGAAAGGCGGCTGATCCGGTAGCGCAGGCGGTTGTAGCTGGCCCCTACCGTGAGCAGCAGCTCGGCGGGCAGCTCGTAATCGGCCTGGGCGAAGGCAAAGCCGGTGAGACTGCGGATTTCGTCGTCGTAGCGCAGCGGGCCGGGCTGGCCGGCGCGGTTCTGGTAGCTGCGGGCACTCTTGAAACCCGTCTGGACCTCGGCGCCGGCCTGCAGGCGCAGGGTGCGGCCGGCTAGGGCGGTGCGGTAGCTGAGCACCGTGCGCCCGCCCCCGCCCAGCAGCGTGTTGCGCTCAAAATCTATCAGGTAGGGCGTGTTGATGCGGCTGCCGCTCAGGTACAGCGCCGAGCGCAGCGTGAGCCGCTCCGTGAACCGGGCTTCGTGGTTGGCCCCGAGCAGGCCGGTGCGCGAGCGTAGTAGGTGCGCTGGGCCACGGTGCCGGGCGCCGTGACCGTACCCGGCCGGGCCTGGCGCGGGTCGGCCTCGAACTGCGCCCGCGTCAGGCCGCCGGGCAGCTGGTAGTCGATGTCGGCGTAGAGTGCGTGCAGGCTCACGGCCTGGCGCTCGGTGGGCTGCCACTCGCCGTCGAGCGCGAGCACGTCGCGGCGCAGGGCGCTTTGCTGGCGGTAGCCGTCGAGGGTCTGGCGGGCGTAGGCGGCGTGCAGGTAACCGGTGGCAGTGGCCGTTTCGACGGCCGCCGTGGTGCGCCGCAGCCCGTAGCTGCCCGCCGTGAAGCCCGCCGAAACGTGCGTGCCGGGCGTGGTGGGGCGACGGCCGGTCAGGAGGATGGCCCCGCCGGTTCCGGCCCCATACACGCTGGCGGCCGGGCCCTTAATCACTTCCAGCCCGCCCAGCAGACTGGGGTCGAGCAGGTTGAGGGGCGTGCTGCCGCTGGCTTCGGTGAACGGCAGGCCCTGGTAATACACCTTCACGTTGCGCACCCCAAAAGGCGAGCGGAGCGTGCTGCCGCGCACGCTCAGGCGGTAGCTGGCCGTAGCCCGCTCTTCCAGCCGCACCCCCGGCAGCGTGTTCACGGCCTGGGTCAGGGCGTTGTCAGGAAACCGCTCGAAATCGGCCCGGTCGAGGGTGCCTACGGCGGCGGCCACCCAGCGCAGCGGCAGCTGCTGGCCGTAACCGGCCACGGTAGCCTCGGGCAGGGCTACGGCGCGGGTAGTGTCGGGCGGGGCAGTGGTTTGGGCGAAGGCAGTAGCGGGCAGCAGCCACAGCGGCGCGGCGAAGCGGTAAGACATGGGTGCGGAGGAATAGGCAGTTGCCCCTGCTAACCGTAAAACCAGCTACCGGGTTGAGTTCAGGCGAAATCTATGTTGCAGACTGTTTATCTTCCGCGGGTTACTGCTACACTTTATCCCCGCCTTCTATGCTTCCTCTCACCCTGCCCCGCCGCCACCGCCGCCGCCTGCTGCTACCGCCCGGCTTGCCGGCGCTGGCGTGGCTGCTGTGGTTGGGCTGCGTGGCTGTGCCGCAGGTGCGGGGGGTGCGGCCGCAACACGTAATGGAAGTCAATTTTCCGCCGCTTCACAAAAATCTTTGGAGCTATTCCGTCGATGCTTCCTTACAGGAAATTGCAGCCTTCCGCCCTTGGCAAACCTTGGCGGTAACAGGCAACCTGTTTGAAGACTACTTTGCCTTGCGTAACGCCCAAGCCGTTTTTCGTCACTTGGAAGCCGACCCCAACCACAACCGGGGCCTACAAGTACGAATTGGTCAGCATGCTAGCTATTCCAGCCTGATTCAGCTGCTGGACTGGTGCAATGTGTACAATATGAAGCAGTATTGGATTGACATCCAACATGAGCCTTACGCTCTGTATGTATTCACTTCCAAGCCTGAGCAGACAGATAAAAAGTTTCCTGATTTATATAATCTGGTAATGTGCGACAGCATAGTAGAGTATGGTAGTGAGCACAACCCCACGTCTTGGCTAGGAAGTGAGTTAGTTCAACTATGGACCCACGACTGGCGCAACTCCGTGCTGCTTCTGCTGCTCATCGGTGCCGCGTCCGCCTACCGGCTCGGGCGGGGCTGGTGGGCTCGTTGAGTTGGCTGACATAACGATAAACCGAACAAAAGCTGTAAGCTAATAGCTCCAAATAATGCTCTCCCCTGACCTGCGCCGTGCGCTGCTGGCCCTGCCGACTAAAGAGAAAGACCAGCTGCTCACGAAACTGGTGGCCAAAGATGCCGTGCTGCTGGAGCAGCTGGCGTTTCGGCTGCTGGAGGGCGACGACGCGCTGGAAACCCGCCGTCAAGCGCTGCAGCAGCAGGTAGATGACCCGGTGCGCGGCTTCCACCAGACACCCAACGACCTGCTTCATATCGTGCGGCAGCTGCAGCAGCGGCTGGCCTACCACGCCAAAATAACGGCCGACACCCACGGCGAAATTGAGCTGACGCTGCGGCTGCTGACCAACGTGCTGCGCCAGCAGCCCGAAGCCACGGCCCGCCTGCACGGCCCCACCCAGCCGCTGCTCCAGCACCTCACGCGCCGCACCCACGACGTGCTCAAATCCATCGACAAGCTGCACGAAGACTACCGCATTGAATACGCCCCCGCCGTAAATGAACTGCTGAGGATGCTTTACACTTCGGCCGCCGCCCCGCTGGCGCGCGAGCTGGACCTGCCGGCTGTCTGGGGCAATGCCTGAAAGTAACCCGGACGAAAAACCGCCGTTTCTTTAGCGGCGGCCTGCTCATTCGTCCGGCCCCAATTCACCTCCTACAACCCTGGCAATGGCTACTGTTCCCGACCCCGACCATATCCGCGTTCCGGCTTACCTGAGCGCCGCCGACCTGCAGCGGGCCCTTGATGAGCTGGATGATAAAATCCAGACCCTGCATCGGCGGGCCCACGCCACCGTGGCCGGCTCTACTGCTACTTATCAGCAGCACGCCGAGGCCCTAGAGTCCAAGTGCGCCCGCCTGCTCGAGAAGCTCGGTCAGGCCACGGCCGACTCGCCCACCGATGAGGCTGCCGCCCCGGCTGGTTCCGAAACGGGCGTGTGGGAGGAAATCCGGCGTGGCGTGGAGAACCTGCGGCAGGATTTGCGCGAACTGCTGTAAAAACGCCGTTGCCATTCGGGCGGCCCGGCCCGCCATTCGGCGGGCCGATTGACCGTTCGCGGAAAAGTAGTTTTATAGGCGCCGGGGGAGCAGTAGGTTTGAATCATCTACTCCAACCCCCTACCCCTTCGCCGTATGAAACTGACTGCCACCCTCCGCCCCTTCGCTGCCGCCGCCCTGTTGCTAGCCACCACCTCGCTGCCCGCCGCCGCCACCGCCGCTCCGGCTTCAGCCCCCACTACTACCGCCGTAGCCGATAATCCGGCCGCGCATCCTAACTTCTCGGTGCGGGTAGTGGGCAAGGGCGCGCCCATGGTGCTGATTCCGGGCCTGACCTGCCCCGGCGCGGTCTGGGACGAGACGGTGGCCCGCTACCAGAAGCAGTACCAGTGCCACATCGTCAGCCTGGCCGGTTTTGGCGGCGCGGCGGCCCCGGCCAGCACCGATTCGCTGCTGCGCAACGTGCGCGACCAGCTGCTGACCTACATCCAGACCCAGAAGTTGAGCAAGCCCGTAGTGGTGGGCCACAGCCTGGGCGGCTTCATGGCCCTGTGGCTGAGCACTACCCGCCCAGAAGCCGTAGGGCCACTGGTTATCGTGGATTCGCTGCCGTTTCTGGCCGCCATGCTGAACCCCGACATGACCGTGGCTATGGCCCGGCCGATGGCCGCTAATATGCGCCAGCAAATGACTGGCAAAATGCCCGTCGCCATGGCCCGCCAGATGTCGGCCACGATGATGACTGACACCGCCCGCATCAGCCAGGCCATGTACGACCTCTACACCACCGATTTGCGCGCCGAGCTGGGCCGCATTAGGCAGCCGGTGCTGGTGCTCGGGGCCTGGGCCGCCTACAAAGACTATGGCTCGACCAAGGAGAGCACCAAGGCCATTTTCGAGCGGCAGTATGCCGCCCTGCCCGGCCACCGCGTGGAGATGTCGGAGGCCGGCCGCCACTTCCTGATGTACGACGATACGGCCTGGTTTTTCCAACAGACTGACGCCTTCCTGAAGCAGTCGGCGGCGGCCCGCAAGTAGTGGTTATCTTGCCCCGGCGATTTCCTCTTACACTTATAAAACGCAGCTGATGGTAACTGCACAGGACTTTTCGGCCTTGAAGCTGGAGCTATCGGTCCGGGCGAAAAACGGGCTCGACTTCATCGGGGCCGCCTGCATCGTCTGGGCCGGTATTGCCTTCATCTGGACGCTACCTTATTCGCCGGCCCGGCTGGGCTTCATCACGTTTTTTGTGGCGGCGCTGGTGCTGCCGCTGGCCGGGCTGCTGTCGAAGGTATTGAGCACCACTTGGGTGCTGCCGCACAACCCGCTACAGCCGCTGGGGCTGTGGCTGAACTTCGCGCAGCTGTTCTATTTCCCCATTCTGCTGTTCGTGTTCAGCCGCTATCCGCAGCACTTCATCATGGTGTACGGCATCATCACCGGGGCCCATTTCTTCCCCTACGCCTGGTTCTACGACACCAAAGCCTACGCCTTTATGGCCGGGTTTATTGCAATAGGCTGCGCCGCGCTGGGCCTATGGATAAACAACCCAGCCGAGCTGTACCTGATTCCGCTGTTTCTGGTGGGGGCACTGCTGCTGCTGGCCGGCCTGCTTTTCGTTTCGTACCGCCGCCACCGGCAACTGTACGTGGCCACGGCTGGCCCCACCGTCGTTCCGGCCCTCACCTGATGCTTGGCTCCCTACTATCTGCCTACGCTGCCGTGCCAGCCCCCACCCGCTCCTACTGGTACTGCCAGGCCGTGGGCTGGACGCTTTACGCCGCGTTCAACGTGGTGGTCTTCTCCATTTTGAGCCGATTTTCGGTCGATATATTTCCCATCAGCCTGACCATTGCGCTGACGCTGCTGGGCCTGACCCACGCGCTACGCTACCACATCAGGGCCCGAGGCTGGGAGCAGCTGGCGCCGCTGCCGCTGCTGGGGCGGCTACTGGTGGCCAACCTGCTGCTGGCGGTGCTGAGCCAGGTTATCATCTGGGCGCTGATTTACTGGGTCGTGCGCCCGGCTCCCAACGGGCAGCCCTACGGCTGGGGGCAGTTTATCGGCTACGCGTTCAACATTAATCTGCTACTCTGGCTCTGGGAAGGCTTTTATTTCGGCTGGCATTACCTGAGCCGCTCGCGACAGGCCGAGGTGGATAAGTGGCGGCTGACGGCCGCCGTGCGCGAGGCCGAAATGCGCACGCTCAAGGCCCAGATAAATCCGCACTTCATGTTCAACGGCCTCAATAATATCCGGGCCCTGGTGATGGAGGACCCGGCCCGCGCCCGCGCCATGATTACGCACCTCTCCGATTTGCTGCGCTACTCCATTCAGCTCAACAGCACCGAGCAGGTGCCGCTGGCCCGCGAGCTGGAAATTGTGGAGCACTACCTGCAGCTCGAAGCCGTCCAGCTCGAAGAACGCCTGCGCTACTCGCTCGACGTGGACCCGGCCGCACTAACAGCCCTTATCCCGCCCATGACAGTGCAGCTGCTAATCGAAAACGCCATCAAGCACGGCCTCGCGCCCCGTCCCGAAGGCGGCACCATCCAGCTCACGGCCCAGCTCAACGACTCCAATACGCTGCACCTGCGCGTGCGCAACACCGGCCGCTTCGCCCCCATACCCGGCCACGAGGGCGTGGGCCTGCGCAATGCCCGCGAGCGACTGGCGCTGCTCTTCGGCCCCGCCGCCCACCTGCACCTGGCCAACGACCCGCACTGCCCCAACACCGTAGTGGCCCATTTGCAGCTGCCAGTGCAAAGTATAGTTGACAAAACAACGGTCATGCTGAGCATGTGGCGAATTGAGCCAGGGTGCGGAGCCGTAGCCGAAGCATCTCTACCGCTCCAGTGACCAGTCATCAGGATTATCATTGCAGTAGAGATACTTCGGCTACGGCTCCGCACCCTGGCTCAATTCGCCACATGCTCAGCATGACCGTTGTTTTGTCCGCTTTACTCCTGCCGAAAATCAGCGAAATCAATATAATCAGCGCTAATCAGTGATTTATGGAAGTTGTTATCGTCGATGATTCGCGGCTGGCCCGTACCGAGCTGCGGCACTTGCTAGGCGCTTTTCCCGACGTAACCGTGGTGGGCGAGGCGCGCCACGCCGCCGAGGCCCGCGAACTTCTGGCCACCGTTCGGCCCGATTTGCTGCTGCTCGACATTCACATGCCCGGCGAAACCGGCTTCGAGTTGCTGGCCTCGCTGGAGGCCACGCCCCAGGTCATCTTCACCACAGCCTACGACGAGTACGCGCTACAGGCGTTCGAGGTAAACGCGCTCGACTACCTGCTTAAACCGGTGCAGACCGAACGGCTGGCAGCGGCACTGGCCAAGCGCGGGCCAGAGCCGCCGCGCTGCCCGACCCGGCCGCAGCTTCGGCCCCGGAAGCCCCGGCTGAGGCGGCTACCACCCCGCTCACCGAAAACGACCAAGTGTTTGTGCGCGACGGCGAACAGTGCTGGTTTGTGCGCCTGAGCGAGGTACGGCTGTTCGAAATCAGCGCCGGCTACACCCAAATCTACTTCGATACGCACCGGCCGCTGATTCCGCGCACGTTGCAGCATCTGGAGCAGCGGCTGGATGCGCGCACTTTTTTCCGGGCCAACCGCCAGCAGATTATCAACCTGAAATGGGTGGAAAGCATCGAGCCCTGGTTCAGCAATACGCTTAAAATCAGACTGCGGGGCGGGCCCGAGGTGGAGGTATCGCGCCAGCAGTCGGCGCGGTTTCGGGAATTATTGAGCCTTTAAGCCTTATAAAGAACTTCTGGCATTATTCGGCGACAACTGTATCCTTTTGAGGCGGGTTAGTGTACAAAGACAAAATAAGTAACTGAGCAACTGCAGCAAACTGTTGTCGATGCGCCGGTTATCAATTGTCACTTTGCCTCACCTAACATGAAAATTCTGCTACTAAACTCCGCCTTGGGCCTGTTGCTCTTGGGCTCTGCATCCTGCTCCAGTGAAGATAAAATGATGGAGCGCCCAACCCGCTTCAATACCACCTCCGTCAAGCGCTCCAACGACAATTCGCGCTCCTACAAAAACCGCAGTCCTATCGGCCTGGGCATCGATTTGAAAGCCAACGACCCCCAGAAATTCCGTATGGTGGATGCGCCCAAAAAGTACAAGTATAAAAAGCCCCGCTAATAAGGGCTGGGCTGGAGTTACTTAGAAAATCATTGCTACTAATGAGCCCGTCATGCTTCATCTGGCGTCCGCTTGTCGAAGCATGACGTTCTTTTGATTCTGTAGACAGCCACTTATAAAAACGCGTCCCCGCTTGCTAAAGCAAGCGGGGACGCCGTTTTTATGGTCAGACCACTAAGCGTCTGGCATTACGGGTTAGGCCGTAATCGGTTCGCGGAAACCAACCCAGGTGAAGCGTTTGATGACAAATTCGGGGTTGGTGAACGAGGCATTGCCGGCCGGGTTGCCGCCGGTTACGTGGAAGTCGGAGAAGCCCGCGTTCTGGTTCACGTAGATGCCGCCGGTCAGGTTGAAGCTGACAGGCGTGCCGGCCAGGCTCATTTCGTCCATAATCTGCTCCTTAATGGCCGAATCGGTGGTGTAGGCGCCGCAGGAAATAGCGCCGTACTCGCGGGCCAAATCGGCCGCCAGGCGGATGCTTTCCTGGGTGTCGCGGGTTTTGATGACGAGCATAATCGGGCCGAACAGCTCTTGGCTGAACTGCTCGACGCGGCTGGCATCCACTTCCTGAATGCTCGTCGAGCAGGTGCGGGCGTTCTGGAACACGGGGTTATCGACGGTGCCGTGGGCCAGCACCGAACGGCTGCCTTCGAGGGCCAAATCGCGCACCCGCTCCTGGGTGGCAGCGCTCTGGATGGCGCCCAGCACGTGCGGGCCAGCCTTGGGGTTCTGGGCCAGGCTGGTTACGGCGGCGGCCAGCTTCTGCACCACATCTTCGTAGGGCACCAGCTCACCAGCTACCTTCACGCCACCTTCGGGGATGAAGAAGTTCTGGGGCGCGGTACACATCTGCCCCGAGTACAGGCTCACCGAGAAGGCCAGGTTTTGGGCCACCTTGTCGAGGTCGTCGCAGGAGTCGATGATGATGGAGTTAACGCCGGTTTTCTCGGTGAACACCGTCTTGCCCTTCAGCCCCTCGATGTACTCGCCGAAGGCCGAGCCGCCGGTGTAGTCGATGAGCTTAACGGCCGGGTTTTCGGCCAGCTCTTTGGCAATCAGGTGGTCGTTGGCATCCACGGCCAGCTGGCAGATGCGCGGGTCGAGGCCATGGGCGGCCAGCACTTTCTGCACCTCGGCCACCACAATGGCAATGGGCAGCACGGCCTTGGGGTGGGGCTTGATAATAACCGGGTTGCCGGTCACCAGCGAGGCGTACATGCCGGGCACCGTGTTCCAGGTCGGGAACGTGGAGCAGCCGATTACCAGGGCCACGCCCTTGGGCACGGCGCGCCAGGTTTTGTGCAGCGTGATGTTGTATTTGCCCATGGGCTTCTCCCAGCGCGTTTCCTCGGGGAAGCGCGTCTGCTCCTCGTAGCCGGCGGCAATGGCCTCCAGGGCGCGGTCGGCGGCGTGCGGGCCGCTGGCCTGGAACGACATCATGTAGGCCTGGCCGGTGGTGTGCATGGTGGCGTAGGCAATTTCGAAGAACCGCTCCTTCATGCCTTCCAGCGTTTCGGTGAGCAGCGCGGCGCGGTCGGCCGGCTTCAACTTGCGCCACTGCCCGAACACCTCTTGGGCGTTGGCCACCAGCGTTTCGGGCTGGTAATACGGATATTCGATGCCCAGCCCAGCCTGCTCGTAGGGCGACTCCTCCTGGCCGGCCCAGCCGGCGGGCTCGCCCTGCTGCAACTCCATAAAGCGCTGGTCGCGGTGGGCTTTGAAGCTGGCGCGCCCTTCCTTGTCGGCATCGGCACCATAGATTTCGGGGGAAGGATTTTCGGGGAAGGCAGCGAAGAACGTGCGGCCGTGCAGGGCCTCCACGGCCGCGTCGAGGGTCGCCTGGTGCTTCTGGGTGGTGTCGGTGGTGGTGGTGGTCATGTAGAAAAATAAGGGTGGGAAAGTAGAGTACTACGCTACAATAGCGGCGGCCGGAGCGTAAACAGCAGGCTGCGGCAAACCGTTTTTTGCCGGCCACGTTGGCCCCGTCCGGGCAACGATGTACCCGCCGCTGGTCGACCCAGGCCGCCACTTCATCGAAAAGCGTGGATGGACTGCTTCGGGGTGGCTAAATTTACGGAATTGGCCCCGAACCCGCCCGAACCAATCCACCGGGGCTGCAGTTTCGTTAGCCAGACTACCGGACCACCGCGCGCTTCTACCCTATTTCTCTGGTGCTATGCTTATGCCTCTACGTTGGTTTTGCTGCGCCGCACTGCTACTGGTCAGTACTGCCGCAGTTGTGGCTCAATCAGTCGCACCCAGCCGCACGGTGCGGCCGGGCGTGCTGGTTTTCCGGCTGAAAGCTGCCCCCACCGACGCCACCCAGCCGCGCCGGCCGGGCCCGGCCGGGCTGCCGGCGGCCCTCACGACTACTTTCCAGGCCCTTGGCGCGACGGCCCGGCCCAAGTTCCCGCGGGCCGCCACGCCCACTGCCGCCCGCGCCCAGACCGGAGCCGTGGATTTGGGGCTGCTCTACGAGCTGACCCTGCCCACAGGCACTTCGCCGGATCAGTTGCGGCAGCGGCTGCTTAAAACCGGCCTGGTGGAGTACGCCGAGCCGCTCTACGACTACCAGCCCCTGCAGCAGCCCAACGACCCGCAGGCCGATTCGGCCGGCACCGGCGGTCAGTACTACCTCAGAAACATCCGCGCCTACCAGGCCTGGAACGTTACCCAGGGCGATACGAGCATCGTTATCGGCATTGCGGATGGCGGCACCCGGTTCACCCACGAGGACCTGGCGGGCAAGAACCAGCTCAACCGCCGCGACCCCATCGATGGCATTGATAACGATGGCGACGGCTACATAGACAACTACTACGGCTGGGATTTTGCCGACCACGACAACGACCCCGAGCGCACCCGCAACCCCACCGACCTGGCCCACGGCGTGATGGTAACCGGCGTGGCCGCCGGGGCTACCAACAATGGCCGGGGCATCGCCAGCGTGGGCTACAAGTCGCGGTATATGCCCCTGAAAATTTATCCCTCCACCCCCGAAGGCTCATTTGGCGGCTACGAGGCCATTGTGTACGCCGCCGACCATGGCTGCCGGGTCGTCAACCTGTCGTGGGGCGGTGCGGGCGCGCCTTCGCGCTTCGAGCAGGAAATTATCAGCTATGCCGCGCTCAACCACGACGTGGTAGTGGTGGCCGCCGCCGGCAACACGCCCCAGGACCTAGACTTCTACCCCGCCAGCTACCAGCATGTGGTGTCGGTGGCCCAAACTACCCGCACCGACGAGCGTAGCGTGAGCGGCACGTTCAGCTACCGGATCGATTTATCGGCCCCCGGCGAAGGAATTATCACGACGCTTGGCGTTACCGATACCGATTACACCAAAACGGGCGGTTCGTCGTTTGCTGCGCCCCAGGTGGCGGGGGCTGCCGCACTGGTGCGGGCCCGGTTTCCGCAGCTCAACGCGGCTCAGGTGGCCGCCCAAATCCGACGCACCACCGATTTCATCGACAACCTACCAGGCAACGTGGCCTACGCCGGCCGGCTGGGCTCGGGCCGCCTGAACGTATTCCGGGCCGTATCGGAGCAGCCTTACTCGGCCCGTGTGGTGGCCCGCACGGCCGCCCCGGCCCGCGCCTTCTATCAGCCCGCCGACACGCTGCGCCTTACAGTGCGGGTACAGAACCTGCTACGCGAGCTGCCGGGCCTTACCGTAACGCTCACCTCGCTTTCGCCTTACGTAATGGTGCGTCAGGGCGAGTTCAGCACCGGCCCTTTGGCCAGCCTGGCCGAGGCCAACAACGCTGCCACGCCTTTCCGGTTGGTCGTGGCGGCCGCAGGTGTACCGCTCAATACCAAGGCCGTTCTGCGCTACCACTTGCACCACGAAGCCAGTGGCTACACCGAATACCAGTATGAGACCCTGCTGCTCAACGCCGATTACGTGGTGCTCGATGCCAACAACCTGCGTTTCACGCTCACCAGCCGCGGCAATCTGGGCTACGAGGCCACCAGCCCCAGCCTCGGCGAAGGCATCAGCTACCGCCAGGGGCCGCCGCTGCTGGCCGAAGGCGGGCTGCTGCTCGCTACCTCGGCCACGCGCCTGGCCAGCAACGTACGCAACGATAAGCGCGGCAACGATGCCGATTTTACAGCAGTAGCCCAGGTGCACCGCCTGCCCGCCGCCAACTGGTCACTCGACCAACGGGCCGAAGGCAGGCTACGGGAAGCAAAGTTACCGGCCACCAACCCACTGGCCGTAGGTGTGGCCCTGCGCCAGCGGGCCACTGCCCGGGCTGCCGCGCCCCACCAGAACTACGTGCTGCTCGAATATCAGCTCACCAACCTTACTGCCGACACGCTCCGGCCATTGCATCTGGGCTTATTTATGGATTGGGACCTGCCCGACAACCCCACCCGCAACGTGGCCGGCTGGGACGCGGCCCGCCGCCTGGGATACGTGTACGACACGCCCGGCCAGACCATCTATGCCGGCGTGCAGCACCTGGCCGGCGGCCAGCCCAGCGTATTCAGCCTCGATAACAGTTCAAATACTCCCGCCGGGCCGGTGCGCCTGAATGACGGATTCAGCCGGGCTGAGAAGTGGCTGACGCTGAGCAGTGGCACCGCTAACCAAACCACCGGCTTGTCTATCGGCACCGATGCGGCCCAGGTAGTGGGCGCGGCCCTGCCCTACCTGGCCCCGGCCGACTCAATGACGGTAGCCTTTGCGGTGCTGGCGGCACCTTCGCTGGCCGAGCTGCAGGCTGCAGCCGATGCAGCGGCTGCCGGCTACCAGCAGGTGCCCACCACCTCGAAGCCGCTCATGCTGGCTGGCGTTCGGCTCTACCCCAATCCTACCTCGGGCACTGTGCAACTGGATCTGCCTGCCGGCGCTCCGGCCACGGTGCGGGTACTATCGGTGCTGGGACAACAGCTGGCCACGTACAGCTTCAGGCAGACAACGGCCTCCCTCGACCTATCGGCCTACCCGGCCGGTGTGTATCTGCTGCGCATAGAAACGGCAGCCGGAGTGGGCAACTATCGGGTACTGAAGCGTCCATAGCCAGCTGTACGCCCGGATCGTATCTGATCAGCCAATTACGTCCAAATTTCTTAGCAATTAGTTACAATATTTATTTATAAAGATATTATAACTAATATCGAACCTTTGTGGCATAGGCTAGCTCAACGATAAAAAACCGCTGATTTAATAAGTGACATCAGTCACAAATTCACGGTTTATCTGACTAACTAATTTAGTTTTATTGATAAATATACGTATATTTGTATATGCCAAAAACGAAGCTTCCCGTCCCCCTTCCGATGCAGCAGTACGCGCGGTGCGTGAATGCCCGGAACCGTCCGGCTGACTACATCGGCGACTGGCCTGCGCGCGGGCAGGTGTACCCCGTGCAGTTGCGGCGCAACGCCCACAGCGGCGACTGGCAGGTGCACGTGCTAGGCTTCTATGCCGAGCGCCCCTATGGCGCCTTTGCCCGACACCGCTTTGAGCCCGTGGCCCAGGTCTGGCTTAATTGAGCTGTCTGCTTTCAGCTGAAAGCTAGTAGCTTCCGCGCTTGTAGTTGCTGGGCAAAACAGCCTTATTCACTCCTCCCTAACCCGGTGGTTTCTGGTTCGCTACCCGGAAGCCGCCGGTTTTTTTATGCGCCGGAGGCTGGTTGTCAGACAAGGTCGCTCCACCAAAAAAGCTGTCCGCGAATAGCGGTCAGCTACGAAGCTGTTGAAGCTGCTCAGAAAGTCAAAAGAACGTCATGCTTCATCTGGCGTCCACGAAGTGGTGGCATGACGGTTTTACTACTTTCTAAACTGCTTCAGTAGCTCAACTCAATAGTGCCAGAACATGCCGAAGTCGAAGGGCGTCCAGAGGGCGGCGCGCTGGCCCGCGGTTTTCAGGCCGCGGTTGGTCCAGCTGTTGCAGGTGTCGAAGAGGTTGTAGGTGCCGTTGGCTAGGTAGAAGGCGTCGTTCTGGCCGTAGCTGTGGCCCTTAATCTGCTGGGCGCGGCCCTGGGCATCCAAATCGAACTTAGTTTCGATGAAGCGGACAAGCCGGGCGTACTCGACCGGCGTGAGCTGGAGGAGCACGCATTTGGGCCCTTCTTTGGGGCGGTGGTGGAAGGTGGTGTGCATGGCCGTGGTGCCAAGCCAGAACATGGCCTTCAGACCGGTGCTGAGCTTGAGCTCGGCCCAGGTGGGCGTGTCGAGGTAAAAGCCCCTGTCGCCCCAGCCGAAGCCCACGAAGTCCTGGCTGGTGTCGTTGGCAGGCGTATCGGCGTAGGAGATGAACCTGGTCCAGTCTTTCTGGGCATTGCGCACGGGCAGCACCAGGTCGGTGTGCACGCCGTTGGAGAGCAGGTACACCTCCACGGTTTCGCCGGGGGCGGGCTTCGTTTCGGCACCGGCTACCGGAACGGCCGACAGTACCACCGAGGCTACTACATACACGGCCACCAGCCCGATGATACCGATGCCGGTGTAGGCAACGGCGGCAATTACTGGATAGAGCGGGTTCGATTTTTTCATAGGAAAGCAAGAGTGAAGTCTGCCTATACGAGCTTCGTTTCAAAAGGCTCGTCTGCCGGCCCCGGTTACCCGGCCGCGTTTCGTCGGCACGTCGCCGCGCTTCGGGAGTCGGTTCGTTCGTCAGGCAGTACTACTACCTAATACAGAGGCCCTACGGTAAGCAGTGGCCCGGCCTTACACCAGGCAGCATTTCTTGTGTTTCTTACCGCTGCCGCAGGGGCAGGGGTCGTTGCGGCCGGTTTGGGGGCCTGCCTGCCGGGGCAGCGGCGGGGTGCCCCGCTGGTAATACTCGGCCTGGGCCCGCTGCCGCGCCACCTCGGCCTGCGCCTTACGCCCGGCAATGCCCGCCGCGTCGGGGTGGAACGGCGAGTCGTTTTCGGGCCACTCGCGCAGCTTCTGGTAGCGCCCGAAAATGTCATCGGCGGGCGGCAGCGGGCGGCCCTGGTCAAAATCAATGTCGGCCTCGGCACCGCTAATCGACTCATCTACCAGCTTCAGGAGGTACAGTTCCCGCACTTCCGGCTCCAGCTCCCGCAGACCGGCATCCTGCACTTCGGCCAGCAGCAGGCCCAGGTAAGTATCCAGCTCGTAGGCATAAAAGTCCTGGTCGGGTGGAAACAGCAACTGGGCCTGAGCTGCGTGGCCGATGATATGGCGCAGATAGCGGCGCAGAAAATCCACAATTTCGGGGCGCAGGCCGGGCTGTTCGCGGGCCAGCCGCAGCAGGGCCTGCCCCACCAGCAAGCGGTTATGAAGCAGGTACGAACCATCTTCCAGCAAAGCCATCAGCTCGGCAGGCTTCGTACGACCCGCTGTGGCCAGCATTTCGGGCAGTTCCTCCCCCATAAAGTCGCCAAACCAATATTCGAGGTTTTCCGGACTCAGGCGCAACAGCTTCCGCTGCATATCGAGGGCTTCGGGGGCCGCCAGCTCCTGCAGCAGGTAGAGCGCGTGGGGGAAATGGAAGTTGTGATACCAGTTGGGCCCGGGGTTATCATAGTCGAAATCGGCGAGCGTGGCAGCGGTTATTTTCAGCAACTCGGGTACCGCCACGGCCGGCCCCAGGGCCAGGATTTCGCGCAGCACAGCGTCGTCAATGAAATAGTCGCGCTGATAAAGCTGCTCGAAAATCGGGTGCTCAAAAGCCGGAACGGAGGTCATTGGGAGAGGGGTTAAAGGAAGACTAGGGCCAGCAACGTTCATTCTGCTCACAGAAAAGGCCGCCCCCAATTTAGGAAGGCGGCCTTTGATTTACCTCACTCTATTTCACCTATTGCGTCACCTGCACTTCTACTTTCACCGTTTCGGTGGGGGCCAGCTTGGGCACCAGCACGTGGTAGGTATAGGTGGCGAGGTCGAACGTCACACCGTTTTTCAGCACCACCTGTAACGTCCGTCCCAGGTCGGAGCAGTTACGCTGGTAGTCGTAAGTAGCAGTGGCGCTGGCCGCACCACCCAACTGCGGCTGCTGCCCGATAATCAAATCGTACCTGGCAAAATCAACCTGCGGATGACACTGGCCCTTGGCCTGCTGATCGAACTGTGCCTGGCTGCGGATAATGACCGGTGCCGGTCCTGTGCTCAGGTCTATCCAACGACTATAGGTGCAGCCGTATTCGGCTTCCAGGCTGCTAACGGAAATCGGCCCGGACTGGCAGGGTTGCAGATTTTCGACTTCGTCGTCGCGGGTAGCGCAGCCGTTCAGAGCCAGCGTTAGCAGCAGGCCGCCCAATAAGGTAAGTACTGGTTTCATATGATAAAAAATTAAACGGTGAAAGGAAGTTAATCAACTACCAGAGCTTCATTCACAAGAAACAGTTGCAAGCTATATTCATAAAAACGGCCGCCTCCCCTATCCGGGAAGGCGGCTTTTTAATTAACTCCAAACTGCTAGATGCGCTCCGAAAGCTGGGCGTCGCCGCTTTGCATCTGGCGAATCAGGTTGAGAGCCGAGCCGGCCTTAAACCAAGCAATCTGGCCCTCGTTGTAGGTGTGGTTCACCGTGATGAGGTCCGTGTCGCCGTCGGAGTGGTGCAGGCGCACCTGCAGGGGCTTGCCAGGCTGGAAGTCCGTCAGGCCGAGGATGTCGATGGTATCGTCTTCTTCTACCAAGTCGTAATCGGCCTTGTTGTCGAAGGTGAGGCCCAGCATGCCCTGCTTCTTGAGGTTGGTTTCGTGAATCCGGGCGAAGGATTTCACTAGCACGGCGCGCACGCCGAGGTGGCGCGGCTCCATGGCGGCGTGCTCGCGCGAGCTGCCTTCGCCGTAGTTCTCATCGCCAACTACCACCGAACCAATGCCCTGCGCCTTGTAGTTACGGGCCACCGTAGGCACGGCCGAGTACGGCGTACCCTGGGTGAGGGCATCTTTCACGGCATTGGGCTGCTCGTTGAAGGCGTTGATAGCCCCGATGAGCATGTTGTTGGAGATGTTGTCGAGGTGGCCGCGGTACTTCAGCCACGGGCCGGCCATCGAAATGTGGTCGGTGGTGCACTTACCCTTAGCCTTGATGAGCAGGCGCAGACCCAGCAGGTCGGTGCCGTTCCACGGCTTGAAGGGCTCCAGCAGCTGCAAACGGTCGGAGTCGGCCGACACCATTACGTTCACGCCCGAGCCGTCGGCGGCGGGCTGCTGGTAACCGGCATCCTCCACCGCGAAGCCGCGGGGCGGCATCTCGATGCCTACGGGCTCATCAAACTTCACCTGCTCGCCATTTTTGGTGGTCAGCGAATCGGTGAGTGGGTTGAAGGTCAGGTCGCCAGCAATAGCGAAAGCTGTCACGATTTCGGGCGAGGCCACGAAGGCGTGGGTGTTGGGGTTGCCGTCGTTGCGCTTGGCGAAGTTGCGGTTGAAGCTCGTGATGATGGAATTGCGGCGCTTGGGGTCGTCGGTGTGGCGGGCCCACTGGCCGATGCACGGCCCGCAGGCGTTGGCCAGCACCACGCCGCCCATCTCGGCGAAGGTGTCGAGCAGGCCGTCGCGCTCCACGGTGTAGCGCACCAGCTCCGAGCCGGGCGTTACAGTATACTCGGCTTTCACCGTCAGGCCCTTATCGGCCGCCTGCTTGGCAATGCTGGCAGCGCGGGTAATGTCTTCGTAGCTCGAGTTGGTGCACGAGCCAATCAGGCCCACTTCCAGCTTCTCGGGCCAGCCATGCTCGCGCACGGCAGCGGCGAATTCCGAAATCGGCCAGGCGGCGTCCGGCGTGAACGGACCGTTCACGTAGGGCTCCAGCGTATTCAGGTCGATTTCGATGAGCTGGTCGTAGAAATTCTCGGGGTTGGCGTACACCTCGTCGTCGGCGCGCAGGTGCGCGGCCACGCCGGCGGCCAGCTCGGCCACTTCGGCCCGGCCGGTGCCGCGCAGGTACACGGCCATTTTCTCATCGAAGCTGAACACCGAGGTGGTAGCGCCAATTTCGGCGCCCATGTTGCAGATGGTGCCTTTGCCGGTAGCCGAAAGGTTCTCCGCGCCATCACCAAAGTACTCCACGATGGCGCCGGTGCCGCCCTTCACGGTCAGGATGCCGGCTACTTTCAGAATCACGTCTTTGGCCGACGTCCAGCCCGAGAGCTTACCGGTCAGCTTCACGCCGATTACTTTCGGGAATTTCAGCTCCCAGGCCATGCCGGCCATTACGTCGACGGCATCGGCGCCGCCTACGCCAATGGCAATCATGCCCAGGCCACCCGCGTTGGGCGTGTGCGAGTCGGTGCCGATCATCATGCCGCCGGGGAAGGCGTAGTTTTCGAGCACTACCTGGTGGATGATGCCAGCACCGGGCTTCCAGAAGCCAAGGCCGTACTTATTGGAAACCGAAGCCAGGAAGTCGTACACCTCCTTGTTCTCGGAGTTGGCAGTGGCCAAATCGGCATCCGCGCCTACTTTGGCCTGGATGAGGTGGTCGCAATGCACGGTGCTGGGCACGGCGGCCGTAGCCTTACCGGCCTGCATGAACTGCAGCAGCGCCATCTGGGCAGTAGCATCCTGCATGGCCACGCGGTCGGGCGCGAAATCGACGTAGGAAACGCCCCGCTCATACGCCTGCGAAACGGTACCGCCGTATAGGTGGGCGTACAGAATTTTTTCCGTCAGGGTGAGCGGACGGCCGACCGCCGACCGGGCCGCCTCGATGCGGGTGCCCATGCCGGCGTACACGGCCTTAATCATCTCTAAATCGAATGCCATAATCAGGTTGAAAAAGTGGAGAGAACGAGCCTGCCGGGGCAGACATGCAAATATAGCTAAGCGCCGGGGTCCGGCAAGTCAAATAAGTGCCGCCGGGTTCGGCTAAGGACCTATTTAGAAGCGCTCAAAAGAACCCGGCTGGCGGCTGCGGCCACCCGCCGGCGCGGGCCCACCCAAACTATGCGGGCGGTACCGTAGTTTAGCCCCTGTTTCACTTTTACTCTTTTTCAACCATGCCCGTTGCCTTCTCTTTGCGCAAGGCCATAGCTGGGGCCACCCTCGCGCTGGCCGCCACTGCCTGCCAGTCTGATTCCAAAACCACCGAAACCACCGAAGCCACTGCGGCCAACGGGGCTGCTTCGCCTCTCACGGCCGGCACCTGGCGCGGCGTACTCTCGGCCCAGGGCCAGGAAATACCGTTTCTGTTCGATGTAGCCACCGCCGGCGGCCAGCCCACCGTAACGCTGCGCAACGGCGAGGAGCGCCTCAAGCTCGACGAAATAACAACGGCCGGCGACTCGACCACCATTAAACTGGGCGTGTTTGATGCCGCGCTGGTGGTGCGGGCTGCCGGCGAAGGCAAGCTGACGGGTGCCTGGGTGAAGTATGACGCCGACAAGCCGTACCGCGTACCATTTACGGCTGAGCTGGGTGCGCAGCCGCTGTTTCCGGTAATGGCCGATCAGAAGGTAGCCTCCTTCGACGGCACCTGGAAAGTCAGTTTCAAGGATGATACCGGCAAGACGTACCCGGCCGTGGGCGTATTCACGCAAACACCGGCGGGCGTTACGGGCACGTTTCTTACCAGCACCGGCGACTACCGCTACCTTTCGGGGCAGGCCGATGGCAATACGCTTATGCTAAGCACTTTCGACGGCAGCCACGGCTTCCTGTTCACCGGCAAGCAGCCCGGAAGCACCACCCCCGATAGCGCCACGCGCATTGAGGGCGACTTCTACTCGGGCCTGACGGGCCACGAAACCTGGACTGCGGTGAAAGACCCGAACGCCAAACTGCCCGACGCCAACGCCCTGACCGGCATGAAGCCCGGCCAGAAGAAGCTGGAGTTCAAGTTTCCTAACATTCTCGCAGGCGGCAGCATCTCGCCCTCCGACCCCAAGTACCGCGGCAAGGTGCTGGTAGTGCAACTGCTGGGCTCGTGGTGCCCCAACTGCATGGACGAAACCAACTTTCTGGCGCCTTGGTACGAGAAGAACAAGCAGCGCGGCGTCGAAATTATTGGCCTGGGCTACGAGCGCACGCCCGACCAGGAGGTGGCAGCCCGCAGGCTGCTTAAGATGAAGGAGCGCATGAATGTGGGCTATGACCTGGCCGTGGCCGGCGTGGCCGACAAGGACATGGCCAGCAAGTCGCTGCCCCAGATCCAGAAAGTGCTGGCCTTCCCGACCACCATCTTCATTGATAAAAAGGGCGAAGTCCGGAAGATTCATACCGGCTTTTCGGGCCCCGGCACCGGCCAGTACTACGAGCAGCAGAACGCCGATTTCAACAAGACGATTGACCAGCTGCTGGCCGAGTAAGACGCGCTATGCCCGACAGTTGAGCTTTGCCTGCGTATAAGCAAGCGGCAGGAGCCGGCCACCACCAGGTTTTGGTGTGCGGCCGGCTCCTGAGTCATTTCTGTTCCATCTCTATTCCATCCGGCTCATGAAAAACATTCTGGTTCCCACCGACTTTTCGGCCGAGGCGCATCATGCCTTCCGGGCCGCGCTGCAGCTGGCCCGGCGCACGGGCGGCTCGGTTACGTTGCTCCATGTGCTGGCCCTGCCCGACCAGCAGCGCACGGCCAACTTCAGCACCTTTGGCGGGCCGGTAAGCGGGGCCGAGCTGCCCAACAGCCAGGGCATCGACCGGATTTTCGTTATTAAGCTGCTTGAGGCCACGCGCCAGCGCATGCAGTTGCTGCTGGCCGAGGCCGCCGAGCTGGCCCCCGGCGTGCCAGTGCACGACCTGACCGACCAAATAGGCGTAGGTGAGGCTATTCTGAAGGTAATTGAGCAGCGCCACATCGACTTGGTGGTGCTCGGCACCCAGCAGCACGATGCGCTGGAGCGCTTCTTTGCCTCGTCGAACACCGAGCAACTGGTGCGCCTGGCCCCCTGCCCGGTACTGGCCGTTAAGCACGCTGCCGACCTCGATGCAGTGCGCGATATTGTATTTGCCTCCGATTTTTCGGCCGAAGCCGACCAGGCCGTGCCCGGCCTGCGGCAGGTGCGCCAGCTGTTTCCGGATGCCCGCCTGCACCTGCTACGCGTAACAGATGAGGATGCAGGTTCGGCTCGCCGGCAGATAGACGACTTTATCGGCCGCCATCAGCTGGCGCCCGCCGAAGCCGTGCTGATGGAGGCTGGCAGCATTGAGGGCGGTATCGAAGATGCGGCCCGTAAGCTGGGTGCCGGCCTTATGGTAGTGCCCACCCACGCACGCTCGGCGCTCAGCCGGTTTTTCCAGGGTAGCATTGCCGAGAAGGTGGCTACCGAGTCGGCTCAGCCAGTACTCACGTTTCACTTGTAAGCAGTCGTATCGGCTGGCACGCCCACGCTGCCTGGTAAGTACACACGCCAACGCGGGGTTGGGCCGGTCTAGTACCGTCCCAACCCCGCGTTGGCATTTCTGCGTACACCAGTTGGGGCCCTGGGCCTCACCGTTATTGCCACCTATTGTTCACCAAAACCCATCCGTTCTTATGTGGATTCAGCAGAAAAATACCCCCGCCCCCGTCGATGAACTCCAGGGCCATACTGTGGGCCTCAAGTTCGAGTGCAACAAATGCCAGCAGGATGTTTTCACGGCTTCCATCGGGGTTCCCGCCGCCGAGCACTTCGCCACCATGCCCGATGATGGCCAGTACGAAACCGAGCAGCTTAAGTGCCCCACCTGCGAGATGACGCACGAAATAACGGTTACCAGTAACCCTAAGGGCGTACGCTTCGAAGTATTGGAAGTGAAGGCCGAACAGGTGTACTATCAAGTGCAACACTAAATCACAGCTGTGGCAGATGGTGCAGCTAACGCAGATTCGTTCTGGGTTATCGGCGGCTTTTCAGTCTCAGATGGTGCCGATGAAGCGGCAGATAACCCAGATTTGTTCTGGACTATCTGCCGCTTTCATTATTCCATTCAGAACGAATCTGCATTAGCTGCACCATCGGTGATTTATTCTGTCGTCGGCTGTTTGTACAGGCGCTTGCCCCAGGTGATGTTCCAGTAGGCGAGCAGCTGGGCCTGGATATCGGACTCGGCGTAGGTGGGGATGGGGCCCCAGGCCAGCACCGGACAGTTTTGGGGCAGATCGACGGTGGGCGTTGTGGCGCGGGCCAGCGTTTCGAGGGCATCGCGCTGACAGCCGTTGGTGGGGTAGCGCCACGAGTTGTCGGAAACGGTATAAAACAGGCACAGCGCCGCTACCCAGCTTAAGTACCCGGCGCGGCGGCGGCCCGTCAGGTGCGTGGCCAGGTAGTAGGTGGTGGCGCCGTAGAGGGCCATCAGGCCCAGCAGCACGGGCATAATGGAGTCGCGCCGGATAATATAGGGGCGATACTCGCGGTAGCCACCCAGCGGCAGCAGCAGCATATAGGCAACGGCAAACACGGCCAGCCAGCCCAGCAGCTGCCGCAGTCGCCGGCTTTCGGGGGTGGCCGGTAGCAGCCGACCAGTCAGTAGCATGTTCAGTAGCACCACCCCGAGCAGAATAGCCAGCGCGGGCCGCCGGAAGAAGGTTTCGTTCAGGCCCGTCGGCAGCCGGCGGTAGCGCTCGGCCAGTGTAATAGTGGTGTTACGGCTTTCCAGCTCGAACTGCCCCACGTAAAACGAGTACAGGCACAGCGCCCCCAGCAAAAGCAGCAGACTAAACGCCGGCCACGGCACGTGCCGCACCACGGCGGCCCAGTTTCCGCCCGTTGCCCGCCACTGTCGTCTCAGCCAGTGCAGGCAGATGCCGGTACTGAGCACGGCCACCACGCCCGGAATAACAGGCCCGTTGAAGCTCAGCACCACGGCCAGCCCCGCCAGCAGCCCATACTGCCACCAGCGTGGCCGGAAGGCCTCCGCACCTTGCGTCGCCCGATAAAATGGCCAGTAGAACAGGCCCAGCAGCGCCAGCGGAAAGGCGTAGAAGAAGGTGTAGGTGATGGCGTTGTCGATGATACCCATCTGGTTGTGGTAACCCGCCGACTGAAACAGCGGCACCAGCACGGCCACCGTCAGCCAGAAGCGGCGGCCCAGGCGGGCACGGCCAGTGGCGTACAGCCCCAGCACGTAGAGCACCAGCGCCTGCACGGCGGCGCTGAACAGCCCGCAGGCCACATACACGCTTTCGATGGGCGGCATGAACCGCTGCAACGCAAACGGCACCGTTTTAAAGTAGCTCACCATCGCGAAGTGCGCGAAAAAACGGTTGGGCGCCACGTATACCTCGCGCCGCGTTAGGGCGGCCCACCCGAACGGGTCCGACAGTACCGGTTGGCTGCGGGGAGCGGGCAGCACGATACCCGCCAGGTCGCCATCGAGCGGCATGCGGTAGTTTTGCCAGTAGGTATAGCCCAGGTCGAGGGCCACAAACAGCACCAGCAGCGGTAGCAGGTAGCGGGTTCTCATGCGGGCAGGCTTGCTTCGGAACGCGAGGCGGCTACTTTTCCCGCTCGATGGTGTAGTTGATGAGCTGTTCGAGCGAGGTGCGCGAGGCCGACTCCGGGAAGGTGCGCAGCACGGTCAGGGCCTCGTCGCGGTAGCGCTCCATTACGCTGATGGCGTAGTCGAGCCCGCCCGACTGCTTCACGAACTCAATTACCTGCTGCACCCGGTCGCGGCGGCCGTCGTTATTTTTAACATTGAAAATTATGCGGCGCTTGGTGAGCCAGTCGGCTTTTTGCAGCGCGTAAATCAGCGGCAGCGTCATCTTTTTCTCCTTGATATCGATGCCCAGCGGCTTCCCGATTTCGGCCGTACCATAGTCGAATAGGTCGTCCTTTATCTGGAAAGCCATGCCCACCTTCTCGCCAAACAGCCGGGCCCGCTCCACCGTTTCGGGGTTGGCACCGGCCGAAGAGGCGCCTACTGCGCAGCAGGAGGCAATAAGCGAGGCCGTTTTCTGGCGAATGATGTCGAAGTACACGTCCTCAGTAATATCGAGGCGACGGGCCTTTTCAATCTGCAGCAGCTCGCCTTCGCTGAGCTCCTTCACCGCATTGCTCACAATCTTGAGCAGGGCGTAATCGTCGTTTTCCAAGCTCAGCAGCAGGCCTTTACTCAGCAGATAATCGCCTACGAGCACCGCTATCTTGTTCTTCCATAGCGCGTTGATGGAAAAAAAGCCGCGTCGGTAGTTGCTTTCATCTACCACATCATCATGCACGAGCGTAGCCGTATGCAGCAGCTCAATCAGCGCTGCCCCGCGGAACGTCGCTTCGGGCAGCGGGTCGCCACCGCAGATTTTGGCCGTGAAAAACACGAACATCGGCCGGATCTGCTTGCCCTTGCGCTTTACTATGTAGCCCATGATTTTGTCGAGCAGCAGTTGTTTAGTCTGCATCGACTGGCGGAATTTCTTTTCGAATTCCACCATCTCCAAGGCAATCGGAGCCTGTATCTGGTCCAGCGAAATGGTCATGCGGCGTAATTGGGCAATGCAATGATACGGGAAAAGGCGCAGGGGCCACCTGTCATTCCGACGAATGAAAAATCTGGTTCGAAATAGCGCAAGCAAAGCCGAGAGTTCTGCGCCGCTTCTTTCTTTACTGGAACAACAGTTTATCCCTCCCTTCTTACCTTCGCTTTTATGCCCAACCTGCCTGTTTCTGTCGAGTTTCTGCTGTCCGGCCCCGGCCACAAGCGCCCGTTTGCGGCCGATGCCCGCTTCGTGCCCGACGGCCGGGCCAAGCCGGTAGTGGTGTTTGTACACGGCTTCAAGGGGTTCAAAGACTGGGGCCATTTCAACGTACTGGCCGACTGGTTTGCCCGCCGGGGCTTCGTGTTTGTGAAGCTCAACCTCTCGCACAACGGTGTGGTAGTGGGCGGGTCGGGCGATTTGGAGGATCTTGAGGCGTTTGGCCGCAATAATTTCAGTATCGAACTCGATGATTTGGGAGCTTTGCTTGATGCCCTGCACACGCCGGACCAGACGGGCATTTCGGCCGACGAGATGGACCTTTCGCGGCTAGCCCTTATCGGCCACAGCCGGGGTGGCGGCCTGGTACTGCTGAAAGCGGCCGAAGATACCCGCGTACGGGCCGTGGCTACCTGGGCCGCCATAAGCAACGTAAACCCGGGCTGGACGGAGCAGCAAATGACGCATTGGCAGCAGAAGGGCGTAATGCACGTCGAAAACTCGCGCACCAGGCAGCAATTACCGCTTTATTACCAGCTCGTCGAGAACTACTACCAAAACCGCCCCCGCCTCAACATCGAGCAGAATCTGCGCCAGCGCCTGCACGACCGGCCGGTGCTCATTCTGCACGGCGACCAGGATGAAACCGTGCCCCTGGACCGTGCCCGCCAGCTGCACGAGTGGCAACCCGCTGCCGAGCTAAAGGTGCTGCCTGCCGCTACGCACAACTTCGGCGGTGCCCACCCCTGGCCCTCGGCCGAACTGCCCGAACAGGCTAAGCAGGCCGCCGAGGCCACGGCAGAGTTTTTTGAGCAGAATTTGCAGGCTTAAAACCCATGAAGAAACTACTTACCGGCCTACTGGTACTGGCCGTTAACTTTTACTTTGGCGCAGCCCTCGTGGGCGTGGCAGCAACGCTGTACACGTTCTTGCAGGGCCCTATCTCGCCCGAAATGGGGGTGGGGATAGTGGTGGCCGTGCTGATTGGATGCATCGTTTACCAGGTTTTCCGCTCGCGCGTCAACTGGCAGAGCCCTGGCGAAGCGGTGGTCGGCAACACCAGTAAAACCGATCTGCTGGCCCAGTCCAAAAACTTTTCTATATCCCGTATTCCCCTGTTTCTGCTGCTGTTGCTAACGCTGGCGCTACCCGGAAATTTCCTGGACGGCGTGGGCGACGGGCAGATATACGACCTTCCGCAAATCTTCACCATCGCCCTGCTCTACCTGGGCTTCTACCGGGGGCTCGATTTTTTCGACCGGCCGGGGTTTGCTGCCACGGCTATGTTGATGGGCGGGCTGTTGCTATCGGCAACTGTCGCGCGTACATCGGAAGCAGCGGTTTCTATCCTGTTTCTGATCCTGGCAGGCCTTTGGCTGGGGGCGTGGCTGGTGTATCGACGGTTCTATGTTCCTGCTGTGTCCGCCGCCTGATCTTATGCCGACTGCCTACCTCCTGATGGGCTCCAACCTCGGCGACCGGGCCGCCACGCTGCAGACCGCTGTGGGGGAGCTGGGCCGCACAGCCGGCTCCGTAACGGCTGCCTCGGGCCTTTACGAAACAGCTGCCTGGGGCCTGACCGAGCAGCCAGCCTTCCTCAACCAAGCCCTAAAAGTCCAGACCAGCCTCTCCCCCGCCCAGCTACTGGCCGCTTGCCTGGCCGCCGAGCAGCACGCGGGCCGGCTGCGGCTGGTGCGCTGGGGTGCCCGCACCCTCGACGTAGATATTCTGCTCTACGACGACCTGGTACTCAATACGCCCAAGCTCCAACTGCCTCACCCGCGCCTGCCGGAGCGCCGCTTTGCCCTGCTGCCCCTGGCCGAAATTGCGGAAACTGTGGTGCATCCGGGGCTCCGCCGCACCGTGGCCGAACTGCTGGCTGAGTGCCCGGACGAGCTTACGGTTACGCGGGTAGATGGCGAGCCTCGCTGATTCTAGCGTGTGAAACAGAAAATTCGAATCACAAAAAAAGGTCCTGCCGTGAATTGGCAGGACCTTTTCGGTAGCATTGAAGCGAATTACAATACTGCTGAGCCAGCCGTTACTTCCGGCGCAATCTTCTTTACCAGGCCCTGGAGTACTTTGCCGGGGCCGCACTCCACGAACTCGGTGGCACCGTCCTGCACCATGCGCTGCACGCTCTGGGTCCAGCGGACGGGGGCGGTGAGTTGGCGCACGAGGTTTTCGCGGATTTCGTCGGGGTCGGTGTGCGGGGCGGCGTCCACGTTCTGATATACCGGGCAAATGCCGGCTGCGAAGCTCGTTTTGGCAATGGCTTCGGCCAGTGCCGCTTCAGCCGACTGCATAAGCGGCGAGTGGAAAGCGCCGCCCACGGGAAGCGGCAGGGCGCGCTTGGCCCCGGCGGCCTTCAACTGCTCGCAGGCCAGCTCGATGCCGCGCTGCGAACCCGACACCACCAGCTGGCCGGGGCAGTTATAGTTAGCGGCCACCACAATATCGCCGCCCGCCGTTATTTCCTGGCAGATGCGGACTGTGGTATCGTCGTCGAGGGCCAGAATGGCGGCCATGGTGCCGGGCTGCTCCTGGCAGGCAGCCTGCATGGCACGGGCCCGCTGCGCTACCAGCTGCAGGGCGTCTTCAAAGCGCAGCACCTTGGCAGCTACCAGCGCCGAAAACTCACCCAGCGAGTGGCCGGCCACCATATCGGGCCGAAAATCGGGCAGGACCGCAGCCAATGCCACCGAGTGCAGAAAAATAGCTGGCTGCGTTACGTCGGTGCGGCGCAGCTCCTCATCGGAACCCGCAAACATGGCGTCGGTAAGCGAAAAGCCCAGGATTTCGTTGGCCTGGTCCATCAGGCGTTTGGCTTCGGGGTGCTGCTCGTACAGCTCGCGGCCCATGCCGCTGAACTGGCTGCCCTGGCCGGGGAAGATAACTGCTTTCATGTGGTCAGAATAAGCCCCACGACGGCTTCTAGCTGGAAGCGCCGCCGGGGCAGGCGAAAAAATTACGGCCGCAAGCTGCATAAAAATGTGGTACTGCCCGATGCAGCTGCCCCAAGGGCAACCCAGAAGCCCGCTACTTTCCCATAAAAAAAAGCCGGATTCCCAACGGGAATTCCGGCTCTTTTCTGGCTTTACCACAATGACTAGCGGTTAATCTGCACCCAGCCTTTGAAAGTACGGGTGGTGCGGTTGGCATCCTTAAACGTTACCTCGGCCTGGTAGAAATACATGCCATCCGACACTTTGCCGTTGGAGTTGCCTTCACCCGTGCCACCCCCGTTCCAGTTGATGAGCGGGTCCTGGCTACCCTCGTACACCTTGGTGCCCCAGCGGTTGTAAATCCGAATGGACGTGCGCTCAATCGGGCTGAACACCTTGGGCCGGAACGTATCGTTTTTCGAGTCGCCGTTGGGCGTAAAGATGTTAGGCAGCAGGAACAACAGGCAGTTATCCTTGCACTCCTTGTTGCTCAGCGCACTCACAGCCCCGTTCACATCGACGGCCTGAATGGCGTAGCAGCCCTGGGCCGAAGCCAGATTGGTGTGCTCATAGGTGGTCTGGGTGCCGGGCACGCGGGCCAGTTCAGTCAGCTCGTCGGCCGCCGTAGGTGCGAAGTAGATGATATACTGTGCGATGTCGCGGCTGCAGTCCTGCGTGGGCAGGTTGCTCAGCGTCCAGCTCAGCGAGTTGGTAAAGCGCATGCCCGAGGTAGGCGTGGTCGGCAAATCGAACAGGCGGCTGGCTAGACTGTCGCAGTTGGTAGGCTTGAGCGTGAGGATGGGCGTGCAGGGCACGGCCCGCAGCGGCGCGCACTGTTCCTGGCTCAGGTTGATGAGCGAATCGGGCAGGGCAATGTCGTAGGTGCCGTTGGTCTTCACGTAGTAACAGTACGTGCGGTTTTTCACCAGCGGCAGCACCTTACCATCATCCACGAAAGTGCCGCCGGTAGTGGTGCTGGTGGCCTTGCCCACGGGCCGGAACGTACCGCCCGGCTCGCGCCGATACACGGTGCTGGGCCGCTTGCTGTTGTCCCAGGGCACATTGTAGACCCAACTAACGGCTATTGTGCTGGCCAGCGGGTTGGGCGTAGCCGTCAGCCGTACGCTCGAAGCCGGCTGGGTACGCTCCACCGAGTCGGCCGCTAAGGCCGAGTTGCTGAAAAAATCGAGTCGGTAAGTGTAGGCGTTGGCTTGCGTGTTGAGGCCGGTATTCACAAAGGTGGTATCGCGCAGGTTGTTAGTGGTGAACACCTTGCGGAAGTCAGCTGCGGCCGGGTTGAGGCCGGTGGCCCGGTAAAGGCGGTAGCCGCGGGGCTCGGCAAACTTGGCCAGCGGAGCCGGCTGGTTCCAGCGAACGGTAATCTGGCCCGTAGCCACGTCGGTGCGGTCTACGGTCACGTTGGTGAGGCGGGGTGAGCGGCCCTCCACCTTCACACAGGCCTCGTTGGAAGCCAGGCTTTCGCCCCCGCTGGGCTGAGCAAACCTCACATAAATGCGGTACGAGTAGGTTTTACCTCGGGTCAGGCCTTGTCCGTTGTTGTCGTCGAGGAAGGTGCGGGTACCCACGCCCACGGCGCCAATCTGCACGTAGCCCGAGCCGGCGGGCAGCCCGGTCTGGCAGGTAGTAGGCGTGAAGGCAAAGCAGTTTTCGCGGCGGAAAATCAGAATCTGAGCCCCCGGGTTCTGGCAGCTGTAGCTGTTCCAGTCGAGGCGCATATTGTTGCCCTGCGGGGTGGCTTGCAGGTTTTGCGGGGCCGGCCCCACCACCGTAATGTTCCAGATGCGCTGGTCAATGAGAGGCGAAATATTGCCCGCGGGCTCATCGGTGGCCTTGAACAGCACCTGATAGGGCTGGCGCCGGATGAAAGAGCAGGCCGGTGTCCATTGGAACAGGGCACGGGCAACGGGTGGTCCTTTGGTGCTCTGCTGGAACGAGGCCGGCATGGGCAGCAGGCCGGTAAATGCTTCGAGCAACACCGGGTTGCCATCGGGGTCGGTGGCCGTTATAGTACCGCCGGGCACCGGTGTATTGGCCACCACGCACACATCGGGCGGCACGTTGATGATGGGGCGGAGGTTGTTGGGAGGCCGCACGATAATCTGCATGTCGCGGATTGTCTCGCTCAGCAGCGTGGGCTGGGTGGGCCGGCCGGGTGTGCGGCGGTACTCCTTCACTACAAAGGCCACATTATACGTGCCCACCTGGGCCGGCGCATTCCACACTACCTGGCCAGTGAAAGCGTCGATAGTGAAGATGGCCTTGTCGCCGGGCGCCCCGACGGGCGGCCCGCTGTAGGCCACCTGGCGGGCATCAATGCCCGGCAGGTTGTTGGGAAAAGTGAAGTTGGTAGTAGTTACAGGGATTAGCCGGTTGCCGCTGGCAAGCGCGATGCGCGGGTCGCCGGCCTTTTGGCTGGGCCGCAGCTCGTACGCCAGTGAGTCGCCCTCGGCATCGAAGGCGGCCGGGTTATGCAGAAATACCTGGCCCACGCTACCCTTGTCGATGGCTGGTGCCAGCAGTTGGGGTGAAGTGTTCTGAATGAATGCGTTGATGAGAACGGTAGTCGAGATATAAAAGCTTTCATTGGCCGAGTTGGCCATATTCAGCACCCCCACCGGCCGGTTTACGCTGGCGTAGCCCACTGTGTAAGCCCCGGTAGAGTTGTAGGTGTGCTCGAACTTGTACACGTTGAGCAGATACTCTGGTGCCACGCGGGTCTGCGATACGAATGGAATATCGACCTGGGAAGTATTATCGCCGAAAAAGATAATAACCGAAGGCTCCTCGGCCACATCGGGGCCCGGAATGCGCACGTAGAGCGAAAGGGTAAAAAAGATGCGCCGGGGGTTGTTGGGGTCGGTACGGGCCTGAATATCACCGGCGGCCAGGTGAGTGGCGCGGGCAGCCGGTGCGGCCGTCAGAAAGGCTATCAGCAGAAATAGCCCCGCCAGCCAACGCTGCAACGGACGGATAGGTAGAGCGATACGCATAGAATCAGGCAACTAAACGGGCAGAGAAACTGCTGGAAGTAAGGTCCGGAAAAACCCGGCGGAAACCTAACAAAAGTCGGGCGGCGCAGGTTGTTAGACCGAAGCAAGATACTAACGGAGTTGGCTTTCATTTGATTCCGGCCGGACCGCGGCCTTTATTCAGATTGTTTCCTACTAGCCGGGCACTTAACTTTGACCGTTATAATCGACTTCCCCACCCCTACTTAGTAGCTCTCTATGAGTTGGATTTCCAAAACCCTCACCAGCAGCATCGGCCGCAAAATTGTTATGGCCACCACAGGTTTGTTTCTGTGCTCGTTTCTGGTGGTGCATCTTCTGATTAACCTGCAGCTACTACGCCACGATGGTGGGGCCAGCTTCAATTTCTGGGCCGAGTTCATGGGCACCAACCCCGTTATCCGGTTCATGGAAATCGTGCTCATGTTGGGCTTTGCCGTGCACATCTACCAGGGCTTGGCCTTGGCTTACCACAACAAAAAGGCCCGCGGTGCCCAGGGTTACGTGGTCAATCATTCCGAGCAGAACTCGCAATGGTCTTCGCGCAACATGGCCTTGTTGGGTACGCTGCTGCTCATCTTCCTCATTATCCACCTGATGAATTTCTGGGTACGCTCCCGCTTCGACGCCTTTGGCGGCCTGGCAATGGTGAAGGTCCCCAACATGGACCACCCGGTCGGCGACCTGTATTCGGTAGCCGCCGCCTCGTTCAAAATTCCGTGGTACGTAGCCCTTTATGCAGTTGCTCAGATTGCCCTCGGCTACCACCTCTGGCACGGCTTCCGCAGCGGCTTCCAGACGCTGGGCCTTAAGCATCCTAAATACACACCTGCTGTTTACTACACGGGTTACGCTTTCTCAGTAGTGATTTCGGTTCTGTTTGCTCTTGTTCCGATCGTCATGTTCTTCGATGATCAGTACCAGCCCCGCCCTGCCACCGGCCAGACCGTTGAGCAGTCGCTGACCGAGGAACCAGCCGTATTGCGCTAATTTCCCACCTTCTTATTCTGCCCTTTATGGTACTTGATTCCAAACTTCCCGAAGGCCCGATAGCCGAGAAGTGGGAGAAGCATAAGTTCAACGTCAAGCTCGTCAACCCTTCCAACAAGCGGAAGTATGACATCATCGTAGTGGGCACCGGCTTGGCTGGTGCTTCGGCCGCGGCCTCCCTGGCCGAGCTGGGCTACAACGTGAAGGCTTTCACCTACCACGATTCTCCCCGCCGGGCCCACTCCATTGCGGCTCAGGGCGGTATCAATGCCGCCAAGAACTACCAGAACGACGGCGACTCCATCTACCGCCTATTCTACGATACTGTGAAGGGCGGCGACTACCGCTCCCGCGAGGCCAACGTGTACCGCCTGGCCCAGGTATCGGTCAACATCATCGACCAATGTGTGGCCCAGGGCGTACCCTTCGCCCGCGAATACGGTGGGCTGCTGGCTAACCGCTCGTTCGGTGGTGCCCAGGTAAGCCGTACGTTCTACGCTCGTGGCCAAACCGGTCAGCAGCTGTTGCTGGGTGCCTACTCGGCCCTTTCGCGGCAGGTTGCCTATGGTAAGGTGAAACTGTACACCCGCTCCGAAATGCTGGACCTGGTGACGGTGGACGGGCAGGCCCGCGGCATCATCACCCGCAATCTGCTCACCGGCGAAATCGAACAGCACGCGGCCCACGCGGTAGTATTGGCCACTGGCGGCTACGGCAACGTGTTCTTCCTGAGCACCAACGCCATGTACTGCAACGCCACCGCCGCGTGGCGGGCCCACAAAAAGGGCGCGTACTTCGCCAACCCCTGCTTCACCCAGATTCACCCCACCTGCATTCCCGTGTCGGGCGACTATCAGTCGAAGTTGACGCTGATGTCGGAGTCGTTGCGTAACGACGGCCGCGTATGGGTACCGGCTACCAAGGAAACGGCCGAGCGTCTGCGCAAGGGCGAAATCGATGTAAACGATATTCAGGAGGACGACCGTGACTACTTCCTGGAGCGCAAGTACCCGGCTTTCGGTAACCTGGTGCCCCGCGACGTGGCTTCGCGCAATGCCAAGCAGATGTGCGACGAGGGCAAGGGCGTAGGCTCAACCGGCCTGGCCGTGTACCTCGACTTCGCGGACGTTATCAAGCGCACCTCGGCCGAGGCAGTGAGCCAGAAGTACGGCAACCTGTTCGATATGTACGCCAAAATCACCGGCGAAAACCCCTACGAGCGGCCCATGCGCATTTACCCGGCCGTTCACTACACTATGGGTGGCCTCTGGGTTGACTACAACCTGCAGACCACGGTGAAGGGCCTCTACGCTACCGGCGAGTGCAACTTCTCCGACCACGGTGCCAACCGCCTTGGTGCTTCGGCCCTCATGCAGGGCCTAGCCGACGGGTATTTCGTGATTCCCTACACTATTGGCGATTACCTGGCATCTACGCCGCCCAAGCCTGTAACGACCGAAGACCCCGCCTTTGCCGAGGCTACGGCCGCTGTGCAGGCCCGCGTGCAGCAGATGATGTCCATCAACGGTACCCGCACTCCCGACGACTTCCATAAGAAGCTCGGCAACCTGATGTGGGAGTACTGCGGCATGTCGCGCAATGCCGAGGGCCTGCGTTTCGCCAAGCAGGAAATTGCTAAGTTGCGCCAGGAGTTCTGGAGCGACCTGAAGCTGGCCGGTACCGAAACCGAAATGAACCAGGCCCTGGAGAAGGCCGGCCGCGTGGCCGACTTCCTGGAGTTGGGCGAGCTGATGGTGGATGATGCGCTGGACCGCAACGAAAGCTGCGGTGGTCACTTCCGCGAGGAGTACCAGACCCCCGAGGGCGAGGCGCTGCGTAACGACGACGACTACGCCTACGTGGCCGCTTGGGAGTACATGGGCGACAACCAGCCCGAAAAGCTGAATAAGGAGGAGTTGACGTTCGAAAACGTGAAACTCACCCAGCGCAGCTACAAGTAAGCTGCCAGCTATAAGCCGCAAGCTGCAAGGTCAGTTCGGTAGTCTTAATTTCTAATTGAAAAGCTTGCAGCTTGTTGCTGAAAGCTTGAAGCAAATAAAACAATGGCCGGAAGTAACCCCAACGCCAAACCAATGAACCTCACCCTGAAGGTGTGGCGGCAGAAAAACCGTGTCAGCGAGGGTGGCATCGTCGATTACAAGGTAAAGGACATCTCGCCCGACATGTCGTTCCTGGAAATGCTCGATGTGCTTAATGAGGACCTGCTGCGCCAGGGCCAGGAGCCGGTAGCCTTCGACCACGACTGCCGTGAGGGCATTTGTGGCTCGTGCAACCTGTTCATCAATGGCCGGGCCCACGGTCCTGAGCAAGGTACGACCACCTGCCAGTTGCACATGCGCAAGTTCTCCGATGGTGACACTATTACCATCGAGCCCTGGCGCGCAGCGGCATTCCCCATCAACAAAGACCTGAGTGTAGACCGCTCGGCCTTCGACCGCATCATTCAGGCGGGGGGCTATGTGAGCATCAACACTGGTGGTACGCCCGACGCCAACGAAATCCCAATTCCGAAGGATATTGCTGACCGCGCTTTTGAGGCTGCAACCTGCATCGGTTGTGGTGCCTGCGTGGCAGCCTGCAAAAACGCTTCGGCCATGTTGTTCGTGTCGGCAAAAGTGAGCCAGCTCGCGCTGCTGCCCCAGGGCCATGTGGAGCGCAAGACTCGTGTTGAGAACATGGTTGCCCAGATGGATTTGGAAGGCTTCGGCGCCTGCACCAACATCGGCTCCTGTGCCGCCGAGTGCCCGGTGGGTATCTCGCTCGAAAACATTGCCATTCTCAACCAAGAATTCCTATCGGCCAAGGCTACTTCTAATAACCTGGCGTAAGCTTCGGCGGTTATCCTGTCAGGATTCCCTGAAAAGGCGAAACGGGCTCCCGTTTCGCCTTTTTTGTGGCCAAAAGACGGCCGCTATCTTTGCCTTTCGCCTTATTTTTGACTCATCGAATGCTCACAATTGTTGTTGGCACCAACCGCCCCAATTCCCGCGCCCGCCGCCTAGCCGATTTGTACGCCCGCCTGCTGGCTGAGCACGAGGTCGAGGCCTCTATTCTGGACTTGCTGGAGCTACCAGCCGATTTCACATTTTCGGCGCTCTATGATAATGCCGGCAGCCATGATGGCTTCAATCGCCTGGCTAAGCAGGCTAGTGCCGCCGACAAACTGGTGTTTATTGTTCCCGAATATAATTGCTCGTTTCCGGGTGTGCTGAAGGCCTTTATCGATGGTCTGCCCTATCCGTCGGCGCTAAGCAACAAAAAGGCGGCGCTGGTAGGACTAAGCAGTGGCGGACAGGGCGGCCTGCTACCGCTCAACCACCTCACCGATATACTCATGTATCTGGGAACGGCTGTACTCCCCCAACGTGTGCGCCTCCCCTTCATCGATAAGCACCTGAACGATGACGGCCAACTGACGGAACCCCTCTACCAGCTGCTGCTGCGCGAGCAGATAACGCACTTAATGAAGTTTTAGGCAACCTGACGGTAGCAGAAAGCGGCCAAGGCAGGCACAATACGGCGGGGCCGATGCCGTTGACGAACCAACTGATGGCTGAAAGCCGGCTATCTGCGTAAGCGCTGTTTCGTTCAACTGTATTCTGCCGATGAAATATATACTGTTGCTTTCTGGTTTAGCCTTGCTGAGCGCCTGTACGCTCACGCCCCGGCGGGGCAAAAACAGCCAGCTTGCCCCCGAACGCGAAATGATGCACCCCGGCAAATTCCCGGCCGATTCGGCCCAGCCCACGCGGACAGATTCGTTACGATAGAAGCCAGCCTACAAAGAGAGCACCCCGAATTCCTCGGGGCGGCCTCTTGCTTTGTAGGCTGCTAAGTCTGCCGATTAATCCACGTTGTCGTGCAGGAAGCGGTTATCACCCAGCAGCTCGTTATCGTCAGACAGGTTAAAGCGGCTCACGTTCTGCTCCGAAGAAGGCACCACGTTTTCCAGCTTCACCTGTCGGCGCAGGTACGCGGGGGTTTCCAGCTGATCTTTCAGCGCGTCATTGGTCAGGCCGTTGCTCAGAGCCTGCAGGCGCTGGCGTCGGTCTTCGGCCCGGGCTTCCAGTGAGGGCCGGGGTATGCTGTGCTGCAGGGTAGCCACAGGCGTCTGCGGCGGATACTGGTACTGCAGTTGTGGCTCGGGCGCGGGCATAGAGGGCGCCGAAACCGGCGCGGTGCTGTGCTGCGGGGGCGTGGTATCGAGGTCGCGGACTACTACCGGGGGCTCGACGGGCGCGGGGCTGCCAAACGTAGGCACAAACGGCGCGGCCGCAGCAGGCTCCTCATCCTGCCGGTCCGGCCCGGTCTTGGGGTCGGCGCGGGCATCGTCGCGGGGCACTACGGCCGTAATGTTGTGGGCGTCGCGGGCGAAGCCGGTGGCAATGACGGTTACGCGGATACTCTGGCCCAGCGAAGGGTCGATGCCGTGGCCGAAAATAACCTCGGCGTTCTGCCCGGCCTTCTCCTGGATGTACTCCGTGATTTCGGTCAGCTCGTCCATCTCCAGCTCAGCCTGGTCACCCGACATGATGCTGAGCAGGATGCGCTGGGCACCGTGGATGTCGGTGTTGTTGAGCAACGGCGAAGCCAGGGCCTCTTCGGCGGCACGGGCAGCGCGGTTCTCGCCCTCCGTTACGCTGCTGCCCATTACGGCCGCGCCCGAGTCCTTCATCACCGTTTTCACGTCTTCGAAGTCCACGTTCACGTCCGAAGTCACCGTGATAATCTCGGCAATCGACTTGGCCGCCGTCGTCAGCACGGTATCGGCCTTGGCGAAGGCCGCGCTCAGGGGCAGGTTGCCGTACATCTCGCGGATCTTGTCGTTGAGAATTACCAGTACCGTGTCGCAATCTTCGCTCAACTCCTTAATGCCCTGCTCGGCCTGCTGGCGCTTCTTGCGGCCCTCAAACAGAAACGGGGCCGTTACGATACCTACTGTCAGAATGCCCAGCTCCTTGGCCACCTTGGCAATTACCGGCGCGGCCCCGGTACCGGTGCCACCGCCCATGCCTGCCGTAATGAACACCATGCGGGTACCATTGCTCAGCAGCTCCCGAATCTGTTCACGGCTCTCGATAGCAGCCTGTTTGCCCCGCTCGGGGTTCGCCCCCGCCCCCAGCCCTTCGGTCAGGTCGATGCCGATTTGCATGCGGTTGGGTACGGGCGACGATGCCAGAGCCTGCTTATCGGTATTGCAGATAACAAACTCCACGTCTTTTATGCCCTGGGCATACATGTGTTTGACCGCATTGGAACCGCCGCCCCCCACACCAATCACTTTGATGATGGAGGTCGATTGCGGCTGAATGTCGAAGGTATAATTCATGCGTAGGGTCAATTAGGAATTAAAAGCCAAAAATTAAAAATTAAAAATTGACGGTCTTGGCAGAACAACAACTCCTAACTTCTAACTCTTAATTTTCAATTGACATTAATACTGTTTGTCGTCGAAATCGTTAATCAGCAGGTCTTTCGTGCGATTAAGAATCCGTTGAAAAAAATCACCGGCGCCCGGCTTTTTGGCAGCCTTCTCGGCTGCCGGAGCGGCCGGAGTACCCGGAGTTTGCGCCGCCACTGCGGGGCGCGCTTCGGGCGTGGGCACGTAGTAGTTCTGCTCCTGCTCGGGCTCCTCGTAGCCGCGCTGGGCCAGGCGGTCGTCGAGCGAACGGTAGCCGGCCAGCACCAAGCCCACCGTGGTGGCGTACATGGGCGACTTCACGGCTTCAATCTTGCTCTTGCCCAAGTGCTCGTTGGGGTAGCCGATGCGCGTATCGAGACCGGTAACGTACTCAGCCAGCTGCACCAGATTCTGGAGCTGCGAGCCGCCGCCGGTCATCACGATGCCGGCCGCCAGCTTGTCCTGGAAGCCCAGGCGCTGAATCTCGGCGTACACCAGCTCCACGATTTCCTCCATCCGGGCCTCAATAATGTAGGCCAGGTTTTTCAGGCTGATTTCCTTCGGGGCCCGGTCGCGCAGGCCCGGGATGCTCACGATTTCGTACTCCGAGGCTTCCTCGGCAATAGCCTTGCCGAACTTCACCTTAAGCTGCTCGGCCTGGTTCTGCATCACTTGGCAGCCCTGCTTGATGTCGGTAGTGATGATGTTGCCGCCGAAGGGCAGCACCGCCGCGTGGCGGATGATGCCGTCCTTGAAGATGGCCAGATCGGTCGTGCCGCCGCCAATGTCAACCAGGGCCACGCCGGCCTCCTTCTCCTCATCGCTCAGCACCGACATGCTCGAAGCCAGCGGCTCCAGAATCAGGTTGTCAATCTCCAGCCCGGCCTTCGTAACGCACTTATACACGTTGTTGATGGCCGTGCTCTGCGCCGTGATGATGTGGAAATTGCCCTCCAAGCGCACCCCCGACATGCCCACGGGGTCCAAGATACCCTCCTCGTAATCCACCTTGTAGTCCTGGGGCATTACGTGGATGATCTGGGAGCCGGGGGGCGTCACGAGGCGGTACATGTCGCTGGTGAGGCGCTCCACGTCGGCCTGGGTTATTTCGGTTTCGGCCGAGGCACGCGTGATGCTGCCGTTGTGCTGCAGGCTCTTGATGTGCTGGCCCGCAATGCCCACGTTCACCACGCCGATGTTGATGCCCGACTGCTCCTCCGCCTGCTTGATGGCCTTCTTGATAGCGTCTACTGTCTTGTCGATATTCGACACAATTCCCCGCACCACGCCTTCCGACACGGCCTTGCCCAAACCAAGAATTTCAAGCTTGCCAAATTCATTTTTGCGACCCACCAAGGCGCATATTTTGGTGGTACCGATATCGAGGCCGACTACAATTTTATCGTGTTGCATGAGGAGGATGGGCGAGAGGTTGGCAGGTGCAGGCAGGGAAAGGGCGTTTAATCCGCTTTAAGGTAGCGTTTTAGACGGATAATTTTATTCGCAGATGATTTGATCCTTGAATTCGACGTTGACGCGGTGGTACGTGTCCCAGCCAAGCACCGGCGGAATTTGACGGTAAAATACCATCAGTTTCGCGAATTTTTCAGAAATATTATCAGGAAAGCCAAATTCGACCCGCTGGTCACCTACCTGTTGGGTGAATGAAATCTTTCCATTAGGCGCCACAAATATTTCGGCGACCTGCGCGCGCCAGAACGGTTTTTCGTCGATGTAACGCAGAAACTTGAGGTAACGTGTGCCGCTGCTGTCCTGAAAGAAGGAGGCGGCCAGCGGTACGCCGCCAGTCCGCGAGATGGGCACTACCCGGGCCGTGAACAGCGAGGAAAGCGGCAGGCGGCGCCCGTCGGCATCGAGGTAGCTGTCCTGACGCGAGTCGGCGTGCACGAGGCGGGCAATAGGGCGGCTCTGGCGCACGTCGGCGTGCAGGTTGCCGGCCAAGTCGCGGTACACCTGGGCCTCCTTCACGAAGCTGTGGGCCTTGAGGCGCGCTTCGAGGGCCTTCAGGTCGATGTCGGAGGGCGCGGAGCCCTCCAGCCGGTCGCGGCCCTGTCGGGTCAGCAGGCCGGTTACTTCGCGCTGGCCGATGAAAAAGTTGTTGAACTCGTTGCTGACCGACACAATGACGCCCCCTACCTTGCGGTTGGCCTGCCGCACGGCCGCAAATGCCCCCAGCCCCAGCAGCAGTAGCAGGCATATGGTGGCAATAAGCAGATTCTTGGCGTCGCGCTTCATTCGAGGTTTGGTACTGGGGTCAAAAGAAAAATGAATGACGTGGTGGTCTTGCTATAGGAGCGGTTCCTGGTTGCCAGCACACGGCCGGCCGGGCAGCTCAGCCATTCAGCCAGCGAATATTCAAAATATTCTTTAATTGAGGCACTAACTGGTCGATGTCGCCGGCGCCTACGGTGGCTAATACGTCAAAATTCGGATTGGTTTCGGCATTCTGCAAAATTTCGGCCTTGGTTTGGAGAGATTTTACCGGCGCCGTGATTTGGGACAATATCAACTCCGACGTGACGCCCGGCAGCGGCTGCTCGCGGGCCGGGTAGATGTCGAGTAGCACCACTTCGTCGGCAAGGCTCAGACTCTCAGCGAATCCGGGGGCAAAATCGCGGGTGCGGCTGTAGAGGTGGGGCTGAAAAACCACCCGCAGCCGCCGCCCCGGATACAGGGCCCGCAACGACTGCAGAAAGGCCTCGATTTCGCGCGGATGGTGGGCGTAATCGTCCACGTACACCTTGGGTTGCTCAGGCGTGCCGGCCGTCACGATGAACTCAAAACGGCGCTTTACGCCCCGGTAAGCGGCCACGGCGGCGCGCAGCTGCTCGTCGCTGAGGCCATATAGGCGGGCCACGCAGGCGGCGGCCAGCATGTTCTCCACGTTATGAAAACCCGGCACGGCCAACTCCAGCCCTTCTATTTTAGCTGTTAGCTTCGTCCGCTCTGGCTCGTTCAACGTGGCCGGCCCGGTTGGCCCATGCATATCGAAGCGGAACAAGTGACCCTCGGCGGTAATATTGGTGGCATACAGCTCCGGCCCCTGTTCGGGCGAGAGGCCGTAGCGCAGCACCCGCACCCCGGCCGGCGCGGCGGCGGCCACGCTGGCATCGGCGGTGTGGTTGATGATTAGCGTGCCGCCCGGCTGAATCTGCCCCACAAACTGCCGGAACGACTCCAGCAGCGTTTCGGCATCCCCGTAAATATCGAGGTGGTCGGCATCGGTACTCGTCACGATGGCCACCGTTGGAAACAGCGTCAGAAAGCTCCGGTCATACTCATCCGCTTCAACTACGACGGGAATATTTTCAGTTGCTGTTTCATTACTCGTTTCTGCCGCCTGATTATCACTTTCTACACTCAAATTTTTAATTGATTCCGGCAGCAGCAGGTTCGAGCCTAGGTTTACGCTGATACCACCCAGAAACGCGGCGCACGGCACACCGGCATGATGCAGCAGGTGCGCCACCATGCTGCTGGTGGTGGTTTTGCCGTGGGTGCCGGCCACCGCAATGGTGGGCCGGCCGGCGGTGAGCACGCCCAGCACCTGGCTGCGCTTGCGGATGTCGTAGCCCCATTCACGCAGCCAGGCCCATTCGCGATGGTCCTTCGGAATGGCAGGCGTGAGCACGACCAGCGTGTCGGCGGGGTTTTCGCGCACGGCCACCGGAATACTTTCCACCGCGTCGTCATAGTGAATCGTGATACCCTCGGCCGTCAGGGCATCGGTCAGGGGCGTGCGGGTTTTGTCGTAGCCGCTTACCACGTGCCCGTTGGCCCGGAACCAGCGTGCCAGCGCCGACATGCCGATGCCACCGATACCAAGGAAGAAGACGTTGGATTTCATTTTAAGGGGTGAAGAGCTTGGATGGTGGCCGTAGGGGCGGGGCTTGCCCCCGCCCGCCGTTGGGTACAGGTGGAACAGTCGTTTAACGGCGGGTGGGGGCAAGCCCCACCCCTACGGCCGTATTTCTCACCCCGCGTTCGGAATCAGTTTCAGCAGTTCATCCACAATCGTGGCCGTGGCCTGGGGGCGGGCCAGCTGCCGGATATTGGTGGCCAGCTGCTGCTGTCGCGTTGGGTTCCGGAGCAGCGCCAACGCTTCGTCGTAGAGCGTGGCGGCGGCATCGGCGTCGCGCACGAGCAGGGCCGCATCCTTGGTAGTGAGGGCCAGGGCGTTCTTGGTCTGGTGGTCTTCGGCCACATTGGGCGAGGGCACCAGGATGCTGGGCTTGCCCGTCAGGCACAGCTCCGACACCGACAGGGCTCCGGCCCGGCTCACCACTACGTCGGCGGCGGCGTAGGCCAGGTCCATGCGACGGATGAATTCCAGGGCCTGCAAACCGGCGGCGGCAAACGGTGCGGCCTGCTTTTCGGCTTCGGGGAAGTAGAGCTTACCGGTTTGCCAGAGCAGCTGTACGCCGGCCTCCTGCAGACGGGACAGGGCAGCGGCGGTGGCCTGGTTGAGCGTGCGCGCCCCCAAGCTGCCCCCGATAACGAGCAGCACCGGACGGGCGGCATCGACCCCGAAGAAAGCCAGGGCTTCGGCGCGCTGGCCGGCGGTAATTTCGGTGCGGACGGGGTTGCCGGTCAGCGTCAGCCGGTCGTTGGGGAAGAACTTGTCCATGCCCTCGTAAGCCACGCAGATGCGCTGCACCCGCTTGGCCAGCAGCTTGTTTACAAGGCCGGCGTAGGAGTTCTGCTCCTGAATAAGGGCCGGAATGCCTCGCGAGGTGGCCGCCAGCAGCACCGGGGCCGAGGCGTAGCCGCCTACGCCCACTACGGCATCGGGCCGGAATTTCTCGATGATTTTGCCCGCCTTGCGCACGGCCCGCATTACCTTAATCGGGAACAGCAGGTTTTTGGGTGTCAGGCTGCGCTGCAGGCCGGCAATATCGAGGCCGATAATTTCGTAGCCGGCCTCGGGCACCCGCGTCATCTCCATGCGCCCATTGGCGCCCACAAACAGAATTTCAGCGGCGGGAAACCGGCGGCGCACTTCGTTGGCAATGGCCACGGCCGGAAAAATGTGCCCCCCGGTGCCGCCGCCGCTGATGATGAGTTTCATGGTTTTGAGCTTTTAGCTGAGAGCTGTTAGCTTTTGACCGCCAACTGCATTATGGACGAGAGCTAACAGCTCATAATTATCGGCTAATAGCTGACCGATACTTTCGGGATGCGGGCCGTATCGGCGGGCTGGTCGGTCATGGGGCGGATTTCCCGCTCGCCCCGGCTGACGGCCAGAATAATGCCAATGCTGATGCCAGTGAAGATAAGCGAGGTACCGCCCATGCTCAGTAGCGGCAGCGGCAGGCCGGTAATCGGGCCCAGGCCCACGGCCACGCCCATGTTCACCATCGCCTGCAGGACCAAGCTAAAGGTAAGGCCCGCTGAAAGCAGCCCCCCGAAGGCCCCGTAACTATTCATCACCGTTTTCAGCCCTCGATAGAGAAAGGCCAGATATAGGAACAGCACTATTACGCCCCCAAACAGGCCGTATTCTTCGATAATGATGGCGTAGATGAAGTCGGAATATGGGTGGGGCATGATGTTGCGCTCGGTGCTTTTGCCGGGCCCCTTGCCGAACAGGCCGCCGGTGGCCTCGGCAATGTAGGCGTGCTCCAGCTGAAACGGCACCGGCTTGCTCTTGTCGGTGAAGCTCTCAATGCGCGACTGCACCGTTTTCCAGCGCTGCCCCGCCACCAGGCCCACGCCGCCAATCACAACGCCAATCACTACCATCACAGCCATCTGCTTGAGTGGCACGCGCCCAATAAACATCAGCAGCAGGCAGGTGGCGAACAGCAGCAGCGCTGTGGAGGCATTCGACAGAATAATAAGCCCACAGATGACGCCCACCCACAGCATTACCGGCAGCAGCGTGGTTTTGAAGTCGCCCACGTTTTGCTGGCGGCGGCTGAGCATGGAGGCCAGGTGCGTAATGAGGGCCAGCTTGGCCAGGTCGGAGGGCTGGAAGGTCTGGTTGATGACCGGGATGGTGAGCCAGCGCGAGGCCTCGTTGAGCGTCGAGCCCATCACGAAGGTGAAGATGAGCAGCGGCACCGAGGCCAGCAGCGCATACAGCGAGAGGCGCGAGTAGTGGCGGTAGTCGATGCGGTGTGCCAGCCACATAAACAGCAGGCCCACAAAAATCAGGCTGGTGTGCTTGAAGAGGAAGTACTCGGTGTTGCCGCCGCGGCTCTTGTAGGCCAGCGTGCCCGTCGCCGAATACACCACGGCAATGGAAATCAGCGAAAACAGCAGCACGATACCCCACAGAATAGGGTCGCCCTTGAGGTTTTTCCGAAGCCAGTTATTAATCACTAATTTTTGTTGATTAGAGGTGATTGCACTAATTTTTTATGTTCGAATAGGAACACGAACGTGTCATGCTGCATCTGTCGTCTGCGAAGGCGCAAGTTGTAGTCGAAGCATCTCTACCGCACCGGTAAATATGCCGTTGGATTACTACTGCAACGAAGCGGTAGAACTGCTTCGGCAAGCGGACGCCAGATGAAGCACGACGTTCTTTTACGACATCTACACTTCAGCCTCCAGCGCGGCCACGGCGGCAGCAAACTGCCGTCCGCGGTCCTCGTAGTTCTGAAACAGGTCGAACGACGCGCAGGCGGGCGAGAGCAGCACCACGTCGCCGGGGGCGGCGAGGGCGGCGGCCCGCTGCACGGCGGCGGCCATGCTTTGGGTTTCTTCGAGGTGCGGCACCACGCTGCCGAAGCTGGCGCGGAGCTTTTCGTTGTCGAGCCCCAGGCAAATTAGCGCTTTTACGCGGCTTTCGGCCAGCGGCTGCAGACTGCTGTAGTCGTTGCCCTTGTCAGTGCCGCCCGCAATCCACACAATCGGGACCCTGATGCCGTCGAGGGCGTACCAGGCAGCCTCCACGTTGGTGGCCTTGCTGTCGTTGATGAAGCGCACGCCGTTGTGCTCACCCACCAACTGCAGGCGGTGGTCAGCGTTGCGGAACGAGGCCAGAGCGGCCTCAATCTGCGGGGCTTCCAGGCCGGCCAGGCGGGCGCACAGAATGGCGGCCAGCGCGTTCTGGCGGTTGTGCTGGCCGATGAGCGGCGACGCAGCGGTGCTGATTGCCTCAGTTTTGCTATAGAAACCGGGCAGCAAATCCACGCGTACCTCGTCTTCTTCGGTGTAGTAGCCGGCCAGGTGGAAATCGGGGCGGTGGTGCAGGCTGAAGGGCAGCTGGCGCACCGGCCGCAGCGCGCCGGGGTAGTAGCGCTGGATGGTTTCGTCGTCGGCGTTGTAGATGAAGAAATTGCTGCTGTCCTGGTTTTGGGTGATGCGCAGCTTGGCCTTGGCGTACTGTTCGAGCGAGTAGTCGTAGCGGTCGAGGTGGTCGGGGGTGATGTTGAGCAGCACCGCCACCCAGGGCTGAAAGTCGTAGGTATCATCGAGCTGGAAAGAGCTCAATTCCAGCACGTAGTAGTCGTGCGCATCGGCAATAACCTGCTCGGCCAGCGAGTAGCCTACGTTACCGGCCAGCCCCACGTTCAGGCCGCTTTCCTTCAGCAAGTGGTAGGTGAGCAGCGTGGTGGTGGTTTTGCCGTTGGTGCCCGTAATGGCGATGCACCGGGCCCGGGTGTAGCGCCCGGCCAGCTCAATTTCGGAAATAATAGGCGTACCCTTTTTGCGCAGCTCCTGAATAACGGCCGCTTTTTCCGGGATGCCAGGGCTTTTCACCACCTCATCGGCCGTCAGGATTTCGGCCAGCGTGTGCCCGCCTTCCTCGAACCGGATATTGGCGTTGCGCAGCTTCGCCTGGTATTTGGGCTGAATAGGGCTTTGGTCGGACACGAAAACGGTGTGGCCCTTGGCCTGGGCCAGCAGCGCCGCCCCTACCCCACTCTCGCCGGCTCCCAGAATTACGTAGTGCATAGTTGTTCTTTTGGGGTTCACGCAGGATCTCGCGGTGGTCGTTCACTGCGCGACACTGCGTCAGCCACTGCGAGACCCTGCGTGAAAAATTGTTAGCGGAGCTTCAAGGTAACCAAAGTCAATACGGCCAGCATGATGCTCACAATCCAGAAGCGCGACACTATTTTGGACTCGTGATAACCAAGCTTCTGGTAGTGGTGGTGCAAGGGCGACATACGGAGCAGCCGCCGGCCCTCGCCGTATTTGCGACGGGTGTATTTGAAGTAGCTCACCTGCGCCATCACCGAGAGGCTTTCAATCAGAAACACCCCGCAGAGTACCGGAATCAGCAGCTCCTTACGCACGATGAGGGCCAGCACGGCAATGATACCGCCGATGGCCAGCGAGCCGGTGTCGCCCATAAACACCTGGGCCGGGTAGCTATTGTACCACAGAAAGCCCACGCAAGCCCCCACGAAAGCGGCACAGAAGATGACCAGCTCGCCCGAATTCGGAATGAACATGACATCGAGGTAGTCGGCCAGCAGGGCGTTGCCGCTCACGAAGGCAAAAACGGCCAGCGTGGTACCAATAATGGCCGAGGTGCCCGCCGCCAGCCCGTCGAGGCCGTCGGTGAGGTTGGCCCCATTGCTGACGGCGGTGATGATGAGGATGACGATGGGAATGTAGAAGAAGGCGTAGTACTCGTTGAAAAAGTCGCCGGCCGTGGCAAACAGGTCGCCATAGTTAAGCTCGTTGTTCTTGATGAACGGCACCGTGGTAATCATCAGCTTCACGTCCTGGTACACTGTGCTGGCATCTACGGCCGAAAATGAACCGTCGGCCAGCACATACTGGCGCACGGTTACGTCGTTGCTGAAGAATAGCACCCAGCCCACCGTGAGGCCCAGGCCCACCTGGCCCAGAATCTTGAAGCGCCCGGCCAGCCCCTCCTTGTCCTTCTTCACCACCTTAATATAGTCGTCGACGAAGCCAATCAACCCCAGCCAAACGGTGCTGAGCAGCATGAGGATGATGTAGATATTGTCGAGCTTGGCAAACAGCAGCACCGGCACCAGAATGGCCAGCAGAATAATGAGGCCGCCCATGGTGGGGGTGCCCTTTTTCTCGGCCTGCCCCTGCAGACCCAGGTCGCGAATGGTTTCGCCAATCTGCTGGCGCTGCAGCAGCCGAATCAGCGGCGCGCCGAAGTACTGCGCAATAATCAGCGACGAAACGATGGCCAGCGCCGCCCGAAACGAGCTGTACTGCATCACGCCGGTGCCCGGAATGTGGTGTACCTTATAAAGGTAATTGAACAGGTAGTACAGCATGGGCGCGGTGGTCGGCGGGCGGGTTGAAGCGCAAAGGTAGATTTTAGTGGTTAGTGATTAATAGTAAGTGGGGAGTTTTTGGAGGATGAAGGGTGAAATAGAACCTGTCATGCAGAGCGCAGCGAAGCATCTCGCGTGCTGACGTTGGAATGGTAACTCAACGTCAGCACGCGAGATGCTTCGCTGCGCTCTGCATGACGTTCTTTCTCAACTACCAAACTCACTTCCCCAGCAGCGCGAACAGCTCTATCAGCACCTGCTTATCGTCGAAGTCGTTTTTGATGCCTTTGATTTCCTGGTAGGTTTCGTGGCCTTTGCCGGCTACCAGCACGATGTCGCCGGGCTGGGCCAGGGCTACGGCGGTTTTGATGGCTTCGCGCCGGTCGGCAATGGTGAGGACTTTACCCAGCGCGGCGGCCGGTACGCCGGTCTGCATCTGGGCGAGAATATCGTTGGGGTCTTCGAAGCGCGGGTTGTCGGAGGTCAGCACGGCGCGGTCGGACAGCACGGCGGCGAGGCGGGCCATTTCGGGGCGCTTGGCTCCGTCGCGGTTGCCGCCGCAGCCCACTATCGTAATAATCTGCTGGCTGGGCTGGCGGATGTCGGCCAAGGTCTGGAGCACGTTTTCCAGCGCGTCGGGCGTGTGGGCGTAATCTACGATACCCGTGATGCGCGCTTTCTCCGATACCACCGGCTCGAAGCGGCCGGGCGCCGAGGTCAGGCCTGACAGCACCGTCAGCACTTCGGTGGGGTCCTCACCCAGCAGCACCGCCGTACCGTAAATGGCTAGCAGGTTGTAGGCGTTGAACACGCCGATGAGCCGGAACTGCACCTCCCGGCCCTCAATTTCAAGGTGGAGGCCGTGCACCGCGTTTTCCAGCAGCCGCGCCCGAAACTCACCGTGGCCGCGCAACGAGTACAGCTCGCGGCGCCCGGCCACGTTCTGCAGCATCACGGCCCCGCGCTTGTCGTCGGCGTTGCTCAGGGCAAAGCCCGACTTCGGCAGCATATCGAAAAAGCCCTTTTTGGCCTTCAGATACGCGTCGAAGGTACCGTGGTAGTCGAGGTGGTCGTGGCTGAGGTTGGTGAACACGCCGCCCGCGAAGTGCAGGCCCGTAACGCGGTGCTGGACCACGGCGTGCGAGCTGACTTCTATAAATACGTGGGTGCAGCCGGCGCGCAGCATCTGGGCCAGCAGCTCGTTCAGGCGGATGGCGTCGGGCGTGGTGTGGGTGCTCGGAATCACCTGCTCGTTTATCTGGTTCTGCACCGTGCTCAGCAGCCCGCAGTGGTAGCCTAGCTCGCGGAACAGCTTGTGCAGCATGGTGGCGCAGGTGGTTTTACCGTTGGTGCCCGTAATGCCCACCAGCTGCAGCTGCCGCGACGGATGCCCGTAAAACTCGGCCGCCATCAGGGCCATGGCCTCCGCCGAATCGGCCACTTGCACGTAGCTGGTGGCCGGGTTCAGCTCGGCCGGCAGCTCCTCGCACACTACCACGGTCGCGCCCCTTTCTACTGCTTTCTGGATAAACTGGTGGCCGTCGGCAGCCGTGCCGCGCAGGGCAAAAAACACGGTTCCCGGCCCCGCCTGGCGCGAATCAAGCGTGAGGGCGGTAACGGGAGCGTCCGTCGGCCCGCGCTGGTCGAGCACGGTTACGCTCTGGGTGAGGAGTTGCAGGTTTTTCAAGTTGATTTCTCGCAGTGTTTCGCAGTACTATTGAACGGTGCAGAGACGCAATATTTTGCGTCTCTACGCCATTTCTCAGTTCAATTATTAAGGCACAGTAGTAACCACTGCCAGCGGCGGCGGCAGCATACCAATCGGCTCCAACTGCAACACTACTGTAGTACCGCGCTTAGCGGGCGTGCCGGCGGCTACCGACTGGCTGGTTACCCGGCCCGAGCCGCTGGTGCGTACCCGCAAGCCGCGGTTTTCGAGCAGAAACAGCGCGTCGCGCAGCGTCAGGCCCTCCACGTTGGGCACGCGGCCGGGGCGCAGCGGCAGTGGCAGCAGCTGCACGTCGGCGGCCTGCGAGTCGGGGCGGGCGGTGCGCACCCAGTCTTCGGTGGGGGCCGTGGCCTGGTGGCGCACCCCCAGCTGGCTGAACATCATCGTCAGCTCGTCCTGCAGGCCAGCCTTCACCAGCGGCACGGGCGAGCGACGCACCGGGGCGCGGGCCAGCAGCGGCCGCTCCGAGGCCGCGTCGCGGGCCATAGCCTTGTCGGCCAGCTCGCGAAACACCGGTGCGGCCACGTCGCCACCGTAAATACGGCCGTTTTTGGGCGAATCGACTACTACAATGCAGCTGTACTTGGGCTTGTCGGCCGGGAAGTAGCCGCAGAAGCTGGTGGAATAGGTGCGGGTGTAAGCACCATTTTTGAACTTCCAGGCCGTACCGGTTTTGCCCGCAATCAGGTAGTCGCTGGTGCGGATGCCGCGGGCCGTGCCGTGCTCTACCACGCCTTCCATCATCGTGCGCACTTTCTGCAAGGTTTCCTCGGAGCAGATTTTGGGGTTGAGTACCACCGGCTCAAACCGCTCAATCACCTTATCGGCCTGCTTGATTTCGCTTACAATCATGGGCTGCATCTTCACCCCATTATTGGCCACGGCGTTGTAAAAGGCCAGCGTCTGGAGCGGAGCCAGCTTCAGCTCGTAGCCGATGCTCATGGTACTCAGCGACGTGCGGCTCCAGCTCCGGTCGTTGGGGTCCTTAATGTAGGGCCGTGCCTCGCCAGCCATCTGGAAGCCCAGCGGCTTATCGAGTCCGTAGCTTTTCAGGTGGTCGGTGTACTTCTCGGGGTTCTTATTAAAGGTGCGGTCGGTGAGCAGCGCTACGCCGATGTTCGACGATTTCTCGAACACCTGCTGGATGGAAATCCGGCCATAAGGGTGCGAGTCGGTCTTCACGGCCCCGCCGATGCGCATGGCCCCCGAGCGGCCGGTGTCAATCGTGTCGTTAAGCTGCAAATCAGGGTTTTCCTCAAATACGGCCATCATCGAGGCCAGCTTGAAGGTCGAGCCCGGCTCGGTGCGGCCCTGGTCGGCAATGGCGTAGTTGTAGTTTTCGCGGTACACGCCGTCGGCGACCCGGCCCAGGTTGGCTACGGCTTTGATGTGGCCGGTGGCCACTTCCATCAGAATGACAGTGCCATACTGGGCGTTGTTCTGCACCAGCGACTTGTAGAGGGCACTTTCGGCCATGTCCTGGAGGTTGATATCGAGCGTCGTCTTCACGTCGTAGCCCGGCTGGGGCTTCACCTCGGTACCGTCGTAGATGGGCTTATTGCCGCCCGGCAGGCGCTCGAACAGGGCCTCACCGTCGCGGCCGGCCAGGTGGCGGTTGAAGGTGAATTCCAGGCCCGCCCCATTCTTGTCTTCGTTTACGAAGCCAATTGTGCGCTGGGCCAACCCGCCAAAGGGCCGGAAGCGCTTATCAATCTTCTCGAAAATAACCCCGCCCCGGTTTTTACCCTCCCGGAAGATGGGCCACGAAGTCAGCTCCTTTTTCTCCTGATAATTGATTTGCCGCGAGTTGAGGCGGATATAGCGCACGCCCTTTTTGGGGTCGTGGGCGTTCTTGAGCTTGCGGAAATATTCCTGCTTGCTTCGGTCGCCAAAAAAGCCAGCCAGCAGCCCGGCCAGCGAGTCCACCTTCTGGTTGAACAGCGCATCGTTTACCACGCTAGGGTCCCAGGCCACCCGGTAAAAGGGCAGCGAGGTAGCCATAATACTCTCATTATCAGAGTATATATTGCCGCGGGTGGCAAATACCGGCTGGTAGATAACGCGCCGTTCCTGCTCCAGGGCGCTCCACTTGGCTCCTTCGGTAAACTGAATATGGGTGATGCGCCACACAATGGCCGCCGAAAACAGGCAGACCCCCAGGAAGGCCAGCCGTACGCGGGTAACAATGCTTTTTTTAACGTTTCCTTTCATCGACGGCGGGTTGTAGCTCGGTTGGATGAAGCGGCGGCCGGAGCTGGCTCGCCGTTGAGGTCGGTGCCGATAGGAACGGGCGGCGCGCCCACTTCCACCACTGAGTCGATGCCCAGGGCCGGGCCCACTACCCGGCGCAACGAGTCAACGCGGGCGCGGGCAGTCATGGCGGCCACCGAGTCGGCCGTAAGCCCGGGCATCATGTCCAGCTTGGCCTCATCGAGGCCCCCGGCGGGCACGGCAATGCGGAAAGGCGGCGAGGAGCTTTCGGCCAGCCCGTAAGCGGCCACGCGCCGGGCCACTTCGCTCTGCTTGCTGGCCTCCATGTAGTCCGATTTGAGCGTGGTGTAGTCGGCCCGCAGGTCCTCAGTTTCAGTCTTGAGCTTCTGAATGCTGCGGTTCATACGGGTGGCGTAGTGCGTGTTGCCGATGTAGAGCAGCACCAGAAACATGATGAACAGCAGATGCGGCAGCAGCCGCACCGGCAGGCCCTCCCGAAACAGCCCGTCCATGGGCGTGGCCCGCTCCAGCAGCGTAAACACGCTCCACGTGCTCCGCTTCGGGGCCACCGGCCGGGCCGCCCGCACTGGTCGGGGTGCCCGCTCGGGGGCCGCTTCCGGCTCCGGCTCGGCCACTGCCGGCGGGCGCACCGGCGCTGGCTCCACGGCGCGGGGCGCGTTGGTGCGAGGCGGATTGGTAGCAGGACGAACGGTATTGGCGGACATCTTCTTACTTTTTGATTGCGATGCGCAGCTTCGCCGAACGGGCGCGACTGTTGAGGGCAATTTCTTCGGCCGTGGCCTCCATGGGCTTGCGGGTAACGACTTCGAAGGGCAAATCGGTACGGCCAAACAAATCCTTATCGGCTTCGCCGAAGAATTTACCCTTAGCCAGAAAGTTCTTCACCAGCCGGTCTTCGAGCGAGTGGTAGCTCATGACCACCAGCCGGCCGCCGGGGCGCAGCACCTGAGTGGTTTGTTCGAGCATCTCGCGCAAAGCGGCCATTTCGTCGTTGGCCTCGATGCGCAGGGCCTGGAAAACCTGGGCCAGGTACTTGTTCTCCTTGCCCCGCGGCGTGCAGGGCGCAATGGCTTTCTTGAGGGCCGAAATAGTGGTAATGGACTGCCCGCGCCGCGCCGAAACCACCGTGGCGGCCAGCGTGCGGGCATTAGTTACCTCGCCATACATGCCAAAAATACGGTGCAGCTCAGCCTCCGAGTACTCGTTGATGAGGTCGGCGGCCGAGGCGTCGGGGCCGTCGGGGTCCATGCGCATATCCAGCGGCCCGTCGAAACGGGTGCTGAAGCCGCGCTCCGGCGTATCGAACTGGTGCGACGACACGCCCAAATCGGCCAGCAGGCCATCGACGGGCAGTACCCCGCGCTGGTTGAGCTCCTGAAACAGGTGGCGGAAGTTGGCGCGGATGAACGTGAACTCGGGGCGTGCCAGCTGGGCGGCCTCGGCCTCGGCGTCGGCATCCTGGTCGAAGCTGTAGAGGTGGCCGGGGCTTTGCAGGCGCTCCAGCATGCGGGCCGAGTGGCCGCCGCCGCCGAAAGTAACGTCCACGTAGCGGCCCCCGGGCTGCAGATCGAGGGCTTCGAGGCACTCGCGCAGCATCACCGGGCGGTGGTAGGCGGTATCGTTGGCGTAGTCGTTCACGGCAGGTAATTCGGGTTCCGCGTTGAAATCGGCGAAAATCAAAAGTACGCATCCAAAGGGCAACGCCAACGGCCCAGGGCTGCAAACCGGTTTTTCTTGGGGCACAGCTTTCTAAAACCCCTAATACTGAACACGCCCCTCGCAATTCCGCACGCAGCCCCCGCGTGGTATTCCGTATCTTTGTGGCTGCTGCTTATGAAACGTCCACTGCTCCATCGGCTCTTCAGTGTCTGGCTGGCCCTGTTGGTGCTCACCTCCTCGGTGGGCCTGGCGGTGCAGCAGCATCTGTGCCTGCAAAGCGGCCAAAGCAGCACCGACGTTATTTTCCAGCCGGCCAGCCACGGCTGTGCGCCAGTTCAAGTAGCCGCTGAGCCCCACGAGGCCGAAGCAGGCCACCTGTTGAAGTCGTGCTGCGAGTTTGGGGCTGATTTTCACAAGCTCGATGCCGCTTCGGCTCAGTTGAACTGGGCGAAAGTATCGGTGCCGGCTTTGCTGCCGGCCTGGCCCGCTGCCCCGTTCCCGGCCTTTAAGGCTGCCAGCCTGCATCAGCCGGCCCCGCGCTGGTACGCGGCCGATTCGTCGCCGCCGCTGGGCGGGCGGGCGCTGCTCACGCGGGTGGGCGTATTGGTCGTTTAGTGTTTTTTCCGGAGGCTGCCGTTTGGGCAGCCCGCTTCGCCAGGCCCGATTGGGCCGGTGCTTACCTCGGAAAACGCTAAACATCTGCTTCTTATGCATTCCTCTATCCGGTACAGCCGGGCGCTGGCGGTAGCCGGCCTCGTGCTGGCCGCCACTGCCGCGCAGGCCCAAACGCCCGACCCTTCTGTGGCCCCAGTACGTGGGCAGGTGCTCGACGCCACCAACAACTCGCCCGTGCCCGGCGCAGTCGTCCGCTGGCTGAGCAACCCCGCCGGGGCCGCCACCACCGACGCCCAGGGCGCCTTCTCGCTGGTGCGCCCCGCTGGCACCGACAACCGGCTCATCATCAACTTTCTGGGTTACCTGGCCGATACCGTGCGGGCCGAGGGCACACGCTACCTGCGCGTGCCGCTGCGCCGCTCTGCCGAGCTAGGCGAGGTGAAGGTAGAAGCCCGCGCCCTCGCTTACTCGGGCCTCACGCCTACCAACACCCAGGTCATCACCAGTCGCGACCTCACCAAATCGGCCTGCTGCAACTTGGCCGAGAGCTTCGAAACCAATGCCTCGGTCGAAGTATCGACCACCGACGCGACCTCGGGCGCCAAGCAGATTCAGCTGTTGGGCCTCGATGGAGCCTACACGCTGCTGACGCTGGAAAACCTGCCGGCCCTACGCGGGCTGGCCACGCCATACCGCCTGGGCTACCTCGCCGGCCCCTGGATTGAAAGCATCGACATTATTAAGGGCATGGGCTCGGTGGTAAACGGCTACGAAAGCATTGCCGGCCAGGTGAACATTCACCTCAAGGACCCCGCTAAAACCGACCGCCTGCACTTCAACGCCTACGTCAACGACATGGGCAAATTCGACCTGAACCTGAACCTGGCCACCCGGCTCACGCCCAAGCTTAGTACGGCCCTGCTGCTGCACACCGACCATATGGGCGGCCGCATCGACCGCAACGACGACGGCTTTTTGGATTTGCCCCGGGCCACCCAGTTCAACGCGTTCAATAAGTGGAAGTACAACTCGGGCGACGGCGTGGTGCTTGAGGCCGGTCTGGGGGCGCTTCGCGAAACCCGCCAGGGCGGGCAGCTGGACTTCCGCGAAAACACGCCCGGCTCCTACTACGGCATCACGCAGGAAACCAACCGCTACACCGGCTACGCCAAAGCCAGCTACGCCTGGGCCGGCCGCCCCTACCAGAGCCTGGGGCTGCTGCTGAGCGGCACCGACCACGATTTCACCTCCCGCTACGGCCGCCGCGACTACGACGGCAACCAGCGCACGGGCCTGGCTACGCTACTGTTTCAGAGCATCATCGGTACCACGGCCCACACCTACCGCACCGGCCTGAGCTTCCAGTACGATGACTACCGCGAAACCTACAACCCGAGCACAACCAGCACGGCACTGCTGGCGCGCAACCGCCGCGAGCAGGTGCCGGGCGCGTTTGGCGAGTACACCTACCAGAATGCCAGCAACCTGACGGTGGTCGGGGGCCTGCGCCTCGACCGGCACAACCTGTACGGCTGGCTGCTTACGCCCCGCCTGAACGTGAAGTACGACCCGGCCAAGAATACGGTGCTCCGCTTTGCGGCCGGCAAGGGCCTGCGGGTGGCCAACCCACTGGCCGAGAATTCGGGCATGTTCGTTAGCTCCCGCGAGTTCGTTATCAGCCCCGGTCTGCAGCCCGAAAAGGCCTGGAGCGTGGGCGGCTCGGCCACTCAGTACTTCAATGCCTTCGGCCGGCAGGGCACGCTGGTGGCCGATTACTACCACACCGAGTTTCAGAACCAGGTGGTGGTTGACTCCTACACTGCCCCCGACCGGCTGCTGATTGGCAACCTGGCACCGGGCGGGCGCAGCTACTCGCGCAGCTTTTTGGCCGAAGTGCAGGTGGAACCCGTGAAGGGCTTGGAGGCCAAAGCGGCCTATAAGTACCTCGATGTGCAGACCGATTACAATGGCCAGCTGCTGCCGCGGGTGCTGGTACCCCGCCACCGCCTGTTCCTCAACCTGGCCTACGCCACGGCCTTCGACAAGTGGCGTGCCGACCTGACGGTGCAGGGTTACGGCCAACGCCCGCTGGCTCCCGAGCCCGGTACCGCCGAGCCGGAGGGCCCGGTTTTCAGCCCCCGCTACGCCCTGCTCAACACGCAAATTACGCGCGCTTTCAAGCGCTGGGAAGTGTATGCCGGCGTCGAGAACCTGACCAATTACCGCCAGCGCAACCCCATTCAGGGAGCCGCCGCGCCTTTTGGCCCGACTTTCGATGCGGCCATGGTATGGGGCCCGGTATACGGGCGCATGAGCTATCTGGGCATGCGCTTCACGCTACCCTAGCTGCTCTAGGCTGGCAGCCTTTTTTAATCTGAAAACGCACCTTTCTCACTTGTAAAACTGTTTTGCTACTATGAAATTCTTCCCCTCCTTCCTGCTGTCGTGCCTGCTCTTGATTTCGAGCGGCGCTTTTGCCCAAACCACCAAGAGCAAGGCCAAAGGTCCGGCCACCGCAACACTGCAGCTCAAAACTTCGGCCGTGTGCGACATGTGCAAAGCCCGCCTTGAAAAGGCCATGGCCTACGAAAAAGGCGTCCAGCAGGCCACGCTCGACGTGCCCAGCCAGATGCTGACCGTCACTTTCCGTCCTGATAAAACCAACGCCGCCGCGCTTACCTCGGCCGTGCAGAAAACCGGCTATGATGCCAACGACCAGCAGGCCGACGACAAAGCATATGAGCGGCTGCCGGAGTGCTGCAAGAAGACCAACGATGTTCATTAATTAGCGATACTCAGCCAGCTGGTAGCTGGCTGAGTATCGCCGCTATGTGGCAACTTGTTGCTCATGGCTAATACTACCGGAGGGCCGGCGGTAAGTGGTATACCCAAACTGGGTTGCTGCTTACCGCCGGCCCTCTTGCATAAGCGTAATGGCTTATGTGTCTGTGTTTGGAATAGTATAGCAACCAGATTAAATAGTATGCCAACGGGTCTATATGTCCGACGAACAGATAAATTTCAACACATTTATAAAAATAGTCTGATTTAATCCACCTATATTACCGACTACTACTCCGCATATAGGGCGGCTTGCATCGGTACCCAAACTGCTTTCCTGCTTATTGTTTATGAAGATATCCTGCCTGCTCCTCGACGATGACCTGCTGGTGCTGGAACTGCTTCAGGCCTACGCAGCCATGACCAACGTGCTGGAGGTAAAGGCCGCCTTCACCGACCCACTCGAAGCCCACCGCTACCTGCTGGAGAATCCGGTGCAGGTGCTGTTCTCCGACGTTACCATGCCCCACCTCAGCGGCATCGACCTGGTAAAGTCGTTGCACCATCCGCCGTTGGTCGTGCTCATGACGGCGCATCCGCAGTACGCGATGGAGGGCTTCAATCTGGATGTCATCGACTTTCTGCTCAAGCCTATTTCGCTCGAACGGTTTCTGAAGGCCGTAAACAAAGTAGCGAGCCTGCTACGGGTGCAAACCAACCCGGCAGAGCCCCAGCCCGATGCGGCTCCGGGCTGGGGCTCGTTCTTTATCCGCACCGATGCTCAGTTTGTGCGCCTGCACTACCGTGAGGTGCTCTTCATTGAAGCGCTAAAGGATTTCACCAAAATAAACACCGCCGACGGCCGCTCGCACTTAACGCTGGTAAACCTCAAAAACCTGGAGCACCAGCTGCCGGCCGGCCTGTTCGTGCGCACCCACCGCTCCTACCTCGTCAACGCTGCCCGCATCGATTCGATGAACTCGCTGGAAGTGAGAGTGGCCGGCCACGCTCTGCCGCTGGGCCAGACCTACCGCGAGCGGGTAACCGAGCAGATTGTGAACACCACGCTCATAAAGCGTACTTAACCTTTCGCTCTCCACAACCGCCACCAAGGAAGGTAGGGCTGGTCGTGGTGCTCGTAGTGGTAGCCGAAAAAGTAGCAGCTAACAAAGGCCCAGGCGTGGTGGCGGAACTGGCTGCGCGATTTGTGCGCATTATCAGCCTGATGCTCGCCCCGGTGTGGCAGGTAGGTACCGAAATAAAACAGCTGAAAGGTGCCCAGCACGGCCGGCAGCATCCAGAAGGCAATAACGTTGGCCTGCGGGAAAAACAGCTTAAGCACATTGTAGGCGGCAGCCATCAGCAGCACCTGCCACACCGTTACATAGTTCCAAGCGAAGCGCACAAACCAGGGCAGAAAGCCTGGGTGGCGGCCGTTGTGAAAGTCGGGGTCGTGCTCGGTGGCTACGTGGCGGTGGTGGGCGTGGTGCTTGGCCAGCATGCCCGGAAACCAGTTGAAAGCGAAAAGCCCCGCCGCCAGTGTACCAATGGCATTATTCAGGCGTTTGTTGGTGCTCACCACGCCATGCATGGCATCGTGGGCGGTAATAAAGAGGCCAGTGTAGAGGTGAGTTTGCAGCAAGGCCAGCAGGTAGGGCCAGGGCGTCCGCCAATCGGGCTGGTAAAAAGCCAGCAAAAACGAAAGCAGCCCGGCCCAGCAGACCAGAACCAGCCCCGCTGCCAATACGCCTCGCCCTTCTAATGGTGCCGGCCGCACCCGTCCCGGCCGGGCAGTGCGCAGGCCGGCGGCAGCAGTTTCAGCAACAGAATACGTCAGTTCACTCATTGGCTTGCTTACTCTTTCAGCGCTTTACAGCGCCAGTAGCGCGTCGCGGATCTGCTCCATCTGCCACATGGGGGTGCTGGTGGCTCCGCAGATGCCCACACTCTGGCCCGGCTCAAACCAAGCCTGGTCAAGGTCGTCGAGTTTGGAGATGAAGTGGGTAGCTGGGTTGGTATCCTTGCAGACTTGGTAGAGCACCTTGCCGTTGGAGCTTTTGGTACCCGACACGAACACCACTTGGTCGTACTGGGCGGCGAAGCGGCGCAGGTCCTTGTCGCGGTTGCTTACTTGCCGGCAGATGGTGTCGTTGGCATTTACCTCGTAGCCGCGCTCTGTCAGCTCGTTTTTAATGCGGTAGAACGAGTCGGTGCTCTTGGTGGTCTGGCTGTAGAGCGTGAGGCGGGACGGCAACTCGTGGCCCAGCAACTCCTCCAGGCTCTCAAACACCACGGCATTTCCGCTGGTCTGGCCCAGCAGGCCGCGCACTTCGGCGTGGCCATGCTTGCCATAGATGAAGATCCGGTCCTGCTTGTCGTAGCTGGTTTTAATTCGGTTTTGCAGCTTAAGTACCACCGGACACGAGGCGTCAACGAGCGTAAGCTCGTTTTCCATGGCCATCTGATAAGTGCTGGGCGGCTCGCCGTGGGCCCGGATGAGCACAGCCTCACGGCGCAGGCCGGCCAACTGCTCGTAGTCGATGATGCGCAGGCCCCGGCGTTCGAGACGTTCCACTTCCTCGTCGTTATGCACAATATCGCCCAGGCAATAAAGGTAGCCCTGCTCATCGAGTAGGTCTTCGGCCATCTGAATGGCATAGATAACGCCAAAGCAGAAGCCGGAGTTGGGGTCGATTCGAACGCTTAGGTGGTGCGGCATAGCGAAACAGTAACCTGGAAGCAGCCCGGAAGGTTACGGCTAGCGGAAGATAAGCCGGATTTCGCAAAAGCCCGCCCCCGCCAGTGCGGGCCGTTCGGCTAAAACGTACCGAAAGCCTGCTGCTGCTCCATGTCGCGGATAACGCGCTCCTCAGCCGGCGAGGCGCGTAGCACTTCGCGGTTGCGCCAGAACTCGGGTTCGTAGGGGCCTTTTCGGGCCTGCCGCAGGTCGTTGTAATTAACACCGGTGCTTTTATAGCCTTTAGTGTTGGCGCCCTTGGCGTAGCGATAGAAGAACAGATTGCCGCTGAGCGTAGTAGTATCGGGGCGGCCGTTATAGCGCAGCACAATGCGCTGCTCGGCCCGCACAGCCCGTAGCTGGCTGAGCGAGTCCTGATAAGACACAAAATCGGCGGTCAGGTGCATATTCTGCGAGTCGAGGCTGGTGCCTTCGCCGAACTGCAGCGACATGAGGTCGGCAATAGGCACCCGGCTTTCCATGCGGCGCAGGGTAGCCGTTTCCATGTCGAGGTAAAGCGTGCCAGTCAGGGCCGACTGGCCCAGCTCGGGCCGGGGCCGGAAGTCGATAACGGCTACTTCGCCCGACTCATCGCGCAATACTTCGCGCAGCTGAAATACGAACTGCTCGGTAGCGCGCGGCCCCAGCGGCACGGCCACCTTGCGGGGGCTGGGCTTGGGGTCGTACACCGGAATCAGGCGCATGGCGGCCGAAAAATTCATCATATCCACGCCGGTTTCTTCGCTCACCTGTCCGTAGCGGGCCTGCGTCAGCTGCCAGCCGCTAACGCCTTCCGCCGTGAAGCGCACGTCGTAGAAGGCATCCATGAACTCGGTATAGCGGCCGTTGTGGCGCTGCTTCTGGCGGTAGAAGGCCTGCCCGTACATGGCATCGCGCTGGTGCCGGGCCAGTTTGGCGCTGGCGCGCTGCACCAACTCGGCCGCCACCTGCCCGGGGTTGCGAACCCGCACTTCGGGCAGGGCCACTAAGCTATTTTTGAGACGGACTTCGAGCGGCGAAGCCGCCGTTGCAGCGTTGACGTTGAGTATGGCAGGCTCGAAGCCCAGACTGTTTACCGTAAGCTGCTGGGGCAGCCGCGGAACCCGCAGCAGAAACTCGCCGGCTTCGTTGGTAGCCGTACCCACTTCGGCCCCTACTACCCCTACCCCGGCGTACGGTACGGGTTGGTTCTTCTCATCAAGCACGCGGCCTTTCAGCAGAATTGCCTGTGCCTGGGCAAGGCTACCACCGAGCAGAAAAACCAGCAGGAGCAATAGCGAAGATTTCATAGGCAAAGTAAGAAGGGAAGAACCCAAAAGGCGGATGCCATGCAATGGGCCGCGCACAGGCCGGGAGGCCCTGTGGAGCCGAAAACCAATCCGCTACCCGAGGGCGTCATAGTGTATAGGTGGTTCTATAACCGGGCCAGCTTCTGGGCGTCGGCGTCCGAAACATGGCCCCGTTCTACCAGAAAATCGCGCACCAGCCCGAACGATTCGGCATCGAGGCCCGAGTTTGGGTGGTTGAGCAGCGTCTTGAGCAAAAACTGCCGGTCTTCGTCTACGTGCTGGCTCAGGCCCAGAAAAGAAGGCAGGTTGCTTTCCACGCTCAGGCGCAGAAACCGCACTTCGGGGTTGGCCGAATCGAGCTGCACGGCCTGCTCGAACTGCTTGCTGGCCTGCTGGACATAAGTAAGTTTGCTGAGCATGGAGGCGTCGCGGGCACGGATGGCCTCGGCCGCCGCCTTATAAGCCAGCACCACGGCATCCTGCCGGGTATAGGCGCTCATCAGTTTATGAAACTTTTCGCCGGCTTCTTTGCTGGCGGCCGCCTGCTGATACTGCTGGCGGAGCTTGGGCAGGGCGTAGGGGTTGGCTTCGGTTGACACGAGCGTGGAAAAAGTCAGAAGGATGGTTAGAATCAGAAACTTAGGCACGGCAGAGGACAGGAAACGGCGGCGGACATAGCGGTTAGGTTTGCCGCTACAGCGGCCGCCTTGCTTCAATTATGACGCCAAATAGCGAAATTCAGCGCAATTCGGCATCCGCAGGCCTATATTTTAGCCATCCGGTAACGTAGCCACGAGCCCATAAGCAGCAGCAGCTTGGTGTTGGTAGGCACCCGCACCCGCTGCTGCTGAATGTAGGCCGCCGGCAGCTGCCGTATCTTCTGGAACAGCTTCAGGTAGTATACATACGCCAGGTAAACGCCCAGCCGGGCCGCCCGTGGCAACTGCACAATGCCCGCGTAACCGGCCTTAAAATCGGCCCGGATGTCGTCCTCAATGTCGCGCTTTACCGCATCGGTAAACCGTTCATACTGCACCCCCGGAAAATATACCCGGCCCCGCTCTTCGTAGTCGGAGCGGATATCGCGCAGGAAGTTGATTTTCTGGAAGGCCGAGCCCAGCCGCCGGGCCGGCTCGCGCAGCCGCTCGAACTCTGCCTGGTTGCCTTCGCAGAAGATGCGCAGGCACATAAGCCCCACCACCTCGGCCGAGCCGTAGATGTACTTGCTGTACAGCGACTGGTCGTAGCTCCGGTCGTCGAGGTCCATCTCCATGCTATAGAGGAAGGCCGCGATAAACTCCCGGTCGATACCGTACTGGTGTACCACATCCTGGAAAGCGTGCAACACCGGGTTCAAGCTGATCCGTTTATCCAGGGCCTCGTAGGTCTGGCGCTCGAAGTCGGCAAACAGCGCGGCCTTATCGTGCTCGTGGAAAGTATCCACGATTTCGTCGGCCCACCGCACGAAGCCATACACCGAGTACACCGGCAGGTGAAACCGCTGGTCGAGCGTGCGGATACCAAGCGTGAAAGACGTGCTGTAGCGCTGGGTAATCAGCTTGCTGCACGCCCGGCTGGTTTCAGTGAAAAGGGCAACGTGGTCCAAATGCTTTTTGAATTATGCGTTTTGAATTTCGAATTTTGAATGTCGCTCGATTAGCAAAACGACTCATTCAGCATCCTCAATCCGTACTTCAGATTTTCTGGCAGGCTTTTAAAACAGCTAATTCTTAACTCCTAATTCCTTAATCACCTCCCCTGCCACTACCTGGCCCGAGATGAGCGAGGGGGGCACGCCGGGGCCGGGCACGGTGAGTTGGCCGGTGAAGTAGAGGTTGCTGACTTTCTTACTTTTAAGGCCGGGCTTGAGGATAGCCGTCTGGCGCAGGGTGTTAGCCAGCCCGTAGGCGTTGCCCTTGTAGCTGTGGTAGTCGTCGATGAAATCCTGGTGGGCGTAGCTGCGCTTGTACACCACCGCATCGCGGATGCTGGTGCCGCAGTGCCGCTCCAGCCGCTCCATAATAAAGTTGTAGTAGTGCTCGCGCGTGGCCTCGGGGTCGGGCAGGTTGGGAGCCACCGGAACCAGCAGGAAAATGTTCTCGCTGCCTTCGGGGGCCACCGAGGGGTCGGTTTGCGAAGGGGCCGACACGTAGAACAGCGGGCGGGTGGGCCATTTCGGGTTCTCATAGATTTCCTCGGCGTGCAGGCCGAAGTCCTCATCGAAAAACAGGTTGTGGTGGCGCAGGTTGGGCAGGCGCTTGTTCACGCCCACATAAAACAGCAACGACGAAGGCGCCATTGTGCGCTTATCCCAATACTCCTCCGAGTAGGTGCGCCACTCGGGGGCCAGCAGGTGTTGCTCGGCGTGGTGGTAGTCGGCGCCGGCCACCACGGCGTCGGCGGGCCGGAAACCAGTGGCAGTCTGCACGCCAGTGGTGCGGCCGTTTTCCACCACAATCTGCTCTACGGGCGCGTTGTACTCGATTTTCACGCCCTGCTCGCGGGCCAGAGCCACCATGCCCTCCACAATTTTGTGCATGCCGCCCATAGGGTACCAGGTGCCCAACGCCAGGTCGGCGTAGTTCATAAGCGAGTACAGGGCCGGCGTGTTTTCGGAAGTGGCGCCCAGAAACAGAATCGGGAATTCGACCAGCTCCAGCAGGCGCGGGTCCTTGAAGAACTTGCGCACGTGCTTGTGCATGCTCTGGAGCAGATCCAGGCGCACGGCATCCACCAGTAGGCGCGGGTCGGCAAACTCCAGCAGCGAGCGGCCGGGCATATGCACAAACTTGCCAATACCTACCTTGTACTTGTAAGCGGCCTGGCGCAGAAACTCGTCGAGACGAGCACCGCTACCGGGCTCAAACCGCTCGAACAGCGCCCGCAGTTCGCCCATGGCTGCCGGAATATCTACCGCCTCGGGGCCCTTGAATATCACCTGGTACGAAGGATCGAGTCGCACCAAATCGTAGTAGTCGCTCACCTTGCGGCCGAACTTAGCGAAGTACTGCTCGAAAATATCGGGCATCCAGTACCAGCTCGGGCCCATATCAAAGGTGAACCCTTCGGCCTGAAATTGGCGCGCCCGGCCACCAGGGCCCTCGTTTTTCTCCAGCAACGTAACGCGGCAGCCCTGCTGGGCCAGAGAGGTAGCCGCCGACAGGCCCGCAAAGCCGGCCCCGATAACTATGATGTGTTTGCTCACAGACGCAAATATGGGATTTTGCTGGTTTCGCCAGCCTGACTACGCTAAGATACCGCCAGGCGGCCCGGAAGTTTGGTTTCCGGAAAAGACAACGAGCCGCAAACTACGCTGGCCAAAGCTGGTTGCGTAGTCCGCGGCCCGTGATACGCCCGGGGCGGGTCTGTACTCTCTCCCTATTCCCTACACACCGGGGGCGTATGTCTTCAACGCCTGCTTGAGCTCTTTGCGGGCGATGTGGATTCGGTTTTTCACGGTTCCGATCGGAATCTGCAGCTTTTCTGCAATTTCCAGATACTTGTAACCGATGTAGTACATCATGAACGGCGTCCGGTAGTCGGCCGAAAGGCCGGCGATAGCCGCATTGATGTCCGTTACTACGAAATCGGAGCTGGCTCCGTTGTGGGTAATGTAGTTTTCATCGGTATTAAAGTACTGAAAGTACTCTGTGCTATCGATGTTGCTATTGCGCTTGGTTATTTTGTTGTAGTTGTTGATGAAGGTGTTGCGCATGATGGTGTACAACCACGCCTTCAAATTGGTACCCGTTTTAAACTTATCCTTGTTGAGCATAGCCTTAAGCAGGGTTTCCTGCACGAGGTCTTTAGCGTCGTCGGCGTCGCGGGTCAGGTTCATCGCCACCGGCTTCAGCGAATAAGAAATCTTCTGTACCTGGTCAGTGAATTCAAGAGAGGTCATGCTGTTTAGCTTTTGGTGGCCAAATGTTAAACAAATATACGCACGCACCACCAAAAAGTACGCGAACCGGTCAATTTATTTCGCACAACCAATCAGTATCGGGCTTCGGATGCCGCCAGGGCCAGTTTTGCCGTCATAAAATACCAGTTCGGGTTCCAGCCCCTGCTTTCGGTCGGGATCGGCATGTATTTATCCGGCCGTTCGCTACCGGTCTCCTCCCTCAAAACAGGTACGGCGGGGCCACCACATCGGTTTGCGGCGCTACGCCTCAGCCGACTCTACACCAGCTTCCACCAAGGCTATAAAGTCGGTAATCAGGCTCAGGCGGGTGGTTTCAGGCGGCAGCGGAAAATCCAGCTGGGCCAGCGGGCCATAGAGGTAAAGCTCGGTACCGGGGCAATAGGTGCGCAGTTGCTGCACGAAGTGCCCCACCTCATCACGCTCGGGTACGGCGGTCATTACCGTCAGCACGGCGTGGGGCTGGTAGCTGGCACACACGGCTTTCAGCTCGGTAGCGGGCAGGTTCTGGCCCAAGTACAGTACATGGTGGCGGCGAGCCCGCAGCACGTAGTTCATAAACAACAGCGCCAACTCGTGCATCTCGCGCTCGGGCAGAAACAGCACCCAGCGCCGGGCCGAAGCCGGTGACACCGGCGGCAGGGCGTCGGTGCCAGCCAACATTTTCTGTCGTAACAAATTGGTTATCAAATGCTCCTGAGCCGGATTCACGGTTCCGGCCTGCCACATAATACCGATGCGCTGCAGAAACGGGTAAGCAACCCGCAGAATGGCTTCTTCGAGTCCTAATTGCTGAATGGCCTGATCGAGCAAGTGGACCAGCTGGCACTCATCCATGGCCAGCATGGCGGCCAGCAGCCCGTTTACGCGCTGGCAGTAGTTATGAGCCGCGTCGTTACCGGCCAGCACAGCTGTCGAAAGATCTGCCTCGCTTAGGCTGGCTACCTTGGAAATACGGTAGCCCCGGTCGCAGAGCGTGGCCACGTTCAGCAGCCGGCGCAAGTCGTCTTCGCAATAAGTACGGATGTTGGTGGCGGTACGCGCGGGGGTCAGAATGCCATAGCGCTGCTCCCACACCCGAATCGTGTGTGCCTTGACGCCCGAAAGCTGCTCTAAATCGGAAATGGAGAAGTAACCCATTTTTTTAAGCTGATAGCTGTTAGCGGCTGGCTATTAGCTTTTATTCGAGAGAAAGATGGTCTATTAAAGATCCGAAACACGCTTTCAAACCTTTACTGAAATCAGCCAAGTCGGCTGGCTGCAAATCTTCAGTCGGCCGACTTGGCTGATTTCAGCACACGGGTGGGCGCAGGACGGCGCAGCGCCAGCTGGAAATACTTGGGCGACACCCATAGCAGGCCGAACTCTTCGCTGCCGTTGCGGCCAGTGGTTTTATGGTGCATCTTGTGGGCCATGTTTAGGGCCCGCAGATACGTGTTGCGCGACTTACGCCAAAAGCGCAGGCGGCCATGAATCAGCACATCGTGCACGAAAAAATATAGCGTGCCGTAGCTGGCAATACCCACGCCCATCCAGAACCGAAAATCGTGTGCTTCGGAGCCAAACATAATGAGCAGCATCGAAAGCGAGCCGTAAAACAGGAAGAAGAAGTCGTTCCGTTCGAAGTGGTGCGGATGGCGCACATGGTGCGAACGGTGCAGAAACCACAGCGGCCCATGCAGCACAAAGCGGTGCATGAACCAGGCTACGAACTCCATTCCCAAAAAAGTAGCCGTCGTAACGGCCACGGCACCCAGCGTTGTCATAGTAGCCCTAACCAGCGAAAAAGCGAGAAGGTTTAGCAGGTGATGTAGTGGCAATAAAAAAATCCGTTCTGCTTCGACTACGCTCAGCAGAACGGACTCCTTTAGTATCACCACACTCCCTAATTATCCCAGGTCAGTTTTTCCTTGTTGAGGAAGGCAGCAATGCCGCGGCGGCAGTCGTCGGAGCTGCGGGCGTCGGCGTTCATGCGGGCGGCGTAGCGCAGGCTGTCTTCAAGCGGCATTTCGGGCAGGCGGGCCATCATTTCCTTGGTGCTTTCCATGCTCTGGGCCGAATTTTCGACGCAAAGGCGGCGGGCAAAGCGGTATACGTTGTCGGCCAGTTCGGCGCGGGGCACTACAAAGTTCACCAGCCCATATTCCAGGGCCTTATCGGCCGGAATTACGTCGCCGGTGAGCAGCAGCTGCTTGGTGCGGGTTTCACCGATTTTGCGCAGTAGGAAAATACTGACAATGGCCGGCAGAAAACCAATTTTCACCTCGGTGTAACCAAATTTAGCTTCCGGCACGGTGAAGGCAAAGTCGCAGATGGTAGCCAGCCCGCAGCCGCCGGCCAGCGCGTGGCCATGCACCTGCCCGATTACCACCTTATTGAGCGTGTAAATCTGATGGAACAGCTGCATGAGGTGGGTCGAGTCGGCCAGGTTCTCGTTGTAGCCAAAGCTCTGCAGCTCCTGAATGTAGCCCAAATCGGCCCCGGCGCAGAATACGTCGCCTTCGGCCCGCAGCACAATCACCTTGCAGGCAGTATCTTCTTCGGCGTAGGCAAATGCCTGCTTCAGCTCAGTAACCACGTTGGCGTTGAGCGCATTGCGCTTGTCGGGGCGGTTGAGTGTAATATAGCCAATAGATTCCTGGATGTCGTAGCGGATATAGCGCAGTTCTTCCAGTTGCTGAGTGGGCATGTCTTCCATAATCGGGGTGGGTGGGGCAAGGATGGGGGTCAGCAAAAAGGCCGGTGGATGCACGCAGCAAGGGGCCGGGCTGAGCCAGAAGGAGGTCGAAAATCCAAACCTAGCAAAATTGATGCTATTATAATACGGGCTGCACCCGGATTCCGGCTACTTGCCGCTGGTTTTTTGTACTCCTACGGCTGGCTACCCACCACGAAAGCCCCCGCCAGCGTTACATCGTGGGTACGGAACCCGGCGGCCTGAAACAGCGAATCTTGGCGGGCCACGTACCAGCTTTTGCAGCTTGAGTCGAAAACGATTCGCGGAGCCGTTCCGAACAACGCGGCTACCTCAGCGGGCCGCACGCGGGCATTGCGGCGCAGCACCACGACCGCCAGCCCCGGCAGCGGCCGGGTGCTGCCGCTAAGCCGCCCGCTGATGAAAGCCAGCTGCCGGCCCCGCCAGCCGGCCAGCACCAGGCCCGGCTCGGCTACCAGCGCCGGCACCGGGCCGCCCCGCCAGCCGGGCCAGTAGCTGACGCGCCGGGCGTTGCGGCGGATACTGCCCGGCACAATGCGGTAGGTACGCTCGGTTTCGGTGAGCGGCAGCGAGTCGAGGGGTACGATGTCGGCGGCCGCCCCCTGCCAGAAGCCCACCACCGAGCGGCGCGGAATACTGTAGACCACGAGCTGCTCATCGGGGGCCATTTGGCGGGCAGCCCACACCCGGCTGCCGGCAAACACACCCATAAACGTGCAGGCCAGCGCCAGCCATTGCAGCCGTTTAAGGGCCAAGAAGGCCAGCAGGGCCAGAATCACCCCAAACACCAGCCAGGCCTGCGGGGCCGTGATGTGAATGCCCGATACCAGCGCCCCGGGCAATGAGCGGCCAATAAGGAAAATATACTCGTTGAAGAGCCAGATCATGTTTTCAAACACCCACGCCAGGCCCTTGATAAGGTAGTCGAAGCCATGCGCGGCGGTGGCCGAAACCAGCCCCAGCAGCCAGCCAACACCTTTAAGGACCAGCAGGACCAACCCCACGTACACGGCCAGGCTGGAAATGGGCACGGCTACGAGATTGGAAAGCAGGAAGCTGAGCGGGAACTGGTGGAAGTAGAACAGGCCCAGCGGAAACGTGGCCACCTGGGCTGCCAACGACAGCGCCGTAGCCTTCCACACCCAGTCGAGCCCCACCCCCGTCCATTTCCAGAGCCGCTGCACCGCCGGCGGTTGCCAGGGCCGCTGCCGGGCCAGGAAATAGGCCCTCGGGTGCAGCCAAGCAGCAATGCGCGGCTGCAGGTACACAATGCTGAGCACGGCCAGAAACGAGAGTTGAAAGCCCACGTCGCAGAGCAGATACGGGTCGTAGCAGAGCAGGAAAAAGGCGGCCACGGCCAGCAGGTTGTACATCGAGGTCTGCCGGCCAAACGCGCGGGCCACTAGCAGAAACGAGAACATAACGGTAGCCCGCAGCACCGAGGCCGACAGGCCCGTCAGGAAGGCGTAGCTCCAGATAACGCCTAGTCCGGCCAGGGCAGTGGCCAGCCGCATCAACGGCCCGCGGCGCCCCGGCAGCAGCCCTAGAAGCCAGCTCACGGCCCCAAACAGCAGCCCCACCTGCAGGCCCGACACAGCCATAATGTGGGTGGTGCCGGTGTTGGCGTAGGCCTCTTTGGTCTGCTGGTCCACGTCGTCTTTAAGGCCCAGCACCAGCGCCGAAGCCAGCGCGTATTCGCGCTTGGCATGCACGTACTGCTTGAAAACGCCCTCCACCACCCGCGCTGCCCGCATGGCCACGGCCCGCAGCAAACTCGGCGGAGCTATTCCAATGCGCTGGTATTGGTCGGGATGGATGAACTGCTGGTGGTAAACCTGGTGATACTGCAGGTAACGGCGGTAGTCGAACTCGCCGGGGTTGAGCGGGGCCTTGCTCGGGGCCGGCGCGCCGCGTACCAGCCACAGGTCGCCGTACTGCGGGGCGGGCAGCGAATCGGTGCGCGGCACGGAAACGCGGATACCGCCCACCGCCGGCCGCCACTGCCCCGCCACCCGCACCGCCGACACCCGCACGGTAGTGGCGTAGGTGGCGGGCCGGCGCACGGTGTAGTCGTCCACCACGGCCCGGTAAAATTCAACTTCGCCGCCAAAACGGTACAGGTGGTTGCTCTCCCGGCTTTCGGTGGCCTGCTGCGTGAGCGTGAGGCCGGCCACGTACAGCACCACTACTGCCAGCAGCCCCGCCGCGTCGGTCGGGCCGGGCCCGGGCCGCCGCGCCGCCCACCATTGCACGCCGCCAAACAGCGCCCCCAGCCCCAGTAGCAGCGGCCATACGCTGGGCAGCGCCGCGCCATAATACAAATACGTCAGGATGCCGGCCATCAGCGGCAGCACAAGGCGCACGAAGGCATTCGGGGCCCATTTGACTTGCATACCGGGGCGCGGGGATTAAGCTGTAGCTATCTGGTAATCAAGGTGAATAAAATATAGCAGACTGCAAGCATTGGCAACATATTGTTTCGTTAGCCCTGCCAACTCATCTTGTAATGCTCGATATCGGCCTCCACGAACTTCTCCCCCGCTTTAACGAAGCCGTGGCGCTCGTAGAAACGCACGGCAGGCAGTTGGGCGTGCAGATATACCAGGGCGCCGGGATGGGCAGCTTGCACGTCGTGGAGCACGGCGGCGAGCAGGGCCGCGCCGGCCTCCTGGTTGCGGTACTCGGCCAGCACGGCAAAGCGCTCCAGCTTTACACCCTGCGCAGTAGGCCGCCAGCGGGCGGTGCCGCAGGGCTGGCCGGCAGCGGTCAGGGCGAGGTAGTGGGTGGCGTCGGTGCGGTCGTGGGCGTCGTTTTCGAGGTCGGCGGGCACGTTCTGGCCCAGCACAAACACGGTGCGGCGGATAGCCAGAGCCACTTCCAGGTCGGCTTCGGTGGTAATGCAGCGGACTTGCATAGCGTAAAGAGAAGAAAATGGCGAAGCGTGAAAATACGCGGCCAGCGTTTAAGCGGGCACAAAAAAGCGGCGGCCCGTAGCTGGGTCGCCGCTTTTTTTACGGTAGTAATTCAAATGGTCACGCCAAATCTGCTGGTTGAGAAAGGCGAAGGGCTAACCGCTATCCGCTAAAACACTACTCCCCACGCCGCTGGGCGGGGCGCACGGGGCGGTTGGCCTGGTCTGCGCGTTCCTGCTCCTGCTCGGTATCGAACTGGTCGTAAGCCAGCACGATTTCCTTTACCAGGCGGTGGCGCACCACATCGTCGGCCGTCATTTCGATGAAGCCGATGCCGGGCACGTCGCGCAAAATATCGAGGGCCTGGTTGAGACCCGACTTCTGCTTGGTGGGCAGGTCGATCTGGCTTCGGTCGCCGTTCACCATGACCTTGGCGTGCGGGCCCATGCGGGTCAGAAACATCTTCAGCTGCGAGGGTGTGGTGTTTTGCGCCTCATCGAGCAGCACGAAGGCGTGGTTCAGCGTCCGGCCACGCATGTAGGCCAGGGGCGCAATTTCGATGGTCTTGTTCTCCATGTAGAACTTGAACTTCTCGGGCGGCAGCATGTCTTCCAGCGCATCATAAATAGGCCGCAAGTAGGGGTCAACCTTCTCTTTCATGTCGCCGGGCAGGAAACCCAGACTTTCGCCCGCTTCCACCACGGGGCGCGAAATGATGATTTTCTTAACCTCCTTGTTCTTGAGCGCCCGTACGGCCAGGGCCACCGAAATATAGGTTTTGCCCGTACCGGCCGGCCCGAGCGCAAACACCAGGTCGTTCTTTATCACGGCTTCCACCAAGCGCTGCTGGTTGGCCGTGCGGGCCTTTATAACGCCGCCTTTGGCCCCAAACAGAATAACATCCGGCGCGGCCGCCATGCGCGCTTCCTCCACCTCCTCATCGGCCGAGGAAAGGTACTGATTCACGGTTTTGTCGGTGATGGTGCCGTATTCGTGGTAGTGCTCGATGAGCGCCGACAGGATTTCGTTGATGCGGCTGATAACGGCCGGCTGGCCCTGAATCTTGATTTCGTTGCCCCGGGATACAATTTTGCTGCCCGGGAAGGCCGCCGCAAGCTGGCGGATATTCTGGTTGTCGGGCCCCAGGAACTCCACCAGGGACACATTTTCCAACGTAATGACTTTTTCGACCAAACCAGGAAATTTTAAAAGAGAAAAGAGAAAAACAAGGGGCTGAGCGCCCGACGGATGAAGGCCTCTGCTGCATACAACAGCGAAACCTTAGTTATCGTTGCCCTACCTGGTTCGGGGCAAAAGGGCTACTTTTGCCACCCCCACGTGGGACAAAGCAATAGTACGAATAACTCCCAATTTCCGGTCATGGGCTTGATTACGTTTCTGTCAGATTTCGGCTACCGCGACCATTACGTGGCCGCCGTGAAGGCGCGAATTCTGCAGCTGGCCCCCGAGCTGCCAGTACTCGACCTCACCCACGGCATCGAGCCGTTCAACATTGCCCACGCCGTACACGTGCTGGAGGCCGTGTATGCCGATTTTCCGGCCGGCACAGTGCATTTGGTGGGAGTGAACGATTTGGGCGCGCCCCACGCTGCCTGGCTGGCCGCCCGCTTCCAGGGTCACTACTTCGTGGCCGCCGACAACGGCCTGCTGCCCCTGCTCTGCGACGGAGCGCCCGAACTACTCGTGCGCCTCAGCGCCGGCCAGCAGCCCACCGCCTCCCCCACCCGCGACCTGCTGGTGCCCGCTGCCGTGCATCTGGCCCAGGGCGCCGCTGGCCGACCTTGGCCCCGAGCTGGCCGAGCCCTACCAGCTGCTCAACCGCCAGCTGCGCCTGCAGGACAACTGTGTCACCGGCCACGTGGTCCACGTCGACCACTACGGCAACTTGATAACCGACATCTCCCGCTCGGCCCTCGAAGTCATCGGCCGCGACCGGCCCTTTACCATCCACTTCGCCCGCGAAACCGTGCGTGCCATTGTGCCCCATTTCCAGGCCGCCGACCCCGGCGAGGCCGTGTGTATATTCAACAGTCAGGACCGGCTGTGCATCGGCATCAACCAGGGTAATGCCTCCGAGCTATTGGGCCTGCACTTCGATTCGCAGGTAGATGTGCGTTACCTGGGTTGAGGGAAAATGTGTCTTAACGGCTCTCCAGGAAGGAAAATACTTTTCGTGCTTACATTATGTTAATACATATCGGTCACTATGACAGTCGCGCCAATTATATGTCTTCCCTTTCATTTGCTGCGCCGATGCTGATCCGGATTGTTCGCCTCACCTTCGCCCCCGAACACGTGCCCGCTTTCCTGCGCATTTTTCAGGATTCGGAAGCCCAGATCCGGCAGATGCCGGGCTGCCGCCATCTGGAGCTGTGGCAGGATGCCGACGACCCGCACGTTTACTGCACGCACAGCCACTGGGAGTCGGCCGAGGCGCTGAACGCCTACCGCCGCTCGGCGTTGTTCGGGCAGGTCTGGCCGGCTACTAAGGCCTTATTTGCCGCCCCGCCGCTGGCCTTCTCCGTTCGCCCTGCTGAACTTCCCGCCCCGGCCGGAGCCTGATCCGGCTCTGCCTTTAGGGCCGGCACCGCAACCTATCGGGCCAGCCATTGGTTGAACCCGACAGTTTGCGCTGCCTCCGGCTTCACCGGCAGCCCGCCCCCTCTCTCCTCGACCCCATGCCCGAAACGCCCAACTATTTCGATTTCTACGAGCTGCCTGAAACCTTCCGCCCCGACGAGGCAGGGCTCAAACGCAAATACTATGCTCTGAGCCGCGAGTATCATCCCGATTTCCACGCCACGGCCAGCGCCGAGAAGCAGCAGGAAATCCTGCACTTGGCCACGCTCAACACCGATGCCTACCGCACCCTCAGCCACCCCGACCAGCGAATGGCATACATTCTGGGTCGCCACGGCTTGCTTGAGGAAGGCAAACAGGCACTGCCGCCCGATTTTTTAATGGAGGTAATGGACCTGAATGAGCAGCTGATGGAGCTGGAATTTGAGCCTGATCCGGCAGCTGAAGCTACGTTGGAAGCGGAGGTCAACGCGCTGAGTGATACGCTCGATGCCGGCATAGAGCCGGTGCTGGCGGGTTACGTAGGCTTACCCACCGATGCCCGCCCCCAGGCCCTGCAGCAGGTGCTGACCTACTACCTCAAAAAGCGCTACCTATTGCGCATTCGCGAATCTCTTTCTAAGTTTGCAGCCCGTTCCTAAGCTACCTGTTGGAACGGGTTGAAGCGCCCGGATGGCGGAACTGGTAGACGCGTCGGTCTCAAACACCGATATCGAGAGATATGCCGGTTCGATTCCGGCTCCGGGTACTCGGAAGCGCTAGCCGCTTCTGCTAGAGCAAGCCTCAAACGCTGTAAATCTGTTCGTAGATGCAGTTTTTGAGGCTTTTTTGCGTTCGGGCCACTTGGAACAACGAATCGGCTTCAAATAAACCGGGCCGCCCACAAGCCCAGAAAGGCCGCCAGCATGCCCACCAGCAGGCTCCCGGCAGCGTACAGGGCCAGTAGCAGCAGCTCGCCGGTGCGGCCCAGCGCCACGCTTTCGTAGGCAAAGGTGGAGAAAGTGGTGAAGCCCCCGCAGAAGCCGGTGGTCAGGAACAGGCGCCAGGGCGCGGGCACGGCGGTGTGCCGCTCGAAGATGCCCAATAGCAGGCCAATCAGCAGGCAGCCCAGCACGTTTACCACGAACGTGCCCAGCGGAAAGACACCCGGCACCAGCCGCAGAAAATACTGCTGCACCCAGTAGCGGCTCACCGACCCGATGAAACCTCCCAGGCCAATAAGCCACACCGAACTGTTCATACCTGTTTAGTAAATGGGCTGCCATGGCTAGGCACCGTGCGGACAGCTTGGGGCCCAACCGGCGGCAAGGTAAAGAATGGCCGCCAACTGGCACATCGGGCCGGCGGGCGGGTAGTGCTTAGTTTTGCTGGTGCGGAGCGTTTCCAGTTCTCTTGTTTCTCCGCAAGAAAACTTCCTAACTCATGAGCAAAGCTGTTTATATCGCCACCGCCGAGCCCTACAGCGGCAAATCGGTGCTTACGCTGGGGCTGGTGAACCTGCTGCTGGGCCAGGCCCAGAAGGTGGGCTACTTCAAGCCCATTATCACCCCCGAAAGCCCTGACCGGCCTGACGCCCACATCGAAACGGTGCTTCAGCACTTCCAGCTGCCCCAGCCCTACGCCGATACCTACGCCTACACCGGCCAGCAGGCCCTGCGCCTGCTCGAAGGCGGCCGCACTGGCCAGCTGCTCGACACCATTATCCACCGCTACAAGCAGATTGAGGAAGCCCACGATTTTGTGGTAGTCGAGGGCACCGATTTCGTGGGCACCGGCCTGGCTCTGGAGCTCGATTTGAACTGGAAGGTGGCCCACACGCTCAGCATTCCGGTGATGCTGCTGATGTCGGGCCTGGGCAAATCTGCCGACCAGCTTGTGGATGCAGCGCTTTCCATTAGGCGCGATGCCGAAAACGAGGACGTGCGGGTGCTGGCCCTGGTACTCAACCGGGTGCCGCCCGAGCAGCTGGCCGAGGTGCAGGCCCGGCTCGCCGCCCAGCTTTCGCCCGACATGCTGCTGGCCGTTATTCCCGAAGCCCAGGCCCTGCGCAGCCCCACCATGCTCGAAATTCAGGAGCAGCTGGGCGGCGAGCTGCTGTTCGGGCACGAGCTGTTGGCCAATCCCGTCGACCACTTCATCAATGGGGCCATGCAGGTGCCCAACTTTTTACTGCGCCTGCAGGAAAACGTGCTCATCATCACGCCCGGCGACCGGGCCGATATAATGCTCACCGCCCTGCAGGCCAATAGTTCGGCCAACTATCCGCGGGTGGCCGGGCTGGTGCTCTCGGGCGGCTACCGGCCCGAGGAGTCGGTGTTGCGCCTGATTGAGGGCCTGCCCGAGGTGGTGCCTATTCTGCTGGTCGAACCCGGCACGTTCGAGGCCACTACCCGCGTGGGCCGCATCCAGTCGCGCATCGGGCCGGGCCAGGAAAGCAAAATCCGGCTCGCCATTCAAACCTTCGAGCGCCATTTCGATACCGCCCGGCTGCTGCAGGAGCTAAGCACCTTTGCGCCCCGCGGCCTCACGCCCCACATGTTTCAGTACCAGCTGCTGCAGGGCGCGCGGGGCCAGCGCAAGCGCATTGTGCTGCCCGAGGGCAACGATGACCGGGTGCTGCTGGCAGCGGCCCGGCTGCTGGAGCAGGACGTGGTAGAGCTCATCATCCTCGGCGAGCCGGACCAGATAGTAGCCGCCGCCCGCCGCCTGGGCCGCCCGCTCGACCCGGCGCGGGTGCAACTCATCAATCCCCAGACCTCCGAGCTGGCCCCCGAATTCGCCCAGACGCTGCACGAGCTGCGCCAAAACAAGGGCGTGAACCTGGAAATGGCCCGCGACCTGATGACCGACGTATCGTATTTCGGCTCGATGCTGGTGTACAAGGGGCTGGCCGACGGCATGGTATCGGGGGCAGCGCACACCACCCAGCACACTATCCGGCCGGCGCTGCAGTTCATCAAAACCAAGCCCGGCGTGTCGGTGGTGTCGTCGGTGTTCTTCATGTGCCTGCCCGACCGGGTAGCCGTGTTTGGCGACTGCGCCGTGAATCCCAACCCCACCGCCGCCCAGCTGGCCGAAATTGCCATATCGTCGGCCGAAAGCAGCCGGCGCTTCGGCATCGAGCCGCGCATCGCCATGCTCTCCTACTCCTCGGGCACCTCAGGCGAGGGCACCGACGTGGACAAGGTGCGCGAGGCCACGGCCCTGGTACGGCAGCTGCGCCCCGATTTGCTCGTCGAAGGTCCCATTCAGTACGACGCCGCCGTGGACCTGACTGTGGGCCAGCAGAAGCTGCCCGGCTCGCCGGTGGCCGGCCAGGCCAGCGTGCTCATCTTCCCCGACCTGAACACGGGCAACAACACCTACAAAGCCGTGCAGCGCGAAACCGGGGCCCTGGCCATCGGCCCCATGCTGCAGGGCCTCAACAAACCCGTGAATGACCTAAGCCGCGGCTGCACCGTGGATGACATTTACAACACGGTGCTGCTGACGGCCATTCAGGCGCAGGAAGTATAAGTGCCGGCCCGAGCCCCCGGGAGTTGCCTCACGGCTCCCCGGGGGCTTTTCGGTAGCTTGCAGCCGGCTACAAAGGCATAGCAGTAGAACGCTTTTTCAGACACAGAAGCTGTTTAGCCGTATTTCGCCAGATACTGACACGAATGAGAACGTCCTGCTGGGCGCAGCCAAAGCAGGACGTTCTTTTGACGTTCTAAACACTAAACAGCTTTACAACCCAAGCACTTAACCCCCCTTATGGCTTCCGGACTTTTTGCTTTATTAGATGATGTGGCGGCTTTGGTGAAAGTCAGCGCGGCCAGCCTGGACGATGTGCCGGCGCAGGTAGCTAAAACGACCGGCAAGGTGTCGGGCATCGTGATTGATGATACGGCCGTGACCCCCAAATACGTGGTGGGCCTGGACCCCGACCGGGAGTTGTCCATCATCTTCCAGATTGCCAAAAAGTCGCTGTTCAACAAGCTGCTCATTTTAACTCCGGCGGCCCTGGTGCTGGGGTATTTCGCGCCCTGGGCCATCACGCCTATTTTAATGCTGGGCGGAGCGTATTTATGTTTCGAAGGCTACGAGAAGGTGCATTCCATGTTCAGCAAGCACCCCGAGGTGCAGCCGGATAGTGAGCAGATGCAGACCATTACGCCGGAAGAGCTGGAGAAAGAACGGGTTGCCGGGGCCGTGCGAACCGATATTATCCTGTCGGCCGAAATTATGGCCATTGCCTACAGCCAGGTGGTCGACTCGCCGCTGGTGAACCAGATTGTTGTGATGCTGGCCGTGGCCGTGTTTATTACCGTGGCCGTGTACGGCTTTGTGGGCCTGATTGTGAAGGCGGATGATATCGGCCTGCACCTGGCGCAGAAAGAAGGTAGCCCCGCCGTTCAAAAATTTGGCCGCGGCATCGTGAAATTCATGCCCAGCTTCCTGAATATCCTCAGCTACGTGGGTACCGCCGCCATGCTGTGGGTAGGAGCCGAAATCATTGCCCACGGCATTCCCTTCACCAGCCACTTGCTCGATGACCTCGAACAGGCCCTGGCTTCGGCGCCAGTAGTGGCGTGGCTGGCCAAAGTGGTGGCCTGCGGTATCGGTGGCCTTATTCTGGGCTTCCTGATTGACCAGGTGGTGCGGCTGGTGAAGAAACTAATGCCAAGTAAGCAGTAAAGCTCATAAACAGATTAGGACTTGCACAAAAAGCGCCGCTACTTTTAATGAAGCAGCGGCCGCTTTTTGTGCCATTTTTATGCTAACGGGCCGGGGCTTTGCGAAGAAGGGGAATTCAAGGCACAAATGTTCAATAAACTACAAATGTTGATAGAAATACAAATGTTCAATTTAGCACTTTTGCCACTTTTTCGCAAAACCCTTGTTAGCGGTTCGTTGGTTTTTCTTCGTTCGTGTTTAATTGTATCATTTTTCTAATTCTTTTATAAATCCTTTCAACATTGCCGGAACAATAAGTTTATGAAAAGGTCTAACAGGTAAAAAATAAAGTCGTCCAAACCAATTATTAAACACTACCGTTGTCGTTATTGTTAATGTTTTTTTGTCTGTTTCATTTGGCAATTTGTCAAGTAATAATGAAACCCTAAAATTCAAGTGTTTGTCATCTTCTCCTAACACAACTTCATTATTTGTCTTGCTAAACACCTTAAAAAGTCCAAGTTGTTCTCCTGGTTCGCATTTAAAACTGTCAAGTTGCTTTTGTCTGTTAGTTACGCTTCCTGAAGTTTTTAGTCCAAATATTCTAACTATTTTATTTCTTAATGCAAATAGTTTTGCAACCCATTTTGGTCCACTTGAAAAAAATGCTTTTCCAATTTCTGTCGGACTGATATTATTGTTTTTGTCAAAGAAATCACTTTGGTAGCTATCAATATAGTCATAATGTGTTTCGTCCTTGTTAAGGACTGATTTGTCAGGAAGTTCCATATTATTTACTGTCATTTTTTCTATTGATTATTCTATGCAGTATCTTTTTACAATGACCGCTAACGGTTTGGGGCTTGCCGAAGTGGGGTAATTAGAAGTACAAATGTTCAATTTAGTACAAATGTACATTAGAATTCTAAATGCTAAATTCAGCACTTCTGCCCCATTTTGGCAAACCCTTGTTAGCGGTAGTTTTTCTTTTGTTCTATCTGTTGTACTTTTGTTTTTCTAATGAGATTGGATTTGGGTTGATAACAACCCATTTAGTTGATAGTTCACATAAAAAATTAAGCTCGTCAGTTTCTGCATCTCCATTTTTGCGGATGTCTTGTATAATTAAATTTGATTTTTCAAGGTCATCAATAGATAAGGTGTTGTTTGAAGATAGGTGTATAAAAAAAGCATCTAGCATTTTTTTGAAATCTATGTTCCAATTAGCACCTCCGTTTCGGTATATCTCATCTCGCACTTTTCCTGCAATACGCACAACTTCACCTTGAACGGTTTTTGCACCCCCATTTGATGGAATTAAAACTTCCCATAATTCTTCATACTGCTTTTCCCAAGTTGTACCTTTTACAATAATTGTCGATACACTATCGTGCATAATGCGTTTTTTTACAGGCGAAACTTTATATATTTCGTAAAGATTGTTCAAAGCGGTGTCTGTTTCCTGTATATAGTCTTTATTGAAATTTTCTCTATGAAACTCAAAATCTTCACCTATACGAGTAACAGCATCTTTCATTTTTTGAGTTATTTCTGTGTTTCTTTGAAGCAAAATTTTCGATATTTCTACTAAATTAATAATGTCGATATTGTTTGCACGGCTTAGAGCTTTATCAAGTGGTGTTTGTTTATTTGCATTTAGAGCCTTATTGTCGGCTCCATATTCAATAAGGTTTTTTACAGAGGTAACATTAAAACTGCTCCCTGCTACAAAATGCAAAGGTGTGTCGCCATAGTTATCCACAGCATTTACGTTTGCTCCAAGTTCTAAGAGAACAGTTATATTACCACTCCGAGCCATAGTATGTCGATGAAGTGCAGTACGTTTGTAGGTGTCTATGGCTTCGATGTCTGCTCCGTTTTCTACCAACCAACGAACAAGTTCGTCAGGAACATTATGAAAACTAAGTGCCGTTGCTTTTCCATAACCACCTCTTGCATCTAATTCACAAGCGTCAAATACCTTTTTGAGATTTTCAATGTTATTTTCATTGATTAATTCGTCAAAATTTTTCGGAAGTGTTTTTTTCTTTTTTGCCATTTTCTCTTTGTTTCGGGTTCGGTTAAAATTACCGCTAACATTAGGGTTGCCGAAACTCGGCACCTCTGTAAGTTTCGGCAACCCGCGCTATGTACGCAAGTAACCTTCGGCAAGCATACCCACAGTGGTATGCTTGCCGAAACTCAGGGTCAAAGGGCCAACGTATCGAGGGGAGAAGCTGGGCGAGAAGTTTGTGCCACATGCGTGTAAATTTCAGTTGTTTTAATACTGCTGTGCCCCAACAAATCCTGAATGAATCGGATGTCGGTGCCGGCTTCCAGCAATTGAGTGGCGTAAGAGTGGCGAAGCATATGGGTAGTAACAGGCCGGCGAATTCCGGCTCGTGCGGCCGCTTGTTTCACTACCAGCTGCAAGCTACGCTCCCCGTAAGGTTCGCCGGGCCGCTGGCCCTCAAATAAAAAAGTAAGGGGGCGAAATTGCCGAAACTGCTCGCGTAGCAACTGAAGCAGCATTTCGGGCAGCGGCAGGTCCCGATCTTTTTTGCCTTTGCCGCCGCGCACGTACAGCGCCATGCGCTTGGCGTCGATGTCGGCCGGGGTTAGGGCCAGCACTTCGCCCAGGCGCAGGCCCAGTCCGTAGGCCAGCATCAGCATGGTCCGGTGCTTGAGGTTGTCGGTGCCCAGCAGCAGGTCGCGCACTTCTTCTTTGGCCAGCACCTTGGGGTTTGTTTGGGGGCGTTTGGGGCGGGGCACTTCGTAGTATTGCCGGGGCTGGCTCTCCACCTGCTCATAATAAAATTTGATGGCGTTGATGAGCGTATTCTGGTAGGCTTCGGAGATACCCGCCACCACGCGCCCGGCCAGGTAATCGAGCACGTCCTGCTTGCTCAGCTCCAGGGGCAAACGCGGCGCGTGGTGCGCCAGAAACAGTTGAAACGCGCCCCGATAGTTCTTCAGCGTGGCGGAACTGTAGCGCTTGAGGGCAATAAACTGACAGTAGCGGGCCAGCAGCACCTGTTGCGGCGTGGGAAGTGGCGGAGCGGGTGCCAGGGCCGGCACCGCGGGCACGTGCAGCGGCACACTCAGCTGATGGCATGCCTGCCGCACCAGCGCCACGGCTTCGGATGTGGCCGCCAGCACATACCCCCGCGTGGGGGCGGCGTACTGCACGCCGGCCGCCAGCAACGCCGTGCGCACCGTGGCATCGGAGTACGGAAAGAATACCCGAAATCCGGCGCGGTCGTCGGTCAGCTGTAACGAGATGGCGGCCTTCATCGCTCCGGCAGCGGCGTTTCGCCGGTTCGCTTGTCCAGCATTAGCAATTGCTCGCCGATGATTCCCGTCACGTAGTGCCGCTGGCCGGCGGCATCGTCGTAGTGGCGGGTTTTGAGCTTGCCTTCGAGGTAAACCAGGCTGCCCTTGCGCAGGTAGGCCTGGGCCAGCTCGGCCAATCCGCGCCACAGCACCACGCTGTGCCAGTCGGTAGTGGTATGGGGCTGGCCGGCTTTGTCGCGCCAGGTTTCGGAGGTGGCCAGCGAGAATTTTGCCACCGCCACGTTGCCTTCCAGCACGCTCACTTCAGGGTCTTTGCCCAGGCTGCCGATAAGAGTGACTTTATTAAGGCCGCGCATGAAACCAAGATACGCATTTGTCCGGCTTCCCCCCTCTGCTCTACAGCACCTGCCCCAGCCCGAACAGCAGCGTGAAGACGAGCGTGGTGAGGGCCATTTGCTTGAGCAGCGGATCGAGCTGCCGGGAGTCCTGGCGCTGCCACACGGCGCGGGCGTTGCGCAGCAGCAGCGGAGCGCTCAGCAAAAACAGCCACTGCCAGGGCGAGTGGTAGGTGAAGGCTACGTAGAGCACGGCCGCCGCAAAGCCCAACGCCAGCAGCAGCCAGTGGTAACGGCGGGCCCGCACCGGCCCCAGCCGTACCGGAATCGTGATTTTACCGGCCAGCGCGTCGGAGCGGATGTCGCGGATGTTGTTGACGTTGAGCACGGCCGTGGCGAAGCAGCCCAGCGCCGCCGCCGGCAGCAGCACCGGCCAGGGCAAAGCCTGCGCAATGCTGGGCACCTGGCTGTAGGCCTGCAGGAAGTAGGTGCCGCACACGCCCACCAGCCCAAAAAACACGAACACCGACAGGTCGCCCAGCCCGGCGTAGCCGTAAGGCTTGGCCCCGGCCGTATAGTTCACGGCCGCCCAGATGGCCGACAGCCCCAGCGCCAGAAACGCCAGAAACACCCAGGCCCCGGCCGCGCCCAGCGCCACCCACAGCAGCAGCAGCCCGCTGCCCAACGACAACGCCCCGAACAGGCCCATACCCCGCCGCATCTGGGCCGGTGTAATCGCGCCGCTCTGCACGGCCCGCAGCGGCCCCTCGCGGTGCACGCTATCGGCCCCGTTCTGCGAGTCGCCGTAATCGTTGGCCAGATTACTCAGAATCTGAAGCAGCACGGTGGTGAGGGCCGCCAGCGCCACCACTGCGGGCCGAAACTGCCCGTGGCTGGCCGCCAGAAAGGCCCCGGCCATAATGCTGGCCAGCGCCAGCGGCAACGTGCGCGGCCGAAATGCCGAAACCCAGGCTTTAGCAGAAAAGGTCATGGGTGTTTTTGGGGTGAGGAGGTGAGAAGGAGGAAATAACGTGTCATGCTGAGCGCAGCCGAAGCATCTCTACCGCTTCATTGTAGCGCTGTTCATGATACAGGTTTAGCATGGCGGTAGAGATGCTTCGGCTGCGCTCAGCATGACATGTTGTGTGAAGCCCATCACCTAAAGCCCCACCCCTGCGCCGTAAAATTACGCGCTAATTCAACGCCAGCGCGGCAATTCGGACGGCACTTAGCTCCCCGAAGTCGGCTACTACCAAATCGGCCAGCCGCAAATCCTGGTTCGGGGAATGCTCACTGTTGTAGCCGATGCAATAGAGGCCCGCCGCTTTTGCCGCCGCAACACCGTTGGTCGAATCCTCAATAACCACGCACTCGGCCTCGGGCGAGCGGGACACGGCGGCGGCGTGCTCGAAAATGGCCGGGTCGGGCTTGGAACGGGCAAAATCCTCGCCGCTAATGAGGTGGCTGAAGTAGGGCGCCAGCGCAAACCGCTGCATCACCCGGTTGATGGTGGAGTGCGAGGCTGAGGAGGCCAGCAGCATTTCCAGGCCGTGCTGGTGCAAATCCTCAATGAGAATGCGCACACCGGGCAGCAGGTCGAAGTCGGGCTTCTCGTCGAAGGCGCGGTTGAAATGCGCCCGCTTGGCCAGCACCAGCTCCTGTACCTCATGCTCCAGCCCATAACGGTCCTTGAGGTGCTGGTACACGTTCTTGGTGGAGCGGCCGGTGAACGTGGCATACTCGGCGTCCGTCACGGCCAGGCCCAGCTCCTCGAAATGCCGGAAATAAGCGTAGCGGTGCACAGGTTCGGTATCGACGAGTACGCCGTCCATATCGAAAATAACGGTTTGCATCGGGCGCGAAGGATTGGTGGAACTGCCGCGAAGGTACCAGAACTGTTATGCCGAGTAGTGCGGGCACAAACCCAGGCAAGCCGTTAAATAGGTAGGGGCGGGGCTTGCCCCCGCCCGCCGCTCGCGCCGCTTCACCGGTTTCATTCAACGGCACGAATGGCGGGCGGGGACAAGCCCCGCCCCTACTCCCTAATATGGCCGGCCTACTTCCCGATAGCCGATAGCAGTTCCTCGCCCATCGGTTTCACTTTCGAGGGGTAGAAGGCCACTACGTGCCCGGTTTCGTCAATCAGGTACTTGCAGAAATTCCAGGTCGGTTTTTCGTCGGTTACGCCGTTTTGGGCCTTGCTGCCGAGGTATTGGAAAAGCGGAGCGGCATCGGGGCCGGCCACCGACACTTTGCTGAACAGCGGAAACGTGACGCCAAAATTCTTCTCGCAGAAGGAGGCAATCTGGGCGTCGGAGCCAGGCTCCTGGCCGCCGAAATTGTTGGCCGGAAAACCCAGCACGGTTACCTGCCCGCCATATTGGCGGCTCAGCTCCTCCAGCTCCTGGTACTGCGGCGTGTAGCCGCACTCCGAAGCGGTGTTGACGAGCAGCAACTTTTTGCCCCGGTAGCGGCTCAGCGGCACGGGCTGGCCGTTGATGTCGTTAAGCGTGAAATCGTAAACGGAAGTAGCAACAGAGGTTGATTCGGACATGGCAGTGGGGGTAACAGGTGTAGTAGCGGTGGCAGGCATAGTGGCGGGGGCCGAAGTGCAACCGCCCGTACCCAGCGTGGCAACGAGCAGCAGGCCCGGCAGAAGTATTTTTTTCATACGGGAAGTGCGAAGTTTGCGGCTGACAACCCACCCGCTACCCCGAATGTTCGGGTGAGTCTGGCGGCAGGCACCAACCATAATAAAAGCCGGAATTTTGAACATCAGAACTCGGCCCTAGTTAAAAAGCACTTACTTTCGTTGAATAGCATACCTGATTCTTCACTCCAACCTGCTCATGCGTAAGGCTTTGCACTCAGTCATTACCGGAACAGGGTCCTGCATCCCGGCCCGCATCGTAGAGAACGACGCCTTTCTTTACAGCGCTTTTTTTGATGGTAACGGCCAGCGGCTCGATAAGCCGGGCGCCGAAATTGTGGAGCGCTTCGCCCAGATTACCGATATCCGCGAGCGGCGCTACGCCGAGGACCACCAAGTGGCCTCCGACCTGGCCCTGCTGGCCGCCCAGGACCTGTTCGCCTCCTGCCCCACCGCCGACCCTGAACAGCTCGACTATATCCTGGTAGCCCACAATTTCGGCGACATCACCGCCGACAACCGGCGCTCCGATTTCGTGCCCAGCCTGGCCGCCCGCGTCAAGCACAAGCTCGGCATTCAAAACCCGCACTGCGTAGCCTACGACCTTCCTTTCGGCTGCCCCGGCTGGTTGCAGGGCGTTATTCAGGCCGATTACTACCTGCGCTCCGGCGACGCCAAGCGGGTGCTCGTTATCGGGGCCGAAACCCTCTCGCGCGTCTGCGACCCGCACGACCGCGACAGCATGATCTACTCCGACGGTGCCGGGGCCGTGCTGCTGGAGGCCCGCGAAACCGCCGATGACGCTGCCGGACTGCCGGAGGGCATCCTGGCCCACAGCTCGCGCTCCGACACCCTGCAGGCAGCCCTGCTGCTGCGTATGGCCAACTCGCGCAACCCCGCCTACACCGGCACCGAGCTGTTTCTGCAGATGGAAGGCCGCAAGCTCTACGAGTACGCCCTCAAAACCGTGCCCCAGGCCATCAAGGACTGCCTGGAAAAGGCTGGTCTGGGCCTGTCCGACATGAGTCGCCTACTTATCCACCAGGCCAATGGCAAAATGGACGAGGCCATCCTCAAGCGCCTCTACGCGCTCGACGGTGATACCCCCGCCCCCGCCGACATCATGCCCATGACCATCTCCTGGCTCGGCAACTCCTCGGTGGCCACCCTCCCCACCCTGCTCGACCTGATGACGAAGGGCAAGCTCGAAGGGTACGTCATCTCGCCCGGCGAAGTGCTGGTTTTTGCCTCCGTCGGGGCCGGTATGAACTGTAATGTCGTGGTATATCGGGTGCCGGGCGGTGAATAAGCCGGGCGGTTATTGCACGAAGCCCAAAAAAGCAGCAAGCCCCTGACGTCCGTGCTGACATCAGGGGCTTGCTGCTTCTTGGATGATTGGATTACCTCGCGCTGCTCGCAATGACAGGTCGGTTCACTCAGTCAGCGTATCACTCCTCCCCCGGCCGCAGCCATTTTTCTACGGGGATGGGCACATAGGCGGCCAGGGCGTCGAGTAGGGCGGCGGGAGTCGGGTGGCTCAGGAGCTGCTGGCGGTTTTCGCGGCGTAGAAGACCTTCATTGGCCATATGGTCGAGGGCACGCAGCAGGTGGTCGTAGAAACCTTCCACGTTGAGTACCCCGATGGGTTTCGGATGCAGGCCCAGCTGGCCCCAGGTGAGCACTTCGAACAGTTCTTCGAGCGTGCCGTAGCCGCCGGGCATGGCCACGAAGCCCTCGGCCCGCTCAGCCATCAGCAGCTTCCGCTCGTGCATGCTGCCCACGATGTGCAGCTCCGTGAGGCCCCGGTGCTCGATTTCCTTGCCCATCATGAAGTCGGGAATCACGCCCACTACTTTGCCACCGTGGGCCAGCACGCTGTCGGCCACTACGCCCATCAGGCCCACGCGGCCGCCGCCGTACACCAGCGTCAGGTCACGTTCGGCCAGTACGCGGCCCATTTCCTCGGCCTGCCGCTGGTAGGCGGGGTTGGTTCCGGTGCTCGAACCACAGTAAACGGCAACACTTTTCATAGGAGAGTTTATATAGTGAAGATCTTTTAAAAAATCAATGTCATTTCACGCAGGGTCTCGCAGTGGATGACGCAGTGGTTCGGGGTGGTCGTTGAACGGCACTGCGAACCACTGCGTCATCCACTGCGAGACCCTGCGTGAAATGATGTTAAAGCTATTACATCCGCTCGGGCACCTCGATGCCGAGCAGGCCCATGCTGGTTTTGAGGGCCCGGCCGGTCTGGGCCGAAAGGGCCACACGGAAGGCACGCTTCAGCTCATCGGCTTCGGCAATAATGGGCACCTCGGCGAAGAAGCGGTTGTAGCCCGGGCCACATCGTAGGCGAACTGCGCCACCAAAGCAGGCGACTGTACGCGGCAGCCTCAGCCACGACGGCCTCGTAGCGCGCCAGTTCCTGAATCAGGTCCCGCTCGGTGCCTTGCAGCTCGGTAATTCCTTCCAATGAGCTGCCATCTGCCACCACGCCGCGCTCGGCGGCTTTGCGCAGGATGCTGGAAATGCGGGCGTGGCTGTACTGAATGAACGGGCCGGTGTCGCCTTCCAGCTTCACCGATTCTTCGGGGTTGAAGAGCATGCGCTTCTTGGGGTCCACCTTCAGCAGGTAGTATTTGAGGGCGCCCAGACCCAGCATGTGGTAGAGTTTGGTCAGCTCGTCGTCGCTCAGGCCCTCGGTTTTGCCCTTTTCAAGGGTGGCAGCCTCAGCGGCGGCCACCACTTCGCGCACCAGCTCGTCGGCGTCTACTACGGTGCCTTCGCGGCTTTTCATCTTGCCCGAGGGCAAATCCACCATACCGTAGCTTAGGTGGTGGATAGCGTCGGCGTAGGGCTTGCCCAGCTTCTGGAGCACGGCCCGCAGCACCTGCATGTGGTAGTTCTGCTCGTCGGCAATCACGTATACGCTCAGGTCGTAGCCGAAATGCTCGAACTTGAGCTCGGCCGTGCCCAGGTCCTGGGTGATATAGACGCTGGTACCATCGGCGCGCAACAGCAGCTTCTCGTCGAGGCCTTCTTCCTTGAGGTCCACCCATACCGAGCCGTCCTCTTTCTTGAAGAACACGCCTTTCTGCAGGCCTTCCTCGACCCGCTCCTTGCCCAGCAGGTAGGTTTGCGACTCGTAGTAGAACTTGTCGAAATCAACGCCGATGTTTTTGTAAGTCGAGTCGAAGCCCTCGTACACCCAGCCGTTCATTTGCTTCCAGAGGCTCACTACGGCTTCGTCGTTGGCTTCCCAGGCCCGGAGCATGTCCTGGGCTTCGAGCATGAGCGGGGCCTGGCGCTTGGCCACGTCGGCGGCCACGCCCTCGGCTTCGAGTTGGCGCACCTGCTCGCGGTAGTGCTTCTCGAAGAGCACGTAGTACTTGCCCGCCAGGTGGTCGCCCTTGATGCCGGCGCTCTGCGGGGTTTCGCCCTGGCCGTAGTACTGGTAAGCCAGCATCGACTTACAGATGTGGATGCCCCGGTCGTTGACCAGGTTAGCCTTGGTAACCTCGGCGCCGGTGGCTTTCAGGATTTCGGCCACCGAGTAGCCCAGAAAGTTGTTGCGCAAATGGCCCAGGTGCAGGGGCTTGTTGGTGTTGGGCGACGAATACTCGACCACCACGCGCTGCGGGCCGCCGGTGGCCACGGGCGTGCCGGCCGGATGCTGGCGCAGCGCCTCAAACACCCGCACCCACTCGCTGTCGGCTATTTCCAGGTTGAGAAAACCCTTCACTACGTTGAAGCCGGCCACCACGGGCTCGTGGGCCAGCAGGTACTCGCCCAGGGCCTGCCCGATTTGCTCGGGGCCCTTGCCCAGGGTTTTGGTGAGCGGGAAAGTAACGAGCGTAAACTGGCCGGCGAAATCCTTTCGCGTGGACTGCAGCGGCAGCTGCCCGGCGGGCACATCGGCCCCAAATACGTTCTGGATGGCCGCGCTGAGGGCGTTTTTGAGGGTTTGTTCGAGTTGCTGCACAGGATGGGGTCGTAGGGGCCGCTGCGGGGCTAGCGGCAGAAAGCGAAGGAGCGCACTGCGGCCACGGCAACGGCCGCCACCCCCGAAACTGTCCGGGCCTCCTTGCATGCAAAGGTAGAAAGTGCGGCCGGATGGCTGCCGTTTTTTTGCGGCGTACCCATACGCCCACGAAAGCCGGCCCAGCAGCGGCCCTACTCCGGCAGGTACACCGTGAAAACCGACCCTTCGCCCAGCCGGCTCTCCACGGCAACGCGGCCGCCGGCATTTTCGGCTATTTTCTTCACCATGTACAGCCCGATGCCCGAGCCCTCCACGTGGTCGTGCAGGCGCTGGAACATGGTGAACAGCTGGCGGTCTTCGCGCAGGTCGAGGCCCAGGCCGTTGTCGTGTACCTGCAGGGCCACGAAGCCGGGGCCGGCCGGGCAGCAGCGCAGCCGCACGCGGGCGGGCCGGGCGGGGTCGTGGTACTTGAAGGCGTTGCTGAGCAGGTTGTACACGATGGAGCGCAGGTTTTTTTCGGCCAGCACAACGGTTGCGCACTCCGCCACGTCTACCAGCAGCTCGCCATCCGAAGTCTGAATCAGGGGCTGCAGATCCAGGCGCACGTCCTCGATAAGCGGGGCCAGCGCCACCGGCGTGCGGGGCAGGGCGCTTTCCTTCTGCAGCTTCGAAATATCAGTCAGGTTCTCAATGGTGCGCTTAAAGCGGTCCACCGAATCCTGCATCATGCGCAGCACGGGCTCCACGGCGTCGGGGCGCTGGTCGGCGGGTAGCTCCTGGCGCAACGTGTCGAGCAGGCCTTCGATGTTGGTAATGGGCGAGCGAAGGTCGTGGGAAGCGGTGTAGATGAAGTTGTCGAGGTCGGCGTTGATGCGGGTGAGCTGGGCGTTGTTGTCGCGCAGCTCGTGCTGTGCCTCATCAATGCGGGCCAGGGCCAGCTTCTGCTCGTGCATGTCGGTGTAGGTACCAATCCAGCGCACGATTTCACCCTGCTCATCGTGCCAGGGAAGCGCCCGACCCAGCATCCAGCGGTAGTGGCCGGCCGCGTCGCGGATGCGGCACTCCAGCTCCAAGGCCTCGCCGCCCGCCAGCGCCTGCTCCCAGCAGCGCATGGCCTGCGGCAGGTCATCGGGGTGCAGGTGTGCTTCTATCAGGGCGGGCGTCAGATGCTGCGGGTCTTGGCCGGTATAGGCAAACCAGCGCCGATTAAGGTAGGTGCTTTCGCCTTGCGGACTGGCCGTCCAGGCAATGTGCGGGAGGCCTTCCAGAATGCGGCTGGTTTCAGCGGCTTCCTTCGCCTGGGCCCGCAGCTCCTGCTGCTGCTGCTCCAGCAACTCGTTCTGGGCCGCCACCCGCGCCCGGATAACGCTGATTTCGCGCCGCGCCGACACGTCGGTGGCAATAACGGCCAGCACCGGTGCTTCTGCCGAACCCAGCACATTCAGGGCCAGGGACATGGGCCGAAGCCGGCCGCCAGCGGTGCGCAGCGGCATTTCGCCCCGGCTTTTCCCCGCCCAGCCATCCGCCACCAGCTTCTGCCAGTACTCCCGAAACTCGTCGGGCACAAACTGGCCGAACAAGTTGCCCATCAGCGTTTCGAGCGGCGCTTCGAGCAGGCCCGCCAGGCAGGCGTTGCAGTAGAGCACCGTGGTATCGGGGGAGAGCAGCAGCGCGCCTTCGTTCATCTGCTCAATCAGCGTGCGGTAGCTCTGGTCGGCGCCTTCGAGCGTGAAAATGCGCGGCCCGTCGGGGCCCTGCACGGCCAGGGCATCGATGCTGCCGGTGCGGATGGCCGTCAGCAGCTCCTCGGCTTCGAAGAGTTGCTGGCGTAGCTCCTCATTTTCGCGGGCCAGCTGGGCGGGCGTTGGAGTAAGTGAGTTAAAATCGACACTCATGGCCTGATAGCTTAGCTGGTTTGAGCCGGTTGGGTATCGGGTTCGGAACCTGAGCCAGGATCCATGCCCAGCAGGCGCAACGCCTGCGGCCGGTCCGAAAGGTCGCCCACCAGCCAGCGCCGCGGCTCGGGGCTTACCTTAATAAGCGTGGGCGCGGCAACAATGCGGGCGGTCTGGGCCAGCTCGGGCTGTTGGTAGATGTCGATGATAGTCAGCTCGTAGCGCCCCGCCAGGTACTGCTCGCAGATGTCTTTGAGGTTGAGCACGGCCCGCAACGAGTTGGGAGTGGCACCGGTAATATAGAGCTCCAGCACGTAATCGGGCGGGCGCGCATCGGCGGGGAGCCATTCTTGCATAGCGGCGGGCTTACGAGGGGTCGATGGCCCGCAGGTCGAGGCCGACCAGTACCCGCTCATGGTTCGAAAGGTCGCCGATAACTCTGCGGATGGGCGCGGGCATTTTGCGCACCAGCGTCGGGATGGCCAGAATCTGGTCGCCCTCGGCCAACTGCGGGTGCTGCAGCAGGTCGATGATTTCCAGCCGGTACCGGCCCTTCAAATGCTTTTCACAATAGGTTTTCAGGTTGGTTAATGCCGTCATCGACTTCGCCGTCTGCCCCGCCACGTACAACCGCAGCTCCCACATTTCCTCGCTCATAGTCTTCTTTTTGGGGTCTTGGGGATGGGACGATGAGGTTGCCGGGGGCGCCATCTCATCATCCCTCACCTGCTAACGGCTACGCGCCCGAACCGTTGGACGCAGCGGGCGGGCGAACCGAAAAATTGTGGCCCAGGTGCCGGCGCTCCTCCGTCTGAACATCGTGGCGCTGCTGCTCCTCCGAGTTCACCCGGCGCAGCTCCTCCTCTACCGACTCGAACTCGGTGCGCAGGTTGGCAATGGTGGCTTCCAGCACCCGGCGCTTGCGCTCCAGGCCCCGGTCGCGACGCTCGGCTTCCTGCTTGGTGGCAATCTGCCGGGCCTGCTCCTGAATGTGCTGGGCAAGGCGGCTGGCCCCGGTGATGATGCCGGTTGGGCCCACCAGCACATCGAGCAGCCGGATGCCCTGCTCGGTTACCACAAACTCGCGCACCTGGTTGGAGTGGGCCATGCCTCGGGCCTTGAGGATGCTGATGCCGCGGTTCCGCTCGCCCACGCCCTCTAGGTCGCGCACATGAATCCAGGTGTCCACGAGCGAGGAAATGCCCTCGTCCGCCATTTCCTGCTGGCCCCGGCTACTGCTAACCAGCGCCGTAAACAAGGCGTTGATACCCTTCACTTTCAGGAAATCGACGAGCCGCGTGAGCATGCTGCGCACCTCCGAGATGCTGCCCACCGAAATAAGGTTACTGATGGGGTCGATGATGACCGTCTGAGGCCTGAACTGGCCGATGAGCCGATGAATCGTGACCAGGTGGCGCTCCAGGCCGTTGAGCGTGGGCCGGCTGGCTTCGATGCGCAGCTGCCCGTTTTCTACAAACGGCTGCAAATCGAGGCCCACCGTAGCCATGTTGCGCAGCAGCTGGGCCGGCGACTCCTCGAAGGCGAAATACAGGCACCGCTCGCCCCGGCGGCAGGCTTCGAGGGCAAACGACGCCGCCAGCGTGGTTTTGGCCGTGCCCGCCGTGCCCGTAATCAGGCCGCTACTGCCCTGGTAGAGCCCGCCGCGCTGGAACATGGCGTCGAGGTCGGCTACGCCGGTTGAGATAATCTCGTTCGATACGGTATGCTCCAGCTTGAGCGAAGTCACGGGCAGCACCGAAATACCATCCTCCGTGATGATGTAGGGGTATTCGTTGGTGCCGTGGGTGCTGCCGCGGTACTTCACAATGCGTAGCCGCCGGGTGGTTACCTGGTCGATTACGCGGTTGTCGAGCAGAATTACGCAGTCCGAAACATACTCCTCCAGGCCCTGCCGCGTGAGCGTGCCCTCGCCCCGCTCAGCCGTGATGACGGTGGTCACGCCCTTGTCTTTAAGCCAGCGGAACAGCCGGCGGATTTCCGAGCGCAGCACGGCCTCGTTGCTGAAGCCTGAAAACAACGACTCGATGGTGTCGAGCACCACGCGCTTGGCCCCAATGGTGTCGATGGCGTAGCCGAGGCGGATAAACAGCCCTTCGAGGTCGTACTCGCCGGTTTCGTCGATTTCGGCGCGGTCGATGTGTACGTGGTCGAGGCGCAGCTTTTTATCGGCCACCAGCTGCGGCAAGTCGAAGCCCAGTGAAGTCACGTTGGCCGACAGCTCAGCAGCCGTTTCCTCGAACGCCATCAGTACGCCCGGCTCATCGTAGTCGAGGATGCCGCGCACCAGAAACTCGATGCCGAGCAGCGTTTTGCCGCAGCCCGCGCTGCCGCACACCAGCGTGGGCCGGCCCAGGGGCAGGCCGCCCTCGGTTATTTCATCAAGCCCCTCGATGCCGGTGAGTGCCTTGGGCAACTGAGAAAACGGCGTAATACGCGGCAGCGACTGGTTGGACATAGGGCAAAGTTTGTCGCAAGATTACGGGGGGATGGTAAAATAGTTAGCGAATGACCGCGCCACCGAGTAACCGCACGAAAACCAACATCATACGGAGCGCAGCCGAAGCATCTTTACCGCAATGCCGGTTTAAACCAGCGTGATGCGGAGCAAAGCCGAAGCATCTCTACCGCGTCGTGGCAATGCTAATCCTCAGTCATTCACCGACGCGGTAGAGATGCTTCAACTTCGCTCCGACCCTGGCTCTATGCGCCACATGCTCAGCATGAGGTTGGTTTTCACGCAGTCACCGCTACCGGCTGACCACTTCGGCCAGGCGCAGGCGGTTCTGAATGGCGTCGGTGGCGGCTTCGAGGATATCGAAGGCGTTCTGGGCCATGGTGTTTTCGGAGTCGAGAGTAGGGTTGATTTCCACCATCTCGAAGCACACTACCCGGTCGTTTTCGAGCAGGGCGCGGCACAGGCTGATGGCCTCTTCCACGTTCAGCCCGTCTTCTACCGGCGTGCCGGTGCCCTTGCTGAAGCGCGAATCCAGCGAGTCCACATCGAACGAGATGTACACCATATCGCAGAAGCGCAGGCGCTCATAAATTTCGCGGGCTACCTGCCGGATACCCTTGTCGCGCACTTCGTCGAGCTGGTAGTTTTTGATGCCCAGGCGCTCGATAATGGCGTTTTCTTCGGCTTCAGTGTCGCGCACTACCACGTACACGAGGTGCTCGGGGGCTACTTTGGGGCCGGGCTCGCCCAAGTCGCGCAGGCGCTGCCAGAAAAACTCGGTTTCGGCGGCGGGCTGGTTACGCTGGCACTCGCGGTTGTTGTCGTTCAGGCTCAGAGCCAGCGGCATGCCGTGCATGTTGCCCGAGGGCGTGGTGTAGGGCGAGTGGATGTCGGCGTGGGCATCAACCCAGATGACACCGAGCGTTTTCTGGGGGTAGGCGGCCTTGATGCCGGCAATGGTAGCCGAGGCGTTGCTGTGGTCGCCGGCCAGCACCAGCGGGAACTCGCCCAGGCGCAGCGTTTGCTCCACGGTGCTGGCAATACCCTTCTGCACCATATAAATGGAGTCGATGTGGCGGGCGAAGGGAAAGTGGTTTTTCTCGAACAGCACGTGGTTCAGGTCGGGCACCTGCACCGAGTTGAACCGGCGGAAGTAATCGGAGCCCTTATTGAGGCAGGCCACCTTGAGGGCGTCAATGCCCAGGCTGGCGCCCCGGGTTCCGGCCCCGAGTTCGGAGCGGACTTCCAGCAGCTTGATACGTCGCATATTACATTGGCAGAAAAGAGGTTAGGGCGGTTTTAATGCTTGCCGATTGAGTGGGTGAGAACTCCTCTCAGGCTTGACGCGCGCGGTCTTTCCGGCGCCACCAACGAACAAAGCACAACCAAAACCCCCGCAAGGGGGTATCTTTGCATCTGCAATTTAGCGCTTAGTTACTGGTGCCTCGTGCTCAGAGAAAAAGTTTTTCTCCGTCAGCCGCTGCCCATTACTCCGCTTCTGCTGTTCTGCTTCTACCTGTTTCGCGCCTACGCATTAAGCCCTAGGCACTAAACGCTAAAGCCCCCAATGCCCTACATGGATACCTACCGCGACCTGATTTCCCAAACCTTCGATTTCCCGACCGACGAGTTCACAGTCGAAAACAACGAACTGCGCTTCGAGGGCATCGATTTGATGGCCCTGGTGAAGAAGCATGGCACGCCGCTGCGCCTCGCCTACCTGCCCAAAATCAGCTCCCAGATTCAGCGGGCCCAGGAGTGGTTCCGGCGCGGCATCGAGCAAACCGGCTACCGCGGCAAGTACTCCTACGCCTATTGCACCAAGGCCTCGCACTTCAGCTTCGTGGTCGAAGAGGCGCTTAAAAATGATGTTCACATCGAAACCTCGTCCTGGTTCGATACCAATATCATCCGGGCCATGCATGCCAAGGGCCTCGTGACCAAGGATACCTACATCATCTGCAACGGCTTCAAAACCGAGGAGTACAAGCGCGAAGTTACCCGCCTCATCAACGACGGCTTCGCCAACTGCATGCCCATCCTCGACTCGCCCAACGAGGTGGATTACTACCACGATAACGTGCGCGAAAATTGCTCATTGGGCATGCGCCTGGCTTCGGATGAGGAGCCGCGCTTCCAGTTCTACACTTCGCGCCTGGGCATCCGCTACGCCGATGCGCTGCCGCTCTACGAAAGCAAAATCAAGGACGACCCGCGCTTCGAGCTGAAGATGCTGCACTACTTCATCAACACCGGCATCAAGGATACGTCCTATTACTGGTCGGAGTTGAGCCGGTTTGTGCACCAGTACTGCGAGATGCGCAAGGTGTGCCCCACGCTCACAACCATCGACATCGGCGGCGGCCTGCCCATCCAGACGTCTATCCAGAAGGAGTACGACTACCCCTACATGATTGAGGAGGTGCTGCGCACCATCAAGCGCATCTGCACCGAGGAAGGCGTACCCGAGCCCGACGTGTTCACCGAGTTCGGCATCTTCACGGTGGGCGAGTCCGGCGCTACCATCTACTCGATTCTGGACGAGAAGCTGCAGAACGATAAGGAGCTGTGGTACATGATTGACGGCTCGTTCATCACTAACCTGCCCGACACCTGGGCCCTGAACCAGCGCTTCATCATGCTGGCCATCAACGGCTGGGATAAAAAATACAAAAAAATCCAGCTCGGCGGCCTTACCTGCGACTCGCAGGACTACTACAACTCCGAGAAGCACATCTACCAGGTGTTTCTGCCCGAGCGCAAGCCCGCCACCGACGCTGAACCACTATATGTGGGCTTCTTCCACACGGGCGCTTACCAGGAGAGCCTTTCGGGCTACGGCGGCGTAAAGCACTGCCTGATTCCGGCGCCCAAAATCGTGATTCTGGACCGCGACGCCGATGGAAACCTCACCGACCGGGTGTTTGCCGAGGAGCAGACCGGCGAGTCGATGCTGCGGATTCTGGGCTACCAGGTATAGCGGCGCGGGGCTTCGGCCCTCCCAACCCAAAAAAGCGGGAGCCCCAGGCCGGGGCTCCCGCTTTTTTTGGGCCTCCGGCAGGCCTACGGGCCCAGCGTTGGCCGGGTAGTTGCAGGGCGGATTTCAGCCGGTTATCTTTATGACCGATATCTTCTTTGGGCAGTGCCCTCACTCTTGTTTTCACGCATGAAAAAACTCCTACTCCTCGCTTGCGTAGCCGGCCTCGGCCTCGGCTCCTGCAACAAAAAATCCAACTGCCCAGCCTACAGCGGCATTAAGGATGCCAACCGGCTCTCGTCGCCCGTAATGGCCCAGGGCCCGACTGCCGCCACCGACCGGCAATAGTCGCTACTGTCGCCCCCACCACTGCGAAACGCCTCCCCAACCCGGGGAGCGTTTTGCATTACTATGGTTCGTTGCTTTCAGCGGGCAGGGCAATCTGGGGGCAACCAAAGCGTTGGGCAGCTGAAAGCGTTACGCTTAGCACCCACCTTTTACCATACAGTTAGTATTTTGCCATGAAAAAGCTTCTTCTTTTCGGACTCTTCCTGTCCTTTGGAGCCATTTCCTGCCGTACGCAGTGTCCCGCCTTCACCTCAGTAAAGCCTGCTTTGCACCAGGCTACCCCAGTAGCGCCGGTGCTGGCCAGCACGGCCGTTGCCTCCAATCAACAGTAACACTTCGCTTATCAGCTGCCTCGCCCGGCCGCCAGCTTCTGCTGCTACTGTAGAAAGCCGGCGGCCGATTGCGTTACCGGCCTGCTGCCAGCGCCGCATCGGTGGCCAGGATAAAGTCAGTGGCGGCGGGCAGGTCGGCGGTGCGGGGCACGTAGCCGGCCGGCTCGTCGGGGCCCACCAGCAGGCCACGCACGCCCACTTTTTCGGCGGCGGCAATATCGCGGAGCCGGTCGCCCACCAGCCAGCAGCGGGCTGCATCGAGCCCGAAACGAGCCAGCGCCTGCTCCAGCATCAGCGAATCGGGCTTGCGTCGCAGGCTCTCCGACACGCTGGGATGGCCGGGCGCGAAGTACAGCGCATCGATAATGCCGCCCACCTCCTGCTGCAGCTTGGCGTGGCAGGCCTGCACGTCGGCAGCGGTGTAGAGGCCGCGGGCAATGCCAGCCTGGTTGGTTACCACAATCAGCCGGTAGCCGGCAGCCTGCAGCCGAGCCAGGCTCTCGGGCACCCCCGGCAGCACCTCAAAGCGGGCCGGTTCCCACACATACGTCCCGATTTCGCGGTTAAGCACTCCGTCGCGGTCGAGGAAAACGGCTTTGTTCATAGGGATGAATGGTTGATGGATTGATGCGCGGGCAAAGATAGGCGCGCCCCCACTCACCTAGCCACGGAGCGAAGAACCCGGTTGCGTTTAATGGGGTTGTTTGGGCAGCCTTTGGGTCGGAGCAAAATCATTCGCCCCGCCCCGGAGGGCCGTATCTTTGCCCCACATCAGTTCATCAATTCATGGCTATTGCAATTATCGGCGGGGGTATTTCGGGCCTCACACTGGCCTGGGGGCTGCAGCGGGCGGGTATTGATTACGACCTGTTTGAGGCCGATGCGCGGCCGGGCGGTAACATCTGCTCGGAGCAGCATGGTGGCTACCTGCTAGAAGTGGGCCCCAACTCGCTGCAGCTTTCCGACGAGCTGGCGGCCCTGTTCAGCGAGCTGGGGCTGAACGATAAAATCGAGGATGCGGCGGCTGTCAGCCAGAACCGCTACGTGCTGCGGGCCGGGGCCTACCAGCCGCTGCCCGGCACCCCGCCCGGGCTGCTCACCAGCAAATTTTTCAGCCTGAAAGGCCGCTACAATATTGTGCGGGAGCTGTTTCGCAAGCCCGAGCCAGTTGATGAGCTCGAAACGCTGAGCGCGTTTTTTGCGCGCCGTTTCGGCCCCGAAGTGGTCGAGTACGCGCTCAACCCCTTTATTTCGGGCATCTACGCCGGCGACCCTTCGCAGCTGCTGCTGCACAAAACCTTTCCGCAGCTGGCTGCCCTGGAGCAGCAGCACGGCTCGGTGCTGCGCGGGCTGATGCAGGGCAAGAGCAAGGCGGGCCGCCGCCGCATTGTGTCGCTGGTCGGGGGCCTGCAGACGCTGCCCGCCACGCTGGCTGCCAAACTGCGCCGGGCCCACTTCGGGCAGGCGGCTACCCGCCTGCACCGCCACGACGATGACGGCCGCTGGGAGCTGGAAACCACCGCTGGCCCCGCGCCGCGCCTGTACAAGCAGGTAGTGCTGGCCCTGCCCACCTATGCCACCGCGCCGCTGCTGGCCGAGCAGTTTCCGGAGCAGGCCGCCGCGCTGGCGGCGGTGTACTACCCGCCCATGGCTGCCATCTACACCGCTTACCAGCGCGCCGATGTGGGCCACCCGCTCAACGGCTTCGGGGCCCTGCACCCCAAGGCCGAGCAGCCCTATGCCGCCGGCAGCATCTGGACCAGTTCCATTTTCCCGAACCGCGCCCCGGCCGGGCAGGTGCTGTTCACCACGTTTGTGGGCGGCACCCAGTATGAGCCACAGGCGCGCGAATCGGCCGCCGGGCAGCAGGCGGCCGTGCATGCCGAGCTCAGCCGCTTCTACGGGCTGAAAGCGGGCGCCGCGCCAGTCTGGCAGCACCGTTACTTCTGGCCCCGCGCCATTCCGCAGTTCGATGCCCGCATTGTGCCCGCCCACGCCGCCGCCGATGCCCTGCAGGCCCAGGGCTTGCACACCACGGCCAACTGGCGCGCGGGCGTCGGCGTGCCCGATTGCGTGCGCCACGCCCGGCAGCTGGCTGCCACGCTGGCCGCAGCCCGGTAGGCTGTTAGCGGCCCGGCTCGAAAACAGAAGTGACGTTGCAGCGGCATAATCCTAGTTTTTTTCGGCCCCGAAACAGCTAAAAGGCAATAAGCGCATAAACCTTATATTCATTGAACCCGGAAGCCGCAGGGCGGTTATTCGGCTTCCGGCACGCAACCCGCTGCCAGCCGGGCGCATCTTTCGGGTAGCTTGCCGGCCTTTTGCCCCACCAGGTGTGCCACCGGCAGCCGTATTTCATTCGTCAGCCTCGCTCCTCGCGCAAAATTTTACCTTTACGGCAATGACTGACGGCCTCGTTCTGATACCAACCTACAACGAGCGGGAAAACGCGGAATTGATTATCCGTAAAGTTTTCTCGCTGTCCCAGCCGTTCGACGTGCTCATCATCGACGATGGCTCGCCCGACGGCACGGCCACCATTGTGCGCGAGCTGATGGTGGAGTTTCCGGGGCGCCTGTTTCTAGAGGAGCGCAGCGGCAAAATGGGACTGGGCACGGCGTACCTGCACGGCTTCGGCTGGGCCCTGGCCCGCGGCTACGAGTACGTGTTCGAGATGGACGCCGACTTCTCGCACAACCCCGAGGACCTGATGCGCCTCTACGACGCCTGCGCCTATCAGGGCTACGACCTGGCCATTGGCTCGCGCTACATCGAGGGGGTGAATGTGGTTAACTGGCCCATGAGCCGGGTATTGATGTCGTACTTCGCCTCGGCCTACGTGCGGTTGGTTACGCGCATGCCCATCATGGACGCTACGGCCGGCTTTAAATGCTACACGGCCCCGGTGCTACGGGTAATTACGCGCGAGCGAATCCGGTTTGTAGGCTATGCTTTCCAGATTGAGATGAAGTGGCTGGCCTATAAGTATGGGTTTCGCCTCAAAGAAGTACCGATTGTGTTTACCGACCGCACCCGGGGCACCTCTAAAATGAGTAAAGGCATCTTCAAGGAGGCCTTCTTTGGCGTAGTGCAGATGAAAATCAGCAGTCTGTTTCGCCGCTTCGACCGCAGTGCCGCGGCTTCGCCTACTGGCACTGCCCACCGCACCGGCCCGCTGACAGCCGCTACGGTCGGCCCGGCCGACTCGGAAACGCGCCAGACGACCTCCTAACCGTAACGTCCCGGCCCCTCCTTTTGGCGGCGGCCGTGTATCTTGCCACTAATGGAAATTTCCCCGCTGTTCTGGATCGGCTTCAACGTAGTTGTGCTGGCCCTGCTGTTGCTCGACCTGTTGGTTTTCAACCGCAAAGACCATGTTGTGAGCATGCGCGAGGCGCTGAGCTGGAGCGCTTTCTGGATTGCGCTTTCGCTGAGTTTCAACTACCTGGTGTACCAGTGGTTGGGCAAAGCTGCGGCCCTGGAGTTCCTCACGGGCTACCTCATCGAAAAGTCGCTGAGCGTGGACAACCTGTTCGTGTTTCTGCTGATTTTCACCTATTTCAAGGTGCCGGCGCAGTACCAGCACAAAATCCTGTTCTGGGGAATTATCGGGGCATTGGTGCTGCGGGGCGTGTTTATTCTGGTGGGTGCGGCGTTGCTGGCCAAGTTCCACTTCCTCATGTACGTGCTCGGGGCCTTCCTCGTGTACACGGGCGTCAAAATGGCGACCAGTGGCTCCGAGCCCGAAATTGACCCCGACAACAATCCGATAGTCAAGTTCCTGAGTCGCCATCTGCCCATCACCAGCCAGCTGCACGGCGGCAATTTTTTTGTGCGCAAAGACGGCGTACTGTTCGCCACGCCCCTGCTGGTGGTTTTAGTGATGGTGGAAACCACCGACGTCATTTTCGCCGCCGACTCCATCCCGGCTATTCTGGCCGTTTCGCGCGACACGTTTATCGTGTACACCAGCAACGTGTTTGCGCTGCTCGGCCTGCGGGCGCTGTATTTCGCCCTCGAAGGCCTCATGCGCCTGTTTCATTACCTGCACTACGGCCTGGCGCTTATTCTGGTGTTCATCGGCGGCAAACTGCTCGCAGAAGGACTAGACGTGCATATTTCGATGGGCTGGTCGCTGGGCACGGTCGGGGTTATTCTGTTCATGTCGGTGATTTTGTCGCTGCTGTTCCCGAAACCTGTCGCGGAGAAAAGTGAGGCGGTAGGCGAGTAACTGTGGCTTGGTGTCCGGTCCTGCCCCGGTTCTGCCCCAGTGGGGCGGCACATCGGTAACAGCAACGTGCCCAGAAACATAAAAAGCCCCATTGGGGCGACACTAGTCGTTGAACGATGGGTGTCGCCCCAATGGGGCTTTTAGCGCAACTTTCATGTCAGTGTGCAGTGGCCGATGTAGGGGCGGGGCTTGCCCCCGCCCGCCGTCTGGCCATAACCGTTTAACGGCGGGCGGGGACAAGCCCCGCCCCTACTACAATAACCTGAAAGCTGCGCTAAGTACCCGTGCAGAAGTATCCGTAGCTAAAAGACGGGTACTTCTCACGGGTGCTTGCTTCTTCATTCGCTGCTTTTCTACCGATGTGCCGCCCCGCTGGGACTCAGCCGGGGCAGGGCCGAACACCGGATTACAAGCACATCAACACCTGCCTGCTACTCCGGCTTCGGTGGAACAGCAGTGCCTGCCGGGACCTCCTGGCTGGGTGGCACATCGGTGCCGAGCAAATCCAGCAGGTTCAGCGGCTCGAACTCGGTCGAATCGGCGGGCAGGGCCAGGCGGGTGGTATCGGGGCGGGCGCTAAAGTTCATGGCCTGCAGGCCACGCCCGCTGAAGCTTACGCCACCCACGCTTTCGGACTCGCCCTCCGAGATGTAGCCACGCCGGGCCATCAGCTGGGCAATCAGGCGGCGGAAGTAGCGCGACGAGCCGCGCAGGTCGCCATACTGGTTGAAGCCGGCCCTGAAGCGCTTCGGACTCGGGATAATACTGGCCAGATACAGGCTTTCTGACAGGTTGAGGTTGGCCGGTGACTTGTCGAAGTAAAAATCGGCCGCCTCGTGCACGCCGTAAATCCGCGGGCCCCACTCGATGATGTTCAGGTACACTTCCAGCATCCGCTGCTTGCTGGCCAGCCGGGTATTCTCAATAATCCAGACGATAAGTGCCTCCTCGACCTTGCGCACAATAGTTTTCTTGCGGGTCAGGAACACGTTTTTCACCAGCTGCATCGAGAGGGTGCTGCCGCCGCGGGCGAAGCGCCGCTCCTTCAGGTTCTGGATAGCCGACTTCACAAAGGCCTTCTCCATGAAACCCCGGTGGGTCATGAAGCGTGGGTCTTCGGCCGTCATGATGGCGTACTTCAGGTAGTCAGAAACCTGGTTATAGGGCGTAAACTCGGGGTTTTCGGGTCCTACCGTAAACACTTTCACCGAGTCGCCCTTGTCGTTGTAGGCCGTGTAGCGGAACGACTCGTTGAGCTTGTTGAGGTTTTCGCGGCCGAAGCGGGTAATGCGGAACTTGGTAGCCCGCAGGCTCGAATCGAACTCCAGGCTATCCACCTGGTTCATGTCGAGGGCGGCGTGCAGCTTGTACTGCAGCGTACCTTCGGCGCGGGTACCTTCCAGGGTTTCAAACATACCCTCGGGCAGGGCCTCGAAAAAGTCGTTGGCTTTGGTTTCGGCCGACTCCACGTCCAGCTTCACCACCATACCGGCCAGCGCCTGGCTGCGGCTGGTCAGGCCGTTGATGTTCTTGCCAACCACCCGCTCGGGCACCGGCCGGCGGCGTACGCTCAGCTCCGGAAAGAACTCCATGCGGTTGAGCAGCACCCGCGTACCTTTTTCAAGCGCAAACGAAGCCTGCCCCAGCCGGGTCACGAAATCGATGCCCCCGCGCGGGAAACGCACATCCTGATCGGACAGCTTGGGGTGGTTGACGATGAAATTGACGGCCGAAGCCGTGCCCGTAAGCGTCAGCTCGTCGCGCCGGAACGTCTTGTCGGATAGGCTTACGCGGATGGTATCGAACTGCACCCGGGCCCCGTAGCGGCGCTGCACGATGGGCAGCACCACCGGCCGCTTATCGAGGCCGAACACCTGCGCGTCCACCTCGTAGTCGCCGGCATCAATGCGGCCGATGATGCCCACCCGGTTTTCCACCGAGTCAATCAGGGCCGTCATCTCGCCCGAAATTTCACCGCTCTTAATAGCCAGACGCGACATTACGAGGCGGGCGCGGTGGCGGGGGCCGTCGTAGGTGATGAGAAACTCGCGAAAATCGGCCTCGTCGGGCACGTTATCGAAGGTAGCTTCGAGGAGCTGGTTGGCCAGCAGGCCGTAATTGGTGCCCTTGGTGGTGTCGCGGACCACAGTGGGCGCGCCTTTCTTCTTTTTGTAGAGGAAAGAATAATTGTCGCGGCCGTTGGCGGTCTGGCGGGCCGTGAGGCGGACAGTATCAATTTCGAGGTTGCTGAACACGGGCCGGCCGGCAAACAGGCTGCGCACGCTGAGCGAGGCGCGCACGGTGCGGGCGCGTAGCAGCGTGTCGGTGGGCTGCGGGGCGGTGGGCACCACGCTGATACCGCGCAACTCCACCGTGTTCAGGTCGATGAAGCGGGCCGGGCCCAGCGTGAGCGTCACCGGAAACTTGCGCTCGACCTTGGCTTTCACTTTTACCAGCGCCGCTTCGAGCAGCTGCTGGCGCTTGACGAGGAACAGGCCCAAACCAGCCAGCAGCAGCACCGCCAGGATGCCCAGGCCGATGCCAATTCTTTTCTTAATGACGGGAGTGATGTGCACGAATCGGGGAGAAAGCGAAAGGCCAGAGCCGGGCGAGCCAGCATCGGGCCGAACCCGCCACCGGCCAAGTAGCTTAAATGGCAAAGATAAACAAAAAGCCCTGCGCCCTGAGTGCGTAAATGAACGCAAACTCCTGTTATCGGTAATCCGGCGTCCGCCATGGAAGGGCCCGTCCGGAAACTATTGCCGGGTGGCAGCCCCCCTGCAATTCATTGGCGTTGCGGATGCCGGATTCCGGATGACAGTATATTTGCCTGCGAACTCACTCCTTCCCTCCTTGCTGATGCCTGACACCGCCACCCTCACGCCGCTTACCGCCGTTTCGCCCCTCGATGGCCGCTACCACCGCCAGACGGCCCCCCTAACGGCCTATTTTTCGGAGTTGGCCCTGATTCGCTACCGCGTGCTGGTGGAAGTTGAGTATTTCATTGCCCTGGCCGAGCTGCCGCTGCCGCAGCTGCAGCGGGTAGATAAGAGCACGTTCGATTCGTTGCGCGCGCTCTACACCAGCTTTACGGCTGCCGATGCTGAAGCCGTGAAAGCCCATGAGCGCGTAACCAACCACGATGTAAAGGCCGTGGAGTATTTCCTGCGTGATAAGTTTTCAGCGCTGGGACTGGGCGAGTTCGTGGAGTTTATTCACTTCGGCCTTACCTCGCAGGACATCAACAACACCGCCATTCCGCTGAGCCTGCAGCATGCGCTGCTGCACACGCTGCTGCCCGGCTACGCCGCCGTGCGCAACCAGCTGGCCGCCCGCGCCCAGGAGTGGGCCGCCGTGCCTATGCTGGCCCGCACCCACGGTCAGCCGGCCTCGCCCACCCGCCTGGGCAAAGAAATTGAGGTGTTCGTGGCCCGGCTCGATGCCCAGGTGGAGCTGCTGGGCCAGGTGCCGTTCGGGGCCAAGTTCGGCGGCGCTACCGGCAACTTCAACGCCCACCACGTAGCCTACCCCGGCCTCGACTGGCACGAGTTTGCCCAGCAGTTCGTGGAGGGCCGCCTGGGCCTCAAGCGCAGTCACCCCACCACCCAGATTGAGCACTACGACCACCTGGCGGCCCTCTGCGACGGCCTCAAGCGGCTCAACACCATCCTCATCGACCTGGCCCGCGACGTGTGGCAGTACATTGCCATGGGCTACTTCCGCCAGACGGTGAAGGCCGGCGAGGTGGGCTCCTCGGCCATGCCGCACAAAGTGAACCCCATCGATTTTGAAAACGCCGAGGGCAACCTGGGTTTGGCCAACGCCGTGCTCGAACACCTTTCGGCCAAGCTCCCGATTTCGCGGCTGCAGCGCGACCTCACCGACTCGACGGTGCTGCGCAACCTGGGCGTGCCGCTGGGCCACACGCTCATCGCCCTCGCGGCTTTGCAGCGCGGCCTGGGCAAGCTGGCCCTCGACGAAGCCGCCCTGCACCGCGACCTGGAAGCCAACTGGGCCGTGGTGGCCGAGGCGCTGCAAACCATTCTGCGCCGCGAAGCCTACCCCGACCCCTACAACGCCCTCAAGGCCCTCACCCGCACTGGCCAGGCCATTTCGCAGGAAACCATCAGCGAGTTCGTGGACGGCCTTGATGTAAGTGAAGCCGTGAAGCAAGAGCTGCGCGCCATCACGCCGCAGAACTACGTGGGCATGTAGCCCCTGAGTTGCCGACGGTATTCTCCACATCGTTGCGCGTTACAGTAAGGACGGGGCTTGCCCCCACCCGTCGCTAAACAATACCGCTTGGGCTCGTCCAACGGTGCGGGCGGGGCAAACCCTGCCCTCCCAATACATGATCCTATCTTCCCCAGCCATGCTCAACGGCATCACCGTTCATCCCGATTGCCGCCATTTCCGGGGCGATGTTCCCTGCCGTCCCAACAAGGAGCACGGCTACCAGTGCGCCGGGTGCCCGGTTTATTCCCCCGTCACGAGCCGCATCCTGCTCATCAAGCTTGGGGCCATCGGCGACGTTATCCGTACCACGCCGCTGCTGCGGCGGCTGCGCCAGGAGCATCCCGGCTGCGCCATCACCTGGCTCACGCTCACGCCCGCCATCCTGCCCCAGGGCGAGATTGAGGAGGTGCTGAAGTTTGATTTTGCCAGCGTGCTGCAGCTCCAGGGCCGCGAGTTCGATGTTGTTATCAACCTCGACAAGGAGAAGGAAGCCTGCGCGCTGCTCAACTCCATCAGGGCCAACCAGAAGTTCGGCTACGCGCTGCGCTCCTCCGATGGCGTGCCGTGGCCGGTGAACGAACTGGCCAACCACAAGTACCTCACCGGCGTGTTTGACCAACTGAGCCTGGAGAACCAGAAGCCCTACGTGCAGGAAATATTCGAGCTCTGCGGCTTCGATTTCCGGGGCGAAGAGTACGTTTTCGACACCCACCAGGACAAGGGTTACGACTGGAGCCAACTGCCCACCGGCCGCCCCCGCATCGGCCTCAACACCGGCTGCGGCGACCGGTGGACGACACGCCTATGGAGCGACGAGAAGTGGACCGAGTTAATCGGAAAGCTGCAATCCGCCGGCTACGCACCCGTATTACTCGGCGGCGAGGCCGAAGACGCCCGCAACCGTGCGCTGCACGCTGCCACCGGCGCCGCCTACCTGGGCACCTTCCCCCTGCCCCAGTTCATCAACCTGATGCACCAGCTAGACGGCATCGTGACGCAGGTAACAATGGCCATGCACATCAGCATCGCCCTGCAGAAACCCACGATTCTAATGAACAACATCTTCAACCCCCACGAATTCGACCTTTACGGCCGCGGCCAAATCGTGCAGCCCGACCGGCAGTGCGTCTGCTTCTACCGAGGCTCCTGTAAGCTCGGCACCAGCTGCATGGAAGATCTACCGGCCGAAAAGGTGTTTGAGGCGGTGCGGGCAAGTGTGACGGTGTAGTGTCATTGCGAGTAGCGCGAAGCAATAACGGTCAGCCCGCCACCTCTTTTAATGCCGCCACCATTACCTCCCACGAAAAATCCTTGCGTTTCGCTGCCACTCCAGCCATAAATTCCGTCTCCCGCTGCTGAGAGTAAAAGTCAACCAGCGCGTCGGCAATGGCGCGGGGCGCGGGCGGTACCACGTAGCCTACCTCACCGTCCGGAATCAGCTCGGCCAGGCCGCCGACGTCGGTTACCAGCATGGGGCGACCGAAGTGGTAGGCAATCTGCGAAACACCGCTTTGGGTGGCGTTTTTGTAGGGCTGCACCACGATATCGGCAGCGCAGAAGTAGTCGGCCACCTGTTCATTGGGGATAAAGTCGGTGGCCCGAATGAGGCGGCTTTCCAGATTGTGCTGCTTGATGAGGGCTTCGTAGGGCGCAGCGTCCTCGTAGTATTCGCCGGCAATTATCAGCTTTGCCGGCAACCCGGCCAGCCGCTCGTCGGCAAAGGCTTCGAGCAGGATATCGAGACCCTTGTAGGCGCGGATAAAGCCGAAGAACAGCAGGTAGCCAAATGCTGGGTCGAGGTTGAGGGCCGTTAGGGCTTCGGCTTTAGGCTTGGTGGGGCCAAAGTTGTCGTAGAGCGGGTGCGGGCGGTAGAGGGCCGGCTGGCGGAAGTGCAGGCGGCGCAGGTCGGCCAGCACGGCGCGGCTCATCGTCACGAAGCCGTGGCAGGCACTCAGGAAATAACGGGTCAGCGGCCGGTCGCCGGGGCGGGACTCGTGCGGAATCACGTTGTCGGTGATGGCCACCACGCGGGTATGGCCGTTGCGGCGCACGAGGCGCGCCACGGTGCCCAGCGCCGGCCCCATAAACGGCAGCCAGAACCGGAAGATTACCAGATCGGGCTTTTCGCGGCGCAGCTTCTCTCCTACTTTCCACCACGAAAGCGGATTCACCGAGTTCAGACTGACTTCAATAGCTAACCCCTCAGGCGCGGGGCCAGTGCTGAACTGGGTCTGGCCCGGAAACAGAAAATCGGGGTATTGGAGCGAAAATGTTACCAGCCGCACCTCGTCGCCGGCCTCCCGGAAGGCGTAAGCCAGCCGCTCGTTGTAGGTCGCCAGTCCTCCCCGCAACGGATAAGCCGGCCCGATAATAACGACACGCATGGTGCTAGATAATTAGGTGATGGAATAAAAGCAGTTGTCATCCGGAGCTTGCGAAGGACCTGTATGGAAGTTACTATCAGTTGATAGCTTCTACACAGGTCCTTCGCAAGCTCCGGATGACAACTGCTTTTCCTCTCTATTTCAGATTCAGCCGCTCCTTTACCAGATAATCATTCCGGTTGTCGCCGTTGAGCTGTACCATTTCAGCCAGAAAACCGGCCAGAAACAGCTGCACACCCACTATTACGGCTACCAGGGCCAGGAAGAACAGGGGCTGGTCGGTGACGGAGCGGGTAGCCACGTTCTGCCAGGAGTGCCAGACTTTGTCTATCATCAACCCGAGCGCAATCAGCATACCCAGCAGAAAGGAAACCGAGCCCATTGCCCCAAAAAAGTGCATCGGCCGCCGCCGGAACCGGCTCACGAAAGTGATGCTCATCAGGTCGAGGAAGCCGTAAACGAACCGCTCCAGCCCGAATTTGGTGGTACCGTACTTACGCTCCTGGTGCTGCACCACCTTCTCGCCGATGCGCCGGAAACCGGCCCATTTGGCAATAACGGGGATGTAGCGGTGCATTTCGCCGTACACCTCGATGCTTTTCACCACCCGGCTGTCGTAGGCCTTCAGCCCACAGTTGAAATCGTGCAGGCTGATGCCCGAAATCCAGCGCGTAACGCCGTTGAACAGCTTGGTGGGAATGGTTTTGCTGAGCGGGTCGAAGCGCTTTTTCTTCCAGCCGCTCACCAGGTCGAGGCCGTCCTGGGTAATCATGCGGTAGAGTTCGGGCAGCTCCTCGGGCGAGTCCTGCAGGTCGGCATCCATGGTGCACACCACCCGGCCGGTCGTTTCCTTGAAGCCCACGTTGAGGGCCGCCGACTTGCCATAGTTACGGTTGAAGCGGATGCCGCGCAGGTGCGTGTCCGTCGTGGCCAGCTCCTCAATCACGTCCCAGGAGTCGTCGGTCGAGCCGTCGTCGATGAGAATAACCTCGTAGGTAAGCCCGTGCTGGGCCAACACGCGGTGAATCCAGCGCGTCAGCTCAGGTAGGGACTCGGCTTCGTTGAGCAGCGGAATAACGATGGACAGCTCCACCGGAAAGTGCTGCGGCAGGCGCTTACTCAAACTCAGGGCGTTTGTTTTTGGTGAAGGCGGATATAACAAGGGCCAGTAGGAAGGCAAAAAAAGCAGTTGCCAGAATAGCCCAGAAGATGCTCAAAGGTCCGGTAGGCATCATTTTCGAAGTCCACTCCATCGCCTGGTCAATCTGCTCTTCACTGAGTTTACCGTCAGCTTCCATTTTAGCCCGGGCTGCAGCTACTGCCCGCTGCGCGTACTCTGTATCGATGAAATTGACATATATATAGCTAAATACGCCACTCAGAGCACCAATAACGGCCCCGGCAATGGTGGCAATACCTAAGCCCTGCCCGTAGCTCATAAAGCCGCCGGAAGCCTTCTTGTAGAATTTATGCGCCAACACAATCCCAACAATCAGAATGGCGAACGTCAGCAGGCCCATAACAGGCATTTGCTCCAAGTTGGCAGCCTTCAGAATCAGGGAATAGATTACAGTAACGATGCCCGTCAGCAGGCCGTAGCGAATACCAACAGAAACGGGGGTAACAGCAGGAGTAGTGGTGTTTTCCATGAGCAAAAAGGGGGAAGAGAGTGATTGAATGCGGGAAGGTATATTATTTCCGCAAGAACACTCCACCCGGAATACTGATGAGCACCCCGAAAAACAGCTTTTTGGAGAATTCGTCCTGGGCAAATTCAACCGGTGTTCGGGCCAGGTTGCGCAGCGTGGCTTCGTACTGCTGCAGGCCATTGGCCTCTTTCAGGTACAGCGCTTTCGTACTTTCAAGCAGTTTATATACTTCGGTCAGATGCTGTTCAATCAACCCCGGCCCTGTGAGCCGCGAAAACAGGTAAAAAGCCGTTGCCGCCACCACTGCGCCTATCAATGCGGTTAGTAACCCCACCCCGATACTTTTCCAGAGCCCTGGCCCTTCAGGCTGGTAGTAGCGCCGCAGCAACACTTGGCTGGTAATGGCAGCCAAAGGCGGGAAAAAATCGGCCAGCGTCCGTTTAGGGCCGTAAGGATTATTGTCACTGAAGTACAGAAACAGCACCCAGATAAAGCACAGCGCCCCGGTAATGGCTCCGCACAATAGGGCAGTGCGCAGCACAGGGTGGGCAATAGAAGCGGTAGTTGGTTTCAAAAGCGGAAGTCGAATGAGGCCGCAAGATACGGGCGCCGTTGCTATCACCCTTACTCAACCGCTTATCAGAGTTAGCAGCCTCAGCCCGCTTACGCCACCGCGGCCGCTGCAGGGGCAGACCGACGTTTCCAGCGCAGCAGTACCGCCTCTAGCAGCAGACATGCCAGTGCCCCCCAAATGCAGTACTGCCACAGCGGTTTGCCAACCCGTGTAGCTTTATATTGAGCGGCAGCCGTCTGTTTGCCAGCGGTTTCATACACCTGCACATTAGGTAGGTTTGGACCAATAAGCCCCTGCAGCTCGGCCGCCGAGTAGCCAGCGAGTTCCGATTCGCGCTTAGCAAAATTAAAAGCCAGCGTGGCGACGGTTTTATCTTTCTGCCGCAATTCGTAGAACCCGGGCTGCCGCAGTCCGGGCGGAATATCCAACCGTAGCGTGCTGCCCTGCCGGCGGTGTACCGGGATAAAACTCAGGCTGTCCTGCACCAGCCGGTACACTGTCTCTGCTGCAGCCCTCGTTTCTGGTAGCTGCACCTCTACCACAGCCTGATTGAGCCGGTAAGCAGGCTGTTGCGGTTGCCGGTAGCTCTGCATGGCTAGCTTATAGAGCACTGGCACAAACAACGGGTGCTGCATAATATCTGAATACGGGGCGCTAAAAGGTGCCGAAAAAACGTACACCATACCCGCACCGCTACTAAAGCCGGCCAAGTAGCTTTCGCCGTCGCGCATGCGCAGCACCTCGGTACCCGTGCGTGCCCAACGCAGCACCGGAGCTACCCGGGGCATACCAGCCCGCGGGTTAACACCCGCAAACACATCCTGAAAGAAGGGATTCCGGGTATCGGGCAGGGCCACTTCCTGTAGCACCGGTCCACGGGCCGACACTGGTTGCCATTGCACCGGCCCTATCCCCAGCTCACGAAACAGCTGCCCATACGCCTCGCGGCTACCCACTGATGCTGGGGGCACAACAACCAGCGTGGCTCCGCGCTGCACCGCCCGGCGCAGGTTCTCACGCAGTCCGGCAGTTAGTACAGGCGCCTCGCGCAGTAACAGCAAGTTGCCTGTTGCCAGTTTGCGGTAGTCGGCCGTCTGGGCGTTGGTAAACTGATAGCTGAACAGAGGCTCATTTCCGTAAAGCCGCCTGAGTTGCTCGTTAAGGGCAGCCTCCACCACATTAATTTGCACGGCTGGCTGCAAAGCAAAGTAGTAGGTGTTATCAAAATCTACTGGAAAGTCATCCACCACCACCCGGCACAGCTGTACTTGCTGACCATTCAATCGTAGTCGCACCTGCGTTGTCACCGTTTGCCCCGGCGGCACCGTAGCCTGGAAAGCCGCAGCCTGCCGTGTGCCCACAAACAGTTTGGCCGGATAGTTCTCAGCCACCTTCTGCCCCCCATTCTTCAGCCTGATGTACAGTGTCAAGTCAACGCCACTACGTACAAACCCATCATCCAGCCAGACGCTGTCTACAAACACATTTGCAGTAGCTAGAGCCCGAGCAGGCACCAGAAACACTTGCCTCGTAGAGTCAAGTAACCGTAGGCTATTGACTGAAAAATCATTTCGCTGAAAATCAGAAAACACGAACAAAGGCCCCGCTCCGGCCGCACGGCCTTGCTGGTGTTGAGCCAATGCCCTGCTCAACTCGCCAGCTTGTCCGCTTATCTGTACCTGTTCTGCCGCATTACGAAAAGCAGGCGCGCTCAACAGATCAGGGCTGCCCGGCGAGAGACCAAAACGAGCCGCCGCCGGAAAAGCCAACGGCAGGTCAACAGCCTCTTCAATTGCTTGGTCTAAAACTGGCTGGTCGTTGGGCCCAAGCTGACGCATGCTGGGTGAATTATCGAGAACTATCTGCACCACGTTACCCGTAACCGCCTGTTGGGAAGCCGGGACAAATGGCTGAGCAAATAGTAGTACCAGAAAGACAACGAACCCGATACGGGCCGCCAGCACGAGCAGATGCTTCAGCTTACGTTGCCGCGCTGTTACCAGCTTCACTTCCCGAATGAACTCCACATTGGAGAAAAGCACACGTTGCGGCCGGCGCAATTCAAAAAGGTGAATGGCAATAGGAATGGCAGTAGCCATTAAACCCCACAGAAACCACGGATATGTAAATACCATGCAACAGAAACAGTAATTCCGTGAAGGTAAACACAAAAAAGGGGCGGTAATTCCCAATCAAGTCTTTACAGGATAACTACGGATTTAACAGGCGCCAGAAAAGGCTGGGATACCTGCTAATTGAGCAGATACTCCAGCCTTACAATTCGACATAAACGTGCAGCAGGAGGAAGAGGAGGTAGCAGCTGAATATGAAGCAGAATAGCCGCACAACATATTCTACCTGGAAGGCGTGTTTCTCCGAGTAGTATAACCAGCAATACCTCTCCCCGGGAAGTATGGTGGAGGTAGTGTCGGGCCCGAAGCGGTAGCCCGCGGCACCGCCCTGGTAAAACCCAGCAGGCCCGTTTCCTCACCTTGAGGGAACGGGCCTTCTTGCTGGCAGCCATCGCCAGCCACCGCCAGCCCTGGGGTGGGCGTACGACGGGTAGCTATAAACGCGAGCTGCCCCGCGCATCCGGGCCATGAGGCTGGACGCTGCGGGGCAGCAAGCATGATAAGGTTGGCGGCGACCGACTCTCCCACCGATGAAGGCAGTACCATAGGCGCTCCGGGGCTTAACGACTCTGTTCGGAATGGGAAGAGGTGAACACCCGGGCTAAAGCCACCATTATCAATTCA
>NZ_QVLT01000083.1 GCF_003417065.2 Hymenobacter lapidiphilus | reverse complement strand
GGCTGGTAATACCAGCTCGACCGCTGTAGCGATACGAGCTGGCAGGCTCGGCGGGTCGAGATGCGATAGGCGTCGCGTAAGTGTTGAGCCACGTGGCGACGCTGCACGGGCTTCAGAACTTTTTTTTGAGTACATCCTGCAGCATCTGCTTGTCCAGGCTCAGGTCCGTGACCAGCTGTTTGAGCTGCTGGTTCTCTTCTTCCAACTGTTTTAAACGGCGCAACTCGGGCACGCCCAGCCCGCCGTATTTCTTTTTCCAGTTGTAATAGGTGTATAGTCCCAGCGTGAGGTGGGTCGGGTCCTGGGTAAAGTTAACGGGGTTTTTCTGCCACTCGGCACAGACAAATTCATGTGGCGTGAGGCCGCGCAAGGTCTTAAGCCGTTTGGCGTGGT
>NZ_QVLT01000082.1 GCF_003417065.2 Hymenobacter lapidiphilus | reverse complement strand
GCGCGCGACGACGGCCGCTACGCCAACTCACCATTGAAGCCTTGGTTTGAAAGCCTGCACAGCGGCTACGGGCAGTGCTGCTCGGATGCCGACGGATATGTGGTCGCCGATCCCGATTGGGAGTCGGATCACGGCCATTATCGCGTGCTGATCGACAGTGAGTGGGTTGTGGTGCCGAACGAGGCCGTGATCACCGAGCCGAACAAGATCGGGCGAACCATGGTGTGGAAGCACTATATCGATGGCCATCCACGGGTGCGCTGCTTCATGCCGGGCAGCGCGCGACGACGGCCGCTACGCCAACTCACCATTGAAGCCTTGGTTTGAAAGCCTGCACAGCGGCTACGGGCAGTGCTGCTCGGATGCCGACGGATATGTGGTCGCCGATCCCGATTGGGAGTCGG
>NZ_QVLT01000081.1 GCF_003417065.2 Hymenobacter lapidiphilus | reverse complement strand
CCTTTCTTGGCTTGTTTTGGGGGTCTCCATGGGTTATAGAGCCGCCCAAATCCCGTATCCCAGACATCTTGAGACGGGCGCCGGCGCGCCGAAGGAACTGTCATGAAAGCCGATATTCATCCGAATTCCTCATCGAGCAGCGCGTCGCGCGGAGGCTCGGGGGCGCCTCGAGGGGTCTCAAGCTGTTCGGCTGCACTCATTATTCTTAGACCGGTTCTATCGCCCCCCACATAGGCCCGCCGACCCCCGGCTGGCAAATCCGGTAAAGTCCCAATGCGGTGATGGGCTTAAGCCCTTTCTTGGCTTGTTTTGGGGGTCTCCATGGGTTATAGAGCCGCCCAAATCCCGTATCCCAGACATCTTGAGACGGGCGCCGGCGCGCCGAAGGAACTGTCATGAAAGCCGATATTCATCCGAATT
>NZ_QVLT01000080.1 GCF_003417065.2 Hymenobacter lapidiphilus | reverse complement strand
GCCTTGATCAGATTGTCCGGAAAATCTTCCAGCGGGATCGAGTCATTATGCTTGATGCCGCGGCTGCCGATCGGGTTGCCGTAACGGTCGAGGAAGGTCACCGCGAGGTCGGACTTCTTCAGCCAGTCCTCGTCAGCGGTCTCGCGGAAGGCCGGAATCGCGAGCGTCAGCATCAGGATCATGCCGCCGAGCCCGAGCGTTGCGGCTTCCGACAGCGGCTCGATGAACACCCAGCGCTTCCAGCGGCCGACATAGAAGCGGTCCATGAAGGTGGAATAGCGCTCGTAGAGCTCGGCCTTGATCAGATTGTCCGGAAAATCTTCCAGCGGGATCGAGTCATTATGCTTGATGCCGCGGCTGCCGATCGGGTTGCCGTAACGGTCGAGGAAGGTCACCGCGAGGTCGGACTTCTTCAGCCAGT
>NZ_QVLT01000079.1 GCF_003417065.2 Hymenobacter lapidiphilus | reverse complement strand
TCGGAACCTCGTCTACGCCGCCTTTGCATACGCCAAAACCGTCGGGATCGCCGACAAGCCGTTCGAGGCGGTGAGCTATCTGCCGCTGTGCCACGTCGCCGAGCGCTGCTACGGCACGGTGACGCATATGTCGTTCGAGGCCCTATGTGAGCGCGGCAAGGCCTATGGGCAGCAGAACCCGGACGCCGATGCCACGCTCGACCGGCTGATCAGCCAGGGCACGCCCGACGATGTCTGCATCCTCGTCTACACGTCGGGCACGACGGGTCCGCCCAAGGGCGCGATGCTGACCCATCGGAACCTCGTCTACGCCGCCTTTGCATACGCCAAAACCGTCGGGATCGCCGACAAGCCGTTCGAGGCGGTGAGCTATCTGCCGCTGTGCCACGTCGCCGAGCGCTGCTACGGCACGGTGACGCAT
>NZ_QVLT01000078.1 GCF_003417065.2 Hymenobacter lapidiphilus | reverse complement strand
GTACCTATTTACTATAAATAGGGACCTATGTAAATGGTGGCATCGTGACCGATTGGGACCTGTTCGATCGTCCCGCGCCGCTGGTGAACATGGCTTCGCGCAGCTTCCTGCGGCTCGGCGAGCGGCGTGCCGCCTTGCGGACGTTCGGTCGCCGATGTCTCCCGCTCGAACACTGTCGTCGTGACGCCAGCGATACGCAGCAGGCGGGCGAGCGTCAGGCCTCCGGGGCCGGCACCGACGAGGCAATGCGAATTGGCTTCGAACTCATGGACACCACGCTCACATCAGGATACATAGGTACCTATTTACTATAAATAGGGACCTATGTAAATGGTGGCATCGTGACCGATTGGGACCTGTTCGATCGTCCCGCGCCGCTGGTGAACATGGCTTCGCGCAGCTTCCTGCGGCTCGGCGAGCGGCG
>NZ_QVLT01000007.1 GCF_003417065.2 Hymenobacter lapidiphilus | reverse complement strand
GAATTGCAGCGGCCGCATCAGAGCTGGAGCATGGATTTCGTAGCCGATCAGCTCTTCGATGGGCGCAAGATCCGGGCCTTAACAATAGTCGATAATTTTAGTCGCCAGTGCCTGGCCATTCACGTCGGGCAGTCGCTGAAAGGAGAAGACGTGGTGGCCGTAATGAGTCACTTGCAGCAAACGCTGGGCGTCGTACCAGAACGCATCCAGGTCGACAACGGCAGCGAGTTCATCAGCAAGGCGCTGGATAAATGGGCCTACGAGCAGCAGGTCACACTGGACTTCTCGCGGCCCGGCAAACCGACGGATAACCCCTATATTGAGTCATTCAACGGTAGCTTCCGGGATGAGTGTTTGAACGTGCATTGGTTCCTGTCGCTGACCGACGCGCAGGAGAAAATCGAGCAGTGGCGGCAGGAGTACAACGGCTTTCGACCCCACAGTTCGCTCCAGAATTTAACGCCCAATCAAGTAATGGCAGTCGCTGTTACAGTCGAGCTTCAAAACGCCTGAGCCTCTAGTTTTGGGCGGTCCAGCTATTGGGAGGAGGTCAGCACGATTAACTGCCAAGGTAAATAATTGTCCATAAGGTCGTTACTCCGACTGCCAAATCACAGTTTGCTACTGTGATTAACATGCTCAAATGAAAAACTTCACTTCCTTCGCCGATGCGGGCGACTATAAAGTTCTGTTGCAGCAGGCCCTCGAAATCAAAGCCAACCCGTTTGGTTACCAGGAAGTCGGGCGCAACAAAACGGTAGGCCTCATCTTCTTCAACCCCAGCCTGCGCACCCGGCTTAGCTCGGTGAAGGCGGCCTACAACCTCGGGGCCCAGGTGTGGGTGCTGAACGCCGGTACCGACTCCTGGACGCTGGAAACGGCCGATGGTGCCGTGATGGACGGCTCGACCCAGGAACACATCAAGGAGGCCATTGCCGTGATGAGCCAGTACTGCGACGTGCTGGGCGTGCGCACTTTCCCCACGCTCACCGATAAGGAAGCCGATTACAGCGAGGTCTTCTTCAACAAGATTCTCAGTTACGCCACGGTGCCCGTCATCAGCCTCGAAAGCGCCACGCTGCACCCGCTGCAAAGCTTCACTGACCTGCTGACGGTGGCCGAAACCAAGCAGAAGGAGCGCGTGAAAGTGGTGCTCACCTGGGCCCCGCACGTGCGCGCCCTGCCCCAGTGCGTGCCCAACTCGTTCTGCGACTGGTTCACCGACATCGACTGGGTAGACCTCGTCATCACCCACCCTGAAGGCTACGAGCTGGACCCCAAGTTCACCCGCGGCGCCCGCATCGAGTACGACCAGCACAAGGCCTTGGCCGGCGCCGACTTCGTGCAGGCCAAAAACTGGAGCAGCTACCACGACTATGGCAACGTGCTCAGCACCGACCCCAGCTGGATGCTGACGCCCGCCCACATGGCCGGTACCAACGACGCCCGATTCCTGCACTGCCTGCCCGTGCGCCGCAACGTGGAAGTGTCGGATGCCGTGCTTGATTCGCCCAACTCGCTCATCATCCAGGAAGCCGGCAACCGCACGTTTGCTATGCAAACGGTGCTACACGAGCTTCTTAAATAAAGTATATAATTCAGGTAAAATACAACTATGGGCGAATGAATGCGTTGAAGTCCTAAATTCGAAATAACCGTCCGGTTGCTTCGAAATTCTCACCCAATTCCTTTCTTTCCTGACTATGAAAAAGCTATTTGTTCTCGCCGCTGTATTCGTGTTTGGTGCTGTTGCTGCTAACGCACAAACCACCAACACTACCACAACCACCACCACGCCCCAGCAAAGCACGACCACCCAGACGGACCCGGCCACGGGTGTGATGAACTCGACCACCACTACCGCACCTGCCACCACTACCACCGTAGAAACGCAGTCGGCAACCACTGTAGCCCCCATGACGGACGTCACTACGATGCCGGCCGACGTGAAGGTGAAAGACAAGAAGAACAAGACCAAGAAGAAAGTGAAAGCCAACGACTAACTGCGTGGCATGCGGGCTACCGCATTTCATAAAAAAAGCCTGGTTGCCTCAACGGCGACCAGGCTTTTTTTTGGGCCATTGCTAATAGGTAGATGTGCTACTGATGCCCTAAAGCGGCTTCGCAAACGGTGTGTCCAGCAGGGTGTAGAGACGCATATTTGCGTCTTCTCGTTGAACGATAACGGACCAACGGCGCGGACGACAAGACGTAAAGATGCGTCTCTTCATCCTGGGTCTACGGTTCGAGAAACCGCTGTGGGTCCGCTTACCAGGATACTTCTTAATCCTGCATTGGCTATAAAGCCATTAAAAGCATCGTCCCGCAAACGGGCAAAGTCAGCAGTATTCTGAAGCGCAACGGGCGTGTCCGGGTCTTCTTTGGGCAGACCATGTTGCACGAGTTGCTGAAGTAGCTCCACACAAGAAGAATCTGTGGTTTTGGTTCCGGTTTTAGTAGGCTGTGCTGGTTGTTTTGCCCCAACACCACCGGGCGTTTGCCGTTGATGGCGGCCTATTTGGCTATGATGGCTGGCATAGAAATACTGCATGCGGAGTTTGCAACCGCTTTACTTAGCTTTGGCTGGCTATCCGTACATCATCCTGCGCCTCGTTTGAATGAGTTCTACTACCAGATTTTTCCGCACCGTATATCCGTCTCTAGTTAGACGCTTGGGGCTAGTTGGGTTGATCCTGTTTATTGCCTTATCAGGCTGCGAGTCCACCCCCGCATCCAGTACCACCCCCGCTAGTCCGACCATGAACTCTTCTGGTGCTCCTTCAACCCTCCCGTTTCCCGTCCAGTTACCGTATGCCAAGGAGGAGATTCCGAAGCTGTTTGGGGTGCTTGATGTGGAGCAAGACCCGAATCCGGCCATGCATTTCGGGATTACAATGCCCCTGAGCTGGGGGCAGGTACGGGGCGAGCGACAACTTATTACGCCGAAAAATCCCTTCGGGCTACGCACGGAGGTGAAGGCTACGACGGGGCCCGAAGCCAATATTAAAGTGTATCTGGCATACATATCGCAGGAAATATCGCCCAGCGACTGGCTGACGATGTCCCTGCATTCGCAGAAGGAGCACGTAGTGCACGAGCGGCACATTGCGCAGCCGGGTGGAGCGGTGCCCGATGTGCTGACGATTGGGGGGCCAGCGGGGGCGCGGCGTATCTCCCGCTGGCTGGTGCTCAAGAACTGGGCAGAAATTGGCGGAGCCCACTTTTTCGTGGTGCAGGCCAGTACGCCCGAAGCTAACTATACCCCTGACATGGCCAACGTCTTTTTCATGGCCGTCAGCAATTTCAAGCTCATGCACCCCACCGAGTGGGACTATGCCGAGCAGCTGCGCACGCTGGTGCAAACTGTACCGGCGAAGCTCTCGACCGTATTCCCATTGTCGTGGCATCAACAGAACAGCCCCCTCAGCGACGAGCACTTCTACCAGGTCAAGCTCACTAAAGATCTGGTCGGTCGCCGCATCGGCCTGGTTAACCTAATGCTTACAGCCGGGCAGAGCGAGGTCGAGATGCGCCAGCTGGAGGATGAAAACCGCTTGGGCTACCAGCAAGCCGACCACCTCACGTTTGCTCCCGCCCAACTGGTCCCGGCGCCCAAATTCGGCTCTTTTGATGAGGTCTTCACCGCCCTGAGCCCGCAAACCAACGTGGCCGCCGACACTCCGGCCCAGGAGCGGCAGGTGCTTTTGGCCCGGGCCGGTACATTTTGGGTACTAATGGAAAACATCCGCTTCACCCAGCAGGATGAACCAGTGGCCTGGGCCGTTAGTAAGCGCGGCTTCGAAATTGTGCAGGATAATCTGGTTGTGAAGCCCTGAAGCCGGCCGCAGGGCTTAGGACAGTTTTGTAGCTTCGCGTTGGTCTGGAACAGTCGGTGGAAGACGTCTCTACAGCTGGTCAGATACCGCATTTTGGGAGTTTCAACAAGGTGTAAAACACAAGCCCCCATGCCGGAGGATTACCTCGCCATTTTCGTAAACATCGTTTTCCTGTTTTTCATCTTTTTAGGACTTCGCTTCGTCTTCCGCCGGTTACGTATGTCCATCTTTGGTGGTGGCTGGGGCGATTTGGCAGTCCGCCATAGTATGCTGGGCGAGCCGATGGAGCTGCGCTGGCAGAGTAGCTCGGCCCGGGTGGGGGCCATGATGTACAAAAACACGATGAAGGTAGCCGTGCAGCATGGCGGCCTCTATTTGCAGCGTGATTCTTTCGCCCTCGATAAAGCCATCCTCTTTCTGCCGGCCGACAGCTTGGAGCTCGTATCGCGCCACAAGGCCTCGTGGTTCAGCAATGCGTACTGCATCTTCACCATTGAAGGGGTCGATGTGTGGGTGGAGGAGCCCGAAGCCGAGGCCCTGATAAAGCTGAAGGCCGCATAAGCACGTCTAGCTTAGATCTGGATGCGGACCCGCTGGGTGGCTTTTCGGGTGGCAGGCCGCCTCCCGAACCGGGTAATTGTGGCCCGCCGTAGGCCTGGCTCGGCTTTTTAGGACTAAATTTGCGGCAATGCTCGTACTGCCTGCCGCCGCCCGCCCGCCGTTTGTCCTGTTGCTGATTGCCTGTCTGCTGATTGGTCTGCCCCACGTGGGGCGGGCCCAGGAGGCAGTGCCGCCCAAACGGGAATTGCGGGGCGTCTGGATTGCCACCGTCGAGAATATCGACTGGCCCAGCAGCCGCAACCTGAGCCCTGAGCAGCAGCGCCGCGAGTACCGCCGCATCCTCGACGACCACCAGCGCACCGGCATCAACGCCGTATTTGTGCAGGTGCGGCCCGCTTCGGATGCCTTTTACGCCAGCGAACTGGAACCCTGGAGCAAGTGGCTGACCGGCACCCAGGGCAAGGCCCCCGCGCCCTACTACGACCCGCTGCCCTTCCTGATTGAGGAGGCCCACAACCGCGGCATGGAGTTCCATGCCTGGTTCAACCCCTACCGGGCCACCATGGACACGCTCACGCGCCGGCTCGCGCCCAACCATCCGTACCGGCAGCATCCGGAGTGGTTTCTGCGCTACTCGGGCAAGCTGCTCTACAACCCCGGCCTGCCCGAAGTGCGCGCCTACATCAATCGCGTAATTCTGGACGTGGTGCGTCGTTACGACATCGACGGGGTGCATTTCGACGACTATTTCTACCCCTATCCGGAGGCTAAAAAGGTGATTGAGGACCAGGATGCCTTCGCCCGCTACAACCCCGATAACCTCAAGCTGGCCGACTGGCGCCGCCAGAATGTGAACCTGCTCATCCGCGACCTGCACGAATCCATTAGCAGCACCAAGCGCTGGGTGAAGTTTGGTATCTCGCCCTTCGGCGTGTGGCGCAACCAGCGCACCGACCCCAACGGTTCCGACACCCGCGCCTTCGAGGGCTACGACGGCCTGTATGCCGACGCGCTGGAATGGACCCGCCAGGGCTGGGTGGATTACGTGCTGCCCCAGCTGTACTGGAGCACCGGCTTCGCGGTGGCCCGCTACCCCACGCTGGTGGAATGGTGGGCCCGCAACGCCAACGGCCGCCACGTGTACATCGGCCACGGCGCCTACCGCATGCTCGAAAACACCAAGGCCGACACCGTGTGGCGCAACCCGCGCGAGCTGCCCCGGCAGATTCGCCTGAACCGCACCTTCCCGGCCGAGCTGCAGGGCAGCGTGTTCTTCAGCTCGAAGTCGCTCATGGCCAATCCGCTGCGCACCACCGATTCGTTGCGCCAGCACGAGTTCCGCTACCCGGCCCTGCCGCCCACCATGCCCTGGATTGACGCCGTGCCGCCGCTGCCGCCCCAGCGCCTGACCCTCACGGCCAGCCCCGCCGCCAACGTCCTCACCTGGCAACCCGCCCCGCCCGCCCCCGACGGCGACCAGGCTTCCTACTACGCCCTCTACCGCTTCACACCCGACCAAACGCCCCGCCCCGACGACCCACGCAACCTGCTGGCCCTGGTGCGCCCCGGCCCCGTCACCGGCCTCATCTTCGCCGACACCACCGCCCGCCCCGGCGAGGCCTACGCCTACTACCTCACCTCCCTCGACCGTCTGCACAACGAGAGCCGCCCGGTGTGGGTGCGCACCACCGGCCGCGCCGCCGAAATAATCGTCGCCCAGGCCCCACCCGAGCCAGTTCTGGCACCGGCCCCCGCACCGGAGCCCGTAACGCCGCCTACGCCCCAGCCGGCCACCGAACCCCCGGCTCCGCGTCCGCCCGTTGCGCGGCCCGTCCCAGGCACTTCGGCACCCACCAAAATCAAAGTGAAGACCAAAACCAAAAAGCGCGGCGGCTTCTTCGAGCGAATCTTCGGCGGCCGACGGTAGCTTGGGTTTAGCTATTAGCTGATAGCTTTCGGTCTGGTGAACCGTGCTTAAACCCTGGTAGAAGTAGCGCACATATAGAACTGGTGTCGAGTCTCATTGTTGAACGAAGCCATTGAATGGTGCGCTCCCAAGCCGTTCAACGACGAGACGCAAGATGTTGCGTTTCTACACCCATATACCAGCCTGAAACTCACTGTGAGTTTGAACCGGGTACGTTAGAATCGCCCAAAATAAAAACCGCCCCGGCTCAAACGAGTCGGGGCGGTTTCGGGTAAAACAGCTAACAAAAAACCTACAGCGTCTTTATAGCCAGCGTCAGCGCCACGTCGGTGGTGGAAGTGCGGTTGAGGCCGGTGACGGTGAAGATGGCGTACTGGTCGAGGCCACGCAGGCGGGCGATGATGACGTCGCCGACGAGCACGTTATCGAACTGGGCCACTTGGCTGGCGGTGGCCGCGCTCTGGTAGGTTTGGCGGATGCTATTGAGCGTGGCGTTGGTGTAAGCCGCCGCGCCGCCGGTGGCTACGCGCACAAACCTCGTCGTGTTGAGGGCCTGCAGGCGTACGGCATTGCCGGTCGTGCTGGTGATGGCTACATCCTTGGTCGTAACGGGCGCGGTGGCGGCTACCGGCGCGAAGGTCGTCAGGTCGAAGGCGGCCAGGTCGCCGCCGGCGGTGCCGGTGTAGCTAAGCGTGGCGGTGCGCGGTGCGGCCAGGGACGTAGCCGCCACGGGCGTGAGGGCGGTGGCCGTAGCCGTGGCCGAACGGGTGCTCGGGGGCACGCTCAGGAAGCGGCTCTTGGCTTCGAAGCGGAATACCACCGGCTGGCCCGCACTGCCGGCCGGTAGCGCGACATCGACGTTTACAGTGGTGGCCGCGCCGCTTTGGGTGCCAGCTACCGGCACGCGCTGGCGGGCAAAGCGCCGCTCGGCGGCCGTACCCACCTTCACATAGGTAATCAGGCTGTCGATATCCTTGTAGAGAATACCGGTGGCCGTGAAGGAGGAGGCCGTATTGATGCCGCCCTCGTTGATGACTACCGGAAAGCGCACCACGTCGCCGGGAGCGGGTGGTGCACCGGCCGGCAGGGTTACGTTGGCCGGGGCAGTGAGGCGGACGGTAGGTGTGGCTTCGGCCAGCCGAAAGCTGAAGTTACGGCCCTTGATCTGGCCGTTGGCACTCACCAGCAGGGCATCCACCTTCACGTTGGCTTTGTTGGCACCGGCCGGCACCACGTAGTTTACGACCAGTGTATCGGCCTGCCGGATGCGCGAGAAGGACGCTTTGTACGGAATCGTGGTCACCAGCGTCGAGTCGCGGCCGGGCTCTATTTTCTGGTAAATCCGGATTTCCTTGAGCGGGTCGGTTTGGGGGGCAAAGCGCAACTCGAACGGCACTACCTCGCCGGTAGCGTATTTGCTGGCCGTGCCCAGGGCGTTGGTGGAGAAGGTGGGGAACTGGGGCCCGACTTCGGAGTAGTACGTATCCAGCTCCTTCTCGCAGCTGCTCAGCAGCAGCAGCACCGCCGCCAGCGGCAGCAGCCGGGCCGGGCGGGAAAACAAGGGCGTAGGGTTCATATCAAAAGGGAAAAAAGTCGAAGAGAGGATGGGGAGAACGGGGTAAAGCACCGTCATGCTGAGCTTGCCGAAGCATCTCTACCGCTTCGTTGAATGACTGCTGCGAAGCGGTAGAGATGCTTCAGCAAGCTCAGCATGACAAGTAGCCTGACCATTTCTTTAAGGCCGGTCGAACCACAGGGGCTTACCGATGTAGTCGTCGTTGGTGGTGGCGCCGGCTTCGGCGAACTGGCGGGCCACTTCCTCGGGGTTGTACAGGGTTTCGGTGGCACCCGGCAGCAGGCGGCGCGGGAAGCGCAGCTTGGGGTCAGCGTTGCCCGACAGGTCGGCGTTTACGCTATTGCCGGTCGGGTACTGGAAGTTCACGTACACGGCGGAGCTGAAATCATAGCGCCGCATATCGGTCCAGGACTCGGGGTTGAGGAACATGGCAATGTACTTCTGCTCCATGATGGCGCGGGGCACGGCGGGGTTGGTAGGCGAGGCCAGCTGCTCGGCCGTCTGGGCCACGGCGGCGCTGTTCAGGTAAGCCGTAATCTGGGCCGGCGTGATAACGGGGAACGTAACGGCCGGCGCGGCAAAAGTGCCGCCCACGCCAATTTTGGCCATGTGTGCCCGAATTCCCTCCTTGTAAGCCGTCAGGGCCCGGGCTTTGTTGCCGGCTTTAAAGGCAGCCTCGGCCTCGATGAATTTGAGCTCGTGGTAGGTGATAACCTCGAAGTAGCCCAGGTCGCGGGCGTACCAGCTGGCGTAGAAATCGGTGAGCGTGCTGCCCGGCGTGAGGTTGGTGCCGGCAGGCGTACCGGCGCCGGGAGCGGCCCCGGTGCTCGTGGTGGGGGCCATAATGCCGAAGCGCGGGTCGGTTACACCCGGAAACGTGGTGCCATCGAGGTAGTCGAGGAAGTTATTTGAGAACGTGGCCGTGCCAAAGTTGGAGCGCGTGGTGCCGAAGATGTTGGTGGAGTTGACCAGGGGCGCCACCGCCGCCTGGAACTGCAGCTGGGCATCGTCGGTCGTGGCCTTGAAACCCTTATCAACCAGAGCCAGCACGGCGTTGGGGTCGTAGCTGGCTTTCTTGGTGAGGTGGTTGAGCTGCCGCGCCTTAAGCGAGTAGGCCAGCCGAACCCACTTAGCCGGGTCACCTTTGTACAAAATGTCGCCACTCTCGCTGGGCGAGGTGCTGTAAAGCGGCCGCGTGTTTTCGCTTGCGGGCTTGCTCATCTCCACAATGCCCTCGTCGAGCAGCTGGTTGATGGAAGCGTACAGCTGCTCCTGCGAGTCGTACTTGGGCTTGTAGTTGGCCCCGCCCTGGTAGGCTTCGGAGTAGGGCACGTCACCCATCATGTCGGTGAGGTGGGCCAGAATCAGGGCCTGCATGATCTTGCCCGCGCCCACGTAGTACACCGAGCCCTCGGCCTGCGCTGCCTTTATCATGGGCGGAATGTTGCCGCCCGACTGAAAGTAGGAGTAGTTGAACGTGTTGGTGCTCTGAGCGTTGGTGAAGCGGTACTGGTCGTTGCCGCCGCTGTTCACGGTGCGGCTCACGATGTACTGCTCGATATAAGGCGTGCGCAGACTAGTGAACATCTGCGTTTGAATGCCGTTGGCGATGATGTTGGGCAGCAGGAAGTTAGGCGTGGCCTCGGAGGGGTTGTTGGGGTTGTCGTTCACGTCGAGAAAACTCTCGCACGAGCTCAGGGCCCCGGTTCCACCCACGAGCAGCCCCAGAAACAGAAGATATTTTTTCATTGTCGTGTAGTTAAGCTGTTGTCTGATAGTAGTTAGCTGCTGGCTGGTTGGCGGTGCTTTCTGTGAGTACAAAAAGCTAATCGCCATCAGCTAATAGCTAGCAGCTTATCATTAGAAAGTAACGCGCAGGCCCATGTCCACGCCGCGGGTGGCGGGCACGTTGCCGTAGTCGAAGCCGTTGGAGCCACCACCGCGTACGCCCGAGCCGGAGGCCGCCGTTTCGGGGTCAGCCCCGGTGTACTTGGTCAGCAGCAGCAGGTTGCGGCCGGTTACGTTCAGCTCCAGCCCCTTGATAACGCCGGTGCGCTCCAGCAGCGCGGCTGGCAGCGCGTAGCTGAGCGTGGCGTAGCGCAGGCGCGTCCAGGAAGCGTCCTCAATAAAGGGCGTACCCACAGCGCCCAGAATGTTCTGGTAGTAGCCCTGGGTCAGTTCGACAGGACGAGCGTTGGGCGAGTAGCTGCCGTCGGCATTGGTCACCACGCCATCGAATACCACCTCCTTGTAGCGCTCGGTGGTGCGCGGGCCGGTGCCTGTAACGGTGCTATACAGGTCGTTGCCGTTCACTACTTTGCCGCCCACCCGGAAATCGAGCAGGAAGCTCAGCCCCAAACCTTTGTAGCTGAACGTGTTGGTAACCTGGGTGGTGAAGCGCGGGGCCCGGTTGCCAACGTAAGTAAACGTATTGCCCGGAATAGGGTAACCGGTGGTGGGGTTGATGAGCATCTTGCCGAAGTCGGGACTTTCGGGGTTCGTGACGCGCTGGAAATCGTAGGCGGCAATGCCCGTAATGGGCCGGCCCACAAAAGCGCCGCCCTGGTGCACGTTGGTAATAAAGGCATCCGACTGGAACACCACCGTCAGCGGGGAGGGCAGCGACTCGGTACGGTTGGTGTTGTGGTAGAAGTTGGCCAGAATATCCCAGCCAAAGCCCGAATCCGAGCGGATAGGCGTGCCGCTGAGCGTGATTTCCTGGCCCTCGTTGGTTACTACTCCGCCGTTGATGTACTGCAGAATAAAGCCCGTGGCCTGGCTTACGCGCGGGGCAATCAGCTGGTCTTTGGTGCGCGAGAAATAGTAGTTGAAATCGAAGCCCAGGCGGTTCTGGAAGAACTGCAGGTTAACCCCGGCCTCGTAGGAGCGGGTTTGTTCGGGCTTGAGTATCGGGTTGGAGCCGAAGAAGTCGTTGCGGAAGCCGCCCCCGATGTAGGTGTTGCTCGTGAGCGGCGACAGTACCCGGTATGGGCCGGTGTCGCGGCCCACCTGGGCCACCGAGGCCCGCAGCTTGCCGTAGTTGAGGATGCTGTTCTGCTCCAGGCCCAGCGTGCGGGTAAACTCGTAGCCCAGCGCGGCCGAGCCGTAGCCAAAGCCCTTGCCGAACACTTTGCCCTCTTCGGGCCGCGGCAGCGTCGACGATTTGTCGTAGCGGCCCTGCAGCTCCACAATCACTTGGTCGAAAAGCGTGGTGCTGAGCTGAGCGAAGTTGCCCACCAGCCGCCGGGTGCTCACCCGTTGTAAGGCATTTCGGTTTACCGTGTTGTTGATGCTTACGAAGGTGGGGTTCTAGAAAATCAGACCGATGTAGTCCACCGCCTCGCTGCGGCTCTGCTCGATGGTGTTACCCAGAATCAGCGAGCCGCGCAGGTTTTCGCTGAACGTGTGCTGGAACGAGGCCAGGGTAGTGGCCGTAATCAGCCGGTTGAGGTCCACGGTTTCGGAAATGCCGCCGTTCTGGTTGCCCACCTGCGAGGTGCCCACCGCCCGCACCGAAGTCGAGTGGGTGGTGGCCAGGTCGGTACCGATGTTGTGGCTTACCGTCAGGAAGGGCAGTACCTTGAAGCTGAGCTGGGTGTTGCCCAGAAAGCGGTTGGTGCGGTCAGTCTGGGGGTTATAGATGGCCGACCAGTAAGGGTTGTCCGCGTCGACGTCGGTGCCGTTGTTGGGCGGCAGCAGGCGGCGGCGGCTGCCGTCGGCGTTGAGGTAAACGCGGGCGTCATCATTCTGGGGCCAGTTAAGCAAACTCAGCAGAAAGCCGCCCTGCGAGCCAAACAGCCCCGGGCCCTGCAGGGTGCGCCGCCCGCCCGAGTTCAGGTACTGGGCCGAGCCCGTTACGTTGAACTTGGGCGAAAGCTGAGCCGTGCCCGAGAGGCGCACCGTGGTTTTGTCGTACTTGTTTTCGGGCGTTACGCCAGTCTGGTCGAGGCGCGAGGCCGACACGAAGAACGTAGCCTTCTCGGTGCCGCCCGACATATTCAGGAAGTTCTGGAAGGCATAGCCCTTATCAAAGAAGTTGGGCAGGTTGTCGAACTGTGCCTGGCCCGGCGCGAAGCGCGGCCCCCACGAGTTGCGGGTGGTAGCGTCGAACACCCCGTTCGAGCCCTGCTGGTACTGATCCTGCGTTCTGGGTAGCCGGTTCACCTCATCCACCGAAAACTGCGTGCGGTAGTTGATGGTGGTACGGCCGGCGGTGCCCTTCTTGGTGGTGATAACCACGGCGCCGTTGGCAGCTCGCAGGCCGTAAAGGGCGGCGGCGGCCGGTCCTTTCAGCACTGTCATGCTGGCAATATCTTCGGGGTTGAGGTCGCCGGCGCGGTTGGGCGTGCCCACCGAGCGGCCCAGCAGGCCATTGAACTGCGAGCCTCCGCCGGGTGCCGTGCTTTCCTGAAACGACGAGTTGTCCATAATCATCCCGTCGATGATGAACAGCGGCTGGTTGTCGCCGTCGAGCGAGGTGCCGCCCCGGATAACAATGGCCGCGCCCTCGCCCGGCGAGCCACCCGAAGAGGTGATATTGACGCCCGCCACCTTGCCCTGCAGCGCATTCACGATGTTGGTCTGGCGCGAGTCAATAATGTCCTTGGCCTTCACCTCCTGCACCGCCGTTACAATGTCGCGCCGTTCCTGGGCAATGTTGTAGCCAGTAATCACCACGTCGTTGAGGGCCGTAGTATTTTCCTTCAGCGCGATGCTGATAGGGCCGTCGCCGGCATCCACGGCCCGCTCCTGGGTGGTGTAGCCGATAAAGCTGAACGAGAGTGTACTGCCCGGGGCAGCCGTTACCGAAAAGCGTCCTTCAGTATCGGTGGTAGCGCCAATGGTGGTGCCCTTCACAATTACCGTTACACCGGGCAGCGGCGAGCGGTCGAGGGCGGCCGTTACAACGCCCGTTACGGTGCGCTGCGCCGTTGTCTGGGCCCGAACCGCCTGGGGCGGGAGGGCCAGCGCGGCCCCCAGCGCGGGGGCCAGCCAGTAGAGTTTTTGCATGGTGCAGGGAGAAGAGTGATGGGAAATGGAGCAGCGGCCGGTGTGGCCGACAGCCAGTGGGCTGGGCGTAACGGGGCGGAGAAATGCCGCCGGCAACGGTACAAAGTGCGAAAAAAAGCGCAATCGGCCTGCTAAAGCGGTAAACGAGGATACTGATAAAGCCGAAAAACGACCAGCGTGAAAGCAGGTATAATGGGTGGTGTTTCAGCTTCTGTGTCCACATTGCCCAAGCCAGCTGTCGCTTCCTGCGCATTGGTCTGCGTTTGAAACTGTCGATAGCGGCCAGTTATCCTGCCCGATAAATACTGCCTTTCCGCAACTTTACCAACGCGAAAAGCCCCTTTGCAGGAGTTACGCGAATAGAGCGCCCCTGTTGGCGAGCGAGGTATCCGAAAGTTGGGCGCCACATCTGCACTACCCATCTCCGCGGCCAGCCTTCCCTGCCCGAACACGGGAGCCAGATGCTTTGGTGCGGTTGCGCTCTGAGTAGAAAATAGGAAGCTGGCGGCTGGCAGTTAGCAAAATCTTACAACAGAAAAGACTAATATTTCTGCTACATTCCCACAGTTTGTTTCAGTTTCATCCTTTAGTCCTGCCTCCTATGCCCCACCACTACTCTTGCATACGACCATTGATGCTACTGGGTGGGCTGGCCGCGCTGCCCCTGGGTACCGCCCTAGCTCAAACCCCGCAGGCTTTTTCGCTGCAGGGCCGCATTACCGATGAACGCGGCCAGGCGTTGCCGGGCGTAACGGTATTGGTTGGCGGCACCACCCTCGGGGCCTCGACCGATGCCGACGGCAACTACCGGCTGGCCGTAAACCTGGCCCCCGGCACCTATCGACTCGTATTTTCTGCCATTGGCTACCAAGGTGAAAATCGCTCCATCACGCTGGGCAGTAATGCCTCGGTCAGTACCGACGTGGTACTGAACACCGCCAGCCAGAGCCTCGATAATGTAGTCGTAATCGGCTCGACGGTGGCCGTGAACCGTCGCGAGCTGGGCAACGCCATCACCGTCATCGACGGCACGCAGCTGCAGAAAACGGGTAGCGGGCAGCTGCTCAACTCCTTGCAGGGCAAGGTGGCCGGCGCGCAAATCGTGCAGAACTCGGGCGACCCCTCCGGTTCCATGTCGGTGCGGCTACGCGGCATTACCTCGCTGGCCGGCTCCTCCGACCCACTGTACGTGATTGACGGCGTAATCGTGAGCAACCAGAGCACCAACGTGTCGCAACGGGCGCTGAGTAACGACATCGGGACGGCCAACCCCGGCCAGAACCGCTTGGCCGATATCAACCCCAACGACATCGAGAGCCTAAATGTGCTCAACGGCGCAGCCGCGGCTGCCATCTACGGCTCGCGGGCCTCCAACGGGGTCGTTATCATCAACACCAAACGCGGCAAGGCCGGGGCCCCGCGGGTGTCGGTATACACCAGTTTCCAAATAAATGAGCTGCGCAAGTCGGTGCCGGTGAACACGTTTGGTAAGCAGTTCGGCTTCGAGGGCCTGCGGTTGTACCCGATTTCGGGCGTGTCGGCGGCCCAGATTGCGGCCAACCCCGGAACTACTACCGTGGGCATTACGCGCGCCAACGGCACGGCCCAACTGGCCAGCAACCTCGTCGACGTGCAGCGCTACGACTATTTCAAGGATATTTTCCGCACCGCCTCCGGCACCGACAACGGCGTCTCGATTTCGGGCGGCTCCGACCGGACGCAATACTTCGTGTCGGCGGGCTACCTCAACAACAACGGCATTATCAAAGACACCGACTTCAAGCGCTACAACCTGCGTGCCCGCGTGGATCAGCGGCTGACGAGCTGGGCCAAGATATCGGCCGGGGTGAGCTACATCAACAGCTCGGCCAGCGAGAAAGCCAACGGCAACGTCTTCTACAGCCCCATCAACGCCATCAACATCACCAACAACATCTACGACATCAGCCGGCGCGATGCCAACGGCAACCTGCTGGCCGTGGAGCCCACCCGCGTCAATCCGCTCTCGACCATCGAGGACATGAAGTTCACGCAGGCTACCAACCGCACCATCAGCGACCTGCAAGTAAACCTGACCCCGTTCAAAGGCTTCAGCTTCGACTACATTCTGGGCGTGGATGCCTACTCGCAGGTGGGCCAGGGCTACATCCGGCCCTACCCGTACCAAGCGGCGGCCGGCCTGCCGGCGGCCCGCTACCCCGATGGGTTTGCCTCCGATGCCAACAACACTGAAATCAACCTCAACTCCGATATCAACCTGGGCTACGAGTACAATTTCTCGGAGGATTTCAAGCTCAACCTGCGCGCCGGCTACAACTACCAGTACCTGCGCAACTCGTTCGCCACCCAGCAGGGACAGTTCCTGGCTCCCTTCGTGACCACCATCCGCGGGGCCGCCCCGACCACCGTAACGGCCGACTACTCGCTGGCTCAGTCCGACCTGAATGGTATTTACGGGCAGGCCACGGTGGGCTACCGCAACCTGGCCTTCCTGACCGGGGCCATCCGCCGCGACGGCTCGTCGCGCTTCTCGGCTTCCCAGACCAACCAGTACTACCCCAAAGTAAGCGGCTCGCTGGTGCTGTCGGATATCGGTTTGTGGAAGAACGCGGCCTTCGCCCAGAAATTCAACACCTTCAAGCTGCGGGCCAGCTACGGCGACGCGGGCAACCTGAACGGTATCGGCCCCTACGACCGGTTCTACCAGGTTAATCCCGGTCTTTTTGTTGCCAGCGCACTGGTGCCCTCGGCGCAGCTGGCCAACAACAGCGTGCGACCCGAGCGCCTCAACGAGCTGGAAGGCGGCGTGGATCTGGGCTTCTTCGGCGACCGGCTGAGCCTGAGCGCAACGCTGTACCGCCAGCGCATCACCGACCTGGTGGTGCCGCGCAACTTGGCCCCAACCACCGGCGGCTCGACCATTCTCGACAACGTGGGCACGATGGAAAACCGGGGTCTGGAGCTGTTGCTCAACGGCACGGCCATCCGCACCGCCGATTTCAGCTGGGATATGACGGTCGTCTTCAGCCGCAACCGCAATAAGGTAACGGAACTGCCCGGCTCGAACGGTAATATCCAGGCCATTACCATCGCCAACTCGGCCGGGGCTCCGGTGTACCTGCTCCAGGGCCAGCCGGCCGGCGTGTTCTACGGCTCGACCTACGCCACCAACCCCAACGGCTCGCTGCTGCTCAACGCCCAGGGCTTCCCGCAGGATGAGCGCACCATTGGTCAGGTTACGGGCTCCACAACCTTTGTGCCCTCGCGTGGGGCCGATGGCCAGCCCAGCTACGGGCCTGGCACGGCCGTGGCCCAGGCCCTCATCGGCAACCCCAACCCCGACTGGACCGGTTCGTTCACCACCAGCTTCACCTACAAAAAGCTGGGCCTGCGGGTGCTGTTTGATGCCGTGCAGGGCGTAGATGTGTTCAACGCCGACTACCGTACCCGCCAGGGCGTGGGCCTGGGCGATTTGGCCGAGAAAGAGTTGCGCGGCGAGTTGCCCCGCGGCTACATTTATGCCATCTACAACACCCAGCAGTTCCGCATCGACGACGGCTCGTTTGTGAAGCTGCGCGAAGTGGCCCTCAACTACGGGCTGCCCACGTTCACTAAGTATATCAGCGCCCTCGACCTCTCGCTGGTGGGGCGCAACCTGATTTCGTGGGATAATTATAAGGGCTTCGACCCCGAAACCAGTGCCGGCGGCTCCTCCGATTTGCTGCGGGCCATCGACTTCGGCAACGTGCCCATTCCGCGTACCTATCAGCTCCGCCTGGCGGCCACCTTTTAGCCCTCCCTTCCCATGAAAAATCTAGTTCTGTTTTTCGTCGCCGGTACACTCGTACTGGGCGGCTGCAACAAGGAATATATTAATCCGAGCACCGTCAGCGTGGAGCAGGCTACCGGCTCGGCCGAGGGGCTGACGCTGCTCAGCAACGGCCTGCAGGCCCGTTACGCAACTGGTGGGCTGGTGAGCGTGCTCTACAACAAAGTGGCCCTGAGCGGCCTGAGCACCCGCGAGATGTTCATTCTCAACCAGGGTAACGTCGATGAAAACAATGTGGCCGTTGGCGGGGCCAGCATCGTGAATGACAACGCCGTGGTGCGGAATCTCTGGACCACTTCGCAGCTGGTGCGGGCTAACGCCGATTTGATTCTGGCCAACGCCAGCAACGCCACCGACCCCGGCACCCGCAGCGGCATCGTGGCCTACGCCAGCATTTTCCGAGCCCTGACGCTGGGCGACATCGCGCAGTTTTTCGAGCAGACTTCGCTGGTGACGGGTGAAAACGCCACCTTCGTGCCGCGTGAGGAGGCCTTGCGCAGCGCCGTCGCGCAGCTGGAGGTTGCCGCCGCTCAGCTGGCTGCCGCGCCCGTCTCGGCCGAATTCCGGGGCAAAATCGTACCCGGCATCGACCTGACCAACACCCTGCAGGCCCTCATCGCCCGCTACAGCCTCGTGCTCGGCGACTACGACAAGGCCCTGGCCGCCGCCGGGCGCGTAAATCTGAGCAGCCGCTCGGTGTTCAACTTCAACAACATTGCCCGCAACCCGCTCTTCGATGTGGTGTTCGGCAACCGCAACATCTTCGAGCCCACCGATGCGAACCTGGGCCTGAGCGGGCCGCTGGCCCCGGCCCCCGGCGACCGGCGGATTCCGTTTCTGGTGCGGGCTGCCCCCTTGCCCACCCAGAACCGCGGGCTGGGTTTCTACACGGCCAACGATGCTCCGATTCCGGTGTACGTGCCGGGCGAGATGCTGCTGATTCGGGCCGAAGCCTACGCCCGCAAAGGCGATTTGGCCAACGCTGTCGTCGAGCTGAACAAAGTGCTGACCAAAACGGCCACTGCCAACGACCCGCTCGGGGCCGGTCTGCCGGCTTATTCGGGTCCGCTCACAGCCGATGCTATTCTGCTCGAAATTCTGCGTAACCGCTACGTCGAGCTGGCCTTCCAGGGCTTCCGGCTCAGCGACAGCCGCCGCTTCGGCCGGCCCGGTCCGGGCCAGCCGGGGGCCGAGCGCAACCGCAATTTCTACCCTTACCCGCGCATCGAGCGCGAAAACAACGGTAATACGCCCCCCGATCCGGCTAATTAATTTGTGGGCTGAGAGCTGGCGTTCAGCCGCTCAACGCTCAAAAGAGAACGTCATTCAGAGCGCAGCGAAGAATCTCGCGCAAACCGTTGCAACAACACCTCAATGGTTCACGCGAAATTCTTTGCTGCGCTCTGAATGACGTTCTTTCGGCTAACAGCTAACAGCCAAAAAACATGACCACCGCCACCACCCAAGCCGCTCTCGAAACCACCGGCGCGCTGCCGCTGGCCGAGGCCTCGCAGCCCGCCCGCCTCATTTCGCTCGACGTGTTTCGGGGGCTGACGGTGGCGGCCATGATTCTGGTGAACAACCCCGGCGACTGGGGCCACATCTATGCCCCGTTGGAACACGCCAAATGGCACGGCTGCACCCCAACCGACCTCATTTTCCCGTTTTTCCTGTTCATTGTGGGCGTCAGCATCAGCTACGCGCTGGGGGCGGCCCGGCAGCAGCCGGCTACCCACGGCGCGGCCATGCTGCGGGTGCTGCGGCGGGCAGGCATTCTGTTCGGGTTGGGGCTGTTGATGGCGCTGTACCCGAAGTTCGAGTTTGATACGGTACGAATTCCGGGGGTGCTGGCCCGCATTTCTTGGGTGTTTCTGGCCTGCGGTATCTTGTTTCTGAAAACCAGTCGCCGCCAGCAAATCGGGCTGCTGCTTGCGCTGCTGGTGGGCTACAACGTGCTGCTGCAGCTGGTGGCGGTGCCCGGTTTCGGGACAGCCAACCTGGAGCCCGAAACCAACCTTGGGGCCTGGCTCGATAGGGCCGTGTTCAGCGAAGCCCACCTCTGGAAGCAGAGCCGCACCTGGGACCCCGAGGGGCTGTTGGGTACGCTGCCGGCCATTGCCACCGGCCTGCTCGGGATGCTGATGGGCCAATACCTGCGGCGCCGCGAGCTGGAGCCGGCCGTGCGGGTGGCCCAGCTGTTTGTAGCCGCCACCGGCCTCATTGTGGCCGGCCTCATCTGGAATATGTGGTTCCCCATCAACAAAAGCCTCTGGACCAGCTCCTACGTGCTCTACACCGGCGGCCTCGCCACGGCCACCCTAGCGCTGCTCTACTGGCTTTGCGACGTGCGGGGCCGCCGCGGCTGGTGGACCGCCTTCGGGCAGGTGTATGGCGTGAATGCTATTACCGTATTCTTCCTCTCGGGCATCGTGGCCAAAACCCTTAATGCGGTGCATGTGGGCGAGGGAGTACCGCTTAAAGCCTGGCTCTATAATACCTTTTTTACGCCCTATTGCAGCCCGGTAAATGCTTCCCTGGCGGGCGCGCTGGTGTGCGTGCTGATTTGGTTTGGGGTGCTGTGGGGGATGTATAAAAAGGGCGTTATCATCAAGATTTAGCAGGTTCCACGCAGCGGAGCGCGGAGGTAGAGAGATAAGTATCTCTCTACCTCCGCGCTCCGCTGCGTGAAAACGCTACTCGAACGTGTAGCTCCCGAAATCCTCCCGCAGCTGGGTTTTGCGGACTTTGCCGGTGGCTGTATGCGGCAGCTCGTCCACGAACTCCACGGCTTCGGGCATCCACCAGCGGGCCACTTTGCCTTCGTAGAACGCCAGCAGCTCTTCCACCGAAACATCCATGCCCGGCCGGCGCACCACCACCAGCAGCGGCCGCTCGCTCCATTTGGGGTGAGGTCGGCCAATTACGGCGGCTTCGGCCACGGCGGGGTGGCCCACGGCCAGGTTCTCCAGCGCAATGCTCGAAATCCACTCGCCACCCGACTTGATGACGTCTTTGCTCCGGTCAGTTATCTGCATGAAGCCGGCCGCATCGATGGTGGCCACGTCGCCGGTGCTGAACCAGCCGTCGGGCGTAAGCTGGTTGGGCGCGTCGGTGCCGAAGTAGTCGGCCACCACCCATGCGCCGCGTACCAGCAGGTCGCCGAAGGCTACGCCGTCGTGGGGCAGCGCCTGGCCGGCGTCGTCCACAATCTTCATATCCACCCCATAAATCACCCGGCCCTGCTTGGCCAGCAGGTCAAACTGCTCGTTGGGCGGCAGGTCAGTCTGCTGGGGCTTGAGGGTACTGACAGTGCCCAGGGGCGAGGTTTCGGTCATGCCCCAGGCGTGGCGAATTTCTACGTTCAGCTCATCCCCAAAGGCCTTGAGCAGCGCCGGCGGGCAGGCCGCGCCGCCCACAATCATCTTGCGCAGGGTGCTGAAATGCAGCTCTTTTTCGCGCATGAAGGCTAACAGTCCCAGCCAGATGGTGGGCACGCCGGCCGAAAACGTCACGCCTTCCTGCTCGAACATCTCATAAAGGCTGGCCGCATCGAGGCCCGGACCGGGCAGTACCAGCTTGCAGCCCAGCATGGGCGCCAGGTACGGAATGCCCCAGGCATTGACGTGGAACATGGGCACAACGGGCAGAATCACGTCCTGGGCCGAGCAGTTGAAGCAGTCGGGCAGGCCGGCCGCGAAGGTGTGCAGCAGCGTGGAGCGGTGCGAGTAGAGCACGCCTTTAGGCTCGGCGGTAGTGCCCGAGGTGTAGCAGAGTGAGGAGGCCGTATTTTCATCGAATACCGGCCACTCGAACTCGGCCGGCTCGGCCGCGAGCAGGTCTTCGTAGCAGCGCAGATCGGGCAGCGTGGTGCTTTCGGGCATGTGGGCCCGGTCGCTCATCAGCACCCAGTTCCGCACGTTGGGGCAAGCGGGGGCCAGCTTTTCGGCCAGCGGCAGAAAGGTGAGGTCGAAGAAAATGGCCTGGTCCTGGGCGTGGTCGATGATGTAGGTGAGCTGCCCGCCAAACAGGCGCGGGTTGATGGTGTGGCACACGGCCCCCATGCCCGACACGGCGTAGTACAGCTCCAGGTGGCGGTGGTTGTTCCAGGCCAGCGTGCCCACGCGGTCGTCGGGTTTTATACCCAGGCGCGCCAGCACATTGGCCAGCTGCCGGCTCCGGCGGCCCAGCCCGGCGTAGGTGTAGCGGTGGAAACCGCCCTCGGCCAGCCGGCTCACGATTTCGGTGTCGGCGTGCCACTTTTCGGCGTGTTCGAGCAGCCCGGCAATGCGCAGGGGCTGGTGCATCATGAGTCCTAGCATTCGTTTCGGGCTGGTTTAGGTATAGGCCTTCAAGCTAGAGGTTTTCCGGTGGATTTTAGTTTTCACGCAGAAGAGCGCAGCGGCATGCGCAGAGGAAAAGGATGATCCTCCTTTTAACCTCTACGCATGCCCCGGCGCTCTTGTGCGTGAAAAACAGTCTACTCCTCCACCGTCGTTTCCACTGCCGGCTTCTGCCGGATGCTCTCCAGCGCCACCTGCAGCACGTTGGTGCGCACGTTGAGGCTGGAAATCTTATTGTTGCGGCGGGTCGGATTCAGGCGGTTGGTGAGCACGATGCAAATCAACTCCTCCTTAGGGTCAATCCAGAACAGCGTGCCGGTGAAACCGGTGTGCCCGTAGCTGGCCGTCGAGGCGCTTTTAGCCGAGTTCAGGCCGGGGTTGGTGGCGGGTCGGTCGAAGCCCAAAGCGCGGCGGTTGTCGGGGCAGAACTGGCAGCGCGTGTACTCGGCCAGGGTTTCGGACTTGATGAGCTGCTGCCCGCCGTAGCGCCCGTTCCAGGCGTAAAGCTGCACGAGCTTGGCCAAATCGTTAGCTGAACCAAACAGGCCCGCGTGACCCGAGACGCCCCCGAGCAGGGCCGCACCCTCGTCGTGGACCGTGCCGTGCAGCTGGCCGTGGCGGAACAGCGAGTCGTACTCGGTGGGCGCGATGCGGCTGAGCGGGAAGCGGTGGGTGGGGTTGAAGCCCAGCGTGGTGGCGCCCAGCGGCCGGTACAGCTCATCGCGCACAAACTGGTCGAGCGGCTTGCCCGAGGCGGCTTTCACGAAGCGCGGGTACATGATGAACGATAGGTCGGAGTACACGTAGCCGGGCTTCTCGTTGAGCGGCGACTCGGCAATAGCATTCGTAATCAGCTCCGGAAAATCCTGGCGGGCCCACAGGCTCGGGCCGGCCGGCAGCGGGAACCGGGCCGACGAATCGGGCCGGAAGTAGCGGCGGTTCATCTCGGTGGGCTGCGTGAGCGAAACCGTGCCGGCAGCCGGGCTCTTGCCGAACAGGGCATTGAACAGGCCGTGGGGTTTGGTGTAGTCTTTCCAGAACGGAATCCAGGACTTAAGGCGGGCTTGGTGGGTGAGCACATCACGTAGCTTCAGGTCCTGCTTGTTGGTGCCTTTGAACTCCGGGAACAGCTGGCCCAGCGTCATGTCGGGCGAGAATTTGCCTTCATCCTGCAGCTTCATCAGGGCGGGTAGCGCGGCGCTTACTTTCGTGAGCGAGGCCAAGTCGTAGAGGTCGTCGTTGCGTACCGGGCGGGCCTGTGGGCCGTAGGTCTGGGTGCCGTAGCTTTTGCGCAGCACCACCGTACCGCGGCGGGCAATCAGCACCTCGCCACCCGGGAAAGCCCCGGCGGCCAGTGCCCCGTTCATCACCGAGTCAACCCGGCTTTCCAAGTCGTTGCTCATGCCCACGGCCTCGGGGAAGCTATAGCGCAGCCGCGTGCTGCCGGCCGTAGCCAGCCCGGCCCCGTAGCCATAGGTGCGCGACACGGTAACCGGCAGCTTGCCGCTGGCCGAAATGCCCCCAAAAATAGCCTCGGCGGCCACTTCCTGGGCGTTCTGGCTTTCCTGGTAGGCCAGCACCACGGCTCCGGCCCGACTCAGGTCACGCAGGCGGTCCACGGCGTAGGCCGTGCCAAACACACTCACCACCAGCTGCTGGCCTTTGCCGCCCAGCTCACGCAGCAGCACGTTCATTTCGGGCGTTACGCCGAAGCCGGTGGCCGGCTGGCGGCCCAGGTTGTTCACGCCCACCAGTACCGTGTTGTAGTCCTTCAGGGTTTCGCGCATCTTCGTCAACTCGTCGAGCGAGGCCGTGGCGGACAGCCAGAAGTGGCGCACCGGTGCGTAATCGGCCACCCGGCGCTGGAACGCGGTGGTGTCGGTGGTGCCGAGCGTGAGCGTGGCCAGCCGCAGCGTGTCGAGGCGCTGCAGTGGCAGCAGGCTTTGCTGGTTGCGCAGCACCGTTACGCTCAGCTCCGAAAGCTGCCGGCTCAGGTACTGGTCATGGGGCGTGTTCAGGTCGGCCACGATGTTCTGCAGCTCGATGGGGCGGTAGCGGTCCAGGCCCGCCCACTGTTTCAGGGCCAGCACCTTGCGGCATCGGCGGTCAATTTCAACCTGCGAAATCTGACCCTTATCAATAGCCTCGCGCACCATGCGCAACGCCAGCGGAATATTCTCGCTGAACTCCAGAATGTCGTTGCCAGCCAGCAGGGCCAGTACATCGGCCTCGCCGGCGGGATACATGCTCGTCACGCCCTTCATGTTCATGGCATCCGTGAAGATGATGCCTTCGAACCCCATTCTCTGGCGCAGCAAGCCTTCAATAATCGGCTTGGAAAGGGTAGAGGGCACGCCCGTGGTATCGAGGGCCGGAATGTTGAGGTGGGCCACCATCATGCCGCCCAGGCCTTTCGCCATCAGCTGCCGAAAGGGGTAGAGCTCCAGCGTATCGAGCCGTTGCCGATCCACCCGCAGCAGGGGCAGGGCGAGGTGCGAATCCACGTCGGTGTCGCCGTGGCCGGGGAAGTGCTTGGCCACCGCCAGCACGCCCGCGTCCTGCATGCCCTGCATGTACTGCAGGCTCTTTTCGGTAACGTTTTCGCGGTTTTCGCCCCAACTCCGGAAGCCGATGACTGGATTTTGGGCGTTGTTGTTGATGTCGACGACGGGCGCGAAATTGACGTGCATGCCCAGGCGCTTGAACTGGGCGGCCACCTGCCGGCCCATCTGGTAGATGGGCGCGTTGTCCTTCAGGCCGCCCAAACTCATCTGGTAAGGGAAGCGCACTACGCTGTCGAGGCGCATGCCCACGCCCCATTCGGCGTCCATGGCCACCAGTAGCGGCACGCGGGCCTGGCTCTGGTAACGGTTTAGCAACCGGCTCTGGCGCACCGGCCCCCCCTGGAAGAAAATCAGGCCTCCGATGCCGTAGCGCTGAATCAGGGCCGAAACCGAATCCTCATCGGCGCGGGTGCGGTTGGAGTAGGCGGCTACCATGAACAGCTGGGCCACCCGCTGGTCGGGCGTGAGCGTGCTCATCACCGAATCGACCCAGCGCGAGCCGGCCAGCTGCCCGGCAAACGGCACGGGCTGGTTGCGCGGCGGGGTTGGTTTGGTAGCTATTGGCGCTTTGGCTGAACTAGTAGCAGGGCGGCGCTGGGCTGGAGCCGTGGTGGCGGTGGCCAGCAGCGCAAGCAGGAGAGTGAACCGGCGGAGGTAAACCAAGAGGGGCAGGAGTGAAGGATGAAGGGGCGGACTCAATGTACGGCATGCGGCGCGAAGGCGCGGCGGACCAGCGCTTATTCCAGGCGGATTACCTGCTCGTAAAAGATGTGGCCGGCCTCGCCGCGCAACGACATATCCAGCAGCAGCCGGCCTTCCGGGGCCCGGAAACGGAACAACGCGTAGTGCTTATGGTTGACCAGCGGCCCCACCCGCAGCGCGTTCGGCTCGCCGGTATTCTGGGTGGCCGGGTGCGTCAGGCCGCTCGACGTCACCTCCAGCACCGGTCGGGCTAGCCCCGGCACCGCCAGCTCCGACACCTCGCCGATGTGCCGGTCGCCGCTGACGAGCAGCAGGCCCTTGGGGCGGGTCTCGGTCAGCAGGTCGAACAGGCGCTGGCGGGCGGCCGGGAAGTTAGCCCACTTCTCGTAGGGATGCTGGGTGGGCAGAAACTGAATACCCGAGCCGATGATATGGGCGTCGGCGTCGGAGCCGGCCAGCTGCTCGCGCAGCCAGGCCCATTGCGCCTCACCCAGCATGTCGCCGGTGGGGTTGGGCTGGTACACCTTCTGGGCGTCGCGGTACAGCGGGTCCTGGAAATACCGGTCGTCGAGTAGTAGCACTTTTACCTTCTTATCGGCCACCCGGTACTCGTAGGCGGCGTAAATGCCCTCCTGGCGGCGGCGCGGGCTGTCGGCGGGCTCCTCCAGAAAATCGAGGGCCAGCTGTTGGTTCTGGGCCTTGAAGGGGTAGGTTTTGTCGCCGTCGTTGCGGCCGTAGTCGTGGTCGTCCCAGGTGCCGATGATGCGCGTGCCCTGCTCGCGCAGCTGCCGGTAGCCGGGCTGGTTGAACTGCAGCGTGTACTTCGCCTGCAGCACGGCGGGGTCGTCCGAGTCGCCGTAGATGTTGTCGCCCAGCCAGATCCAGACGTCGGGCTGGTCGCGGGTAATGTCGTCCCACAGCGGCTGAGGCAGGTTTTGGCGGCTGCAGGAGCCGAACGCCACCCGCAACTCGTTGGCCGCGGGGCGCGGGGCAGCAGCGGTAGTTACGGGGGCGGCGGGCGTGGTAGCCAGCGGGGTGCGGGGCGAGCAGGCGGCCAGCAGGCCCAGCAGTAGCAGGTGGGGTAAAGGCAATTTCATGGCCTAAAGATGCCTCTTGGGGCCGAAAGCTGCGCTGCCAGTTACTTTTAGCGCGCTGACCGGTTACTTCCTCATGCCTGAAAATCCCGAACCCCGCCGCGCCTACCATTCCCGTAGCGACATCCGCCTGTTCAAATTCATCGGCATCGGCCTGGGCTGTGCCTTCCTGACCGGGCTGGTGCTAATGGGGCTGGTGTTGTACTTCAGCCTGTAAACGAGTGTGCAGAACTGAAAAGAACGGCATTCAGAGCGAAGCGAAGAATCTCGCGTGCTGATGTTGTGATGGTAACTCAACGTCAGCACGCGAGATTCTTCGCTTCGCTCTGAATGACGTTCCTTTCCCTAAACCCTAAACCCTAAACCCTAAACCCTAAACCCTAAACCCTAAACCCTACCGCCGGGCGGGCTTGCGGGTCTGGCCTTTTACCATCGAGCCGAAAGCGCCTTTCTTCTCGAAGGCGGCTACTACTTCGTCCTCGGCTGGGGTGCGCTTCACTATTGGGTTGTTGGCCCAGAACTCGGGGTCGTAGGGCTTGGCCCGGATGGCGTCCAGGTCACGGTCGGTAAGGCTGGCCTGGGCGTAGGGCAGGCGCGGGTTCGTCGTGCTTTGGTCGTAGAAATAGGTGAACGACGACACCTTAATGGCCAGCGGCTCCTTGCCCGGCTCAGTCAGGTCGGTGGTCAGGTCCATTTTCATCAGCTCCAGCGGGGCAATGCCGGCCGCGCCGCCGGGCTTAAAGGTCATTTCGATGGTCAGTTTGGCGTTGGTGAACTTCTGGCGCGGGTTGCTGGTGCTGCCTGTAAAGCTGGGCTGCACCACCCGGTAGCGCACTACCTGGTTGGTTTCCAGGTCGATCCAGACGGTGCCCTGGGCCTGGTAGGCCAGCTCGGGCCGGGTTTCGAAGCCGATTTCGGCAACCCCACCGGTCGAGTCTTCGCCCACAATGCCTTTAAGTTCCAGCAGGTAATTTTTCTCCACGTTGGGGCTGAACAGGGCCAGGGACGTGGTACTATCCTGCCGGACGTCGAACAGGCCGTAGCGGCGGGTATACACCGAGAAGTTGTTCAGGCTGATGGGGGCCTGCACGCCGGCGTAGCGGCCCTGAGCCAGCGTGGTACCCTCAATGCGGGCCGGGTTAGATTTTACGTTCCAGACTACCTCCTGTAGCTCAGTCGGCTCATTGTCGATCCGCGTGATCTGGCGGTAGAAAGCGCGGCCGTAGTAGCTGCGGCGGTAGTTGCGCGCCAGGTTGCGGAAGGCCCTGTCTACGAGTTGAAAAGGATAGCTGGCCACCTTCACTTCGGGAAGTACCACGGAGGCCGGGGCCAGCGTAATGCTTAGCGGCGCGGCGCCTGAGGTTACGCGCACCGTGTCGCGGACGTGACTCAGCTCCGACACCAACAGCTGGGCCGGTAGCTCCTTTACAACGAGCGTGAACTCGCCCTCCAGGTTGGTGGTGGTACCGTTGGTGGTGCCCAGCACGGCAATGCTGGCAAAGGGCAGCACTTCCTGGGTTTCCCGGTCGCGCACTACACCCCGCAGCTGCACCTGGGCCTGGCTGAGGTGGGCGAGGCCCAGTAAAACCAGCAGAAGAGTTACAAAACGAACGGCAGGCGGCGAAAAACGGAAAGTTGGCATATGCAATAAAGGGGGAGAAGCCGCAGAGCGGCGGCCAGAAAAGAGGTAACGCGGGATGCCCCCAAAACCGTGCCCGAGCGCGTAAAAGTACGGCCAAAACCGAACCTGAACCGGTAGTTGCAGGTAAGCATTGGTATATTGGGACAATATCCGCTGCTGTTTACTCTTTTTTTTGGGGAGGACTTTTCCAGCGTATTGGGCGAAGAGTTTTGCCTCGGAAACGAACCAATCGGCCCCGGAAAACGAATAACTGTTTACTGAAAAACGAAAGCCTCCTTCCTATGATTAAGCGTGATTTCCTCAAAACCGGCCTGCTCACCGCCCTCGGGGCCCTGGTAAGCCCCGCCCTGCTGGCCGCCGCCCACGACGAGAAGCTGCTGCGCGAAGCCCGCGCCACGCCCATTGCCGACGGGCCATTTACGTTGCCCGCGCTGCCCTACGCTTTCAATGCCCTGGAGCCCCACATCGACGCCCGCACGATGGAAATCCACCACGACGCCCACCACAAAGGGTATGTGAGCAAGCTGAACGCGGCCGTAATGGGCACGCCGGCCGAAAAACTGAGCATGGCTGACTTGCTGGCTTCCATGAGTAAGCAGAGCGAAGCCGTGCGCAACAACGCCGGCGGCCACTGGAACCACTCGTTCTTCTGGCTGACTATGACCCCCAAAGGTGGCGGGCAACCTACCGGCACCCTCAAAACAGCCATCGACAAAGACTTCGGCTCCTTCGACAAGTTTAGCGAGGAATTCACCAAGGCGGCCAGCTCACGCTTCGGCTCGGGCTGGGCCTGGCTGATAGTGGACAAGAAAACCGGCAAGCTGGCCGTCACCTCGACCCCCAACCAGGACAACCCGCTCATGGACCTGCCCGGCAACCAGCGCGGTTTGCCCATAATCGGCCTCGATGTTTGGGAGCACGCCTACTACCTCAAGCACCAGAACAAGCGCCCCGACTACATCAAAAATTTCTGGAACGTTATCAACTGGCCCGAAGCCGGCCGCCTCTACGACGCCGCCAAAAAAGGCTGAGTAGGCTAAAAGCCGAAGAGAAAAAGGCTGGGCCGCTGTACGCTACCATCAGGTTCGTTCAGCGGCCCAGCCTTCTTCTCTTCATATTGAAATCAAGACTTACACACCTAAGCTGGAGCTTCGCGCCATGCCTACGGCCTCTTTTGCGTAAGTCGTATTGATGTAAGGCAGCTTCTACTTTTCGGCCACCACGCCCAACGCCTTCTGCACCTCGTAATCGAGCTGCGTAAAGAGTTTTTGCAGGCTCTCGGGGCCGCCTTCATCTACGCGCACACTTTTGGTGCCTTTGCCCGTCGTGATGGTGAGCGTGGTGGAAGGTAAGTCGAGGGCCCCTTTGGAGTACACGTCGCGCAGCTGCGCGAAGCCAAGCTGGTCGGCTTCGCGCAACAGCTGCTGTACTACGGCTGGCGCCAGTTTTACCGTGCGGTTGCCCACTACGGGGGCGTGTTCGCGGCCTTCGTACTCCAGGCGGCCGTCGGCAAAAAACCGGGCCGTATAGTCGGGGCAGGTGCCGAAGCAGGCCGTGCGGCCGAATACGAGCACGGCTTCCTGCTGCTGAGGCTGCGTGGCAGTGGTAGAGGCCACGGTGCCGGCAGCAGCCGGGCGGCTGTTTTTGCAGGCAGGCAGCGCGGGCACGCCGAGCATCAGCATAAGCAATGGAAGGAGCAGGGGAGTACGCATGGGACAGGGGGGAGGCAGGGAATAAAAGCGACTCAATATAGTAATTCGCCAATGCCAAAGTTCGGGCCAGAAGCCACCAAAAAGCCCCGCAGCCATAAAGGGCACGGGGCTTTGCGGTAAATGCGACTATTTCGGAAGCTTACGAGCGGCGGGTTTTGCGCGGCTTCTTCGGGTTGGTTACGTCGTCGGCACCGGTGCGGGTTCGGCCTCATCGGCCGCGTCGTTGTTGGCGGCCAGCTTCTTGCCGCCGGCGGGCTTGGCCTGGGCGTCGCGCTCCTGGGCAGCCTTCATGGCATCGGCCAGGCGGGCTGAGAAGCCGCTGGGCTTCTTGTCCTTGTTCTTCACTTTGTTGGCTTCAAGCTTGGCACGCACCTTGTCGTCGTCGATGAAGCTGCGCGTAAGTGCCATCTGGCCCATCGTTACAAGGTTGGAAACCAAGTAGTACCAGGTCAGGCCGGCGGCGAAGCTATTGAGCACGAAGAAGAAAATCAGCGGCATCAGGTAGCTATAGAACTTCATCGGGCCCTGCATGGCCGAAGGGTTCAGCTGGTTGGTCTGGTAAGTCATGCCCAGCGTCGAAATCGTCATCAGTACCGTGAACAGGCTGATGTGGCTGCCCATGAACGGCAGGGCGAAGGGCAGAATAATCGGGCTGTCGTAGGTGCTTAAATCCTTCGCCCACAAGAAAGCCTCCTGCCGCAGCTCAATGGCGTTGGGGAAGAACTGGAACATGGCGAACAGAATCGGCAGCGTCAGCAGCGTCGGTACGCAGCCACTCAGCGGATTGACGCCCATGCTCTGGTTGAGCTTCATCGTCTCCTGCTGCTGCTTCATCTGGTCATCCGGGTACTTCTCCTTGATGGCGTCGATTTCCGGCTTGAGCACCTTCATCTTGGCCTGGCTTTCGTACGTTTTATACGTTAAGGGCCAGGTAACCAGCTTTATGAGAATTACCAGCAGCACAATAATCAGACCGTAGGAGGCGATGTACTGCTGCAGAAAGTGGAACACGGGCAGTATCACAAACTGGTTTACCCAGCGGAACAGGCCCCAGCCCAGGAACACGTTGCGGTCGAAATCGGGCGCAACGGTTTTGAGCAGATCGTAGGAGTTAGGCCCGAAGAAGAACCGGAAGTTGGCCTTACCCTGCTGCACGTCCGCCACCGGAATCTTGAGCGTGCTACTCAGCGTTTTCACGTACGTTGAGTCATTCAGGTCAACCGTCGAGTTCAGCTGGCCCGACGTAAACTCGTTGTCGGCAATAATGCCGGCAATGAAGAAATCGTGCTTGTGCGCCGCCCACTTTATGGGTTCCTCCACCTTAATTTCTTCCGGTGTCTCGCTGCCCTCGGCCAATGCCGTATGGTCGCCCGACACGAGGTAGCGGTTGATGGTGGTGTGGTTGCGGTTCTGAGTACGGTCCTGCTCGGTCTGGCGCACATTGTCCACGAACGTGAACGTAAGCGGCTCCTGGGCCAGCGTCTGGCTCAAGCCATTGAAACGCAGCTTGTAGCTCACCTCGTACGATTCGGGGGCCAGCGTGTAGGTCTGCTCAATCTGTCCGCCAGCCACGTCGGCTACGAAGCGCACCGCATTACTATCCTGGGGCTCGGCCCGGAAATAGAGGTCCGACAGTTTTATCTGCTGGCCGCCGATGGTGCGGAAGCGCAGGTCCATCTGGGCGCTCTTCGCATCGAAAACATCGAGTGGCTGGCCACCGAACGTTTTATACTTGTGCAGGCGTGCAGACTGGGGCTGGCCGCCCTTCGAGGAGAAGGTTACCGTCAGCAGCTTGTTGCTTAGCTCCGTCGTCTGAGCCGTGCCTTGGGCGGCGGCGGCAAACGAGCCGAGCTGCTTCACCAGCTGCGCCGAGTCGGGCGCGACGGGCGCGGCGGTAGTACGGGCCGAGTCGCCGCCAGCAGTGGCCGACTTAGTGGTTTTGGCCAGCTCGACGGCGGCGGGCTCGGGTTTGGGCGCGAACTGAAGATAAATCAGAAGCAAGGCCGCCAATAGAAACAGGCCGATTGCTGAATTTCTGTCCATTTACTGAAAAGTGTGCGGAGCTACGCCGGGGCGCTTCCAACGGAAAATAAAGAGCCGGGCGCCGGCCGAAGTCCGCCACCCGGCCGCAAAGGTCGGACTTACGCGCCGAATATTTTTCGGCGAGGAAATTTTGGGTTCGGGAACCGGAAATCCGGGGGCTTGGATTGATGCAAAAAGAACGTCATGCTGAGCGTAGGCAGAGCTGAAGTCGAAGCATCTCTACTTCAATGGTAACCCTGTCATTGAATCACTATTGCAGTAGAGATGCTCCGGCAAGCTCAGCATGACGCGGCTTTTATTAGCCTAAATCTAACTCGCGCATCACTCCCACTACAGCCCCTTCCGGTACTGAATGGCCGCTTTCACGAAGCGCACAAACAGCGGATGGGGGTTCTGCACGGTGCTTTTCAGCTCGGGATGGAACTGACCGGCCACGAACCAGGGATGGTCGGCCAGCTCTACCACTTCTACCAGGCCGGTTTCGGGGTTGCGGCCACTGGCCAGCATCCCGGCCGCCTCGAAGCGCTCCAGATACTCGTTGTTGAACTCGTAACGGTGGCGGTGTCGCTCGCTGATTTGGTTGCGGCCGTAAGCTTTGGCCGCCTTCGAGCCCCGGCGCAATTCGCAGTCGTAGGCCCCCAGGCGCATGGTACCGCCTTTTTTAGTGATGCTTTTCTGCTCCTCCATCATGGCAATAACGGGCTCAGGCGTTTGCGCATCCATCTCGGTGGAAGACGCATGCTTCAGGCCCAGCACGTTGCGCGCAAACTCCACCATCGCCACCTGCATGCCCAGGCAAATACCAAAGAAGGGAATGCCGTTTTCGCGCACGTACTGCACGGCGGCAATCTTGCCCTCGAAACCCCGCTCGCCGAAACCGGGCGCCACCAGCACGCCATGCACGCCGGCTAGCTGCTGGGCCACGTTGTCGGCCGTCAGGTTGTCGCTCTGGATGCTGCGCACCGTCACCTTGCACTCGTTCTGCGCGCCGGCGTGGATGAACGACTCGATTATGGACTTGTAAGCGTCGGGCAGCTCTACGTACTTTCCCACCAACGCAATCGTCACTTCTTCAGTCGGGTTCTTGAGGCGGCCCAGAAAGTCCTTCCAGGCTTCTAAATCGGGTTGGGCCGCGCCGCCTTTCAGGTTGAGTTTCTTGATAACGCGCTCATCCAAATGTTCTTTGAGCATGAGCAGCGGCACCGAATAGATGCTGTCGGCATCGAGGCTTTCGATAACCGAGTTGATATTGACGTTGCAGAAGAGCGCGATTTTGCGGCGCATCTCGGCCGGAATCGGGTACTCGGAGCGGCACACCAGAATATCGGGCTGCAGACCAGCGCTGCGCAAATCGCGCACCGAGTGTTGCGTGGGCTTGGTTTTGAGCTCCCCCGCAGCCTTCAGATACGGCAGTAGCGTGAGGTGGATAACCAGCGTGCTGTTCTCGGGCAAATCCCAGCGCAGCTGCCGCACCGACTCGACGAAGGGCAGGCTCTCAATGTCGCCAATCGAGCCCCCGATTTCGGTAATCACTACGTCGAACTGCCCGGTCTGGCCCAGCAGCAGCATGCGCCGCTTTATTTCGTCGGTGATGTGAGGCACTACCTGCACGGTTTTGCCCAGGTAGGCGCCCTCGCGCTCCTTGGTTATCACGTGGTCGTAGATGCGGCCGGTGGTGACGTTGTTGGCCTGCGAGGTGGGCACGTTCAGGAACCGCTCGTAATGGCCCAGGTCGAGGTCGGTTTCGGCCCCGTCGTCGGTCACGTAACACTCGCCGTGCTCGTAAGGGTTGAGCGTTCCGGGGTCGATGTTGATGTAGGGGTCGAACTTCTGGATGGTGACCTGGAAGCCCCGGGCCTGCAGCAGCTTGGCCAGCGAGGCCGAGATGATGCCCTTACCCAGGGAGGAAGTAACGCCGCCCGTTACAAAAATGTACTTGGCCGTTGGCGCCGCGGAAGTGGAATTTCGGTCTGGCATAACGGGAAACAAAGTTAGCCGTTATCTCCGGCCGCCGGCCGTTGCAAAGGAGTTATTTTAGGTTAAGGGGCTTACCCTCTTCGCCTCGCAACCCCCTTATCCCAACGGCTGCTACTGCTCCAGCGACACGCCAACGACTTCCTGAATCGGGCCGGTGCTGAGCAGCTGCTGGCGCAGCGTATCGGCGGCCTGCTCCAGCTGGGGCCGAATCTGGTCGAGGGCCAAGCGCAGGCCCTGCACGTCGGCGAGGCGGGAGGCATGGCCGTGGCCCTGGCCGTAGCCGTGGTACACGGCCACGCGTATTTTGCTACGGCCCTGGCCGGTGTACGTGCCAATGGTTTCGCCGCGGGCGTCGATGATTTGTACTTCGGCCCGGACGTCGGTGCGGTACCACTCCAGCGGAATGCCCAGCAGGCTGGGCGTCATCAGCGTCAGCATCTGAAAGATCTGTAGTACCCGGCCGGTGCGCTGCTGCGTGGCCTGGGTAATCTGCAGCTTGGCGTAGCCGTACTGCACGCTGTCGAGGCCTACATCGAGGCCCGTCGCGGCCGATTCGGCCAGGTGGTAGGAGAGTTCCTTCCGGAACACTTTGCCCGGATCTTCGGGGAAACCATCTTCGGAGTTGGTGGTGAGCGGTCCGGCATCTACTACGGCTTCCAGCTTAGGTAGCGTACCTACAGCCACCGAGTTGTTGCTCTGAACAGTCCGAAACACGGCCTTTTCGGTCGACTTGCAGCTCCCAAGGCTCAGGGCAGCCAGCAGGAATAAAGCAGTTCCACGATATAGATTCCTCATACGCATTTCAGTCAGTAAGCTGTCAGTCAGATAGAAATACAAAAATACGGGGAAAGTAAGGGAAAAGATTTCTGTCGGTGGAGGAAAAAAAAGGCTCTTATAGTACTCGGGTAACAAAAAATGGAACTGCTTCCGGATAATTCTGCTACTTCCACTTTTTGGACAAAAAAGTGCCCCACCGGTATAGAACCGGCGGGGCACTTTGGGGTAAATCAGAACGTCATGCATCAGATGCTCTGAATGACGCTCTTCTACTAACCACTAACCACTAACCACTAACCTAGTGCCCGTGCTGTAGCAGAGCGCTGTCGGTTTCGGCCAGGTCGTCAACCGGGTCGGGGGCTACGTAGTTGTCGATGAATTCGCCTTCCCAGCGGGCTACTACGGCCGAGGCCAGGCAGTTACCGGCTACGTTTACGGCCGTGCGGGCCATGTCCATAAGGGCATCGATACCGAGGATGATGAATACCGGCCAGGCCGGTAGGTTGAACGAAGCCACCGTGGCCAGCAGAATGACAAGCGATGCACGGGGCACCCCGGCCACGCCTTTGCTGGTGAGCATGAGCGTGAACACCATCACCAGCTGCTGGCCCCAGGTGAGGTCGACGCCCGCCGCCTGGGCCACGAACACGGCTGCCAGCGAGAGGTAAAGTGTAGTGCCATCGAGGTTGAACGAGTAGCCTGTGGGCATCACAAAGGCTACAATGCGGCGCGGTACGCCCACGCTTTCCATAGCTTCCATGGCCCGCGGCAAAGCGGCTTCCGACGAAGTAGTGGCAAACGCAATGCTCACCGGCTCGGCAATGGCCTTCACGATGCGCATAACGGGCAGGCGCGCAATCAGGGCCACGGGCAGCAGCACCACCAGCACGAACACAATGAGCGCCCCATAGAGCGTGAGCAGCAGCTGAAACGCATTAAACAGCGGCGCAAAGCCCATTTTACCCACCGTGTAAGCAATGGCCCCGCCCACGCCGATGGGGGCGAAGTACATCACTATGTTGGTGAACTTGAACATCACCTCCGACAGGCTTTCGGTAATCGTAATCATGGGCTGGCGGTGGCGCTGGTGCACCATGGCCAGGCCCACGGCAAAAATGAGGGCGAATATCACCACCTGCAGCACCTCGCCATTGGCCACCGATTTGGCAATGTTTTCGGGGAAGATGTGCAGGATAATGTCGCTGGTGCTCTGCTCCACGGTTTGCAGCTGCTCCACGTCGGCCGCAATGCCGGTGCGGTCGATGCCGGCGCCGGCCTTGGTCAGGTTGATGGCGGCTAGACCGATGAAGAGAGCGAAAGTGGTAACCACTTCGAAGTACACCAGCGCCTTGATGCCCATGCGGCCCACCTGCTTGAGGTCGGCGTGGCCGGCAATACCCACGACGAGCGTGGCAAAAACCAGTGGCGCAATAATAGTTTTAACAAGGCGCAGGAAAATGTCGCTTAGCACCTTCAGGTTCACGGCCACGTCGGGGTAGTCGTTGCCTATCTCAGCGCCGATAAACATGCTGATGACGATCCAGAACGTGAGGGAGCGGCGTTTCCAGGCGGCCCAGGTGAGGGCTACCAGAAACAGCCAGCGGGCGGCCAGCGCTACTCTGGGGTCAAGCAGAGGCGGGGTGCGGGCGGCCAGTACTGTGAGGCCGGCAGCCAGCGCGAACAAGACGAGAACCAGAAGAGTGAGTCGGGATATTTTCATGCGGTGTAGGGGCGCGGGGTGCGCCCGCCGGTTTGGTGGGAGTAGTGATGGAGCGCCGTAATTGTTGCTGCCCGCAAAAGCAGCATCCGACAAATATAGGCGGCCCGGCCGGAGAACCGCGGCCGAACCCTTAGCTTCGACCGCGGCTTGCCCACCATCCGGCCGTTCTGCCCCATGCTCACCTGGACGCTCACGCCTCTTGCACTACCGTTGCGCTTCACCTGGAAAATTGCCCGCAACGCCTCCACCACCAAAACCAACCTGCTGCTGCAAGTGGCCGGCGGTGGCTACACCGGCCGTGGCGAGGCGGCTCCCAACATTCGCTACCACGAAACGCCCGAGGGCCTGCAACAGGAGTTTGCGCAGCTGCAGGCCGCTGGCCTGGGCCACTGCGAAACCCTGGCCGAGCTAACCGATTTCCTGACCCAACACCAACCCGCCGCCGCACTCCGCTTCGGCCTTGAGTCGGCCTTTATACACCGTGAGGCGGCCCGGCGGGGGCTGGCCGTACCCGATCTGCTGGGCGTGCCTGCTCCGGCCGGGCCGGTGCCCACGGCTGCCACGCTGCCCATCATGGAGCCGGGAGAGGTAGCCGGTTTTATGCGCGAGCAGGACCTGAGCCGGTTTTCGCTGCTGAAAATTAAAGTGAATCGCGACGGCGCCCTCGACCTGCTGCGCGAGGTAACGCGCCTGCTGCCCGGCCACCCGCTCATCATCGATGGTAACGAAGCCTGGCCCGACACCGATAGCCTGCGCCAAAGCTGGGAGCATATTGAGCGGTTGCCCGGCCTGCGCGTGCGCCTGCTCGAACAGCCGCTGCCCGCCACCTGCGCCGCCGACTACCGCGCCCTCAAAGGCCAACTCGGCTGCCCCGTTTTCGCCGACGAGTCGGTAACCGACGGGGCTGACTTCGCCGATATTGCCCGCCAGTTCGATGGCGTGAACATGAAGCTGATGAAGGCCGGCGGCTACCTCAACGGCCTGCGCATACTGCGGGAAACCCGCGCCCAAGGCCTGCAAACCATGCTCGGCTGCATGGTCGAAACCTCGCTCGGCATCTGGTCGGCCCTGCAGATAAGCGCCCTGGCCGACGTGTGCGACCTCGACGGCTTCCTAATTGTACGCGACGAGCCCTTCGGGATGGTGAGAGAGGAGAACGGACTGCTGGTTGACTCTGCGAAGAAAGCGTAAGCAGAACGTCATTCAGAGCGAAGCGAAGAATCTCGCGTACCGAAGTAATCCTGATGTAGGAAATTACTTCGGCACGCGAGATTCTTCGCTTCGCTCTGAATGACGTTCTGCTTACTTCAGCTTGGCATCAATGGCTTGAATCTGGCTGTCCAGCGCCGAAGTGTCGGCGGTTTTTCCACCGCTGCTGAGCAGGCTGATTTTCTGGTTGAGCAAACCTATTTTCTGCGCCATGAGTCCGATTTTGTCGTTCATCTCGTTCAGGCGGGTCTCCATGGCGGCGGCGTTGCCGGGGGCCGGGCGCGGATCAGTGTAGGTGCTGAACTCGGCCGTGGTGGGTACCGAGTTGTCGCCACGGGCTTGGGCGGCACTAGCCGGCGAGCCAAACACGATGTCGCCGTTGGGCCGCACGTAGTCGCCCGCTTTAAGCGTGGTGATTTTACCGCCGGGCAACTCCACAATGCCGCTCTTGTAGTTGATTTTGGTGCCGTTTCTCAGCAACACGTTCTTGCTGAGCGTCGTGGCGCGCTGGCCCTTCATGAGCACAACTTCGCCGTTCTGGAGCATGAAACGGTCGGAGGGTGAGGTTTCAACGGGGCCGGCTACTTCGGTAGCGGGCCGCGACTGAGCGTACAGGGCCGGGGCGGCGGCCAGAGTCAGCAGTAGGGCGCAAAATATTTTTTTCATGGGGTAGCAAGTTAAGTCGAAGAATGCAGCTACTTACGGCATTCCGATAGTTGCGTTGGGCTGGCCGGCCCGGTTGTTGCCCGCCTGCCCAAACAAGGGGAGGAACTGCGGTTGGATATTAAATGTATGTACATATATTTGCAGCCAGTTCTGCCTTTTCCATTGCCCATGAAGATTGAGGACGAAATCAAGCAGGCCGCTTTCCGCAACGACCACCAGAAGGCGCACGTCAATCTGATTTTTACGGCTAACTGGCTGCAGCAGCAGCAAAGCGGCTTTTTCAAGCAGTTCGGCCTCACGCTGCCCCAGTTCAACATCCTGCGCATTCTGCGCGGCCAGCACCCCAAGCCTGCCACCGTCAACTTGCTTATCGAGCGCATGCTCGACAAAACCAGCAACGCCTCGCGCATTGTTGATAAGCTGGAGGCAAAGGAGTTGGTAACGCGCTGCGTGTGCCCCAGCAACCGCCGCGCCGTCGATATCCGCATCAGCGACGCCGGTCTGGAACTGCTCGTTCGCCTCGATGCGGCCATGGACGACCAGCGGTTCGGGGTGCAGAACCTTGCGCCTGCTGAAGCGGCCCAGCTTAGTAGCCTGCTCGATAAAATCCGCGACTAGCGGTAGTCTTCCGCCTCACACGTACTCTTTTTACCTCTCTGTTTTTTGTCATGAAAAAGTTCTTCCTGCCTGCCTTGCTGGCCGCCTCGCTGCTGGCTGCTGCCCCAGCCTCGGCCCAGAAAAAAACCAACGCCACTTCGACCAAAACGGCCGCCTCGGCCGCCTTCGAGCTTCAGCCTCAGCTAAGCACGTTGGGCTGGGAAGGTAAAAAAGTAACCGGCGCCCATAACGGTACCATGCAGTTCCAGAGCGGCAACATTGCCGTGCGCGGAAGCCAGGTAGTGGGCGGCAAGTTTATCGTTGATATGAACTCGCTGAAAGTGGAGGATATAAAGGATGCCGACTCCAACGGCAAGCTGATGGGCCACCTGCGCTCCGATGATTTCTTCAGCATCGACAAGAACGCCACCTCCACCTTCACCATTACCAGCATCACGCCGCTGCGGGGCGACGCCAAGGGCAACAACTCCACCGTGGCCGGCGACCTCACCATAAAGGGCATCACCCAGCGCATCAGTTTCCCGGCCAAAACCGGCGTGAAGGGCGGTGTGGCCTCGGCTACCGGCGTGGCTGTCATCGACCGCACCAAATTCGATATCAAGTACGGCTCCAAATCGTTCTTCGAAAGCATTGGCGACAAAGCCATCATGGACGAGTTCACGCTCAGCTTCAACGTAATTGCCAAGAAGTAAAGTAGTGCTTCGAGCTTAGGCTACGGAGCTTAGGCACGCTACACAAAAGGCCCCGCAACGGTTGTTGCGGGCTTTTGTGTAGCGTGCCTAAGCTAAAATTTACTGCCCGCTGGCATTGGGCACAACCGCCGGGGCCGGAGCAGTGGCCGGAGCGGTGGCCGCGCTATTGCGAAGCGTGAGCTTGAGAGGAGCCACGTTAGTTTCGCGCAGGGCCACGATGCCGTACACGGTTTCGCCGGGCTGCAGCACCTTGTTGGTCAGGTCGTAGCGGGCCAGCTCGTTGCGCATGTTTTTGTTGGCCGCACTGGCCCCCAGCATGTTGCCGCCGGCAATGAATGGACCAGTAGGAATGAAGGTTCGATTATCTTCCGTTATCTGGCCATTTACAGTAGTGTAGGTGCCAACATTGAAGTTCAGCAGCACATACAGCAGATAAATGGCCACACCCTGTTTCAGATCCTGAGATGCCTGCATGGAGGAAACTGGCTGAATGGGCCGGTCGCCGAAGGTCAGTTCCAAGTCGCGGGAGAAGTTGAACTCGTTAGCCGTGTTGTTGCGCAGTTGTACGGCCACAATCTGGTAGCCGCGCTTGCGCTCCTTCTTCACGTACTTTTTGTTGGCCCCGTTGGTAAGTAGCGCGCTGTAGCGGTAGCTGAAATCCACGGCAGCACCGGCCGGGCCGGCCGGCTGGTATGAGGTAATTCGCTCGGGCTGGATGGCGTGGTAGCCACCGGCGCAGCCAGACAGCAAAACGGCGGCCGACAGAACGGCCGCCACTTGGGTAAAGGGTTTTCGCATATGAATACGATGAGAATGATAGGATCAGAATACCACACCTTGATATTCCAACCAAATGTATAAGGCAACAGAACGGTTTTCTGTTAGCGAATGCTAAAGTTTATATTTTTTGTTAGCTCAGTATATAACTTTTTATAAGCTGCCTAATCAGGCTCATTTACCGAACCGATATTAGTCGGCCAATACCAGCTCGCGGGGTAGCTCGAACTTGAGGCTGCGGCTCTTGCTGCGGGCATGCAGTTGGGCCAGGAAGTCGTCGATGTCGGCTTTGTATTCGAGCCAGAGGTCTTCGTGCAGGTTTTTCTGTACCAGCTGCGTGGTGCGGCCCGCCAACCGGGCCGTAGCCGTAAAGAAGCCCGCATAGGGGCTTTCGAACTGACCGGTGTAGTTCTCGAAAATGTGGCGCAGCGTGTACAGGTTCAGGTCGATTTCCAGACGCTTGTCCTTGGTAATGCGTCGGGCGCGGGCCACTTCCTTCACGGCCTTACCCAGGGCTTTGGTAAGGCTGCGGTTGAGCAGCCGCCCGGTAGCGCCCACTGCAAACAGCTCGTGTATTTGGTCGGAGGCCTGTTCGTACACCGTGGCCGCGTCCACGTCGGGCAGCAACTCGAAGCAGAGCGTATCGTAGAGCTCGGCGTCGCGGCGGGCCGCCCGCAGTAGCAGGGCTTCCTTTTCCTTCTCGGAAAGCTGTTTGAGGGCGCGCTTGAAATCGGCGGACGGAACGGGCATTGGTTTCAATTAAAAAAATAAAATTGACGAATTAAAAGTTGCCGAGGCCTTCGCAGGAGCCACAAAACCTCTGCGGAGGCTTCGTCGATACTCTTTTACGGAACCCGGAAACGAATCGGCGTGCCGCCCTGTTATACCCGGCTGCCAAGGGCGTAGTAGCCAGTTTTCTGGCCGGTTTTTCGTATTTTTGTGCCATGAACAGCAACCCGCTAATCGAGTACGACGAGGACGTTCTGCTCCTGGAAAAGACGACTGATGTGCGCGACCTCATCGTGTACAACGACGACCATAATACCTTCGACCACGTTATCAAAACCCTGGTCGACGTGTGCGGGCACCAGCCCGAGCAGGCCGAGCAATGCACGCTGCTTATCCATTACAAAGGCCAGTGCACCGTCAAGCACGGCAGCTACGACGAGTTGGCCGGCATGTGCACCGCCATCCACGACCGTGGCATTTCGGCCGACATACTCTAATTTGAGCTGACAGCTAATAGCTGATAGCTTTCTGCGGGAGTAGAGGGCGAAAAAGGCTAACAGATTTCAGCTAATAGCGAACTACATGGAGTTTCCTTCCAAGCTAATTGAAAACGCCGTCGGGGAGCTCTCGAAGCTGCCGGGGGTGGGTAAGAAGACGGCCCTGCGGCTGGTCCTGCACCTACTGAAGGCCGAAACCGATATCACGGCCTCGCTGGCCGAGGCGCTGGCCAAAATGCGCTTCGAGATTCGCTACTGCGACACTTGCCACAATATTTCCGACACGGCCGAGTGCGCCATTTGCGCCAACCACCTGCGCGACCAGAGCACGGTGTGCGTGGTGTCCGACATCCGCGACGTAATTGCCATCGAAAACACGGCCCAGTATCAGGGCATGTACCACGTGCTGGGCGGCGTCATTTCGCCCATTGAAGGCATTGGCCCCGGCGACCTCAACATCGACTCGCTGCTGGAGCGCGTCACGCGCGAGGGCACCGAAATCCGGGAAGTAATCCTGGCCATCAGCCCCACGATGGAAGGCGACACCACGGCCTTTTACCTCTCGCGCAAGCTGCGCGACCAGCCCGAGCTGCATCTCAGCACCATCGCCCGCGGCATCCCGATGGGCGGCGAGCTGGAGTACGCCGACGAAATCACCCTCGGCCGCAGCATTATCGACCGCCAGCGCCAGGCGCTTTGATTGGATAAGGGATAAAAGGATGGGGGATGAAGGACTTCACATGTAGTCTTTCGTCCCCCATCCTTTTATCCCTTCCTCCAAACTCCCTTCTGCGTAACTTTCGCTGCCCTCACCGCCGACGCTCCGCTCCGTGCCGCCCGAAGAAGTTGCCCTGTCCGTCATTATCGTCAACTACAACGTCTGCTACTTTCTGGAGCAGGCGCTGCTGTCGGTGCGGCGGGCGGGCGAGAAGCTGGGCCGGCCGCTGGAGGTATTTGTGGTCGATAACAACTCGGTGGACGGCTCGGTGGCCATGGTACGGGCCCGGTTTCCGGAGGTTATCCTCATCGCCAACCACGACAACCCGGGCTTCGCGAAGGCTAACAACCAGGCCCTGCGCGTAGCCAAGGGCGAATACGTGCTGCTGCTCAACCCCGATACGGTGGTGGAGGAAGACACCTTCCGGCTGTGTTGCGAGTTCATGGACCAGCACCCGCGCTGCGGCGGGCTGGGCGTGAAAATGCTCGACGGACAGGGCCGGTTTCTGCCCGAAAGCAAGCGCGGCCTGCCCACGCCGGCCGTGGCCTTTTATAAGATATTCGGGCTGGCGCGGCTGTTTCCGAAGTCGCGGCGCTTCGGCCGCTACCACCTGGGCTTCCTCAGCCCCGACGAAACCCACGAAATCGAGGTGCTCAGCGGGGCCTTTATGCTCATGCGCCAAGCAGCGTTGGCCGAGGTGGGGCTGCTGGATGAGGACTACTTTATGTACGGCGAGGACATCGACCTCTCGTACCGGCTCAGGCAGGGCGGCTGGCAGAATTTCTACTATCCCGGCACCCGCATCATCCACTATAAGGGTGAGAGCACGAAGCGCACGAGCGTCAACTACGTGTTCGTATTTTACCGGGCGATGGTGATTTTTGCCCGCAAGCACTTCGCTCCCGGGCGGGCGGGCACGTTTTCGGTGCTGATAAACGCGGCCATCTGGCTGCGGGCGGGTGCGGCGGTGGCCCAGCGGCTGCTGCTGCGCGCCGCCCCGGTGCTGCTCGACGCCGGCCTGATTTACGCGGGCATGTACGTGCTCAAAACATACTGGGAGCTGAACCACAAGTACGTGCGCGAGCCCTACCCCGAGCAGTATATGCTGGTGGCGGTGCCCGCTTATATTGCCGTGTGGCTGGGTTCCGCCTTCCTGAGTGGGGCCTACGACCGGCCGTTCCGGGCCGGACGGTTGGTGCGCGGCATCGTGGTGGGCACGCTGCTGATTTCGGCCCTGAGTAACTTTCTGGATGCCTGGCGCTTCTCGAAGGCCCTGATTCTGCTGGGCGGAGTGTGGGCCGTGGCGGCGCTGCTGCTGCGCCGGGCGGCGGGCAACTTCGTGCGCTACCGCCGCTTCGGCCTGAGTGAGAGTCAGCAGAAAAACGTGGGCATCGTGGGCTCGGCCGAGGAAAGCCGCCGGGTGCGCCAGCTGCTGGAGCAGGCCGCCGTGCCGGCCCGCGTCATCGGCTACATTGAGCCCGCTGCCACCGTTTCGGCTGCCGCTGAAATTACCGCGCCGCCGCCCGACGATTTGCTGGGGGAATTGCGTCAGCTGGAAGACATTATCCGCATCTACGGGCTCGATGAACTGGTTTTCTGTGGTCGCGACCTGCCCGCCAGCCAGATTATCGGACTGATGGCCGGCTTGCCCCAGCACCCGCCGGTAGCCTTCAAAATCCTGCCCCCCGGCAGCCAGTACATCATCGGCAGCTCCGGTAAAGATTCGCCCGGCGACTATTACGCCCTCGACATCACACTCAACCTGTTCCGCCCCGAACAGGTGCGCAACAAGCGCCTGCTCGACATCCTCAGTAGCCTGTTGCTGTTGGTGCTGAGCCCGGTGCTGGTGTGGTTTGCGCAGCGCAAAGCCGGTTTCCTGCGCAACTGCCTGCGGGTGCTGGTGGGCTCGCGCACCTGGGTGGGCCTGCGCCATGCCGCCGCGCCCCAAACCGCGGCCCGCGCCATCCTCTCGCCCGCCGATGCCGTGCGCGCCGCCGCCCCGCTCACCGAAACCACCCGCCGCCGCCTGGAGCTGCTCTACGCCAAAGACTACCACCCCGCCACCGACTGGCGCATTATGGCCCAGTGCCTGCGCCAGCTGGGCCGGGAGGAGTAGGAAAGAACGTGTCATGCTGAGCGAAGGCGGAGCGGAGCCGAAGCATCTCTACCGCAATGCTAAACCTGTCGGCTGATTGGCGTTGCAACGAAGCGGTAGAGATACTTCGGCTCCGGCTCCGCCTTCGCTCAGCATGACGTTCTAGCTTGCCAGTTCTACCTTTACCTTTCCACCCAAATCAAGCCCCGATTATGTCTGCAGCTGCTGCCACCGACCGTGCCCCGCTTGTTCTCTCCGACCGCATCAATGCCATGCAGGAGTCGCAAACCATTGCCATGGCCAAGAAGGCCCGGGCGCTGGCGGCCGAGGGCGTCGATGTAATTAGCCTGAGCTTTGGAGAACCTGATTTTCAGACACCCCAGTACATCAAGGACGCCGCCAAGCAGGCGCTGGATGAGGGCTACACCTTCTACACGCCGGTACCTGGCTACCCAGAGCTTCGGCAGGCTATCTGCGACAAGTTCCGGCGCGACAACCAGCTGGACTACCTGCCCGAGAACATCGTGGTGAGCACCGGCGCCAAGCAGGCGCTGGCCAACGTGGTGCTCAGCTTGATTAATCCGGGCGATGAAGTGCTGGTGTTTTCGCCTTATTGGGTGAGCTACGAGGAGATGGTGCGGCTGGCCGACGGCGTGAGCGTGCCGCTGACTGGCGCCTTGGAAAACGACTACAAGGTGACGGCCGCGCAGGTGGAGGCTGCCATTACGCCCCGCACCCGGCTTATCATGTATTCTTCGCCCTGCAACCCCACCGGGGCCGTTTTCAGCCGCGAAGAGCTGGCCGCGCTGGCCGCCGTGGTGGCCCGCCATCCCCACATTCATGTGCTGGCCGACGAAATTTACGAATACATCAACTTCGTGGGTGAGCACGTGAGCCTGGCGCAGTTTGAGGAGGTAAAAGACCAGGTGATTACCGTCAACGGCTTCTCGAAGGGGTACGCCATGACCGGCTGGCGGGTGGGCTACCTGGCCGCCCGGCGCGAAATTGCCGCCGCCTGCGAGAAAATCCAGAGCCAGATTACCTCCGGCACCTGCTCGATTGCCCAACGAGCCAGCATTGCGGCCCTGGAGGGCGGCCGCGCCTCAGCCGACGAAATGGTAGCCGCTTACCGCCGCCGCCGCGACCTGGTGCTGGAGTTGGTGAAGGATATTCCTGGCTTCCGCACCAACGTACCCAGCGGCGCCTTCTACCTGTTCCCCGAGGTAAGCGGCTGCTTCGGCCGCACCACAGCCACCGGCGAAACCATTGCTACGGCCGCCGACCTGGCCATGTATCTGCTCAACGATGCCCACGTGGCCGCCGTCGATGGGGCCGCCTTCGGAGCCCCCGACTGCCTGCGCTTCAGTACTGCCGCCGCCGATGATAAGCTCCGCGAGGCTTTCGAGCGGATCAAGGTTTCGTTGGCCAAGCTGAAGTGAGGCTGTAGCGCGAAGCTCCAGCTTCGCGTGTCATTGCTGACTCCCAAAGGACACCGTTCAACGATACGCGAAGCTGGAGCTTCGCGCTACAGCCTATCTTTGCGGCTTCTTACCAGATTCTGTTTTTGATGCCCGCTACTGCCCTGCCGCCCGCCTCGCTGCCCGACTTGTTTGCCGCTTTCAACCAGCTGACCGTGCTTATCGTGGGCGATGTGATGCTCGACGCCTACGTGTGGGGCCGCTCGGTGCGGCTCTCGCCCGAGGCTCCGGTGCCGGTCGTGAACGTGAGCCGCACTGAGCAGCGCCTGGGCGGGGCCGCCAACGTGGCGCTCAACGTGCAGGCGCTGGGGGCCACGCCGCTGCTGTGCGCCCTGATTGGAGAAGACACGGGCGGCGACCAGCTGCTGGAAAGGCTGGCAATAAACGGGCTATCGGCCGAGGGAATCGTGCGCTCCGGCACCCGCCCCACTACGGTTAAGCAGCGTATCCTGGCCCAGGGCCAGCAGCTGCTGCGCATCGACTCGGAAGTGGAAACCGACCTCGACGCCACCGAAAACGAAGCCCTGACGGCCCGTTTCGTGCAGCTGCTAACGCGGGCTGATGTGGTGATTTTCGAGGATTACGACAAGGGCGTGCTCACCGAAAACAACATCCGCCACTTCATCGGCCTGGCCCGCGAGCGGGGCGTGCCCACGGTGGTCGACCCCAAGAAGAAGAACTTTCTGGCTTACCAGCACTGCACCCTGTTCAAACCCAATCTGAAGGAGTTGCGCGAGGGCCTCAAGCTCGAATTCGGCGACCCGACCACCGACCGGGCCGGTTTCGAGGCGGCCGTGGCCCGGCTACGCGAGCTGCTACAGCCCGATACGGTGCTTGTTACGCTGTCGGAACACGGCGTATTTGCCCAGCAAGCCGGGCAGAAAACCTACTTGCCGGCTCACCTGCGCACTATCTCCGACGTATCGGGTGCCGGCGACACGGTTATCAGCATCGCCGCCCTGTGCGTGGCCCTGAGCCTGCCGGTTGCGGCCACTGCCGCGCTGGCCAACCTGGGCGGCGGCCTCGTTTGCGAGCAGGTGGGCGTGGTGCCTATTGAGAAGCAGAAGCTGCTAACCGAAGCGGATGAAGTAGCGCTTAGCTGGTAGTGAGTAGAAACATGCCCGCATTCTCGCTTGATGCGCGACGTGCTCGAAAGACGGAATAGGTTCAGTAAACTTTCAACCGATTGGAAGCTGAACATCGCCGTCGATGCTTCTTGGTTGGGAAAGCAGTGTTGCTGCTGGGAGCAGACCCATTTTGGCCGCGACAAAGGCGGCTGCAGAGCTAGCAAGCGCGCTCAGTAAAATTTAACGGAGCAGAATAAGCGGGGCCGCAACGCGCACGGAATCGAGGCCGAACCACGTCGCCAGCCGGGTGTTGATGCCGTAAGCTGGATCTTCTGATATACCGATAGGGGGCATAATTATCTGCCGGTTGATGAGCGTTGGCTGCGGCGGAAGCGTTAGCTGGCCGTGCGGCACCCGGCCCGCCCGTTGCAGCGCCGCGAAGCGAGACTGCCATTGGCGGGCAAATGCCGGCGCTTCGTACCGTAAGTCCAGGTAGGCGTGGCTGCTGGCCGTAAACACTATTATGAACAGCACGCCGCCTACCAGCCCGCGTATCGCGGCCGGTAAGGGCATGATTACCGTGGGGAGAGCTGGCAGGCTGGCCCAGCCGGCAACTAGCCACCCCAGTAGCCACCACCACAGTATGATGTTAGTCGCCCGCGGAATGAGTGGTACGCGTGACCACGTCAGGGCGTAAGGTAGTGTGCCCAACACCACGCCAGCTATGAGTACCGCCGCACTGAGCAGCAGCGGTATTCGCAGGCCCGGCGGCCGGGCCGGCGCTACCTGGGCCGCTATTGGGCGCAATAGCAATACGAAGGCCGGAATCACAAGGAAAGCAGGGCTGGTGAATAAATAGCGCAGTAGGACATTCACGCGGGCCAGCCCTTCCCAAAAGGAGCTTATCGGCCGCAAGGAGTTGTCCAGGGTCAAACGCGAAACGTTACCGGGGGCGAAAACTGCTACCGCGCCGGCAACAGCCAGCAAAGTTCCCAGTGCCACCCACACGCGGGCGCTGGCCCACTGCCGGCGCCATAGGCTCAGCCCGGTTCCTAGTGCTATTATTAAGAATAATAGTATGATAGTCAGTTCATTGGAACCGGCAACGGCGACCGTGCCCAACCCGCACAGCAGGCCCCAGGTAAGCCGTTGCCCGCGGCTTTGGGCCCGCTGAAAACGGTCGACGGTGAGCGGTACCAAAAGCAGCAGCCACGCTGGAACATGGTATACCACTACTTCGGTGAAATAGTAAAGCGCCGAAAATGTGGAAGGGACTATGCTACTGTAAACCAACGCCAGGCCCGCCGCCAGCAGGCCGGCATCGCGGCAGCGTAGCTGCCGCCCGGTTAGTAGGCGTATCGCGGCATACAGGACTGCTATCCGTAGCAGCTGGCCGATAACGGCGGTCAACTGTACTCCTCGCAGCCAGCGGTGGTTTAATGGGTTCCCGACCAGTTGCAGCCAATTGGTAAAGTAGCGGCCCGACCAATTGGTAAATAATTGCTTTTGGGCACCCCAGAACCCGTAAGCTTCAACATCTGAAGTGAACGAGAAATCATCGGAGTACGGCTGGTTGTAATAACACAGCAGTAGCAGCGGCAGCAAGCCCAACCCCACGCCAGTTGCCAGTAGCCCCCACCAGTTTCGCGCCACCCAGCGTACCAAACGCGAATCCAAGAGTTGCACGGCAGTAGTCGGGTGAGAGTAAAATAGATAATGCTGGTAACAGTGCTGGTCTGGCCACGCTGTTTGCGCTGCTTGATCGTAGGCTGGTTTTAAGGATGTCGCAGCCTGATTCGAGGTGTTGGCTTGGTGTAAAAGGAGTATTTGTTCACAAGCAACTTGCGTTAGCCGCGCATTCTGGTGCTGTACTCCTTCACCGTTTCAATGAAAACCTTCACATTATCGGGATTGGTGTCGGGATAGACGCCGTGGCCGAGGTTGGCAATGTGGCGCTGGGGGCCGAACCTATCGAGCATGGCTTTGGTGGCGGCCTGCACTTGGGCAGGCGTGCCGTAGAGGGCGCAGGGGTCGAGGTTGCCCTGTAGGGTTTTGTCGCCTACCAGCGGGCGCACGGTGCGCGGGTCCTGGTTCCAGTCGAGGCCTATCGTGCGGCAGGGCAGGGCGGCAAAATCTTCCATGGCCCAGAAGGCGCCTTTAGCAAATACGGTAACCGGCACGTTGGGCAGCGCGGCGCAGATTTCGGCAATGTAGCGCTGGCTGAACTCCGCATAATGCGCGGGCGGCAGGATGCCGGCCCAGGAGTCGAACACCTGAATAAGGTTGGCGCCGGCCGTTACCTGGGCCTGCAGGTAGGCAATGGTGGTGGCCGTGATTTTGCGCAGCAGCTCGTGGGCCAGTTCCGGGTTCTGGTAAAGCATCCCGCGAGCCTTGCTGAAGGTTTTCGAGCCGTGGCCCTCCACCATGTAGGCCAGAATAGTCCAGGGGGCGCCGGCAAAGCCGATGAGCGGTACCCGGCCGTTGAGCGCGCGCTTGGTGACGCGCAGCGCCTCGAGTACGTAGCCCAGGTGCTCCTCGGGGTCAGCCACACGCATCCGGGCTACATCAGCGGCCGTTTTTATGGTTTCAGGAAACAGCGGACCTTTGGCTTCCACCATCTCGTAGGTCAGGCCCATGGCTTCGGGCACTACCAGAATATCGGAGAAGATGATGGCGGCGTCCACGTCGAGCGCATCGACAGGCTGGATAGTGACCTCGGCGGCCAGCTCGGGCGTTTCTACCAGTTCCTTGAAGCCGCTGAGCCGGCCTCGCAGCGCGCGGTACTGGGGCAAAATGCGGCCCGCTTGGCGCATAAGCCACACAGGAGTACGTTCGGTTTCTTCGCCGCGGGCGGCACGCAGGAGCAGGTCGTTTTTGAGCATGTTTTTAAGCTGTTAGCTGAGAGCTATCAACTGATAGCTCTCGTTCAATGAATTCAGCAAGGCTGTATTTGGAGCAAAAGCTATCAACTAATAGCTAACCGCTAAGAAACAAACAGGGCCTTGATGGCCGTCATGATGAAGTTTACGCCGATGGCCAGCGTGATGAAGCCCATGATGCGGGCCAGCGCCGCCAGGCCCGGCCGGCCCAGGAAGCGCGTGAGCCGCAACGACGACATGAGGATGATATAGACGGCCAGTGCCACCAGCACGAAGCCGACGAAAATAAGCCCCATATCAAAATACGTGAGCTTATTGGTGTAAAGGCTGATGCAGACGGCAATAGCGCCGGGGCCCGAGAGCATGGGCATGGCCAGGGGCGTGAAGCTAATATCGTCCTTCTCGCGGCTGGCCTCAATGGTTTCCTCCGATACCTTGCTGCGGTTGCCGCCGGGTGTGAGCAAATCGAAAGCCGAGCGCATAAGCAGGATGCCGCCCGCAATGCGCAAATGGTGAATATTGATGCCGAAAAAGTTGAGCACATACTGGCCCGCAAAAAACGATACCGACAGTACCGCCAGCACCGACAGGCAGGCCTTCAGGCCGATGTTGGCGCGCTCGGCCGGCGTGTCGCTTTCGGTCAGGGACAGAAACACCGGCATGGCCCCGAACGGATTAACCACGGAGAACAGAGTAGTAAACGTGGCAAGCAGAATATCCATAGGTGCGGGCAGGGTATGGCCGGCAAAGGTACGAGCCTTTGTGGCACGAACACGGGGAAAATCCTACTTTTAGCGAAAACAACTCCTTGGCGGTGGGTGCGTAAAGCCCTGTTGCAGCTTTACACCACGTCCGGAGAGCAGCCAAATGGCTTCTTTCTTATCCCAACTCCTTGTCTAGTGCCCCACTTCGACGATTTTACCTGGCACACGCTGGCACAGGCCTTGGTGCTGCTGCTGGCTGCCGCCGCCCTTATTGCTACCCTGCTGCCGCTGATGCGCCAGACGATCTGGTGGATTCGTGTTTTCGATTTTCCGCGTTTGCAGATTGTGGGCGTGCTGCTACTGGTACTGGTGGCGGGCGTGCTGCTGGGCTGGCACCAACCTGCCGCAGACACTTACTGGATGCCGGCACTGCTGGCGAGCGTGGCGCTGGCTACCGGCTACCAGGCGTTCCGAATTCTGCCCTATACACCGCTGGCCGGCAAACATGTAGGTGATAGTACCCGCACCGATGGTGAAGGCCATCTGAGTTTGGTGATGATGAACGTGCTGCAGTACAACAAGCAGAGCGACAAGGCTTTGAAGGTGCTGCAAGAGGCTGATGCTGATGTTATTATGGCGGTGGAAACCGACGAGTGGTGGCATCAGCAGCTGAAGCCCATGGAGAAAACCCACCCCTACACCTGCCACGAGCCGCTCGACAACACCTACGGCCTGCTGTTTTTCTCACGCTTGCCCCTCGACGGCTGCGAAATCAAATACCTTATCGACGACGACGTGCCCAGCGTGCACACCAAAGTGCAGCTGCCCGACGGCCGTACGTGGGTACGCGTGTACGGGCTGCACCCCAAGCCCCCGGCTCCTGCCGAGTCGGAAACCAGTACCCGCCGCGACGCCGAGCTACTGCTGGTAGGCCGCGAGTTGGAAGAGCGCGACGAGCCGACCATTGTGTTTGGTGACATGAATGATGTGGCCTGGTCGCACACCTCCGAGTTGTTCCGGCGCATCAGCGGGCTGCTCGACCCACGGGTGGGCCGCGGCCTGATGCCCACTTTCCACGCCGAATACCAGCTGTTGCGCTGGCCCCTCGACCATGTATTCGTTTCGCCCCACTTCAAAGTTGATGAGATGGAGCGGCTGCCCTACGTGGGCTCCGACCACTTTCCCATCTACATCAAGCTGAGCTTTGAGCCCCAGGATAAAGCGGAGCAGGAGAAGAACCTCGAGGAAGCAGATGCGGCTGACAAGCAGGAGGCTGTGGAGAAGATTCAGGAGGGTAAGCAGGAAGAACGGGAGGAAGAAGCCCAGGAGGCAGGCGTTAGGGCGTAGTTGTTAAGCTCTACAAGCCCGTCGTGTACCTTTGCCGCATGCCCGAGCAAGCTACCGACGATATTCTGCACGTACTGCGCCAGACCTGGGGGCATACCCGGTTTCGGCCGCTGCAGGAAGATATCATCCGGGCAGTGCTGGCCGGGCACGACACGCTGGCGCTGCTGCCCACCGGCGGCGGCAAGAGTATCTGCTTCCAGGTGCCTGCGCTGGCCGGCCGGGACTGTGCCTGGTGGTGTCGCCGCTGATTGCGCTGATGAAGGACCAGGTGGAAAACCTGCGCCAGCGCGGCGTGAAGGCTGAAGCTGTGTATGCCGGCATGAGCCACCAGGAAATCGACCAGACCCTCGACAACTGCGTGTACGGGCCGGTGAAGTTCCTGTACGTGAGCCCCGAGCGCCTGCTGACGGATATGTTCCGGGTTCGGGTGGCGAAGATGAAGGTGAGTCTGCTGGCTATTGACGAGGCGCACTGCGTGTCGCAGTGGGGCTACGATTTCCGGCCGCCCTACCTGCGCATTGCCGAGCTGCGCGAGCTGCTGCCGGGCGTGCCTTGCATTGCCCTCACGGCCACTGCTACTGAGCAGGTGCGCCAGGATATTGTGGAGAAGCTGGTTTTTGGCAGCACCCACCGCGTGTTTCAGCAGAGCTTTGCCCGGCCCAACCTCTCGTACTCGGTGCTCGAAACCGAGGATAAGTTCCGGCGGATGCTGGAGGTGGTGCGCGGGGTGGGAGCCGACAAAACGAGCATCGTGTACGCCCGCACCCGTCGCCAGACCGAAGACGCCGCCGCCTACCTGCAGCAGCAGCGTCTGTCGGCCGCCGCCTACCACGCCGGCTTGCCCTCCGACCAGCGCACCCGCGTGCAACAGGACTGGATGCAGAATAAAACCCGCTGCATTGTGGCCACCAACGCGTTCGGTATGGGCATTGACAAGCCCGACGTGCGCCTGGTGGTGCATCTGGAAGCTCCCGATAACCTGGAAGCCTACTATCAGGAAGCCGGCCGTGCCGGCCGCGACGAGAAATACGCCTTTGCCGTGCTGCTCACCGGGCCCGCCGACGCCGACGAGCTGCGCCGCCGCACTCGCCTGAGCTATCCGCCGCTTGATACGGTGCGCCGCGTGTACCAGGCGCTGGCCAACTTCTCGCGCACGGCCGTGGGCGGCGGCGAGCTGGTGGCCTTCGATTTCGATTTGCAGCAGTTTGCCGAAACCTACCGCATCAAGGCCCTCGACGCCCACAACAGCCTGCGCACGTTGGCCCGCGAAGGGTTTGTGCAGCTCAACGAAGCCGTCAACGACCCCGCCCGGGTTCACATTCCCATCGACCATACCGACCTCTACCGCTTCCAGGTGGCCAACGTGCAGCACGACCAGCTCATCAAGAGCCTGCTGCGCCTGCATGGGGGCGAGCTGTTTGCCGGTTTTCAGCGGATTTCGGAGAACAGCTTGGCCCAGTACCTGCGCCTGAGCGTGGTGGAGCTGCGCAAGATGCTGGTGTTCCTGCACCGCTCGGGCATCATTCAGTTCCAGCCCCGTCACGAGTCGCCCCAGGCCCTGTTCACCACCCCGCGCCACGACGCCGACAAGCTGCCGCTCGACCAGAAGCGCCTGACCCGGCAGCGCGAGCTGGCTACCCACAAAACCGACTCGGTTATCCGCTACGCCACCGGAGGCCGCTGCCGCCAGCAGCTGCTACTGGAGTATTTCGGCGAGCTGGACGCGCCTGCCTGCGGCGTATGCGACTTCTGCCTGGCCCGTAAAAAAGCCCGCCAGGAAGCCACCCCGCTGCCCGAGCTCCGCGCCCAGCTGCTGGAGCTAGTGAAGGCCACTCCCCAAACGCCCCGCGAAGTGCTCACCCATTACGCTCCCGGCCAAGCCTCCGCCATCACGGCCCTACTGCGCGACCTGGTAGAGCTGGGCGAACTGCGCTACATGGCCGATGGGCGGTTGAGCGGGTAGGAGGGAAGGTATTTGCAGCTTATTTTTCCATTTCTAGAAAATAAGCTGCAAAAAGGGTCTTCGAAAAGCCAAGAGCTGCTCCTTACCTTCGCCATCCATGAAACTTCCGACCTCTCCCCCCGACTTAGCCACCCGACCCATTGGCGTATTCGACAGCGGCATTGGCGGCCTGACGGTGGCGCGGGCCGTGGCCCAGGTGCTACCCCATGAGCGGCTGGTATACTTCGGCGACACGGCCCACTTGCCCTACGGCGACAAAAGTACGGCTGCCATCCAGGCCTACGCCGTGAAGATCTGCGACTTGTTGCTACGCCAGCAATGCAAGGTTATTCTTATTGCCTGCAACTCGGCCTCGGCGGCCGCCTACGAGCTGGTGCGCGAGTACGTGGGGTCCAAGGCCCAGGTATTGAATGTTATCGACCCCATTGTGGCGCACGTCGGGCGGCAGTACGCGGGCCGCACGGTGGGCCTGATTGGCACCAAGCAAACGGTAAATAGCAACGTATATAAGAAGAAGGTTGACGACCTCGACGCCGGCGTAGATTTACGTAGCCTGGCCACCCCGCTGCTGGCTCCCATGATTGAGGAAGGTTTCTTTAATGACACCATTGCCAGTAACGTCATTGAAACCTACCTCTCCAACCCCGCGCTGGAAGGGGTGGAGGCGCTGGTGCTGGCCTGCACGCACTACCCCCTTATAAAGGAGCAGATTGCCGAATTCTACCAGGGCCGCACCGAAGTGCTCGACGCCTCCGACGTGGTGGCCCAGCATGTGCGGCAATACCTGGAAAGTCGGCAGCTACTAGCTCCCGCGGTTGCCGCGCCGCCCCGCCACCACTTCTACGTATCTGATTTTACCCGCTCATTCGAGGAGAGCACCCGCATTTTCTTCGGCCAGGAAGTGAATTTGGAGCATTATCCGCTGTGGGAGTAGGAGTTTATAAAGTGCATTCTAACGCTAAACAAAATTAGTCATATTCATATAGTAAATACTTATATTTAGGCACCGAAAGGGAGAACCAGGTGGTTTGGCCCTTGCGCTTGTTGCTCTTATGCTCGGGCGGTGCTATGATATATTCGGCTGATTTCTGGCGAAGATGGGGCTGTTGGCTGTTGCCATGCCTGTTGCTGCTGGCTCCGGCCGCTCTGGCGCAGGGCGTACGGCAGCCGCCGGCCCGCGTGAAGCAGCAGGGCAGCCCCGCTCCGGCCCAGGCCCCTACCAACGAAAGCAAAGCAAACCCACTTACCCCCAAACAGCTGGAGGAAGCCCTGCGGCTACTACTCCAGGTAACGGCCGACTCGACCAATACCGGAAAATTCCAGCGTGGGTTTGAAGTCGACGGCCTCATCGTTGATGAAACCATTACTAAATTGGGGCGTGACTTCTATAGCCTGTTTTTCAACACGTTCGAGGCTCCGGCCGGCTCGGGCGACTACGTGGTAACCATTACCGAGAAGCCGGCCCGGAGCACCAGTATTCTGGTTACGGTAGCCGTCAACAACACCGATTTGCTCGAAATGCCGCTCCAGCCGAATGAGGAATACATTGAAGCTGCTGCCAGCGAAGCTGTGGGGACTGTCACGCAGCACCTCATCGAAAACAACCGTCTGGGCAACGAACTGGAACAGGGCAACAGCCAGCCTCTGGAAGTTTATTAGCACTGTCCTGCCCTACCTCTCCCGTCTTCCCTCCTAACCTGTTCCACCATGAAATACTTGTACTGCTCTTTTCTCGCGCTGCTGCTGGCCTTGGTAGCTGCACCAGCTGCCAGCGCCCAGGATTTTATATACGAACCTGTCAACCCCAACTTCGGGGGTAATCCATTCAACTACTCGTCTCTACTGAGCGCAGCCACTGCCCAGGATACCTTTAAAGACCCCGACGCCGCTCAGGCCCGGACTGTAGAGGATCCGCTCACGAATTTTACTGCTAACCTCAACCGCCAGATCCTGAGTCAGCTTACTGACCGCTTCATCAGCGACCAGTTTGGCCGTGGCACGGTAAAGGCCGGTAGCTACGCGGTGGGTGGCTACCAGATCCAGGTAACGCCTGGTTCCAATGGCGTTGTCATTGTTATTTCTGACCCCGCCACCGGCAACCAGACCACTGTCACCATTCCCAATCTGCCTTAGCCAGTTGGCGAAGTGTCGGTGTCGGGCCTCAGGGCCCGGCTGCCTGCCTTATGTGTTCCCAGCGTTTCTTCCTCTCTTCTTCCCTTCGACAATAGTCGCTGCCTGTCTATGAATACTGCTACCGCACGTTCCTTTGCCTATGCCTTGTGCTTGCTGACCGGAATACTGCTGGCTGCCTGCAGCCCCTATTTTCATCAGCCATTCAGTCCCGAGCGGGCCCGAATGGGAGCCGAGGTGAATGGTAACGCTGATATGCTCAGGCTGCCGGCGGCTAAGTCCCGCACAGTGGTAGCGGTGTATAAATTTCGCGACCAGACTGGCCAGTATAAGCCTCAAGCCAATGGTTCCAGCTTCTCGACAGCTATTACCCAGGGCACAACTACCATTTTGCTGCGGGCGCTCGAAGAGTCGGGCTGGTTTGATCCCATCGAGCGCGAAAACCTGGGCAACCTGCTGAACGAGCGTAAAATTATTCGCTCCACCCGTGCCGAGTTCACCGAGCAGACCGGTGTGAAGCAGCCCGTACTGCCGCCCCTTTTGTTCGCGGGCGTGATGTTGGAGGGTGGTATAATTTCCTACGATGCCAACATGCTAACCGGTGGAGCCGGGCTACGCTACTTTGGCACTGGCGCCTCAGGCCAGTATCGCCAAGACCGCGTGACGGTGTATCTACGGGCCATCAGCACCAGCAATGGCCGCATTCTGCGCACCGTGTACACTTCCAAAACCATTCTGTCGCAGCAAATTCAGGGCAGCCTGTTCCGCTTCGTTAGTTTTAAGCGCCTGATGGAAGCCGAAACAGGCTTCACCTATAATGAGCCAAGTGAAATGGCGATTAAAGAGGCCATCGAAAAAGCCGTACAGGCCCTAATTTACGAAGGTATTCAGGATGGGCTCTGGCTCCCCAAGGACTCAACCGAAGCTACGGGCCCCAAAATGCTGCAGTACGTAAGCGAGCGGGAATACGGCAAGTTCTACGATGTACTGGGCCGGCAGGTGCTGGACCGCAAGAAGGCGCTGCTGGCCACCGTTTCGGCCGGGGGCCAGCGCTACGCCGGCGACTTTGCCTCGCCCCGCATTACGGCTATTACGCAGTTGCAGGTGGCATATCAGCCCGCAGGCGGTTTTCTCAACCCCTACGTTGCTGTTGGGCAGAGCCGACTGGCCGCCCGCCAGTTTTTCGATCAGAAATTCTACTTTACCGAAGCAGGCGTGATGATGCGCGTGTTGCCTACCGACCGCTTTACGCCCTACCTTCAGTTGGGTGGTGGTGTAACTACCAGTGGCAACAGTCTGTCCACGGTTGGAGCGTCCAGTCGGTTTACACCTCATGTTTCGGCCGGTGCCGGTCTCGAGTATCAATTCAGCTTAAACTGGAGCATGATTGGTGGAGTGGATAGCCGCCTGTTTCTGCGCGACGACATTGACGGCGCTGATGTTGGGCGCTACAACGACAATAGTGTCGGGGTCCGGCTTGGTATCACCTACCAACTAAGCGCCCGCCGAAAAAGCCCGGCGGCCAAATAACCATCCTGTAAAAGCACTGTTGCCGCCACTAGTAGCGGCAACAGTGCTTTTACAGGATGGTTGTTCGTGGCTGCACTGCCTGGGCGAAACCATATTGTTGTAATAAAGGCACAAACAGACTCGAATGACGTGACATAGCAATCTTCAGCAAAGGCCCTGCATAGCTCTTCATAGGAATAAGCGTTACTGCGTCTTTCCCTCGCATCAGTGCTACATAAACATTCCGGATTCGTAAGTAGCAAAGCGCATATCCTTCAATAGTAAGGGCAAAGCCAGCCGACGAACCGGGATAGGCAGCAATGGTACAAGTGCTGCTGGAGCCCAATACAAAGCAACGGACCAAAAGCGCCCTCTGATGGCACCTCCCGAGGTGTTATCAGAGGGCGCTAGCTATAAAAGGTGTTTCCAACTCGCTGTGCTACTTAGCATACCAACCTTCTTATCTCACTACTTCGGAAACTACAGCCGAAGAGCCTCCTATATATGGAGTGTTGGTAGATAGGTTTATTGATTTTAATTTGCTGACCAGTAGGTTGTTATGGTAAGAAGGAGCCTTCAACATGCTAGCGCTAGTGGGAAAATATTTTATACATATAAAATATAACTAAAAAAATATTTTATTAAACTATATCGTCTTGTTGTTGATTATGAGACACATAGGATACGAGTAGATAAACCTGATCTAATAAATATCATATTATGATGTAAAAATATAACTAAATTTTATTCGTGCTTCTTGCAAGTTGATTATTCTTATTTATATTTGTCTCAATCAAAGGGCAAGGATAATCTAAAAAGGAAATAGTTCCTTTTGTGTATCCGGCTCTCACCTTGAAATTTTTCTCTTATTTTTTTCACTCTTTTCCCCCACTACCATGAAAAAAGTACAACTCCTCGCCGCTGCTGCCGTCCTGTTCGCCAGCTCCGCTTACGCCCAGTCGGGTACCCGCGAAACCTTCCGCCCAATCAACGCCTGCATAGGCTGCGAGCCTGCTGCGCCACTGATTCGTGCAGCTGAGCAGAACAACCTGAATTCGCTCCCTTCGCCAGCTCTCATTGATAACTGCTCAGTAGTAGTGCAAGGACAAGCTCCAGGTGCTCCATCCAAAGACCTCGGAAGCTTCAACCGGGCTGTAGTTGATCAAATAGGCTCGGGCAACCGTGCTGCGCTATATCAGCGGGAAGGCAACGATAACTACGGCCTGCAGGCTCAGAGCGGTAAAAACAACCAAGCTAATGCTGTAGTTTGGGGTTCGCGGAACACTACACTGCAGTTTCAGACCGGCGAAAACAACAAGGCAGGTATCAACGTCGATCAGGTTACTGGTTCTTTTGATCCTGGCTCCTCCCAGAACGGTAACGACAACTGGGCCCAGCAACGCCAGCAGGGTAATGACAACAATGCCGACATCAAAACCTACGGTAACAGTAACACTGCCTCGCAGGATCAGAACGGCACAAACAACAGCGGTAGCATTACCCAGCGCGTGAACTTCAGCAAAGCTACGCAGTTGCAGGTAGGCAATAACAACACGGCTGTAACCATGCAAGGCGGCACTGCCAACGTAATCTCTACGCTCAATGACCAGCGCAGCTGCATCGAACAAGGCGGCAATAACAACCAGGCTCTGGTGATGCAGCGTCGCTAAGCCTTCGGGTGTAGCAAAGTAAATCTGCACGGCAGGTAGTAACGGCCGGGCCTCTTCTCTCGCCGGAGAAAGAGCCCGGCCAATACCTGTTATTGTTCAGCAGGCAATCCATCGGACTTTGCGTAACTTCCACTCCTATGAAAAAGCTCCGTTTTTTCGCATCTGCCGGCCTGGTGGCCTGTTTGCTGGGTTGGGCCAATGGGGCGCAGGCGCAACAGGAAGGCCAGAGTGAGGCCAATAGCGCCGCCCAGCGTCTAGCCGAGGATCTTGGCCTGTCTGCTCTCGAACGATTACCTGTGCCGTTGCCGAGCAACGCTCAGAACCTGGCAAAACTGGTGCAGTTGGGTAGCTCCAACATAGCCGAGGCCAGACAGAACAACCCAGGTACTCTACTCAACCAAGCATACATTACGCAAGTGGGCTTCTCCAATGAGGCATACCTTACTCAGAATGGTAGCGGTAATACTACTACCATAAATCAGAAAGGATATGGAAATAAGGCGACAAGAGAAGTAACTGGCGACAACAATAAGACCTTACTCAACCAGATTGGTAATAAGAACACCATTGACGTCAGCGAGACCAGAAGTGGCACTGATTTAAAAGTGTTACAGCTTGGAAATAAAAATGAGTTGCGACAAGCCAATTCCGAATCGTTGCCTCCTGCGCGCTATGAGGTAGAGATGCTCGGCAACGGCATTAAACTCTCTATTCAGAATGGCCGAATCGGTCAGTAGCACAATAGCTGATCGTTGCGCTCTGTCCGACTTATGTTGGCAAACACCCGCCCTCCCAAAGTGGCGGGTGTTTGTGTGTTTGGAATACTGGTTGCAGGAGTCCTATAAATAATCGAATTTGAATGGTACTATGTTTCTAAAAAAAGGTATATTTGGCGTAAACAAAAAATGCTAAACCGCTATGTACACTGCCTTGTTTTTTTTGGCTAGCTGGGCCGCGTTGCTCGGAGTCAGCCAAGCTGAATCCGATCCGCCTTGCCGGGCTTGGTTGCAGGTTGTACCCCACGGCAATACGTTGGAAATGACCGGCAACTGCACTAGTCTGATAAAAAAAGTAGCCTCGTTCAGATACGAGATGACCCTGGAGCGCCAGTCAGCTGGTGGGCGCTCAACCAGTCAGCAGGGTGGTGAATTCGAGTTGGCCCCTGGTCAATCGGTTTTACTGTCCAGTACGCGGGTAAATATTGATGGGCAAAGCACTTACATTGGCCATTTACGCGTCTTCGACGCGCATAATATTTTGTTGGCGCAGGATTCTGTACGGCATGAGCCTGGAAGTAAGTAGTTTTAAACACGCCTCATCCTGTCGGTACCCAATTGCCGGCGCAGTATACAAGTCCCCTCCGTTTCTCATTGCATTATCCTCCCACCCATGTTACTTTCCATCCGCTCCCGAACGCTGTGGCTGCTGTTAGTTATTTCTACGCTGTGGCTCACGAGCTGCGAGGATAATCCGGTTGAGCCCGTGCTGTTTGGCAAGGTGACTGGCACTGTGCGCGACGCCCGTAATAATCAACCCCTGGCTAATGCTTCTATCACCTCAACGCCCGCCACGTCCTCGGTGGTAACCGATGCCCAAGGAAATTTCGAACTGACGGGTGTACCTACCGGCCGCCTGACCATTGTAGCAACCAAGGTCGATTATCGCTCGGTGACGGTAGCAGTAACCGTAGAGAACGAAGCCGTCGTAGCGGTGGCTATTGTACTGGAGAAAAACCTGTCGACCACGCCACCTGCTCCACCGGTACGGCCCGCGCCTGCCGACCAAGCCACAGTTCCCGGACCAGATGTGAAGCTGGAGTGGCATCCGGCAGCCGGAACGAGCAGAGGCGATTCACTGCGCTACGATGTAGTGTTGTACCAGGGCACCAATGGCGTTGCGCGCAATCTGCTCACTAATAGCCGTGATACTACGGTGGTGGCCAAGCAGCTAAACTATAACACCACGTACTTCTGGCAGGTAACAGTGCGCAACGCTGGCGGAAGCTCGGCCCGTTCGCCACTATGGAGCTTCCGGACTGGTCCGCAGCCCGACAACCGCTACCTCTTTGCGCGCACTGAAAATGGTAACACCGACATATATTCCAGCAACGAAACCGGCACTACACTAACGCGCCTCACTACCTCGGCCTTCGTGGAAGCCAACCCCCGGCTCAGCCCCAACCGCGACCGGATAGCGTATACCTCCAATGCTACGGGCCAGTTTCAGCTCTACACCATGAACCGCGACGGTTCTGATGTGCGACAGGTAACACTGCAACCCGTAGATGGCTACTTCAACCAGGGAGTCGGCTACAGCTGGTCGCCCGATGGGGGACAGCTAATCTACAGCAGCTTCAACAAGCTCTACCGCATCAACCGCGACGGTACTGGCCTGGTACTGCTGGCTACGGCTCCGGCTGAGCGGCATTTCCGGGAGGTGGATTGGACGGGGCAGGGCAACCGCATTGTGGTGCAGACAGTAGGCGTAAGCATTTACGATTCGGAGTTCTACCTGCTCAATGCCGACGGCTCGAACTTCATGCAGCTGATCGGCAACGTACCCGGCCGGCTCGATTCACCTTCCTTCAGCGTCGATGGGCAGCGCATTGTGTACACCCGCGACTTAGACGCATTCAACGACGGCAACGGCCGGCAGCTCAACGCGCACATTTTCACGCAGAACCTCGATGGTAGCGGCTTAGTAGACGTATCAGCTGGCTCGGGCGGCACTACTAACTCCACCAAACCCGCTGGCTTCAACGACATATTCCCGCGCTACTCACCTGATGGGGCCCGGATAATATTTGTGCAGGTAAACAACGTGACTCAATCGGTACCCGAGATTTTTACGGTTGACTTGAACGGCCGGAATCGGGTAAAGCTGTTCGACAACGCTACGATGCCTGATTGGAAGTAAGAGCAGGTTACAGAGAATAGAGGATGAGGGCTACCTACGAAAGTGTGGGTAGCCCTCATCCTTTTTAAGCTGAATGGCCACCAACGTAAGTATCTGCTACCCATCACTCTCAGATGATGAAGGTGTTTAGAAACTTGGTGATACAAATGAGAACGTCACGCTCCATCTGCCGTCCGCGAAGTCGAACCATGATTTTGGCTTTCTAAACAGCCTCAAGACTTAAAAAAAGTAGCTATATGCGAATAGTTATATAACGACTTGTCTTTTTAAGCATGATTATGTGGATAATGCTCGCTAACTTTGTAGCCGCTGATGATAGGGAATGGCTTAATATGCTGTTTTCCAGTCGGATGTTCTATTCTGTGGGCTGAAATTGTGCTGTTTAACCATCTGATTAAGAATATATTATTCATCTGTTTTTGAATAGGTGATGAATGGTCTAGGTGATTGTCTGGCACTTATACATAACTGGATAAGACACACACCTACTCGATTGGCATGTTAAAAGGTATTCTCCCTATATGGGGAGTATACGACAAAAAAGAGGATTAATCATAGTTCGAAGTGTGCCTATGCTCTTATAATGCGATGCTTAATGCATGTTGTCAGGAAGATATCAAAAAATGGCATACTCGTTGCGGAAACGAGACGTTGCGCTATAGCATCCCCTGAAGAAGTACCCTTTCACTCGCAAACAGTTCATTCATCATACTCATGAAAAAGAAATACTTACGTAATATCAAGCCCGGCTTAACCGGTCGCTTGTGGGCGTTATTGGCCCTGCTGTGGTTTGCGCCCTTGCTGGGCCAGGCACAGCAACTAACCCTAACACCAGATGGCCCTAATCAAAGCCCGGGAGCAAATAGTAGCGCAAACCCCCAATACTTCGGCTCGGTGGCGGTAGGGGAGTTTTCGTCTTCTAAAGCATACACAGTTTCTGGTTCTGGCTTGAGGGCCAACACCAGTGTTGAAGTTGTTATACCAGCCGAATTTCAAGGTAGCAAAAACAATTCTTCATTTAGTGAAAACACTATCTCATTCACTACGAATGGATCAGGGGCGCTTGCCCCTACAACTATATATCTACGCTTCGCTCCTACTGGAGGTGCTGGTACTACTGTAGTAGATTTGGTTTCTGCCCAGAGCCGAAATCCTAGTAATGGGCGTATTTTTTCTTCACCTGAAATTGACCTGAGAGGCGATGTAGTAGCTGGTTCGCCTAGTATTACGGTAACGCCCGCCGCCTTGGGCTTCGGTAACCAGATTGTCGGCACGAGTTCGGCCCCGATGATGGTTGAGGTAAAAGCTACCTCGCTTACTAACGACATTTTGGTTACTGCGCCAGCAGGTTTTGAGGTAGCCGCTAGCGGTTCCGGGACCTATGCTCAGACGCTGACACTGACGCGTAATCCTGCGGACGGCTCGGTGAATACTAAGGTGGATGTGCGGTTCACACCTACGGCCGCGCAGAATTATGTAACCGAGGTTTCATTCGTCAGCAATGGAGCTACTACGAGAAATGTGAGTGTGTCGGGAACAGGCGTATTGCCTCTTGCTTCGTTGTCATCTGCTCCTGCTCAATTGAATTTCGCCACGTTGCAGGCTGGTGATTTATCAGCTCCCCAGAACTTTACTATTACCGGTAGGAACATCACCTCCGATGTTGTTGTGAGTGCGCCAAACGGCTTCCTTATTCGTTTGGGTTCCAGCGGGACTTTCGTGCAAACTGTTACATTGAGCCCCGTAAACAATCAGGTAAATGCCGCTCTGCAGGCCCGCTTTGCTCCAACAGCAGCAGGTAGCTACAACTCTACTATTACGGCTATCACTACCGGCAACGGGGGCGCAAGCACTGGCGTTATCGTAACTGGTCAGGCTACGGCAGCTCCAACCGGTCCATTCATTGTCGTTAGCCCAACCAATCTGGACTTCCAGACGGTTTCTGCCAGTGGTTCGGCCCAAACGCTGGCTTTCTCCATCAATGCGGGTAATCTGACAGCTCCATTGGTTATAACCGGCTCCAATAATAACATCGTTTTCCGCGATGCTACCGCTGGTGGTGACTTTGTGAATGGCCCTATTACTATCAATCCTGCTCAGGACGGCACGGTTTCTTTGCGGGAAATAGAAGTGCGACTCGTTGCCCCGGTATCGAGTGGTGCCTTTGCAGGTACTATTACTTCTACCAGCACAGGTGCAGATCCTAAAGTTGTTACCATCCAAGCCAATGCCATCAATGGTAACTCTACTATCAATATTGACGGCGTACTGGCGCAGTTTTCTACCGTACCTGGTATAGCCTCGGACGTGCAGTCGTATTTCGTAACTGGTACCAACTTGCTCCAGGATCTGCGGATAGCTGCTCCACAATACTTCCAGGTAGCGCTCGAGCCTACTTTCGCTGGTATTGTAGGCACCGGCAACGTGTTGTCAATAACGCCGGCTACTAATGGTGATGTAGCTAAAACGGCGATTTACGTACGTTTTCTGCCGCCATCGGCACTTAGCACTACGTCGGTTATCATCAACTCCAGTAGCCCTGCCACTTCGCAGGCCGTCCAGGCTAATGGTACCAGCGAACCAACTATTCAGATCCTGAATCCCTTCGTGGAGGAGCGCAACATAGTGCTCAACACAAAGTCTACTCCTGCGCAGGCTATCAACATCAAGGCTCAGCGGGTATTGCAGCCTATCACCATCACGAAGCTGTTATCGACTAATCCGCTTAACGTTAATAACGCACAGCAATTCGAGTTGTCGCTAGATAATGTAACGTTTAGCAACAGCATAATGCTGACGCCTAATACGTCTACTTACGTAGTTGACCGCCAGATTTTCATCCGCTATGCCCCAACCTATTTGGGAACTGGCCAGTCGACGTTGCAATTCCAGAGCAACGACTTCTCTAATACCTCGACTCAGTCGTTCGGTGCAAATGATCTGCTCTCGGGCCGCTCGATTGATACTGAGCCCACGCTGCGCATTATTGCTGATGTAAAGCGAGATGATGTTGACAAGACCAAAGCTATCGTAACATTCAATCTGCCCGCCAACTACGCTGCTCTTGGGTACGGAGAGGGACGGTTGATCGTAGCCAGCGAATCGGCAACACTGCCTTCTGCTAACCAGCCCATAGATGGCACGCCGTATACTACTGGTAACCAAACATATGGTGTGGGGCCACAGATTGCTCCCGGTTATTTTGTAGTGTATTCAGGCGCTAACAATTCGGTTGTTATCGATGGGCTGAACCCAGCGGTTACGTACTACTTCTACACGTTCGAGTACAACAACATTCAGAACAATCTGAACATTGCAGTCCCCGGTGCCGAGAACTACTTGTCGCCACCAACGCCTAACCTAATTCTTGGTCAAGAAGCTCCTGGTGAGCCACCACTGCCCGTGACGCTTGTATCGTTCTCGGCTAAGGCTAGCGGTTCGCAGGTAGCTATTCGCTGGGAGACTGCTTCCGAGCTCAACAACAAGCAATTTGTGGTAGAGCGTAGCCGCGACAGCCGTACGTTCACAACCGTTCTTACACGTGCTGGCCAGGGTACTACCAACGCCACTACCGTGTACAACGAGATAGACCGTCAGCCACTGAATGGCCTGTCGTACTACCGCCTGAAGCAAGTGGACCTGGACGGCAAAACCAGCTACAGCACTATTGTACCAGTAAGCTTCCTCAAAGCCGGTGAAGTAGTTATGTACCCGAACCCGGTTACCGACCAGCTCACCATCACGATGAATGGCGGTACCGAAGGGGTATTGGCTACCATTACCGATTTGTCGGGCCGCACCATACAGGCTCAGCAGTTGCGGGCTGATGGCAAGCTCAACATGGCTAACCTAAAGGCTGGTACCTATTTGGTGACGGTTGGTAATGGCAATGCCAAAGTGACCCGCCGCATTGTGAAGCAATAAGTATCTGCCGTAAGGCTCTTAAAAAAGAGCGCCTCCATTCCGGAGGCGCTCTTTTTTTGTGTCTAATGAAATGATTTATACGAATGGTACAAAAATAAAATAAAAAAGTGTTATTATTAATGATGAATGTATGGTGATGAACACTAAATCAAAGCTCCGTGCTTATGAAACCACTTTCCACCTCCCCATTGGCCCGCACGCATTCAATGCAGCTATTTTGGGGCTTGCTACTGCCTTTGCTGAGCCTAGTATGCCCTGGGGTAGGGTGGGGGCAGACAACGATTGCTATTCAGGATTTCGAAACAACTCCTGCTGGTCCTACAGTTGCTGTGAGCAGTGGAGGGACCGATGGAACAATCATAAGCGGCTCTTCGAACTTGGGCGACTCTCCTTCCGCAAGCCCCTATTTCGTCTCATCTAATAACGGGTACATTAAAACAGGGCCGAGTTCCGGAAGCATCAGTACCACTGCCATTATTACCTCTGCTGCAATTAACACGAATGGATATTTGGGTATCACACTCAGTTTCAGACTAGCCTCTTTTTCATTGACTAGTGGAACGAATGGTTCTGATACAGCAGATGAAGTGAAAGTAGAAGTGAGTCTAGACGGAGGAGCAACTTACTCTTCAGAACTTCTCGTCAGAGGCAACGACAATGCTAAATGGTCTTACTCTGCCACTGGAATTGCCAGCACTGTACATGATGGTGATAATGTGCCTACAACAGTGTCATCAGGCAGTGGAACCCAAGTAGGTAATGGGGGCATCAGTACTCTAACAGTTTCGGGTATTGCGGCAAGCAATGCTATGCGTTTCCGCATTTCGCTGTCGAATAATAATGCTAATGAGCGTTGGGCAATTGATGATATAACTGTAAAAGACGCTTCTGCAACCGCCACCATCACGGTACCGGCCGGACCGCTCACGTTTAGTACTACAGTAGGTATGCCTTCAGCCGAGCAGACTTACAACGTAACCGCGGCCAACCTTACCGACCCAATCAGCATCACGGCTCCGGCAGGCTACCAGCTTTCCGCTACTACTGGCAGTTATGGAAACGCTACCAACACGATGCAGCTGCCTGCTACCGGCGGTACTGTTTACGTGCGTTTAAGTGGAACTACTGCAGGTACCTATAATGGCAATATCACGCACAGTAGCACGGGCGCTACTACGGTTAGCGTGGCGGTGCAGGGTAGTGTGGCAGCGGCTCCCATTGCCTCAATCGGGGCCAGCCCCACCAGTATCGGTGGCCTAAGAGCCACGCAGGGCACGGCCTCGCCCCCGAAGATGTATACCTTAACACCTACCAGCCTCAGCGCCCCGATTACCGTTACGGCACCTGCCGGATTTGAGGTGTCGTTGGCGTCGGCTTCTGGGTTTGCAACCAGTGTCACGGCGTCCCGCACAGCTACTACCGATATCTATGTGCGTATCGCGGCCAGTGCGCCGGCCGGACCTGTGAGTGGCACGATTACCAACGTATCGGGTAGCACCTCGCAAGGTGTGCCGGTGAGTGGCACGGTGAATACAGCGCCGGTAGGAGGTTCGGTTTGTCTAAGCGAAGGATTCGAAAGCACAACGTTTCCTCCTATGGGATGGATACGAACTGGTGTAGCTCGCTCTACTGCCACCGCAGATATAAAGAATGGTAATGGTGCGGCAGTATTTAGCTCAGAAAATGGGGCATTGACTACACCCATGCTGGCCAAGCCGTTAAGCCTGACGTTCTATTTGGGGAGAAGCTCGAATACCATTGCAAAAACACTGACTGTGCAGGTATCTACAGATTCGCAGGATGGCACGTTTACTTCAGTAGGAACTTTTGATCATGCAAACGTGCCGTCGAGTTCGTATGACCAGTATACGGTTGACCTATCTGCTTATACTGCCAGCCCACAGGTGTGGATACGCTTCGTAAAGACAAGTGGAACGACTTCACCCTGGCGCTTTGATGATTTGTCCGTCATATGTGGTGGGCCAACCCCTGCCGCCCAGCCCACAACACAACCTACGGTAAGTGTCACTGACATTACTTCTGGTACGGCTAGTGTTAACGTAGCTGGCGGCGATGGTGCGGCCCGTCTCGTTGTGATACGGCCAACGGCGGTAGCAGCGGCGGCACCATCCGATGGGGCCACTTACACGGCTAGTACCACGTATGGCGCAGGTGCCACCACTGGCCCCACCAACTACGTGCTGGTTGCCGATGGTACTACAACTAGTTTCACGGTAACGGGCCTGAGCCCGCTGACGGGCTACACTGTAGACGTGTACGCTTACAACGGTAGCGGAGGCACCCAGAACTACCTTACTACTATGCCCAGCACGGCGGCCTTTACTACGTCGGCTACAGCTGTTGCTACTTACACCTGGAACGGAACCGGTAGCAACTGGAGCGCCGCTGGCAACTGGACGCCGGCCCGCACTGCGCCCGTAAGCAATGATATACTATTGTTTGATGGCAACGTAACGCCCTCCGCTACTGCTGCTCTGGATTTCACCTCCTCGCAAACTGTTGGTCAGCTACAGCTAGTTAATAGGGTGTCAGTCACGCTTACCAACGCCGGATCGGGCCGAACGCTGGTGCTCGACGGAGGTATAGCCGGCGACGACCTCGCAATTGGTATCAGTTCGGCTCTCCGGTTGGAGCCCTCTACAGCCTCCTCGCCCGTCATTATCGACATCACCGCCGGCGAAACAGCCCGCATTGCCGGCGCATTCACCTCCGATGCCGCTCCTAGTATTGCGGCCGCCAACCGCCTTATCGGGCGTGAGGCCAACGCCATTGTGGTACCAATGGGAGGCCTTTTTGTAGCCGGAGCCAATTCTACTGGTGGCCCCTTTGATGGCAGCGTACCCAACGCCGTGTTATTTGAAAGTGGCGCTAATTACCGGCAGGAGGGGGGCACCAGTCCCTTCGACCTACCCTCGCCAGCTACCTTGGTAGAGTTCCGGAGCGGCAGCATCTACGACTTTGCCAGAACAGATGGTTCACCGGCGCTATCGGGCCGCACCTATGGGTTGCTACGCTTTTCAACAGTCAGCGCGAGCCTAGCCAACATGGCAGGCAGCTCACCGCTCATTATCCTCAACAACCTGGAGGTGGCAGCACCCACAGCTGTGGGCATCAACTTAACCGACGGTGTTTTCATTGGAGGTAATATTCTGGTAGATGCCGGCGGCTCGCTTAGTTTCAACCCTGGTTCTGCCAGCGCTGTTACCTTCAATGGCTCAGCGCCCCAAACCGTCAGTGGCCCTGGCCCCGTGGTGTTCGGTTCGGCCTCTAAGCTCACCATTAATAACGCCAGTGGCGTTACGTTGCTTGCTCCTGTACGAGCTAATGGAGGGCTTGATTTGCAAACCGGCCTGCTCACAACTACCAACATCAACCTGCTAACGCTGGCGGCCACTTCAGCTGTTGAGGGCGGGAGCACTACCAGCTTCGTTAATGGCCCGGTAGCCCGGGTATTGCCAGCTAATACTACCGGCAACCTCCTGTTCCCGGTGGGCAAGCAGGGAGCCTACCGCCCCGTAACCTTAGCCCCTGCTACGCTTACGCAGGCTACTACCGTTGCCGTGGAGCAACTGGAGGGTCCACCCGCTCCGAAGCCCTTCAACGATGGTATTACCCGGGTGTCGAGCGTTCGGCGCTACGCCATCACGGCCAGCCCCGGCATCACGACTCCAGGTATTTTTACCGGTACCGTCACGCTCAGCTTTGGTCCCGATGACAAGGTGACCGACCCCGCCCAGCCTTCGTTGATAATTGCGCAGAGCGATGGTACCGTCTGGAACAGTGCGGGCCGCTCGGCCAGTACCGGCGCGGCCGGCACCCCGCCCGACGTGTTCGTAGCGGGTACGCTGACGTCAGCTCCATTCCAGACCTTCGACGCGTTCAGCGTATTTGCGCTGGCCAGCACCGAACCTAGTGGATCCAACAATCCATTGCCAGTGCAGCTGCTCAGCTTTGGGGCTGAGCGGCGGCCGTTAGGGGTACAGATTCGCTGGGCCACGGCTACTGAACAGAACAGCACCAGCTTTGAGGTGCAGCGTTCCGCCACGGGCCAAGGGTTCCGCACCATTGCCACGTTGGCAGCCCAGGGCAACAGCAACAGCCGCCACGAGTACGTTGCCCTCGACCAACAGCCCTTATCCGGCACTGGCTACTACCGCCTGCATCAGCTCGACCACGATGGGAAGAGTAGCTACTCGGTAGTGGTGAGTGTTGCCGCCCCGGGTGAGGTGCGCGTGTACCCGAACCCTGTGCAGACAAAACTAACGGTAGAGTTGCCTATGGCCGGAGGACGCTACCGTATTCTCAGCCTGTTAGGAAGTATAATGATGGACGGAGAAGTGCCTGACAGCAAAGCGGAACTCGACATAACCAGCTTACCAACCGGACTATACCAAATGGAAATAACCACTCCGGCTGGACGCGAGATTCGTAAAATTATCAAGCAATAAGCCGCGTTACCTGAGTTGCTTCGACTGCGCGGATGCCAGATGGGGCATGACGGTCTTAATGACTCAAAGTGCTTCCCGAACATCTTTTAAGTCACTGCAGCTACGCTTGCTCATGTAGTAAATAGCGCATAAAAAAGGTTCTGCCAATTGGCAGAACCCTTTTTTATATAGAACAAAGTACGTGTAGCCGCTATACCGAAAAACTCTCGCCGCAGCCGCAGGTGCGGGAGGCGTTGGGGTTATCGAAATAGAAGCCTTTACCATTAAGGCCGTCGGAGAAGTCGAGCTCGGTGCCGGCCAGGTAGAGGAAGCTTTTCATATCCACTACTACCTTCACGCCCTTGTCCTCGAACTCCTGGTCCATGTGCTTCACTTCGTTGTCGAAGTCGAGCTTATAGCTCAGGCCCGAACAGCCGCCGCCGGCCACCGAAGCCCGCAACCGATAGGTAGCGTCCAACTGTGAGTCGTGCATCAGCTTTTCAACTTTCTCCTTTGCTTTGTCTGAAACAGTAATCATGGCATTGGGGGCTAAATGTTTACGGAGCCTTAGTAACGTTCAGATATACTAACATTGAACGTCATCCCAGGCCTCATCAACCAGTTAGTGGTGCGATTTGGCCATTTCCAGCTCAGGCATGCCGTTTTTCACGCGGTAGTCATTAATAGCCGACTTGATGGCGTCCTCGGCTAACACCGAGCAGTGGATTTTAACGGGCGGCAAGGCCAGCTCTTCCACAATTTCCATGTTGTCGATGGCCAGGGCCTCGTCTACGGTTTTGCCTTTCAGCCACTCGGTTGCGAGCGACGAGGAAGCAATAGCCGAGCCGCAACCGAAGGTTTTGAATTTAGCGTCGGTGATGGTGTTGGTCGCTTCGTCTACCTCAATTTGCAGGCGCATTACGTCGCCGCACTCAGGGGCGCCTACCAAGCCGGTACCTACGCTTTTCTTGTTTTTATCCAGCGTACCCACGTTGCGGGGGTTGCTGTAATGGTCGATTACTTTATCCGAGTAAGCCATGATGTAGAAGTCAGGTTTTGGAAGTGAGATGTGAGATTTTGGCAAAAACAGATGAACCGAGTCTCACTTCTCATGTATCTGTACTCAGGTCTGAAAAAATTAATGCTCAGCCCACTCGATTTTGTCGAGGTCAATGCCTTCCTGGAACATCTCCCACAGGGGCGACATTTCACGCAACTTCGTAACGGCTTCTTTTACGTGGTTGATGGCGTAATCGATTTGCTCGTCCGTAGTAAAGCGGCTCAGGCCGAAACGCAGCGAGCTATGGGCCAAGTCGTCGCTCAGGCCCAGGGCCTTGAGTACGTAGGACGGCTCCAGCGAAGCCGAGGTGCAAGCCGAGCCCGACGATACCGCCAAATCCTTCACACCCATCATCAGGCCTTCGCCCTCTACGTACTTGAAGGAGATATTGGCCACGTGCGGCAGGCGGCGTTCTACCGAGCCGTTCACGTAACTCTCCTCCAGCGTCAGCAATTCCTTTTCGAGCCGGTCGCGCATCGCGCCCAAGCGCGCAGCATCAGCTGCCATTTCCTGCTTGGCCAGTTCGCAAGCTTTGCCCAGGCCCACGATGCCGGGTACGTTGAGCGTACCCGAACGCATGCCGCGCTCATGACCGCCACCGTCCATCTGGGCGGTAACCTTCACGCGCGGGTTCTTCCGGCGCACATACATGGCGCCTACGCCCTTGGGGCCATACATTTTGTGCGCCGTGAAAGCCATCAGGTCGATACCATCGGCCTGCACGTCAACCGGAATCTTGCCTACGGCCTGGGTGCCATCGGTCATGAATAGCGCGCCGTGCTTGTGGGCAATGGCGGCAATTTCACGGATGAGCTGAATGGTGCCCGTTTCGTTGTTGCCGTACATGATGCTCACCAGAATTGTCTGGGGCGTCATGGCAGCCTCTAGCTCAGCAAGGTCGATAAGGCCTTCCGAGTTTACGGGCAGGTAGGTAACCTTGCCACCGATTTTCTCGATGTGCTTGCAGGTATCCAGCACAGCCTTGTGCTCGGTGGTAGTGGTGATGATGTGGTTGCCCTTTTGAGCATACATCTCGTAGATGCCCTTGATGGCCAGGTTATCCGACTCGGTTGCGCCCGAGGTGAAGATAATCTCCTTTGGGTCGCAGTTGATGAGGCCGGCAATCTGGTCGCGGGCGTAGTCTACGGCTTCCTCAGCGGCCCAGCCGAAGGGGTGGTTGCGCGAAGCCGCGTTGCCGAATACCTCGGTCAGGTACGGCATCATGGCTTCCAGAACCCGCGGGTCGAGGGGCGTGGTGGCGTTGTTATCGAGGTAAATGGGTAATTTGAGCATAGCCCGGAGTTCTGGTTTGTCAGCGGAGAATCATTCGTAGGTAGAACACAAAAACCGGCAAACAGGTTTAGTTTCGCCCTACATTCGTCCCTGCAAAAGTAGAACAAATCCAAAGAAGCCGCGCTATCTGGCGGCGGCCGCCTGCTATTCCCTCCGTATGTTTACCAACCTAGAGCACCTCGGCCTGGCCGTTCACGACCTCGAAGCAGCTACGGCCCTCTATACCACGCTGCTTGGCCAGCCACCCTACAAGCGCGAGCATGTGGCTTCCGAAGCCGTAGACACGGTTTTCTTCCAGGTTGGCGGCTCCAAAATAGAGCTGCTGGCCGGTACCTCGCCCGACAGCGCCATCACCAGGTTTCTAGCCAAGAAACCCGAAGGTATCCACCACGTTGCCTTTGAAGTAGCCGACATCCGGGCCGAAATGGTGCGGCTGCGGGCGGCCGGCTTTACCTTGCTCAACGAAGAGCCCAAGCGCGGGGCAGATAACAAGCTTGTTTGCTTCGTGCATCCCAAATCGGCGGCCGGCGTGCTGGTTGAGTTGTGCCAGTCGGTGGAGGAGCCGGGAGGTTAACGACCACGCGCCTGGCTTCAGTGTCTTTATAGTCGCGTAAGATGTAGCGCCAAGTGTTTCTTCTATTATTACTTGCCCAGAACGGAAGAGGTAGTAGGGGGATTTTGCGCGGCCAGCGTGCCGAAGCAATAGCGAAGGCTGACCTCCAGATTGAGATTGATAGCGCCGCTGTACCCGAAATAAAAGAGATTCGCGCGCACCTCACTCGCGGCCTCCACTCGCGGAGCTATTACGTACCGAAGTCCAGCACCCAGCACAGGGTTGGCGTAGGTGCCAGTCCGGGAATAGCCGTATTGATCCGTGATTCGGTTCTGGGTGTCGGTGAGGGTAGTGGTGTTTTGCTCCCGGCTATGATAGATACTGGCACCTGCCAGGGCGTCGAAGCGCACTCGTTGGGAGTTGCTCTCAAACGTGTAGCGGGCTAGCAGCGGCAGGATATAATAGCGACGCTTAGTAGTGCCGTTTATGTAGCCAACAACGGGGTTATTCGGGTTTTGCGCATAGTTCTCGATAGAGGCGGTGTACTGCCGCCGGTAGTCGTAGGTGGTGGCGCTAAGCTGCAGGGCTAGGCTCGGTAGTAGCTGTATGCCGGCTACTACGGAAGGAGAGTAGACCAACTCAGGGCTGAGAAAATCACCGGTGCGCTTATCGTAGTAACGGCCGGCGTTTACTCCCAGGCCGACATACACCCTGGATGTGACTTGAGAATTGCCAGGGGACTGGGCGCGAGCGGCCAAGGGCAGTAGCAGCAGGCTGCAATATAAAAGCCTAATCATCTGGATAGGAAGTGAGATAATGATGCCGCTAATGTAGCGGAAAACACCTCACGCTCTGCATAAAAGCGGCAGCATGGCTTCGCAACTATTGTCAAGGTAGTCGTAGGCGACATGTAGTGTCAGCCGGAGATTTGCTTCGCGGTCCTTCGATTGGCCCGCTTGCCGATTAACTGGCGACTTTTGGCCGGTGATGTTGTCTGAAAGCTGCCAAAGCCGTACAATGAAAATCGTACAACGGTGGGCGCGAACAACCCAACAAGAGCGGCGCGAAGTCCCGCACCCGACTAAGGTCCGCAATCCATGAAGCCTTTACACCCCCATACCCCTAATCCATGACTCCCAAATTCCTGCGTTCCGAGGCCGATGCTGCCGTAGACGCGCTGCTGCTGCAACAGGTGATACTTTACCCGACTGATACGGTATGGGGGCTGGGCTGCGACGCCGAACTATCCCGGGGCGTAGAGCAACTGTATAAGCTCAAGAACCGGCCGGCCGAGAAGGCCTGCATTGTGCTGGTAGCCGATGAGGCCATGTTCGCCCGTTACGCCGAAGTGGTGCCCGCCAACCTGCCCGAACTGCTGGCTGCCCAAACCCGGCCCACCACCTATATCGTACCCGGTAGCCGCCACCTGGCGCCCAACCTGCTGGCCCCCGACGGCACTATTGGCATGCGGGTAGTGCTCGATGATGAGTTCTGCCGACTGGTGCTGCGGCGGTTGGGCCACGGGCTGGTATCCACCTCGGCTAACATCAGTGGGCAGCCTACCCCAAGTGTGTTCAGCGAAGTTGCGCCCGAACTGGTGCGGAAAGTTGATTACGTGGTGAACTGGCGGCAGGACGACCCAACCCGCGCCACGCCCTCGCGGGTGGTGCGGGTGCTGCCCGATGGCACGTTGGAAACGGTGCGGGAATAGTCGCCCCGAAAAAAAACAAGCTCGACAGGGGGTTACGTTTGACGGATTCGCGGTATGAAGCCCAAATCTTTTCATCACCCTCTATTATCTGACCATGAAATTCTCGTTCAAATCCCTCCTCGTTCTGGCCGCTTTCGCTCCTTTCGCTCTGGCTTCGTGCTCGGAGAAAACGCAGGACAACGCTGAGGCTACCGCCGAAAGCGCTGCTACCGACGCTGCCAACACCACCGACGCTGCCGGTAACGCCATCGAGAACACCGCCGACCAGGCCGCCGCTGAAATGGCTCCTGAGAATGGCGACACGGCTGTTGTGCGCAACGTGCCCGCCGACAAGCTGGTGGAGGAAGTTCCTGCCAAGCAGTAATTACGCGGCCGGCAACGGCCTCCGAAAAGCGCCTCCGGGATTTCCCGGGGGCGCTTTTTTTGTGCGCGGTTAGTCCCCGCGGTACTTCTCAAACCAGTTTTCGAGTCCGGCCATACTGAGGGCCTTACTACCTTTGCGCCATGCACACGCCGCAACTCCCCGACCTGCCTTTATTCCAGACTATTGCCGCCGCCGCTGCCGCCCAGGCCTCGCCGGCCTACGTAATTGGCGGCTACGTGCGCGACCTGGCCCTGGACCGACCCAGCAAAGACGTGGACGTGGTATGCGTGGGCGACGGCATTGCGCTGGCCCAGGAGGTAGCCCGCCGCCTGCCCGGCCGGCCCCGCGTGACGGTGTTCAAGAACTTCGGCACCGCCATGCTGCCCACGCCCGACATTGAGGTGGAGTTTGTGGGCGCCCGCCGGGAAAGCTACCGAGCCGAGAGCCGCAAGCCCGAAGTGGAGGCCGGCACGCTCGAAGAAGACTTGGCCCGCCGCGACTTCACCATCAACGCTTTGGGGTTGAGCCTGAATGAGGCCGACTTCGGGACTCTGGTGGACCGCTACGACGGCATGGGCGATTTGGCCCGCAAGCTCATCCGCACGCCCCTCGACCCCGATATTACGTTTTCGGACGACCCATTGCGGATGCTACGCGCCGTACGCTTTGCGGCCCAGCTCAACTTCGATATTGAGCCCGATACGTTTGATGCGCTGGCCCGCAACAAGGAGCGGATCAGGATTGTGTCGCAGGAGCGGATTACGACCGAAATCAACAAAATGCTGCTGGTGCCCAAGCCCAGCTACGGCTTTAAGCTGCTGTTCAGCAGCGGGCTGCTGGCGCTCATCTTTCCGAAGATGGCCGGGCTGCACGGCGTGGAAAAAGTGGGCCAGCACGCGCACAAAGACAACTTCTACCACACGCTGCAGGTGCTCGACAACGTGGCCGCGGCCGGCGGCGACCTGTGGCTGCGCTGGGCTGCTGTGCTGCACGACATTGCCAAACCCGCCACCAAGCGCTACGACAAGCGCGTGGGCTGGACGTTTCATGGGCACGAGGACAAGGGCGCGCGCTGGGTGCCGGGCATTTTCACCGACTTTAAGCTGCCGCTGGGCGAGGAGATGCGCCAGGTGCAAAAGCTGGTGAAGCTGCACCTGCGGCCCATCGCGCTGGTGAAGGAGGTGGTAACCGACTCGGCTGTGCGCCGGCTGCTGTTCGAGGCCGGCGACGACGTTGACCGGCTGATGCTGCTGTGCCGGGCCGACATTACCAGCAAAGACCACAGCCGCGTGGCCCGCTACCTGCGCAACTTCGATGTGGTGGAGCAGAAGCTGAAGGAAGTGGAGGAGAAGGACAGCCTGCGCAACTTCAAGCCCGTCATCACCGGCGAAATTATTATGGAAACCTTCGGCCTGAAGCCCAGCCGCGCCGTGGGAGAGTTGAAGGAAGCCCTGCTCGAAGCCATTCTGGAAGGCAAAGTGCGCAACGAATACGATGAGGCCTTCGCGTTGCTACTGGAGCTGGGCCGCCAGCAGAGCCTGACGCCGGTAGCGGAGTAGGGGGTAGCACCTGAAGCGAGAAAAGTGGAAAGGGGCCGCGCGAAGCAAATGTTTCGCGCGGCCCCTTTCCACTTTTCTCGCTTCAGGTGCTTTAATTTATTGTTGATTATCAGTTTATTGTAACTTTTGCGTTGGAATTTTGGGACGCTTCAACGAGAGTGGCTGCAAAATTGTTCCTGCTTCCGCAACTTGGGGCAATCTTTTTTGCCAAGCGAGTATTACTTATCGATCCTTCCTCAAAATCCTTAGCTATAACGAAACCGCTATGCATACTATAATTCGCTCGTTGCTGCTGGCCGGCGCGGTGCTGCTGGCCGGTGGGGCTGCCCGGGCCCAATCGGGGGGCAAAATTACCATTAGTGGCTATGTGCGCGACGCGGCTACCGGCGAAAACCTGATTGGCGTGGCCGTCGTCAGCCCGGCTACCGGCGAGGGCGCGGCCACCAACACTTACGGCTTCTACTCGCTCACGCTATCCGCCCCCACCGACTCGGTGCGGCTGCTGGCCAGCTACCTGGGCTACGAGCGCAGCCGTTGGGCTACAGTGGCCACGGCCAACGCCAGCCATAACTTCCGGCTGCGCACCATCAGCAGTGAGCTGGGCGAGGTAAAAATCGTGGGCAACCGGGGCACGGAGGAGCGCATTGAACGGAGCACCCGCATGAGCACCATCAACGTGCCCATCGCCCAGATTAAAAACCTGCCCAAGCTGTTTGGCGAAACCGACGTGCTGAAGGTGCTCCAGCTATTGCCGGGCGTGCAGAGTGGCGGCGAGGGCCAGAGCGGCCTGTATGTGCGCGGCGGCTCGCCCGACCAGAACCTGATTCTGCTCGACGGCACGCCGGTGTACAATGCGGCGCACCTGTTCGGCTTCTTCTCGGTTTTCAACGCCGACGCGCTCAACAACGTGGAGCTGATTAAGGGCGGCTTCCCGGCCCGCTACGGCGGCCGGCTCTCGTCGGTGCTCGATATTTCGATGAAGGAGGGCAACATGCAGAAGTTCCATGGCGAGGGCGCTGTGGGCATTGTGGCCGCCAAAATCACGCTCGAAGGCCCCATCAAGAAAGACACAGCCTCGTTCCTGATTTCGGCCCGCCGCACCTACCTCGATATCCTGGCCCAGCCCTTCATCAAGTCGCAGCTTTCAGCCGAGGGCGGGGCCGGCTCGGTGGGGTACTTCTTCCACGACCTCAACGCCAAGCTCAACTGGAAGCTCAGCGGCCGCGACCGGCTGTACCTGAGCGGCTACACCGGCTACGACAAGTTCTACGCCCGCTTCCGCGACAAAGACAAAAATTCGAGCGACTACAGCCGCGCGGAGGCCAACCTGGGTTGGGGCAACCTCACGGCGGGCCTGCGCTGGAACCGCGTCGTGAACGATAAGCTGTTCATGAACACCCATTTCAGCTACAGCAAATACCAGTTTGAGGTGGGCCAGGAAAACGAGCAGCGCTACACCGACAACCGCGGCCAGCCCCGCACCGACAAATACTCGCTACGTTACTTCTCCAATATTCGCGACCTGAGCCTTAAAACCGATTTCGACTACGCGCCCTCGCCCGACCACTACATCCGCTTTGGCGGGCAATATATTCTGCACTCGTTCCGGCCCGGCGCGTTGCAGGAGAAGGGTAACTTCGGCGACGTGGATGGCCAGACCAAGCTGGGCACCCAGACGCTGGCCAGCGAGGTAGGCCTCTACGCCGAAGACGATTACCGGCTGACCGAGCGGCTGAAAGTGAACGGCGGCCTGCGCCTGAACGGCTTTCTGGTGCGGGGCACGTTTTATCCCAGCATCGAGCCGCGGCTGGCGGCACGTTTCCTGCTCACCGAACAGTGGGCCCTGAAAGCCTCCTATGCCCGCACCTCGCAGTTCGTGCACCTGCTCGTGAACAGCGGCATTGGGCTGCCCACCGATTTGTGGGTGCCTTCTACGCCCGTCATCCGGCCCCAGTTGGCCCAGCAGTTCAGCCTGGGGGCGGCCCGCACCATCAACTTCAAGGAGGAAGATTACGAGCTGAGCTTCGAGACCTACTACAAGCCCATGCGCAACCTCATTGAGTACCGCGAGGGAGCCAGCTTCCTGGGCACCGTGGATAGCCAGTGGGAAGACAAGGTGACCAGCGGCAAAGGTTGGGCCTACGGCGGCGAGCTGTTTCTGCAGAAAAAAACCGGCCGCACTACCGGCTGGATCGGCTACTCGCTGGCCTGGAGCAAGCGCCGCTTCCCCGACCTCAACCAGGGCCGCATCTTCCCCTACAAATACGACCGGCGCCACGATGTGTCGGTGGTCGTCTCGCACCACTTCAGTCCCACCTTCACGCTCTCGGCTACCTGGGTGTACGGCACCGGCAACGCCACCACGCTTTCGCAGGGCCGTTTTTTGCTCGGCGGCGGCCAGGAGTATGACGATTACGGCGACCGGAACTCGTTCCGGATGCAGGCCTACCACCGTTTCGATCTGGATTTGAGCAAGACCAAGAAGAAGAAGTGGGGCGAAATCGTCAATAGCTTCAGCATTTACAATGCTTACAGCCGCCGCAACCCCTACTACCTCTACTACCAGCGCGGCTACACCGACTACCAGGGCAACGTGCAGGAAAAGCCCACCTACCGTCAGGTGTCGCTGTTCCCCATTATCCCGTCGTTCAGCAAGGCCTTTAAATTTTGATTACTGATTTCCGCTGATTATTAGCCGATTACGCTGATTTTTTTGTCCGTTGGTTGCTGCGCGTTTCGCGTTGGGTTTACTGGTTTCTGCTGATTACGTTGGGTTTTTAGTTCTTCTTGATATGGATAAGCTGCGTTTGTTATTAGGGGTAAGCCTTGGCCTGGGGCTGGCGGGTTGCGAAACGGTTGTGGACGTGGACACGCCGCCGCACACGCCCCGGATGGCACTGAGCTACACGCTCAGTAACACGCCCCCCGAACCGCCCACTACTACCAATAACCGCAGCTTTTTTGAGCAGCGCAAGCTATACGTGAGCAGCAGCCAGGGCGTGCTCGAAACCAAGGAGCTGACTGGCCGCGGCGACGCCACGGTGCAGCTGTTTGATGAAAGCGGCCAGCTGGTGGAGCAGTTCCGCTCGAAGGCCCAGCCGGGCTACTACAGCGGCGGCAGCCGGCCCGACAGTATTTATGGCGACTATGCGCCCACCCGGGGCTTTGCCGGCGTGCCCGGCCGCCGCTACACGTTGCGGGCCTCGGCCCCCGGCGTAGAGGCTGTCGAAGCCAGTCTCAGGCTGCCCGCCGTGCCCACCATTGAATCGGTCGGCTACGTGGCCCGCCCCCGCGACCCCAATAGCGGTGGTCCCTACGGCTACGTCGATTATGGCGGCCGCCTCACAGTGGCCGTGGCCGACAACCCCGCTACCACCGACTATTACCTGGCTTATGCCCGCGTACTCGATAAGCAGGGCAACTATTGGGGCGGCGTGTCGCGCGATTACAGCGCGCCCGGCGCCGATGGTCCCGACATCAACCTGAGCCGCTTTCAGCTCTCGCAGCCCGACAGCTTCTACAGTCAGTATCCGTACAGCGACGCGACCAGCAGCGGGCCGCTGCTGAGCTTCGGTACCGACGTGCGCCTGTATTTCCAGGGCGGCTATGGCAGCGGGGGGAGTATTCCGGAGCCAGGCTACCTCGAAGTCATCGTTAGTAGCATCACGCCCGATACCTACCAGTTTTTCCAGTCGGTGCTGCGCTTCTACAACACCGATGGCAACCCCTTTGCCGAACCCGCCCCGCTGCACTCCAACCTGCGCGGCGGCTACGGCCTGTTCGGCGGCGCTACCGACGCGGTGTACCGCATCAAGCTTTTCTAGCCACCGGCTCTCCGGCAAACGCATAAACGGCCGGCCCCAAGGTGGAGCCGGCCGCTTATGCGTTTGCCGGGGCTAGCTACGGGCTGGTAATAAGAAAGCCCCAACCCTCCTGTTGCAGCAGGGAAACAGGCCGGGGCTTTCTAGGGTCGCACTTTTTCACTCACATACGGACCCTTATCCAAGGCGCCTTGTGGGCGCTGCAATAAGCTGAAATAAAAACCGAGCCAATAGTTGCTTGGCCCGGTGTAAGGTTACTGTTTTGGATATAGAACGGCTAAGAAGCCAACGGGTTACAGTAGAATAAGTGCGGCAGCCAGCATCGTGCAGGGCCAGCGGGGTAGTCGTACCCCGCTGGCAAAATCGCCTAGTCGCGCACGGCCCGGACGCTGGAGGCACCCACGGCGCTGCGGCGCACATTGGTGGGCGAGCCGCTGTACTCGATTACGCTGGCGCCGGTGGCCTCGGCCTGTAGCTCCCCGGTCACGTTCAGGCGTACTTTGCTGGCGCCCACCACATCGATGTTGGCGTTGCGGGCGGTGAAGCGGGAAGCAATTACCTCGCAGGCACCGGCCCCATCAACTATCAGCTCGTCGGCCGAGCCGCGTAACGCCGCCCGGCAGGCGCCGGCCAGGTCCATATTCAGCTCGCCGAACTTGCCGTCGAGGGCCAGCTGCGAACCGCCGGCCTGCTCTACGTTCAGGTCGCCGGTGCCGAAACCGCCCACCTGGGCGCGGGCCCCACCCACCAGTTCGAGATGGTTCAACTCGGGTAGCTCCACGGTTATCAGCACGCGGCTGGCCTCGGAAGAAAAGTCGCCCATCCGGAACACGCTGCGGTTGCGGGGCTTGATAACCAGTTCGCTGCCGTCGCGCTCCACTAGCAGCTGGCGCAGGGCCTCATCGGAGCCGGCGGCTTTGATGGAGTAGCTGCTGCCGGGGCGCACCACCAGCCGGTAGGGCCCGGCCACGGATACGTGGTCGAAGTCCGACTCGGAGTAGCTGCGCCGGCCTGCGCCGTAGCCACTCTCGGACGTGTCGAAGCTGTCTACACCGCCAAAGTCGAGGTTGATGTTGGCATCGGCGCGGCCTTCGTCGTAGTCGGCGCTGGTTTCGTCGTCGGCATTGTCCTCGTTGCCGCCGCGCAGGTCAGCATCGGTGCAGGTCAGGCATTCCAGTTTGCTGCCCTTCATGCGGTACACGAAATTCTCCGACCTGTATGGCTGGCGTCCGCCCACATAATCTTCCGCATCAAGCCAGTTGGAAAAAGATTCCGTCATGCGGAAAGTCCGGCCGCGGGGCATGAGCAGGCGCAGGCGCATCTGCTGGTCGCGCAGGCGGGCTTTGGGCTGGTACGTGAAGTGGTCGTCTACACTCAGGGTCGAATCGTTGAGGACGCGCAGGTTGTGGGTAGTGGACGTAGCTGCCGTGCGGCGGGCCAGTGAATCGGACGAGCCTTTGGCGGAGATGATGCGCTCAAATCGGGGCGCCTGGGCGCTGTCTATACCAATCATGTCCAGGCCTACCCACTGGTCGTTGTCGAGCTGGCGGCGCTCCAGCAGCAGCCGGGAGCTGGTCAGGCCATTGAGGGCCACGGTTTGCGTAACCTCCGACTCGCGCTGAAACTCGCGGCTGGCCCGTATGCCCGCCATCGAGCTGCCTACGATGCCCAGCAGCCACAAACCCAGCAGCGTGAGGTTGGCAGCCCGCGACAGTACCGGACGGCGCAGCAGCATGCTTACTCCGGTGAGCAGCAGCCCCAGTGCCGGAATGCCCACCAGCAGGAAGAACGACAGCACGGCCCACACTGAAATATCGTTGAAGAGCAGGAAGGGCTGCAGCGGGCCGACATCAACCCAATCGGTGGCCGTAGTCATCCCCAGGCCAACCCCCAGACCCAGGATAATGGGCAGCAGCAAGCTGAAACCGGTCAGGATGAGCAAGCCACCCACGATGGCCCGAATGATGCCGCCAATACCGTTGAGCACCGGCCGGATGTTGCTGAACGAGTCTTCCAGAAACGTGCCTACAGGACGGTTGTTAGGAGTGCTTTCTTCGGAGCCAGCCGCATACGGGTTATCGCGCAGGTTGCTGTCGAGGGCCGAGAGCGTAACGGCCGAGCCGCGCATGCGGAGCCGGTCGGAAGCCGTTTTGGCCTCGGGCAGCAGAATCCAGAGGGCCAGGTAGAGCGGAAAGGCGAAGCCCCCGGCAAACAAACCCACCAGGAACAGAATCCGGATCAGCACCACATCGACCCGGAAGTAAGCGGCCAGACCGGCCGATACGCCGCCCACTTTGCCGTTGTCGGTGTCGCGGTAGAGCTTCTTAAAGGTCGGGTCCTCATCGGCCGGCGTGCCGTCGTGACGCTTGGGCAGGGCAATCCAGAGTACCACATACAGCAGCACCGCGAAACCGCCCAGGCTGAACCCTTCGAAGCGGAAGGACTCATCATCGAAGTCGAATACGCCCCGGGAAATGGGCTTGATAAGCGCCAGGACCAGGAAACCCAGCCGGATCCAGAGTGGATTGACGGCGAAGTAGCGGGCAATACCAGCGGCCACGCCCGCCACTTTGCTGTTGGCCATGTCGCGGTACAGGCGCTTGGTGCCCGTTTCGGCCTCGTCGGTGGTAGGCGGCACATCGGTAGTCGTGCTGCCGCCGGTGCTGCTGGTGTAGGTGCCCTGGGCCGAGCCGTTGGCTACGGCCGAGGCCAGCAGCTGCTCGTCGTCGTCGGCCTCGTCGGCGGGCTGGAAGTCGCTCACGCGGCCCATCTTGGCGGTCATGCTTTCCACGTCTTCCAGGGTTATTACCTGCTTGAGCGGCGTGATGCGGGCGGCGAAAAGCTCGGCGATACGGCCCTCAATGTCGGCCACGATTTCCTCGTGCCCGCGGTAGCCGCTGAAGTGGGCCTTCACCTCGGTCAGGTAGCGGCTGAGCACTTCGTAACCGTCTTCCTCAATGTGGAAGATCATGCCCTGGAGGTTGATGCTGATGTTCTTTTTCATCGTAGTTGCTGCAACAAGTCAACAATAGGAGTAGAGGAGGGAGGCGGCGCTTAGAGCGCAGGCGCGGAGCCGGGTTTCTGGCTGATGATGCGGACTGACTCCTGGACTTCTTCCCAGGTCAGGCGCAGTTGGTGCAGAAAGTCCTGCCCGACCTCCGTGAGCGTGTAGTACTTGCGGGGCGGGCCACTCATGGATTCTTTCCAGGTGTAGTCCAGCAGGCCCGCATTTTTGAGGCGCGTGAGCAGTGGGTAGAGCGTTCCTTCCACGACCAGCATGCGGGCCGCCGTCAGCTCTTCGAGCATATCGGAGGCGTAGACCTCGCCGCGGGCAATGATTTCGAGGATGCAGAACTCCAGAATGCCCTTCCGCATCTGCACTTGGGTGTTCTCGACTTTCATAAGTGAAGACAGATTGGGGGTGAAGAATGAGTCAAAGATAGTAAAAGGTACTATGTAACACAAGGTACTGTTAAAACAAATATTTGGTTGCGCTGATTTTCTGGTTTGCCGGTGGCGGCAGACCCCCGTAGCTAAGCACTGGAAGCGTATCTTTGAGCCTGCACTTTAGGTTTTTAGTGAGGAAGGCAATCCGAGACGCACTATTACTAAGTATCTTGCGTTGCTGCCGAACAGTGCTTTTCTTCCTTTATCGGACTCGAATCTGGCTTACTTCTCTATGCCCCACTTCTCCTCTTATAAGGCCCTGTTGCTGGGTGCAGGCCTAAGCCTGGTAATGCTGTCGCCGGCGCTGGCCCAGACCAAAACGCCCAAATACAGCAACGAATTTCTGAACGTGGGCGTGGGTGGTCGGGCGCTGGGCATGGGCAAAGTGCAGGTCAGCCTGGCCGACGATGCCACCGCCGGCTACTGGAACCCGGCCGGTCTGGTGAGCCAGAAGAACAAGTACGACGGTGTGCTGATGCACTCCGAGCTGTTCTCGGGCATCGTGAAAAACGATTACGCCGGCTTCGGCATGAAGCTCGACGACAAGAGTGCCTTGGGCGTGAGCCTCATTCGGCTGGGGGTTGATGATATTGCCGACACCCGCAACCTGGTGAATGAGTACGGCTACATCGACTACAATAACATCCGCTACTTCTCGGTGGCCGATTACGCGCTGCTGCTCTCCTACGCCCGCCAAATAAGCTCCATTGAGGGCCTGCAGGTGGGGGCCAACGCCAAGGTCATCTACCGCAACATCGGCTCGTTTGCCGATGCCATCGGCTTCGGTATCGATGCGGGCGTGCAGTACCGCCGCAACGGCTGGCAGTTGGGCCTGATGGCCCGCGACATTACCACCACTTACAACGCCTGGACCATTCACCGCGACCAGTTCGAGGGACCGGCCAACGCGCTGGACCAGATGCCCGAGAACAGCACCGAAATCACGCTGCCGCTCTTCGTATTCGGCGGCAGCCGCCTTATCAAGCTGCCCGGCGAGTTCACGGCCCTGGCCGCCCTCGATATGGAGCTGAGCACCGACGGGCAACGCAACACGCTGGTATCGAGCAAGGCGTTGAACCTCGACCCGCGGGCCGGCCTGGAGCTGGGCTACAAGAACCTGGTGTACCTGCGCGGTGGCGTGGGCAACGCCCAGCAGGTGCAGTCCTTCACGGGCTCCGAAACCTGGAAAGTGCAGCCCAGCCTGGGCCTGGGCGTAGCCCTGAGCGGTTTGCGCCTCGACATGGCGCTGACCCGGCTGGCCGTGGAAAAACTGGGCCAACGCTCGCAGCCCACCTCCATTATTGTGTCGCTGGGCTACGGCCTGAAATAAGCTTTGATGCGGTGCTTCAGCCCGCCGGACGCTATCTATTCGCCTTCTAGCAGAATATCGATGAAACAACACTACCTGAAAACCGCGTGGCTGGTGCTGCTGCTGAGCCTGTTGGGCACAGCCGCCGTTCAGGCCCAGTCGGGTCCTTATGGCAACGAATGGCTAACGCCTGGCCAGCCGTACTATAAGATTAAAGTAGTGAAGGATGGTATCTACCGCCTCGACTACCCCTACCTACAGCGCGCTGGTATCACCAGCGCCGATCCACGGCGGTTGCAGCTGTGGCGGCGGGGCAAAGAGGTAGCTATCCATGTGGGCGGCAACGCTACGGCGCTCGATGCCAGCTCGTTCGTCGAGTTCTTTGGCCAGCGCAACGATGGCCAGCTCGACCGGGGCATGTACAAAGACCCGGCAGATCAGGTACATAACCTCTACAGCCTATACACCGATACCGCCGCTTACTTCCTGACCGTGTCGCCCACCGCTTTGGGCAAGCGCATGGCCCAGCCCCAGTTGGCGGCCGGCGCGCCGCACGCCAACTGGCTCAAGCAGGATACGCAAATACAAGCTGCTACCTGGTCAAGCATCAGCGAAGAACAGCTGGTGTACCAACCCTGGATGGAGTCGGGTGAAGGCTTTCTCTCAACAAACATCGGTTACCAAGGCCAACGGCTGGTTGGCGAGGGCAACTATGTGCTTGATTCGCTGGCCGCCGTGGTCGGCGACCCGTCCCTGGAGTTAGTAGTGGTAGGAACTAGATTCATTACCCGAACGATTGTCGTATCAGTCGTCTCGGGCAGCAACCCCCGCGAGCTGGGCTCTTTCCCCCTGGCCGGTCTTGCGAAAAGAACATTTCGGACCCTGCTGCGAGCTTCCGACATTGGGGCCGATGGTAAGCTGCAGGTGAAATTAGCGGCCCCGCAGGTGCCCGGCTATACCAAAGATAACTTCGTGCGCGTAGGGTACTTGCGCGTTACCTACCCGCAGACCCGCCGCTGGGTGGTGGGCCACGTTGGGGTAGCTTTTCTGCCCGATTCGACGCTGGCTAAGCCGATTACATATCAGTTGGATAACTTGCCCGCTACCGTGGTAGGCTACGACGTAACTGACCCCGCTGCCGTAGTGCGCATTTCACCCCAGACTGCGGGTAGCACTTCGCAGTTCGTATTCCCGGCCGTCACCGTCCGCTCCCCGATGTTGCGCCTGCACGATTTGGCTCGCGCCTTGGTGCCGCCGTTGCCGGCGCAGCCAGTGCGCTTTCGGGCCCTGCCTACCACCGCCAATTTTCTGATAGTGAGTGCCCGGGGGCTGATGAAACCCACCACCAACGGCACCACGGGTAACGCCGTGCGTAGCTATGCCAACTACCGCGCTTCGGTGGCGGGTGGCAGGCACGATACGCTGGTAGTAAGTACCGAGCAGCTCTACGACCAGTTCCACTACGGCGAGAAGTCGGCGCTGGCCATCCGGCAGTTTGCGCAATGGATGCTAACGAAAAACCCGGCCACGAAGCGCAGCTTGTTGCTGCTGGGCAAGGGCTATGAAACCGGCACGCGTGTCAACAAAGGACTGTTCCATCGCCAGGCCACACCGGCTCAATACGAAGGCACGCCCGATTATGTGCCCACCAGCTCGCGCGGGGCATCCGATATTTTCTTCACCGCCGACTGGACCAATGGCGACTATATCAGCCGGATGGCTACCGGGCGCGTGGCGGCCAACAATCCCGACCAGATTATAAGCTACCTCAACAAACTGCGCGAGCATGAGGCTCTGGGCCTGGAGCCCTGGCGGCGCAATGTGGTGTTGCTGGCTGGCGGTCAAAATTCCGGCGAGCCCGAAGAGTTTAAAAGGTACCTGGAAGAATACGGCCAGATTATGCGGAAGCCCTTTTTTGGGGGACGTATAGTGCGATTTATTGACCGGATTGGGCGGCTAGGCTTTGAGCCCATAGTCGTTGATATTGCGCCACAGGTGAACGAAGGCGTGTCCATTATCCATTACTTCGGTCACGGCAGCCTGCGCAACTTCGACCTGACACCCACTAACATTCTGGCCCCCGCCAGCGGGTATGCCAACAAGGGTCGTTATCCGGTGATGTTTATGAGCGGCTGCGTGGCGGGCAATGCTTTCACTGGCGAAGGCTCGATGGGCGAAGACTGGATGCTGGCACCTGATAAAGGCTGTGTGGGCTTCATGGGCAACTCCTCGCTCGATGTAGCGGCCAATATCGATCAGGTAGATAAGCTGACCTACCAACTGCTGCTCACCGACCCGCAGTGGTACGGTAAACCGGTAGTAGAGGCACAGGCCGAGGCGTTCCGACGCCTACAGCCTAGGCTGCTGCCCGGGCAATTTGCCGTGCCCTCCCTGATGAGCACCATCTGGCAGGGCGACCCGGCCTTGCGGCTGTTCTCACCTGAGCGCCCCGATTTCCAGACGGCTGACAGCCGCCTGCAAATTTCGCCGGCCGTGGTGCCAGCCACGCCCAATGCCGCGTTCGAGCTGAAGCTAGGCGTGAGCAACCCCGGTAAAATCACCACTGGCTCGCTGCCGATCCGCGTTACCCGCACGGTGGGCAGCAGCACCAGTGTCTTCAACTTCGTGGTGCTCCAGGCCCGCAAGGACACTACCTACACGCTGGCCCTGGCCAACCCGGCCACTGGCAGCATTGCTGGCCAGAATACGTTCCAGGTTGATATCGACCCCGATAATGTCATTCCCGAACTTGACGAGACAAATAACCGCGCCACGCTCAGCTACACCTTCCTGACGGGTGGCGTGACTACGCTCAGCCCACCCGAATTCGCCATTGTGGGCTCAAATGAGGTACGGCTGGTAGCCCAGAGCAACGTGCCTACCACCGTCAGCCGCGAATACGACCTGGAACTGGATACCACTCAAACCTTCGCCAGCCCATTACGGCAGGCGCGGCTGAATGCCGTAATGGTACCCGAGTGGACGCCCGCGCTGCCCACCTTGCCCGGCCAGCCCGATAGTGTGGTATGGTACTGGCGGGTGCGCCTGCACGCCCCCCAAGGTGACGAAAGCCCTGATTGGGCCGTTAGCTCGTTCCGCGTGATTAAAGGGCGTAGCCAGGGCGGTTGGTCGCAGAGCCACCCCGGGCAGTTCCGCCGCGACGAGCGGAGTGGGGTGGAAGTAGCCGTGCCCGGTGGGCAGTGGAGCTTCAACGAGAACACCCGGCAGGGAACGATTACCTCAACCCGTATCGGCCCGGCCCGGCAGTGGGAGACGCTTTATCACACTGTCCGCACCGAATCGGGAACTGGCTACACGCTGAAACTGCTGGGCATCGATAGCCTGGAAAACACCATCGTGCTCAACCCCAACGTCACGAGCCGGACGCTGGCGCTGAGTAGCGTATCGGCTAAGCTGTATCGCTACCTGCAGCTGCAGGCCACATTCACCGCCGATAGCTCCGGTCAGACACCGCAGTTGGAACAGTGGTTGGTAACCTACCAGGGCGTGCCCGAAGGTGTGGTCCGCCCCAGCGCCACGCCCCTCACGGTCGTTCAGCTGACGGAGCAGGCCCAGAAAACCGGCTCGGTTACGGTGCCGGTAACTTTCCAGAACGTATCGGACTTCGACTTCAAAGCGCCACTCGTGGGCTATATCGTGCTGCGTTCGGGCACGGCTGGGGTTCCGCGCGAGCGGTATTACCCACTTCAGGGTGCGGCCCTGCTGGCTCACACCCAGCAGACTTATAATGTCACGCTCGACGCCCGGGGCCTCTACGGTACGCTCTCGGGCCAGGTAGTGCTCAACCCGCGCCGCCAGCCCGAGCAGCAATACTTCAACAACGAGCTAACGCTAGCTCCCTTTGAGGTAATAAACAACGATACGCCGCCGGTACTGGACGTGGCCTTCGATGGCCGCCACCTGTTGAACGGCGAAATTGTATCGTCACGACCCAGCATCAGTGTGCAGCTGCGCGACATCGACAAGCTTCGTCCGATTGTCAGCCGTGGCAATTTTCTGCTCGTGCTCACCCGTCCCGGCGGGGCTGGCCAGGCCATCGACCTGAACGGGGTCAGCATCACGTCCTTCAAGGCCGATTCAGCTCAGGGCCTGGCCCGGTTGGTGTTTGAGCCGGGCAAGAACCAGCCGCTTACCGACGGCATCTACACGCTGGAAGTACAGGGCAAGGACGGCAGCGGCAACGCGGCCGGCACCGAGCCCTACCGCATCACGTTCGAGGTCGTGTCGGGCTCGTCCATCACCAACGTCTTCCCGTACCCGAACCCGGTAACCAGCAAAACCCGCTTCGTCTTCACGCTTACCGGCGAAACGCTGCCGCGCAACATGAAAATTCAGATTGTGAGCCTGACGGGCCGGGTGGTGAAGGAAATCATGATGGAGGATATGGGCCCGCTGCGCATCGGTAACAACATGACCGAGCAGTACTGGGACGGCACCGACACCTACGGCGACCGGCTGGCCAACGGTACTTACCTCTACCGCGTGGTGCTCGATGACCCCACGGGTGAGTTTAGGCAGCGTGCCACCGCCGCCGACAAAGCCTTCAAAAAGGACTGGGGCAAGTTAGTGTTGCTGCGGTAGGTTGCTCGTTAGTGACAACTAAAAAAAGCCCCTGACGCCTACGCTGGCGTCAGGGGCTTTTGCTTATTGAATGGGGCGTGATGCTTTGAAATGAGGGCCTGCGACCATACTTCAGGATGACAGGGTATGGTCAATTCAGCCTCACCGCCGCCGTAGCGTAACGAAGCTAAAGGCGTAGTCATGGGTTGCGTCGGGCTCGTGCCGCTCGCGGCTTTCCTCGCGCCATTCGCCGGGATGCAGTTGGGCGAAGGTCACGTCGCCCTCGAAGGCGTGGTGTACTTCGGTCAGGTACACGGTGTCGGCGGCGGGCAGGGCCTGCTGATATATTTCGCCGCCCCCGATGACGAAAATGTCTTCATCAGTCGTGCGGGCCATTTCCAGGGCTTGGAGCACCGAGGCGGCCGTTTCGCAGCCTCCTGCCTGCCAACCGGCCTGACGCGTAACCACAATGTTGCGCCGCTTGGGCAGGGCCCGACCGATGCTTTCGTAGGTACGCCGGCCCATGATGATGGGGTGGCCCAGCGTGAGCTGCTTGAAGTGCTTCAAATCCAGCGGCAGATGCCAGAGCAAGCGGTTTTCGCCCCCGATAACGCCGTTATCGGCCACGGCTACAACGAGTGCGGTCATGAGGTAGAATGGTGGGAAAGTGAAATGATAAGTTGCCGGGCGAAAGGGAATAAAAGAACGTCATGCTTCGACTACGCTCTGCATGACGTACCCTTTACTGACAACCAACTCAGCTCAGCAGTTTTATATCGAAGCCGCGGAGGAAATCCTGGATGGGCATGCGCTTCTTGCCTTCCAGTTGCACGTCGAGCAGGTCGAGCAGGCCGTCGGCGGTTTGCAGGCGCAGGTAGCTGCGGCCATCGGTGTGCCACTGGCCGGCGCCGCCCATATCGGGGCCGCTGGCTTCCTCGTCGCTGAATGGTTGGGCCCGGAATACTTTGAGCGTGCGGCCGTCGGGCAGCTGGATGAAGGCCGTGGGGATGGGAGCAAGGCCGCGCACGAGGTTGGCCAGCGCCGGCGCCGACTGCTGCATGGGGTCGAGGCGTCCGGTTTCCTTGGTGAGCTTGGGGGCGGGCCGCAACTCCGGCAGCTCGGGCTGCGGAATGCTGGGGGCCTCGCCGGCGGCAATAGCCTGCACCGAGCGCAACGCCAATGCAGCCCCGGCCGCCTTCAGCTTTTCGTACAGCGAGCCGAAGTCATCCTCCGGCGCAATGTCCACCGCATCCTGGTAAATAAGGTTGCCGGTGTCGATTTCGTGGCGCAGGAAGAAACTGGTAACACCCGTTTGTGTGTCGCCGTGGATGAGGGCCCAGTTGATGGGGGCCGCGCCCCGGTACTGGGGCAGCAGCGAAGCGTGGACGTTGATGGAGCCCCGTGGCGGCATGTTCCACACCGCTTCGGGCAGCATCCGGAAAGCTACCACCACCTGCAAATCCGCCCCGTAGCCTTTTAGCTCGGCCTGAAATTCGGGGTTTTTGAGATTAGTGGGCTGGAGCACCGGCAGGCCGTGGGCCTCGGCGGCCGCTTTCACGGCCGAGCCCTGCAGCTGCCGGCCCCGCCCGGCGGGCTTGTCGGGCGCCGTAACTACGGCCACTACCCGGCAACCTTCCCAGCTTAGTAAGGCCTCAAGCGTAGGCACCGCAAATTCGGGGGTGCCCATAAAAATGATGTTGAGCATATGGTTTCACGCAGGGTCTCGGGGTGATGACGCAGTGTCTCGGGGTGGCCATTGAACAACACTGCGAGACACCGCGTCATCCACCCCGAGACACTGCGTGAAATTTAATTTTCAGGATACAGCAAATACTTCTGGCGCATCACTTTATAAGCGCCCAGTTTCGGCTCCCAGGAGGCCCGGATTTCGGCTTCCGACTTGCCGGCAATAATTTGCTGGCGCGTTTCGGCCGTGCCCATCAGCCGCTCGAAGCCATCGGTAAAGAACTTGTCCTTGGCCGTGCTCTGGTTGTAATAGTCGATCAGATACGAGAGCGTGAAGCCGACTTCGCCGATGCCTTCCAGGTCCTGGCCGTAGCAGCGCTTGCCGTTTTGAGGCGGGGCCGTGGAGCCGGGGTTGGGCGTGGGTACGAAGCTGAACGGGCGGCTGGCGGGCTGGGTAGGTGCCCCGATTACCTCGAACGGCCGGTCGGTGCCGCGGCCCACGCTCACGTCGGTGCCCTCGAACAGGCAGAGGCTGGGGTAGAGGTCGACCGAATGGGCGGTGGGCAGGTTGGGGGAGGGGCGCACCGGCAGTTCGTAGCGCGTGGCGTGGGTGTAGCCAGCTACCGGAATAACCGTCAGGCGGCACTGTTTGCCGCCGGCCAGCCATTTTTCGCCGTTAATCATTTGGGCCAGCTCGCCCACCGTCAGGCCGTGCACTATCGGAATCGGGTGCATGCCGACAAAGGTTTTGTACTTGGGCTCCAGCACCGGACCGTCCACGTACCAGCCGTTGGGGTTGGGCCGGTCGAGGATGATGACCTCCTTGCCCTGCTCGGCGGCGGCCTCCATCACGTAGTGCATCGTGCTGATGAAGGTGTAGAAGCGTGCGCCCACGTCCTGAATGTCGAATACTAGCACGTCGATGTTGCGCAGCATCTCGGGCGTTGGCTTTTTGGTGGCCCCGTACAGGCTCAGCGCCGGCAGGCCGCTACGGGCATCTTTGCCATCCTTAATGGTGGCGCCATCGGCCGCCTCGCCCCGGAAACCGTGCTCGGGCCCAAAAATCACTTTCACGTTTACGCCCCGGCTCAGCAGCGTATCTACCAGAAATGCCTGGCCCACGCGGGCGGTCTGGTTCACTACCAGGCCCACGCGTTTGCCCTGCAGCAGCGGCAGGTACTTATCGAACTGCGCGGCGGCCACCTGCAGCGGCGCGGCGGCCGGCTGCTTTAGCACCACCTGGGGCGGCGCGGCCACCGTTTGGGCTGCGGGCGCGGTGGGCGCGGCGGCCGTAGTCGAACCCGTCTGGGCCGGGCGGGTGCAGTCGGTGAGCAGTAGCGCGAGGCTGAGCAGACTCTGGGGCAGGAAAGAAGGCATGGGCAGGGGTGGAAAACTACTCGGATTCATCTAGCTTTACGCCGGTGAACGTTTCGCAGTACATATCTCATAAGATCGACGGGGCCGATGCGGGCTCGTTCACCTCGTCGGTGACAAAGATAGCCATCATCAGCATTGCCATGGGATTGGCCGTGATGGTGGTGTCGTTTGCCATTCTGGAGGGTTTCCGCAACGAAATCCAGAACAAAATCTTCTCCTTCGGCTCGCACCTGCAAATCAGTAAGTACGACACCAACAACTCGCTTGAGGCCGAGCCCATCGGCCAGCCGCAGCTGGTGCGCGAGCTGCGCGACAATCCGCAGGTAGCCACCATTCAGCCCTTTGCCCGCAAAACGGCCATCATCAAAACCAAAGATGAAGTGCTGGGCGTGGTGATTAAGGGCATCGACGAGAAGACCAGTCCCTCCTCGATGCGCAAGAACCTGGCCGCCGGCAAGTTCATCACCTTCCCCGATTCAGCCGCCAGCAACGACGTGCTCGTGTCGCGCAAGGTGGCCGACAAGCTGCGGCTCAAGGTCGGCGACAAGGCCCTGTTCTACTTTATTCAAAGCCCGCCGCGGGTGCGCCAGTTCGTGGTCAGTGGCATCTACCAGACCGGCCTCGACGAGTTCGATGAGGCCTTCGTCATTGGCGACATCCGCCAGATTCGCGACCTGAACGCCTGGCCCGATACATTGGTGGGCGGGCTCGAAGTCACGCTCAAGGACTTCAACCGCCTCGACCCGGTAGCCGATAACCTCTACGAAAACCTGCGCTACGACCTTAAGCTCGACAAGATTACCGAGCAGTACGTGCAGCTGTTCGAGTGGCTAAAGCTGCTCAACCGCAACGTGGTTATCTTTCTGGTGCTCATTATTTTCGTGGCGACTTTCAATATGGTGGCCACCATTTTTATTATGATTCTGGAGCGCACCAACATGATTGGGGTGCTCAAGGCCATCGGGGCCACCGATAACCAGATCCGGAGCATGTTCTTCTTCCGCGGCCTGAGCCTGACGGTGCGCGGAATCCTCTGGGGCAACCTGATAGGGCTGGGCTTCTGCGCCATCCAGTACTACCTGCACGTTATCCCGCTCGACCCCGAAAACTACTACATGGACCGTGTGCCGATTCATTGGGACTGGACTATCATCCTGATGCTCAACGCGGCTACGTTCTTCACCTCCCTGCTGGCCGTGCTGATTCCGACTTACCTGATTTCCCGCATCAAGCCAGTGGCCGCCATCAAGTTCGACTGACCACGGATTAGCCCGGATTTTTTCGGATTTCACGTATTTTGTAGACGATAAAAAAGCAAAAAGCCACCTCAGTTGAGGTGGTTTTTTGCTTTTTTGGGAAACAGAAAATGCCCAACGGCCGCAGGCACGGGAGGCCCGACTACAAAATCCGTGAACTCCGAAAAATCCGTGCTAATCCGTGGCTAAGTGGCGGCTTTGCAGAATCAGGTTTGGGTCGGGACATAGGGCCGCCCAGGTGGTGCGCTCCGAGACCAGCGCCACGCCGGGAAAGTCGCCTACCCGGCCTTGTAAATCGGCCATAACCTGAAAGTGCAGGTGCGGCGGCCAGTCGCCGTTCTCGGGCGCGGGGCCTACTTCGGCAAAGGTGTCGCCCTGGGCTATTACCAGGCCGGGGCGCAGCAGGGCGGTTTCGCGGCGGCTGAGGTGACCGTAGAGCGTGTAGAAAACTGTCCCTTCCAACTCGTGCTCCAGAATGACGGTAGGGCCGTAGTTGCCGTGGCCTTCGTTGTCGGCGAGGCTGTGCACGGTGGCCGGCAGCGGGGCCAATACCGGCGTGCCGGCGCGCAGCCACACATCCACGCCCAGATGCAGCGAGCGGGCGGGGGCCGTGGGGTCAGCGTCGAACAGGCCGGGGCTGCGGCGGTAAATGACGCGGTCTTCGAGGTAGCCGCCCACGCCAATCAGGGCGTTTTTATCGGCCAGCAGCCGGGCTACCAGCTGGTCGAAGGTAGCGGTGTCGTGCAGGTTGGCGGCGGTGAGTAGCGGGTTGGCGGCCGTGAAATCGAGGCGCGCCACTTCGGGTGAGTTGAGGTCGACGGGCAGTACGGGGCCAAAATCGGCTTGGTGGCGGCGGAGTAAGTCGGAAAGCATTTGGAAGTTTATGGATTTAAAAGAACTGTCGGGCAGAACGAACGCAACGGCTTAGGTAGAGAACTGTCATGCTGAGCGAAGGCGTAAGCCGTAGTCGAAGCATCTCTACTGCAATGCTAACCAAACGTCAGGATTACTACTGCAGTAGAGATGCTTCGACTACGCTCCGCATGACACGTTCTACTGCCCCGGGATTACATTCTACGCGGGAAACAAAAATCGAATAACGAACTTTGTGTTTAAACCCACCCGTAATACCTGCTTGCCCTTATGAGTAGCCCCTACCTGACGCTGAATGTTGTTGAGCTGACCCAGGAAACCCCCGACGCCGTTACCATCCATTTCGAGCGGCCCGACCGCCAGCCCGTGGCCTGCCAACCCGGCCAGTTCCTGACCCTGATTCTGCCCTGCGGCCCCGGCGGCAAGAAGGAGCGCCGGGCTTATTCGCTCAGCAGCACCCCCGGCGAGGCCCCGCGCCTGGCCGTTACGATAAAGCGCGTAACGGGCGGCCTCGTGAGCAACTACCTGCTCGATACCGTGCAGGTGGGCCAGCAGCTGGAAGTAATGGCCCCGCTGGGCAACTTCGTGCTGGCACCTCAGCCCCAGGCCGCCCGCTCTATCGTGCTGGTGGGTGCCGGCTCGGGCATTACCCCGCTCATGAGCATGCTCAAGGCCATTCTGCGCGAGGAGCCCAAGAGCCATGTGCTGCTCATCTACGGTAACCGCAACGAAGATTCGGTGATTTTTGCCGACCAGCTTCGGCAGCTGGAGCAGCAGTACGCCGGCCGTTTCCAGATGGAGCACGTGTTCAGTCAGCCCCTGCGCCCCTCCGCCGAGCACAAGCACACCGGCCGCCTCAACCGCACCACCCTGTTGCGCATTCTGGAGCAGCGCCACCAGTTTCCGGCCGCTCAGGCCGAGTATTTCCTCTGCGGCCCCGATGGGCTGATGCTGGAAGCCCAGTCGGCCCTGGAGCTGCTGGGTGTGCCGGCGACCCGCGTGCGCCGCGAGAGTTTCGTGGCCGCCGCCGATTCGGCTGAGGCCGTTGCCCAGTCGGGCGGGCACGGCGACGTGTCGGCCGCCGACGACGGCGAGCAGAGCAGCTCCCGCAACGTCACCATTCACTATGAAGGTGCTGAGTACCAGTTCGAGGTGAGCCCCGAACAGACGATTCTGGAAGCCGCCCTCGATCAGGATATCGACCTGCCCTACAGCTGCCAGGCCGGCCTATGCACCGCCTGCCGCGGTAAGTGCCTCTCGGGCAAAGTCCACCTCGACGAGCGCGAAGGCCTTTCGGACTCCGAAATGAACCAGGGCTACGTGCTCACCTGCGTCGGCCACCCGCTCACAAGCGACGTAGTAATTGAGATTGGGTAAGAATTCTTGAGAAGCTAAGACTTTGAAATAGAACGTCATGCCTCATCTGGCGTCCGCGAAGCCGAAGCATCTCTACCGCAACGGTAACCAAACGCAGGATTACTATTGCAATGGAGATGCTTCGGCTTCGCGGACGCCAGATGAGGCATGACGTTCAATTTATTGCTTGCCCATAGCTCTTATTACCTGCCTCTCGCCTTCCAGCTTCTAGCTTCCAATAAAATGACTTCTTCCACGCCCGCCGCCGACCTCGCCACCGACACCCAACGCCCCCCCCGCCAATACTTGCCCGAGGCGTTTACCGTGACCGATTGGGCCGCCATTGAGCCCTATTTCATTGAGCTGCGCGACCGGGAAATCGGCTCGGCCGCAGAGTTGGAGCTTTGGCTGCTGAACCGCTCGGAGCTGGAAGCGGCGCTGAGCGAAGACCTTGCCTGGCGCTACATTCGCATGACCTGCGACACCCAGGATGCCGCGCGCACTGAGGCCTTCCAGTTTTTTGTGAACGAGATTGAGCCCCACGTCGCGCCCCACGACCATGCGCTCAACGAGAAAATGCTGGCCTCGGAGTTTCTGCCTGGGCTCGATGAAAACCGCTACCGGGTATTTGTGCGCTCGGTGCGGCAGGCGCTGGCCATCTACCGGCCCGAGAACGTACCGCTCAAAACCGAAATCAGCACCCAGCAGCAGCAGTACGCCGCCCTGGCCGGGGCCATGACCGTGACGCTCGACGGCGAAGAGCTGACGCTGCCCCAAGCCGCTGACCGCCTCAAAAGCCCCGATCGGCAGGAGCGCGAAACAGCCTGGCGGGCCGTGCAGGAGCGCCGCCTCCAGGATTCCAAGGCCCTCGACGAGCTGTACACGCGCCTGATCGGTCTGCGCCACCAAGTGGCGCTGAACGCCGGATTCGCCAACTTCCGCGACTACATGTTCGCCGCCCTCGGCCGCTTCGACTACACGCCCCAGGACACGCTGGAATTCCATCGCGCCATTCGCGAAACCGTAGTGCCGCTTACCGATAACCTCGACCTGGAGCGCCGCCAGGATCTGGCACTGGCCGAGTTGCGCCCCTGGGACCTCGACGTGGATGTGTCGGGCCAGGCGCCGCTAAAGCCCTTTGCCACGGGCGCGGAGCTGCTGGCCAAAACCACCACCGTCTTCGACCGCCTCGACCCATTTTTAGGCCAGTGCCTGCGCACGATGGGACAGATGGGCAACCTCGACCTGGAAAGCCGCAAGGGCAAGGCTCCCGGCGGCTACAACTATCCGCTCGACGAAACCGGGGTGCCCTTCATTTTCATGAATGCGACCAGCTCGCTGCGCGACGTGGTGACGATGCTGCACGAGGGCGGCCACGCGGTGCATAGCTTCCTCACGCGCCGCCTGCCGCTGGGCGCCGATAAGCACCCGCCCTCCGAAGTGGCCGAACTGGCTTCCATGAGCATGGAGCTGCTCAGCCTCGACCATTGGGACGTGTTCTTTACCGACCCAGAGGAGTTGCGGCGTGCCAAGCGTACCCACCTCGAAAGCGTGCTCGAAACCTTCCCCTGGGTGGCTACCATCGACAAGTTTCAGCACTGGGTGTACGAGCACCCGACCCACACCGAGGAGCAGCGCCATGCCCGCTGGGTCGAGCTGTTCGACGAGTTCAACCAGCGCACCGTGAGCTGGAAGGGCCTGGAGCATATCAAGCCCTATCTGTGGCAGAAGCAGCTACACCTCTACGAAGTACCCTTTTACTACATCGAGTACGCCATGGCCCAGCTCGGCGCCATTGCCGTGTGGCGCAACTACCGCCAGAACCCGCAGGCGGCCCTGGCTGGCTACCAGCGCGCGCTGGCTCTGGGCTACACGGCTCCCATCGGCGAAATCTACGCGGCGGCCGGTATCCGCTTCGATTTCAGTACCGAATACCTGCGCACCCTGGCCGACTTCGTGCAGGACGAAATGGCGAAAATCTAGCAGTTGCTCCTCTGGAGAATAGCAGGGCGGCTGTAAACAATTACGGTTGAATATCAGGGAATTGGGCAGCAGGAGAGGCGCATAAACGCGAAAAATACCTCGTTTGCTTGCACCGACCGGATAAGCCTGCTACTTTTGCACTCCCTTCTGAAAAGGCTTTGGCCTTGCGAAGTGGAATGATTCTGTAGCTCAGCTGGTAGAGCAATACACTTTTAATGTATGGGTCCTGGGTTCGAATCCCAGCGGGATCACCAAAAACCCTCACTGCGCTTCGTAGTGAGGGTTTTTTCGTTGACGGGGTTGAAGCCGGCCAGCCGCGTATCTTGCGGCCATGAAAATTCTGCTGGTTGAAGACGAGCCCAAGGTTGCCGCGTTTCTGCATCAGGGCCTGAGCGAACAGCACCACCAGGTGGATTTGGCAGCCGATGGCCTGTTGGGCCTGCGCCTGGCCAGGCAGGGCGGCTACGATCTGCTTATCCTCGATACGCTGCTGCCGGGCCTGAGCGGGCTGGAGGTGTGCCGGCAGGTGCGGGCTCAGAACACCGGCGTGCCCATCCTGATGCTTACGGCCCTGGGTGAAACCGACGATAAAATCCGCGGCCTCGACGCCGGCGCCGATGATTACCTGGTAAAGCCCTTTGCGTTTCAGGAGCTGCTGGCCCGCATTCGGGCCCTCACGCGCCGCCGCCACGATGTGGCCCCGGCCGGCGGTATGCTCCAACTGGCCGACCTCACCCTCGACCCGGCCAGCAAAATGGTGCACCGGGCCGGCCAGCCCATCCAGCTTACGGCCCGCGAGTTTGCCCTGCTCGAATACCTGCTGCGCAATCAGAACCGCGTCGTGTCGCGGGTCGATATTCTGGAGCAGGTCTGGGATACGAGCTTCGACACCGGCTCCAACGTCATCGACGTGTACATCAACTTCCTGCGCAAAAAGCTCGACAAGGATTTCACGCCCAAACTCATCCATACGCTTGTGGGCATGGGCTATGTGATGAAGGAGGAGTAGAACAGGCTGCCAGTTGCCAGTGGTGGAGGGCCACGCTGAGCATGTAGCGCAAGGAGGCAGTCGAAGCACCGCTACCGCAATACGAACCCTGTTGCCTGCTTAGAACCAACGAAGCGGTAGCGGTGCTTCGGCTGCGTGGCCGCCAGATGAGGCATGACGTTCATTACTAATTCCTAACCCATGACGATTCGCGCGCGGCTTACGGTACAGTTTGCGGCCATTTTGGTGGTTACGCTGCTGCTGTTTGCAGCCGTAATCTACTTTTTTACCTATCAGTCGCGGCACGAGGCATTTACCGAAAGCCTGTTTTTGCGGGCGAGAGTGGTAGCGCACGTGTACCTGGACGGTACGCGGCGCGGCGACGAGCGTAGCCGGGCTTCGTACCGGCGCTATCTGCGGCAGTTTTACCGCACGCTGCCGGCCGAGGAGGTACATGTGTTCGATGCCCGCAACCGGATGGTGTTCCGCGAGGGCCGCGAAGACCGAAATGTGCCGGTTTCACTCCTGCAACAGGTGCGCCAGACTGGCCGCGAGGTGCGGTTCGAGGGCCGTTTCCACCAAACGGTGGGCTTGCTTTATAAGGAACCCGGCCGGGGTAACTTCGTGGTGGTAGCCTCATCAGTAGATGCCGATAGCGAAGAAAAGCTGGGTAACCTGCTGACTGTGCTTACATTCGGGTTGCTGGTTTCGCTTGTGGTGGTGGGTATCGGGGGGCTGATTTTTGCTGGCCAAGCGCTCATGCCCATGAAGCGCATCGTTCGCGAGGTGGATAGCATCACGGCTTCCGACCTGCATCAGCGCCTGAGCCCCGGCCAGGGCCGCGACGAAGTATCGTTGCTGGCCCAGCGTTTCAATAGCCTGCTCGATCGGCTCGAAACAGCTTTTGTGGGCCAGCGAACCTTCGTGCGCGACGCCTCGCACGAGCTGCGTACGCCCCTTGCCGCCATCATCGGGCAGCTCGAAGTGGCCCTGCTACAGCAGGAGCGAACCCCCGAGGAGTACCAGCGGGTGCTGCGTGCCACCCTCGATGCGGCCCGGCTACTCAAGGACCTGACTAACGGCCTGCTCCAGATTGCCCGCGCCTCCGACGACCCCAGCCAGGTACCACGCATCTGCCTGCGCCTCGACGAACTGCTGCTGATGGCCCACGAGGAACTGCATCGACGCCATCCCACCCGCCGTATCGACCTCGATTTCCGCGAAGTACCCGGCGTGGCAGCTGCCGTGCCGTTTGCCGTGCTCGGCAACGAGGCGCTGGTGCTGGTGGCCTTTCTCAATATTCTGGAAAACGCCTGCAAGTTCACGGCTGCTAATCCTACTGCCCCCATTGTGGCCACGCTCACGGCCACCCGCAGCCAGGTACAGCTGCTCGTCGTTGATCAGGGGCCGGGCATGAGCGAGGCCGACCGGCAACAGGTATTCGTGCCCTTTTTCCGGGCTGAAGCGGTGCGGACTGTGCCCGGCCATGGTATCGGCCTGCCGCTCACGGCCAAAATTATGGAGTTGCATGGCGGGCGCGTGGAAGTAGCCAGCACCCTGGGCCAGGGTACCCGTGTCCGGCTCACTTTCCCGGCTGCCGGCTAGCTGGCTGCCGGGCCAACTGCTGCTGCGCGCCTGCCCGCATAGTAGTGCTTACTGCCTGATAACTTGGTAGATAGCCTAATAGCCGGGAGAAGAATGCTATAAAAAAATAGCGGTAGGTACACAGTTTAAATACCTGCCTCTTAGCTCTTTATACTTCTTTAATTGGGCTTTAATCGGGCTTTAATCGGGCTTTAACATGCTTTTAATCAGAGTTTAACGACCCGGTCGTATTGTTGTATTATCGGGCTGGCCGTGCTCAATTGAGTGGGAGGCCAGCCTGATTTTCTGCACTGCCTCCCCTCGTTATGATAAAAAATGCACCGGCCCCTAAGAAGGTGGCCGCTCCAATAGCTTCCGACCGTCTTCCCTCAACGTTCAGTTCCCTAAGCCAGGATTTACCCGCCGGACTAGTGGTTTTTCTGGTGGCGCTGCCGCTGTGTCTGGGTATTTCGCTGGCCTCGGGCGCGCCGCTGCTGTCGGGCGTTATTGCCGGTATTGTAGGCGGTGTGGTGGTGTCCTGGCTCAGTGGCTCGGCTTTGAGCGTGAGCGGTCCAGCGGCTGGCCTCACGGCTATTATTGTAGCGGGTATTGCCACGCTGGGCTCATTCGAGGCAATGCTGTCTGCTACGGTGCTGGCTGGTTTGCTGCAGGTTGGGCTGGGCCTGGCCCGGGCGGGTATCATCGGGCTCTACTTCCCCACTTCCGTTATTCGCGGCATGCTGGCCGCCATTGGCCTGATTCTGATTCTGAAGCAGATTCCTCATTTTTTGGGAGTTGATTCCGACTATTTCGAGGACCTGACATTTACGCAGCTCGACGGGCGCAATACGTTCAGCGAAATCAGTAACGCCATCCAGAACATTCAGCCCGGCCCGGCTATGGTGGGGGTGATGGCGCTGGGTCTGTTGTTGTTTTGGGATAAAGTGCTGAGCAAGCGCGTAAAAGTAGCCCGGCTGGTGCCCGGCGCACTGGTTGTAGTGGTAGCGGCTATTCTGCTAAATGAAGTCTTCCAGGGCCTGGCTCCGGGCCTGGCGGTTGGAACCGAGCACTTGGTGAGCCTGCCACCCATCAACTCGCTGCAGGACGCGGCCGGCCTGATTACCACGCCCGACTGGACGGCTTTCAGCCGTCCTGAAACCTACACGGTGGCCTTTACCATTGCCATTGTTGCCTCGCTCGAAACCCTGCTTAGCGTGGAGGCCGTCGATAAGCTCGACCCGCACAAGCGCAGCACGCCCACCAACCGCGAGATGATGGCCCAGGGCGCGGGCAATATGCTGAGCGGCCTGTTGGGTGGCCTCCCCATGACGGCTGTTATCGTGCGCAGTTCGGCCAACATCAACGCCGGTGGCCAAACGCGGATGTCGGCCTTCTTCCACGGCATACTGCTGCTCGTGAGTTTGCTGTTTCTGGCCCCGCTCCTCAACCGGATTCCGTTGTCGGCGTTGGCGGCCATTCTGCTCGTTATTGGCTATAAGCTCACCAACCCCGACCTGTACCGCACTCAGTGGAAGCTGGGGTGGCAGCAGTTTCTGCCCTTCATTATCACCATTGTAGCCATTCTGCTCACCGACTTGCTCAGGGGTGTGGTGCTGGGCCTGGTGGTGGGAGTGTTCTACATCCTAAAAGCCAACTACGACTCGGCCTACTTCCGCAGTGGTTTGGACCAGGCATCGGGTGGCCCGATTGTCCTGCGGCTATCTGAGCAGGTATCGTTTCTCAACAAAGCCAGCATTATGCGGGCCCTGGATGAGTTGCCGCATAATGCCCGCGTTGTCATCGACGGCTCCGACTCGGTGTTTATTGACTACGACGTACTGGAAGCCATCGAAAATTTCCGTCAGGGAGCGCCCGAGCGCGGTATCGAACTGGAGCTGCGCAACATTCCTCAGGTAAAGGTGATAGGGCACTAAGCGCGGCCGGTCGGTTGTAGAGCCGCATTGGCAGGTAGTATGCCTGCGCCTCCCAATTAGTAAAAACACCTCTCAATCAACTTCGAACAATGGAAACAATACTTGCCAATAACCGCCGCTGGGTGGCCGAACGCCGGGCCGCCGACCCCGAGTTCTTCAGCCGGCTAGCCAACGGACAGAAGCCCAAATACCTCTTTATCGGCTGTTCCGATTCGCGGGTATCGGCTTCCGCTATAACTGGTACCAGCCCCGGCGAAATGTTTGTGCACCGGAACATTGCCAATCTGGTGGTGCCGACCGATTTCAACCTGCTTTCGGTAGTGCAGTACGCTGTGGAGGTGCTCAAGGTGCAGGTGATAGTTGTGTGCGGGCATTACGGATGCGGCGGTGTGGCCGCGGCGGCCGGCGACAAGCAGTACGGCCTGATTGATGGCTGGCTGACCGGTATCCGCGACGTTATCCGGTTGCACGAAACGGAATTTTTGGGCATCGACGATGAGGAGACCCGGTTGCGGCGGCTCGTAGAGCTGAACGTGATTGAGCAGGTGCGCAACCTCACCAAAACCAGTATCATCCAAAACGCGCTGCGGGGCCCCAACCCGCCCAAGTTGCATGGCCTCGTTTACGACATCAAGGAGGGCCTGCTGAAGGACCTGCAGGTGGAAAACGACAGCCTTTCTGACCTGGACCACATTTATAGTATCATGGGCGTTGATCATGCGCCGACTCCTCAGGCGGCTGCCCCTGCCGCCTCCGAAAAAGAGCAGGCCGCCGCACCGCTGTCGCAGACGACGGGTAAGAATGTGATGGCGAGCAACGGCTCGGAAGTGAAGGCGTAGTTTTCGCCACTGATAGCAGAAGCCGCCGTTATCTGGTCCGGATTAGCCGGCCTGTTGGCGGCCAAACATCTGGGCGCGTTCTGAGGGGAGTGCGCCTCGATGGCTGGAACCGCCGCATCCGTTGGGTGCGGCGGTTTTTTGCGTCCGGCTGCTGGCAACCTGAATGTTTTGGCAACGCCAGGACGGGTGAAAGCCGTAAGAACAGAGGCAGGGGTGCTGATGAGCGCAGGTGCCTGCATACGGCCGTGCCAATTTCCGGGTAGCATGCGCCAAAGGGCCCGAAAACTTCCGGAAACCCATCTGCCGCTGCCTGACCAGCCAGTAACTCAGAACCAGAAAACTAACCGTGAAAGCAATGAAAGCCATCTATTTTAATGAATACGGCCCGGCCGATGTGCTGCGCTACGGCGACCAGCCCATCCCTACGCCCAAGCCCACTCAGCTACTGGTGCGGGTGCGGGCCAGCAGCATCAACCCCATCGACTGGAAGGTGCGCCGGGGCGACATCAAGCTGCTGACCGGGTTCAGCTTCCCGATGATTCCGGGTCGCGACGTGGCCGGCGAGGTGGCGGCCGTGGGCAGCCAAGTGGTGCGCTTTGCGGTCGGCGACCGGGTGTACGGCATGGCCGACGGCGGCACCGGCGGAGCCAACGCCGAATATGCCCTGCTGGCCGAGCCGGCCGCCGCTTTCATTCCGCAAAAGCTAAGCTTCGAGCAGGCGGGTGCCGTACCGCTGGCCGCCCTTACGGCCCTGCAGGCCCTGCGCGACCAGGGTAAACTGCTCTCCGGCGACCGGGTGCTCATCAATGGTGCTTCGGGTGGCGTGGGCGCGTTTGCCGTGCAGTTGGCCAAGGCCCTGGGGGCGGGCGAGGTAACCGGCACGGCCGGCGCCGAAAACCTGGAACTGGTCCGTAGCCTTGGCGCCGACCGCGCCCTCGATTACAAGGCGCACGATTTTACAAAGGAGTTGAGCCGATACGACCTGATTTTTGATGCAGCCGGCAAGTCGGGCTTTGTGGCCAGCCAGGCGGCTCTGCGCCGCAATGGCCGCTACGTAAGCACCGACCCGGAGCCCGTTACCGTGGTGAGCGGCAAGCTGGCGGCGCTACTGTCCGATAAATCATCGCACGTGCTGCTGGCCAACCCCAGCGGCCCCGATCTGGCCCTGATTTCGGCCTGGCTGCAGGCCGGCACGTTGCGCGTGGTCATCGATAAAACCTTCCCGCTCAGCGAGACGGCCGCCGCCCACCGCTACAACGAAGAGGGCAGTTCGAGCGGGAAAGTAGTTCTGACAGTGACTTAGTAACCCAGTGACGGAGTGAGTTGAGCCATTGTTGCGAGTAGCGTGGGGCAACGGCTCAGCTCACTCAGTCACTGCTTCCTTCTTCGCCCCCCGAAAAGGCAATAAGGATGGCCCCGCCGGCCATGAGCACGGCCCCGGCCACGAGTTGCCAGGTGACCTTTTCCTTGAGAAAAAACACGGCCAGCAGAATGGAAAAGACGAGCGAGATTTTGTCGAACGACGAGGTGCGGGAAGCCAGGCCGAGCTTGAGGGCCTGAAACGAGAACAGCGACGAGGCGCACGTAATGACGCCGGCCGCTATCAGAAACAGCCAAGTGCGCCGGTCGATTTCCTGCACCTGCCCCAGATGGCCCTGCCAGGCTACTACACTCCAGGCAACGCCAACAATCAGCACCGACTGCACTGCGAAGGCCAAACTGGACTCAATATTCTTGACGCCTATCTTGGAGAGGATAACGACAACAGCAGCCGACAGCGCGGCTAACAGCGAAAAAACTATCCACATAAAAGCAAGGCTGAGAGGGTGGAACGGATATACGGGCGTAATGGCCAGGCTGGCCGGCCACGAAACTGAAAAAATGAGTGAGTGAAATTGTTTGGCAGATAACTATTTGTCATACAGTGCTTCATTTTTAGCTCATGTAACCAAAGTACCTTGAAGGCAGTCTAGCCACTAGCTTCTTTCTTTCCTTTGCCCGGCTTTTCAACCCCCTGCTTTATGCCCGCTACCCCTTCCGCCAATCGACTTCAGAACCAGATTGCCCTGATTACGGGCGGCAGCTCCGGCATCGGGGCGGGCGTGGCCAAAGCCATGGCCGCCGAGGGCGCAACGGTTATCGTCAACTTCGCCCACAGTACCGATGAGGCGGCGGCCGTAGTCAAGGAAATTGCCGATGCCGGTGGTCAGGCCGTGTCGTTTCAGGCCGATGTGAGCAAGGAGGACGACGTGCTGCGCATGTTCGATTTCGTGCGCGAGAAATTCGGTACGCTGCACATATTGGTCAATAACTCGGGCATTCAGATGGATGCCAAGTTTGTGGACATGACGCTGGAGCAATGGCAGCGGGTGATTGACGTAAACCTGACGGGCCAGTTTCTGTGCGCCCGCGAAGCAGCCCGCGAGTTTCTGCGCCGCGGCCCGCAGCCGGAAATTTCGAGTGCGCTGGGCAAGATTATCTGCATGAGCTCGGTGCACGAGGTGATTCCGTGGGCCGGCCACGTGAACTATGCCACCAGCAAAGGCGGCATTATGCTGCTGATGAAAAGCATGGCGCAGGAGCTGGCCCCGGAAAAAATCCGCATCAACAGCATTGCGCCGGGCGCTATTGCCACGCCCATCAACCTCACGGCCCGCGACACGCCTGAGGAAGAAAAGTCGCTGCTCACCCTCATTCCCTACGGCCGCATCGGCCAGCCGCTCGATATTGGCAAGGTGGCCGTCTGGCTGGCCTCCGACGAGTCGGATTACGTGACGGGTACCAGTATTTTCGCCGATGGCGGCATGACGCTCTACCCCGGCTTTGCGGATAATGGGTGAGTTGACGTAGGAGCGGCCGTTGAACGGGAGTGTTGGAACGGTGACGTGGGAACGAGGTAGGGGCGCTTGTCCCCGCGCGCCGTTGAACGGCACGCCCGTTACTGGTTGTAACGATTCCGTTCCCGCGGCGGCGGGGGCAAGCCCCGCCCCTACACCGTTCTTTTATCCTTTCAACCCCCCAGAACCCCAGCGCATGAACCAGGAGCAGCAACGGCAGCAGGAACTGCGCGACGGGAAGGCCGAATGGCACCGCTTCGGTCCTTACGTGTCGGATAGGCAGTGGGGCACCGTGCGCGAAGACTACTCGGCCGATGGCCAGCCCTGGACCTATACCACCCACGATATGGCCCGCTCCTACGCTTACCGCTGGGGCGAGGAGGCCATCGGCGGCGTCAGCGACGATAAGCAGTTTTTGTGTCTGGCTCCCGCTTTCTGGAACGGGCAGGATGCTATTTTGAAGGAGCGGCTGTTTGGCTTGGCGGGCCCCGAAGGCAACCACGGTGAGGATGTGAAGGAGCTGTATTACTACCTCGACAACACGCCTACGCACTCTTACATGCGGATGCTCTACAAGTATCCGCAGCACGCTTTTCCGTACGACTGGCTGGTAACCGAAAACGCCCGCCGCGGCCGCGACAAACCTGAGTTCGACCTGATTGACACGCTGGTTTTCAAGGAGAACCGCTACTTCGACATCTTCCTCGAATACGCCAAAGCCGGCCCCGACGACCTGCTGCTGCAGATTACGGTGCATAACCGCGGCGACCAGTCGGCTCCGTTGCATGTGCTGCCCCAGCTGTGGCTGCGCAACACCTGGGCCTGGGGCAACGAGCACTACAAACCCGAGCTGCGGGCTCCCGAATCGGGCTCGATAGCTATTGACCATGCCAGCCTGCCTGCCCTCGAACTGTACTACGAGCAGGCCGACGACCAGCCGGCCGAGCTGCTGTTCTGCGACAACGAAACCAACGCCCGGCGGCTCTTCGACTCACAAAACCCCACCGCCTACTGCAAAGACGGCATCAACGACTACGTGGTACACGGCCGGATGAAGGCCGTAAATCCGGCCCGCCGGGGCAATAAGGCGGCTGTGCACTACCAGCTGCAGGTGCCCGCCGGTGGTAGCCGCACCATACGGCTGCGGCTGGCCACCTGCGGCCTCGATAAGCCTTTCGCCGATTTTGCTCAAATACTCGAACTGCGCCAGCAGGAGGCCGACGCTTACTACCACGACCTGCAGCATGGCATAGAAAGCGCCGATGCCCGCAATGTGCAGCGCCAAGCGCTGGCCGGCATGCTCTGGAGCAAGCAGTTTTATTACTACGATGTGGCCCAATGGCTGCGCGGCGACCCGGCTATGCCCGAGCCGCCCGCCAGCCGCCTGCACGGACGCAACCACAACTGGAAACAGCTCAACAACGCCGACATCATCTCGATGCCCGATAAGTGGGAGTATCCATGGTATGCGGCCTGGGACCTGGCGTTCCACTGCCTGCCGCTGGCGATGGTGGATGCCGATTTCGCCAAAAACCAACTCCGGCTGCTGTGCCGCGACTGGTACATGGCGCCCAACGGCCAGCTGCCGGCCTACGAGTGGAAGCTCGACGATGTGAACCCGCCAGTGCACGCTTACGCCACCTGGCGGGTGTACAAAATCGACCAGAAGCAGCGCGGCGGCCAGGGCGACACGGCGTTTCTGGAAAGCGTATTCCACCGGCTGCTACTCAACTTCACGTGGTGGGTGAACCGCAAAGACAGTGACAACCGCAACGTATTCGAGGGCGGCTTTCTGGGCCTCGACAACATTGGCGTGTTCGACCGTAGCGCCCCGCTGCCTACCGGCGGCTACATCGAGCAGGCCGACGGCACGGCCTGGATGGCCATGTTTGCGCTCAACATGATGCGTATTGCCCTGGAGTTGTCGCGCACCAACCCCGTGTACCAGGACCTGGCCAGCAAGTTTTTCGAGCACTTCCTGTACATCGCCCAAGCCATGACCCGCGTGTCGGATGAAAGCATTGACATGTGGGACGAAGAGGACGAGTTCTACTACGACGTGCTGAATACGCCCGACAGCGGCCGCTTTCCGTTGCGGGTGCGCTCCATGGTGGGCCTCATTCCGTTGTTTGCCGTGGAGGTGCTCGATACGGCTACCCTGCAGGATGTGCCCTGGTTTGTAAGCCGGCTGAACTGGTTTCTGGATAACCGCCCCGAGCTGGCCGCCCTGGTAAGCCGCTGGCAGGAACCGGGCAAGGGCCAGCGCCACCTGCTGAGTTTGCTGCGCGGCCACCGCATGAAGCTGCTGCTGCGCCGCATGCTCGATGAGGCCGAGTTCCTCTCCGAGCACGGCGTGCGTAGCCTCTCGCGCTACCACCTGCAGCACCCGTTCGTGTTCGAGCACGAAAGCGACATAAACGCAACGGTCAGCTATGAGCCGGCCGAGTCTACCACGTCGTTGTTCGGGGGCAACAGCAACTGGCGCGGACCCGTCTGGCTGCCTACCAACTTCATGATTGTGGAGTCGTTGCAGCGGTTTTACCACTATTACGGCCCCGAGTTCAAGGTGGAATACCCCACGGGCTCGGGTACGTACTGCACGATTCTCGAAATCTCGCAGGCCCTGTCCGACCGGCTTATCAAGCTGTTTTTGCGCGATGAAAACGGCCAGCGGGCCTGCTTCGGCCCCAACCAGCAGATGCAGACCGACCCCCATTTCCGCGACCACCTGCTCTTTCACGAGTACTTCAACGGCGACACCGGCGAGGGCCTCGGCGCTACCCACCAAACCGGCTGGACCGGCCTCGTGGCCAAGCTAATTCAGCCCCACACCGATGAAATGCCGGGGATGCCAAAGTGAAACGGGCCGTCAGCGCGGCTCCTTCAACACGGTTTATCCCCGATCCTAAATCCCTGAACTATGGAATGGCTCGACTTTACGACCCCCATCACCGACGGCATGGCCTACTGGCCCGACAACGCGCCGGTGCGCATCCGGCGCACCCTGAGCATGGCCGATGGCGCGGCTGCCAACGTGTCGGAGGTGAGCATGAGTGTGCATACGGGCACGCACGTAGATGCGCCGCTGCACTTTCTGGCCGACGGCTCCGACGCGGCCAGCCTCGACTTGAGCCAGCTGATGGGGCCGGCGCTGCTGGTGGCCGTGGATTCGGAAAAGTTTATTGCACTGGCCGACGTGGAGCACCTGAAGCTGGAAAAGCGTAGCCGGGTGCTGTTCAAAACCCGCAACTCCGCCCGCAACTGGTCAACAGAGCCTTTCAACCCCGACTTTGTGCGCCTTGGCGCCGAAGCTGCCGTCTGGCTGCGCGACAAAGGGGTGGTGTGCGTGGGCGTCGATTACCTCTCGGTCGGTAACGCCGACACCCACCATATTCTGCTTGGCTCGGGCATCAGCGTAATCGAGGGCCTGGCCCTACAGCACGCGCAGCCCGGCGAGTACGAGCTGCTGTGCCTTCCGCTGAAAATAAAAGGCACTGACGGTGCCCCCGCCCGCGTACTGGCCCGTAAGCTGTAGAAACAGAAAGAGTGAGGGCGTCATTCGGAGCGAAACATGATGCTCAACTTACTACCCTCGTTACGTATCCGTCCTGTTCGCTCATTCAGTCAATCTCACCGCATGAAAAAGACGCAAATAGGAATTATTGGTCTGGGTAAGATGGGAGCGGGCCTGGCCCGGCAGGTCGTTGAGAAAGGCTACCCCGTAGTGGGCATGGATATCCGGCCCCGGCCCGACCTTGAAACCGATAACCTGCGCGTAGTGAGTACCGTGGCCGAACTGGCGCAGCAGTTGGAGCGCCCGCGCAAAGTGTTCCTTTACATCCCGGCCGGTGCGGCCGTCGATGGCCTGATTGACCAGCTGGAGCCATATTTTGAGGAAGGCGACATCATCGTGGACGGGGGCAACTCCTACTGGGGCGACTCTATTCGCCGCGCCGACCGGCTCCAGCGCAAGGGCATTTATTTTATCGATTGTGGCACCAGCGGCGGCCCCACCGGTGCCCGCAACGGCGCCTGCTACATGGTGGGCGGCGAGGAGGCGGCCGTGAGCCAGCTTCGGGAGTTTTTCGTGGATACCGCTGTGCCCGAGGGCTTCCTGCACACCGGCCCGGCCGGCACGGGCCACTACGTGAAGCTGGTGCACAACGGCATCGAGTTTGGTATGCTGCAGGCTATTGGCGAGGGGATGGGCATGCTCACGCACTTCCGCGAGGAACTCGACATCAGCGCCATTCTGGGCCTGTGGAACAACGGCTCGGTGGTGCGCTCGTGGCTGGTGCAGCTCATGAAGCAGATGTACGACCAGGAAGGCGGCAGCTTCGATGTGCCCAGCTACATCGAGGACACCGGCGAAGTGAACTGGCTGGTGGCCGATGCCCTGCGCATGGAAGTGCCCATTCCGGTCATTTCACAGTCAATTATGCAGCTTTTCGCTTCCCGCGACCAAAACCCCACCTGGGCCAAGGCTATTGCCATGATGCGACATGGCTTTGGCGGCCACCCCTACGGCGAAGATGAAGGCCTGAAGCACGAACGGCGCTTTGGCCGTGTGGGCGAGTACGAAATGCCGAAATTTGCGAAAGGGGAGGAGGGGTGAGGTAATCGGGTGATGAGGACTGTCATTCTGAGCGGAGCCGGAGGCGAAGGCGAAGAATCTCTACTGCTTCGTTGATTCTTCATTCCAAAGAAATCGGGGCGGGCAGGCAGCGAAGCGGTGGAGACTCTTCGACTGCGCTCTGCTCAGAATGACCGTCCCTGTCACATCATCACTTCATCACCTCATCTCCCTATCCAAAGCCAACTATCCTTCCGATTCTGCTGTTCTTCTTCTGTGACTGACCCAACTGCTACTCCGCTGCCCGCCCGCCCCGATTTACTGCGCGTCCCCTACGATGACTACCGTGCCCTGCCGGCCATTGCCAACTCCGACCTCTCGCGCCTGCGCGACGCCCTTAATGGCCGTCCGCCGCGGCCCCATAGCAGCGTAGGCGGGGCGCTGGGCCTGGGCACGGCCTTCCACACGGCCTTGCTCGAACCCGACCTTTACGAGTCGGGCCAGCCCGGCATCAACGACACGCTCATCTGGTGGATGGTGGAAGGCGTGCAGCTTGACCCCGAGGTGAAGGTGCTGCTTGAAGTAGGCACGCCCGAGCCCAGCTGCATCTTCACCGAGCCTGTCACGGGCACGCTCTGCAAGCTGCGCGCCGATTTGGTCATCGACCACCCTGGCCACCCCTACACCGTCGTTGATTTCAAAACCACGATGGCCCGCGACTACAACCACTTCGTGGAGCAGTGTACCTACTACGATTACGACCGGCAGGCCGCTTTTTATGCCGATGCACTGCAGGCCGAACGGTTTTTGCTGGTAGGAGTCCAGAAAACGGAGCCCTTCAAGGTGTTCGTGTATGCCGTGCCCCCGCTGATGCGTTCGGAGGGCCGGGCCAAGTACCTGCGCCTGTTGTACCTGCTGCACCCCGAAGCGCCCGTGCCGCTGTCAGTGCTGCCGGCCGTGCGCGGTGTGCGCCACGCGCTGAGCGGCGGGCTGGATGATGAACCCGCGTAGCAGCCAGTAGAGTAGGATAAATAAAAATAAACGTATAAAAACTTGCGAATATTATAGTAACTAACTATACTTGTGAACTCCTAAATAAACGGAGTATTCAAATGCGCCACTTCCGCAATATCCGCCAGAATAATAACTCGAATAATAATCTTATTCGGGACTGGAAGGCTATTGTTCCCTGGGAAAAATAAAAATCAGAAATTGATTTTTTTCTCAAGCCTTCCTCTCCGGAAGGCTTTTTTTTGTGCCTCTGCAGCAGAAAAGGCCCTGTATTGGGTAGTTGCTGAACCGGGGCTGAAGTTTATTTAATAGAATAAAAAGCAAAAAAATGCTCCGCTTGGAGCAGGGGAATCTGTGTGCCCTTTTGAAAATAAAAACTCTCTCAAACCCTTTAAAAAAACAGCGCCATGACTACCGCCGAAATGACCACTACCGACCTGCTCGAAACCGAAGAGGCGATTAGCCTGGTGAAAAGCGTATTTGCCCGCGAACTGGCCCGCCGCCTGCGCCTGAGCTGTGTTTCGGCCCCCATCGCCGTACTCGACGGCACCGGCATCAACGACGACCTGAACGGCGTGGAGCGGCCGGTGGCCTTCCTGATAAAGGCCTTGGCCGAGCGCCGGGCTGTAGTAGTACATTCGCTGGCCAAGTGGAAGCGGCTGCGGCTGCGCGAGCTGGGCATAGCGGCCGGCCGCGGCCTGCTCACTGATATGCGGGCCCTGCGCCCCGACGAGGACTACTCGCCCATCCATTCCATCTACGTCGACCAGTGGGACTGGGAGCAGCACATAGCGGCCGAACAACGGACGCCGGAGTTCCTGCGTGCCACCGTGGAGCATATTTATGAGGCGCTGCGGGCCACCGAGACCGAAGTGGCCGCCCGGTACCCCGATATTATGCCGGTGCTGCCCGGCCGCATCACCTTCCTGCACGCCGAAGATCTGCTGCGTCAGTATCCCGAGCTCACGCCCAAAGAGCGCGAGCACGAGGCCGCCCGGCAGTACGGCGCCGTGTTTCTGATGGGCATTGGGGGGGCACTCAGCCACGGGGAGGCCCACGACGGCCGCGCCCCCGACTACGACGACTGGAGTACCGAAACCGCCCCCGGCTACCAGGGTCTCAACGGCGACCTGCTGGTGTGGCACCCGGTGCTGCAAACGGCCCTCGAACTGTCGTCGATGGGCATTCGGGTAGACAAGCTGGCGTTGCGGCGGCAGCTGGCGCTGCGCGGCTGCGAGCAGCGCCAGGAGCTGGATTTCCATGGCCGGCTGCTGCGCGATGAGCTACCTGAGAGCATTGGGGGCGGTATTGGCCAGAGCCGGGTGTGCATGTTCATGCTGCGTAAAGGCCACATTGGCGAGGTGCAGGTGAGCATCTGGCCCGAGGAAGTGCGCCGCGAGCTGGCCGACATGGGCGTGACGCTGCTGTAAGAGGCGCGCGGAAGTTGCCTATGCGAAAGGGTGGAGAAGCAAGGCTGACGGCCAACGCTTCTCTACCCTTTCGCGTGGGGCCGGCCGCAACCGGCATTACGGGTGTTTCGTTGGAGGAAAGTGGCACGTTTGTGGTCCGCCTTCCTTCATCTGAACCTAACTGCTTATGGCCGCCAACGACCACGACTCCGACGATATCTATTCCGAATTCAAAAGCGACGTGAACATGACGGCGGCCGAGCTGGAAAAGTGGCTGAAAACCGACGAGTCGAAGTCGGTGGGCCAGGACAGCGGCGACGGCAGCAGCATCGGCCACCATTCGGGCGAGAAAATCGTGCGGATTCTGCACAAGAAAAAGGCCGACCTCACTGCCGACGACCGTGCCCACATGCACAAAGTCCACAGCTACATCAGCCGCCACCTCGCCCAGGGTGGCCCCGACGATAAAGGCGAAACCGAAACCTCGCCCTGGCGCTACTCCCTCATGAACTGGGGCCACGACCCGCTGAAAAAGTAGCAAACCCAAGCGACGCCATGCGTCTATGAGCACGCTGTAGGGGCGGGGCTTGTCCCCGCCCGCCGTTGCAACGAGATTTGCAGGGCCTCAAATATTCGCTCAGCGCATCGTTCTGACGGCGGGCGGGGACAAGCCCCGCCTCTACAGCGCCCTCCATAACTTGAGTTAGCTATCTGCCTTCTGCATAAGGCAGCAAATCAGCCAATGAGGTGTTCTGCCAGCGGCTACACGTGTACTGTAAGCACAGGTGGGGCGGCGTGCAGGGCAACCGATTCGGATATGCTGCCCTGCAGCAGGTGGCTGAGCGCAGAGCGGCCGTGGGTTAGCATCACCACAAGGTCGGCGTGGGCCTGCTCGGCGAAGCGCGGGATGCCGGTGCTGACCCGGGGGGCATCGAACACGTCGGGCTCGTAGTGACTGAACTGGTGGCGCCTGGCAAACGCGTGGATGGCCTCCAGCGCCTTTACATGGTGGCCGGCGCTTGGTACCACATCAAGTAGGTGCAGTATAGCATCCGGGAAAAGGGCTAACAGCTGCTGCAGCGCGGGTACTGCCTGGTCGCCTCGGCCGAGAAGTCGGAGGCAAACACCAAGTGGCGCACATCGAAATTGTTTACCGGATGCTTCACTGTGAGCACCGGGCAGGGGGCTTCGCGCATGATCTGCTCGGTGTGTGAGCTAAGGAAAAAACGGGTCCAGGAAGTGTTTTCGTGCGCCCCCAGCACTACCAGATCAATGTTCCGCTCGCGGATGGTTTCCGGAATGGCTGTCTCGGGCTCGTCGGTGAGCACCAGCTCGTGTACCGGCACGCCGGGAGCCAGCTCCTGGGCCTGCGCCATCAGCTCGTGCATGCGGCGCTTGATGGCCTGCAGGCTTTTGAGAACGTACACGTCGTTGAGGCCATGGCTGCCTACCAGGCCGCCGGTGGTGGAAATATTCGAGTCGGCGGGAGGCACAAAGCAGTGCAGCAGCAGCAGGTGCCCCCCACTGCGTTGCGCCAGTTGCAGCGCCGCCTCAAAGGCATACCGGGATTCGGGGGAGAAATCGGTAGGGACCAGAATGTTTTTCATGGTGCGGCGGTGAAAGGTGGGAGAAATCTGCCGATAACCAGCAGCAGGAGAGTGTCTTAATATATAGATAAAAGAATCTATTTGCAAGTGCCGACGCCCTGCAAACCCTGCCGGTGTTGGGTCGGTACCACCCTGAAACGGCCGATTGACCGCGGTGCCCGTTACTTTGCAGCCCGACGCCTGTTAGGGAGCCTATGACAGATTCTTTTTCGGTTATCGTACTGGGGGCCGGGCTTTCGGGCCTGGTGGCAGCGCGGCGGCTGGTAGCGGCCGGTCGCACCGTGCGGGTGCTGGAGGCCCGCAACCGGGTGGGTGGCCGCACCCACGCCGTGCCCGCCCACCAAAACGCCGACTTCGCCGACCTGGGCGCCACCTGGGGCTGGAGCCATCAGCCGCAGCTATTGGCTCTGGCGCGGGAGCTGCACATTGCGCCGTTCGAGCAGTTCAGCGCCGGAGCCACCGCCTACGAAACGGGCGCGCAGTGCATCGGCTGCCCCACCCGTCGGGCTCGGCGGGATATCTGCGGTTTTCGGGCGGCGCGGCGGCGCTGGCCCAGGGGGTAGCGGCGGCGCTGCCAGCCGGCACCGTGCAGCTCAACACCAATGCCACCGGGCTGCGGCAACTGCCCGATGGGGTAGAGGTAACGACGGAAGAAAACGGGCAGCCACGCACCTATCGGGCCGATGCTGTAGTAGTGGCGCTGCCGCCGCGCCTGGCCGCTCACAGCCTGCGGTTTGAGCCCGCGCTGCCCGCCGCCGTGCAGGCCGCCCAGCAGCAGATGCCCACCTGGATGAGCCACTCCATGAAAAGCCTGGTGACTTATGAAACGCCGTTCTGGCGCGGCCAGGGCTGGTCGGGTTTCGCCGTGAGCCAGCAGGGGCCCCTGACGGAAATGCACGATGCCAGCCCGCCAGAGGGTGGGCCGGGCGTGCTGTTCGGGTTCTTCGCCGGGCCGCACCCGCTACGTAGCGCTTCGCTTGCCGTCCGCGAGGCCGCCGTAGTGGCCCAGCTGGTGCGGGTGTTCGGGCCGGCCGCTGCCCACCCGCTGGCCTACCAGGAACTCGACTGGACCCGCGAACCGTATACCAGCACCCCCGCCGACGAAGCCCCGCCGCTATCCGTGCCGTTGCAGGGCCCGCCGGAGCTGCGCGCCCCGCTCTGGCAGGCCCGCCTCATCTGGGCCGGGGCCGAAACCGCCAGCAGCGAGTGGGGCCGCCTCGACGGGGCCGTGGAAGCCGGCGAACGGGCGGCCACGCAAGTGCTGGCCGGTGCCGGATCAAAGGCCTGACGGTAGGTATCAGCCGTTGACTCCGGGTTTGTTGGTTGGCAGCAGCTTAGCCCCGACATACAGCAGGCCCCGCCGGAGGTAGGCATGCAGCACCAGGCCCACCAGCCCCAATCCGGTGCCGATTATCATGGGCAGCACGGCCCCGAAGGTATAAGTCATGCCCAGCACGAAGCCGAGCAGGCACTCTGGCCGGTAAATCGGGACGAAAAAGGCAAATACAAACAAACCCAGCATCACATTACCCGCCATATCCGATTCGCCGGCCGTAAACAAAACGGATACTAACACCCCAAACAACAAAGCCCCAACGAACCCGTACAGGGCGCGCAGCAAGGCCTGAGTGGTTTCAGAGTACGAGCCAGCTTTGCCAAAAACTTGCTTTCGAATGCGGTAGAGCAGCAACCCGGTGAGCACCGGCAGCAACAACCCGCCCCACCAGTTTGATATTTCGGGCATATCCGCCCGAGCCAGGAATGATGGCTCGGCACGCCGCCGTGATAATGGCTCCAAGCCAGTAGCGCCCAGATAGCTACAGTTATGAGTACTGTGCCAGCAAGGGCAACCCTGGAAAAGCTATTTTCATTCATGCGTTCTGCTGGTGAGTGCTCGTAGTATCGTCCGCTTACGGGGTAAGCGGAGCTAATATAGATATATTAGAATACTTTCTCCTTTCACCGCTGCCAGCTTTTGATGCGCAAGAGGAAGCAGGCTCAACAGAAACGGCCCCAGCTGCAAGATGCAGCCGGGCTACGTTTTATAGATTAGCATTGCAGCAGACATGCTGCGACTTCGCTCAGCATGGCATCGGCTTTTGCCCGATAACCCTTAACCACGCCCTTATGAAACCACTTGAAACCGCCACATTTACCAATTCCTTCGTCGATGAGCTGGCCGGCGACCCTTCGCGGGAGAACGTGCCGCGGCAGGTGCCGGGCTACCACTATTCGCCCGTAGTGCCCACGCCGGTGGCAAGCCCGCGGCTGCTGGAATGGTCGGCGGAAATGGGGGCGGAGTTGGGCTTGGCGCGGCCGCCGGAGCAGGGCGCGGCCGTGGAGCTGCTGGCCGGCAATAGGGTGGCCGATTCGATGCGGCCCTACGCCGCCCGCTACGGCGGCCACCAGTTTGGCAACTGGGCCGGCCAACTCGGCGACGGGCGGGCCATTTCGCTGGGCGAGCTGCCCGGCCAGGACGGGCGGCGCTGGGAAATTCAGCTGAAAGGCGCCGGCCCCACGCCCTACTCGCGCCGCGCCGATGGCCGGGCGGTGCTGCGCTCCTCGGTGCGGGAGTTTCTGTGTTCCGAAGCCATGCACCACCTGGGCGTGCCCACCACCCGGGCGCTGAGCCTAGTGAGCACTGGCGACCAGGTGCTGCGCGACATGTTTTACGACGGCAACGCCCGCCCCGAACCGGGCGCCGTGGTGGCCCGGGTGGCGCCCTCATTCGTGCGCTTCGGCAACTTCCAGCTCTTGCTGGCCCACGAGGAAACTGACAACCTGCGCGCCCTGGCCGACTACGTGATTCGCCACCACTTCCCCGAATTGGGCCCGCCCTCGCCGGAAGTGTACGTGGCCTGGCTGACCGAAATCTGCCGGCGCACGGCCGAAATGGTGGCGCACTGGCAGACCGTGGGCTTCGTGCATGGCGTGCTGAACACCGACAACATGAGCATTCTGGGCCTGACCATCGACTACGGCCCCTACGGCTGGCTGGAGCCCTACGAGCCCGGCTGGACGCCCAATACCACCGACTTCACCAACTACCGCTACGCTTTCGGGCAGCAGCCCCAGGTGTGCCTCTGGAACCTGACGCAGCTGGCCCAGGCCCTCACGCCCCTCGTGCCCGACCCCGAGCTACTGCGCCCGGCCCTCAACCACTACGTGGCCACCTTCAACCGCAGCCACCATGTGCGCCTGCTGGCCAAGCTCGGCCTCACGGCTTCCACTGATGACGCCGCCGATAAGCAGCTCGTCGGGAGCCTGCTGCCAGCCATGGAAGCCGCCCAGGTGGACATGACGCTGTTCTACCGCCACCTCTCCCACCTTACGGCCCGCCTGCAAGCCGTCGACTCAACCGCCGAATCGGTAGAGGAGCTGGCAACGGAACTGCTGCAAGCCGTTTCGTACGCCGCACCAGAGTTTGAAGGAGCCGCGCCGTTGCGGGCCTGGCTGGGGCAGTATGCGCTCCGGCTGCGGCAGGAGCCGGGCACGCCCGAAGCCATTCGGGCCGGCATGCTGGCCGTGAACCCTAAATATGTGTTGCGCAACTACCTCGCTCAGCAGGCCATCGAGGCCGCCGAAACGGGCGACCTGGCCCCGCTGCACATCCTGCACGAAGTACTGAAACGGCCCTTCGACGAGCAGCCCGAACACGAGGCCCTGGCCGCCCGCCGCCCCGAGTGGGCCGCTACCAAGCCGGGCAGCGCCACGCTTTCGTGCAGTTCGTAGCCGCGGCCTTGCCGGGTGTCGTTTACTGCCGGCCCTGCTGCGCGAGCCAGGTATAGGCCGAAGCCACGTCGTCGAACAGCACGACGGTGGGCTCGGTTACGAAGTGCATAGCCGTTTCCATGCTCTTGCGCGCCGACCAGTTCGTAGCGCACACCCAGGCCACGTATTGCATCTGCAGCTCGGCCAGGCGCTGGTAGTATTCGCCCCCAACCCAGCGGGCGGCCGGTTCCCAGTCGCTGGTTACCTGGGTGTTGTCATTGAGCATTTTGTGGCAGGGCTGCTGGCGCAGGCAGGCCAGTACCTGCTCGCCCCCGCTGCGGGCGCTGGCCGCCGTATGCTTGCCGCGCCATTCCACGTAAAGGCACTGCTGAGCGGGGTCGTAGGAAACAGCCAGCGCCGGGGAATCATAGAGCACTTCCATGGCCGGGGTGATTCGTAGGGTATTTTCAGAGCTAAATGTATGAAAATTAAGGGTTTTGGTCTGCCGCTGTTGCGCTGGCGCGACGTGCTGACATACGCCCGCTACGGCAACCCTGAACCAACGTGCCGGCTAGTGCTGTCGGAATCTGACTGGGCCGCTAGGCTCACGCCGCTGCAGTTTCGGGTGTTGCGCGGGGCGGCTACCGAACCGGCCTACCGCAACGAGTTCTGCCGCAGCTACGCGCCGGGTTGCTATGGCTGTGCCGGTTGCGGGCAGCTGCTGTTCGCGGCCGAAACCAAGTACCACGCTATTTCCGGCTGGCCCAGCTTCACCCAGCCCGCCAGCCGGAATGCCCTGAGCTTCCAATTCGACGACAGCCACCAGATGCAGCGTGTGGAAGTACGCTGCAACGTCTGCGCCGGGCACTTGGGCAACGTATCGGCCGACGGACCTGCGCCGGCCGGGTTGCGGTTTTGCATCAATTCGGCGAGCTTGGTATTGGTGGGCGAGTAAGTGCGAACGGATTTCCCACAGAGTTTCGCGGAGGGTTGCGCAGAGCTGGTCCGTTGGGTAAAACCTTTCTGGTTCAGCAGAAGCGACGAATTCTGCGTACGAGTAGGTTCTACTTTACGCTGAATTTATGTCGGAATCAAAACCTGCTGAGCAACCTGCCGGCTTCGTGCGGGTGCGCGGGGCCCGGGAGCACAACCTGAAAAACGTGGACGTAGATGTGCCGCGCGATGCGCTGGTGGTGTTTACGGGCGTGTCGGGCTCGGGCAAGAGCAGCCTGGCGTTCGGCACCCTGTACGCCGAGGCCCAGCGCCGCTACCTCGAGTCGGTGTCGCCGTATGCGCGGCGGCTTTTTCATCAGATGGCGGTGCCCGAGGTGGATTCCATTGAGGGCCTGCCGCCGGCCGTGGCGTTGCAGCATCAGCGCGGCACGCCCACTACCCGCTCGTCGGTGGGCTCGGTTACCACGCTCTCCAACCTCGTGCGCATGCTCTACTCGCGGGCCGGCGACTACCCGGCGGGGCAGAGCATTATCTACGCCGAAGCCTTTTCGGCCAACACGCCCGAGGGCGCCTGCCCCACCTGCCACGGGCTGGGCCGCGTGTACGAAGTCACGGAGCAGAGCATGGTGCCCGACCCTACGCTCACCATCCGCGAGCGGGCCATTGCTGCCTGGCCCCAGGCCTGGGGTGGCCAGAACCAGCGCGACATCCTCGTGACGTTGGGCTACGACGTGGACACGCCCTGGCAGGATCTGCCCCAGAAGCAGCGCGACTGGATTCTGTTTACCGACGAGCAGCCGGTGGTGCCGGTGTACCCCGGCTACTCGCCCGAGCAAACCCAGCGGGCCGTCAAGCGGCGGGAGTCGCCCAACTACATGGGCACCTTCAGCAGCGCCCGGCGGCACGTGCTCTACACGTTCGGCAACACCCAGAGCGCCTCCATGAAGAAGCGGGTGCAGCAGTACATGCTGAGCACCGCCTGCCCCATCTGCCACGGCAAGCGCCTGCGCCGCGAGTCGCTGAGTGTCAGGTTCGCGGGCCTCGATATTGCCGATTTATCCGCCCTGCCGCTCAAGCAGGTGGCCGCTTTGCTGCAGCCCTACGAGGCCGGTACCGAAACCGGCCACGCCCAGCACGCGGCCCACGACCCGGCCCAGGTGGAAGCGGCTCGCCGCATTGCTGAAGACTTACGGGCCCGGCTGGCAGTGCTGCTCGATTTGGGGTTGGGCTATTTATCCCTGGAAAGAAGTACGCCCAGCCTTTCGCCGGGCGAGCTGCAACGGCTGCGGCTGGCCACCCAGCTCTATTCCAATCTGTTTGGGGTGGTGTATGTGCTCGATGAACCCTCGGCGGGCCTGCACCCGGCCGATACCGAAGCGTTGCTTACGGCCCTGGCCAGTTTGCGAAGCGCGGGCAACTCGCTGTTCGTAGTCGAGCACAACCTCGACGTAGTGCGCCGCGCCGACTGGCTCGTGGACGTGGGCCCCCAGGCCGGCGAGCAGGGCGGCGAAATCCTGTACAGCGGCCCGCCCGAAGGCTTAAAGCAAGTGGAGGAATCCCAGACGCGCCGCTTTCTATTCCCGCAAGAAGACCAAAAAACCGCTGCAACCATGCCCCGCGAGCCGGCCGGCTGGCTGGAGCTGGCCGGCATCACGCGCCACAACCTGCACGAGTTGACCGTGCGCTTTCCGCTAAGCGTGCTCACGACCGTAACGGGCGTGTCGGGCTCGGGCAAATCGAGTCTGGTAAGTCAATTGCTGAAGCTGGAAGTGAAAAGCCCGCGCGAAAAGGCCCCGGTGGAGGACGAGCCGGAAACGGCCGACGAGCTGCTGGCGGCCGAAGGCGACGACCGCGACGAGGGGAATGGGGCGCTGACGTTCAGCTTCTCGCCCGAAGCCGCTCCACTAACGCGGCTGGTGCAGGTGGACCAGAAGCCCATCGGCCGGACGCCGCGCTCCAACATGGCCACCTATACCGGCCTGTTCGACCACGTGCGGCGGCTGTTTGCGGCCACGCCCGAGGCCCGCAAGCGGCGCTACGATGCCGGCCAGTTCTCCTTCAACGTGAAAAAAGGCCGCTGCCCCAACTGCCAGGGCGAAGGCTTCGTGATGGTGGAGCTGCTGTTTCTGCCCAGCGTGTACGCGCCCTGCCCGGTGTGCCACGGCACCCGCTACAACGATAAAACCCTCGAAATTGAGTACCAGGGCCAGAATATCGCTCAGGTGCTGGGCATGACCGTGGACGCGGCCAGCGAATTTTTCGCCGATGAACCGCCGGTGCACCGGGCCCTGACGGTGCTGCGCGAAGTGGGCCTCGGCTACCTGCGCCTGGGTCAGCCGGCCACCGAGCTGAGCGGGGGCGAGGCCCAGCGCATCAAGCTGGCCACCGAGCTGCAGCGCCCCGCCCGCGGCCACACGCTTTACGTGCTTGATGAGCCCACCACTGGCCTGCACCCCGCCGACGTGGAGCGGCTGCTCGTGCAGCTGCAGGCGCTGGTAACGGCCGGCAACACCGTAGTGGTAGTCGAGCACGACATGCGCGTGGTAGCCGCCTCCGACTGGGTGATTGACATGGGCCCCGGCGCCGGCGACGAGGGCGGCCAGGTAGTGGCCGAAGGCTCGGTAGCCACAGTAGCGAAAGCGAAGGCTAGCAAAACGGCCCCGTACCTGCGGCGGTTTATGAATTACTGAGGAGCTTGAAGGCCGAAGTTGGCTGGAAAATGACGACCTTCCGCAGCTTTGATGACTCGGGCGTGGCTGTTTATGGCCCGTGCGCACTGCGGTAGTGGCTTAGCGCCCGGCCGTCCGGCCCCGCGTCCTGTTTCTGGGCTTTCTCTCCATGGATTCTTCCTACCAACCCCCAGCCGAACTGCTGGCAAAATTTGGCTTCCGCAGCAACTCCTCGCCGGCCGGGCAGGTCCGCTACAGCCGTCCCAGCGAAGTCGGCCAGGAAACCGTGGTGCTCTACGCCGATGGCGAAATGACGCTGCTCGAAGCCGTGAACGGCCAGATGCTCTACTGCTTCCAAGGCCGGGTGGCTTCCGAAGCTGAGCTGCGGGTGCTGCTGCGCCAGGTAAACTGGCCGGCCGAGGTATCCGGCTGATGGCAGCCACCGGTTGTTAGCAACAGAAAATTGTTATGCGGAGCGCCGCTGAAATTTTGCTCCTGCTTTGTTACCAACCGGAACGGTGCATGCTTTTTACCGGCTGGATTAAAGCCGACCGACGCCCTATTTCGCTTTCATTCTCTCAATTCTCGCCCTTACAATGGACCAGGACCTGCAACTCAGCTTAGCCAACAACGCCAAGGAATGGCTGGCGCTTTCGCTTTCCATCTCGTCGGCCGAAAAGCTGGCTTTCGACAAGATTCACGACGGCTTTTTTACTATGTACGGGGCCGATTTTATGACCCACGTGTACCGCGTAACGTTCGAGCAGGCCTTGCAGCAGCTGCCGGAATTGGAGCGCGACAAGTTGCTACTGTCGTTTAAGGCGGCCATGGATAAGGCCATTGACGAGCACTACTCGCGGATGTAAGCCGGGCTGGTGCTCTTTATGGGCATGAGCGGCGGCGGCTAGGTAACCCAAGTTGCGAAGTAGCCTGCTGGCACCCTACGCTGTGCTTCGCAACCTGGAGTAGCTGTAGCTTATTCGAACACGATGGTTTTGTTGCGGTGGACGCACACCTGCTCGCGGCAGACCAGGGTGAGGGCGCGGGCCAGGGTGAGCTTTTCGACGTCGCGGCCGGCCTGGGCCATGTCGCGGGCGCTCTGGGTGTGGTCGGTGGGGATAACGCTTTGGGCGATGATGGGGCCCTGGTCGAGCTGGTCGGTAACGAAGTGGGCGGTGGCGCCGATGCTTTTCACGCCCCGCTCGTAGGCCTGGGCGTAGGGGCTGGCCCCGATGAAGGCCGGCAGAAAGCTATGGTGAATGTTGATGAGGTGGCCGCTGAAGTGGGCCACGAACTCGGGCGACAGGATGCGCATGTAGCGGGCCAGCACCACGTACTCGGGTTCATAATGCTGAATCTGAGCCAATACAGCGGCCTCGTGGGCTTCGCGGCTCAGACCCTCGGCGCTGATGTGGTGGTAGGGCACATCGAGGCGCTCGGTGATGGTGCGCAGGTTGTCGTGGTTGCTGATGACGCCCAATATTTCGGCGTGCAGCTGCCCGAAAAAGTGCCGCACCAGCAATTCGGAGAGGCAATGATGCTCGCGGGTGGCCAGCAGTACCACCCGGCGCGGCCGGTCGTCGCGGAGGCGAATGACGGCCGTGGGCGGCAGCGCGGCCTGCAGGTCGCGGGTGAGGGCGGCCGGGTCGCAGTCGCCATCGAACTCGGTGCGCATGAAGAAGTGGCTGTCGTAGGGCTCCACGAACTCGCCGTTGCGCAGGATGTTGAGGCCGTGGCGGAAGAGTACTTCGGAAGTGCGGAAGACGAGGCCGGGCTCGTCGGGGCAGTCAATCAGCAGGTAGTGAATCATGGGGAACCCGGAACAGCGGGGCCGCAAGATTAGGCATTGCCGGGCAGATTCTGCTGGTATACCGGCCGCGCCGGTTGCGGCCCTGCCGCCAGCCCCGTAGCTGTATGGCGGCCGCAGAACCACCGCCCCGCCGCCGCTGGCGAAATGGGCAACGGCGGCAGCGCTAAGCCCCTCCAGGACCCGGCCACGAAATATGCCAGCCCGCCGTTCAAAAAACAGGAAACGCCCTGGCCGGACTCCTACATCATCGGCACCACCTCGGAGCAGGCCAACGACCCCTCGGCCAACCTCTATGACTACGCCCAGACCAAGGCGGCCACGACCAACTACGTGCGCTCCTTAGCCAAGCAACTCGCCCCGAAAGGAATCAGGGTGAACGGTGTGGCCCCCGGCCCCATCTGGACGCCCCTGCAAACCAGCGGCGGCGCCACCCAGGAAGAAGTGGAGAAGTTCGGAGCCAAAACCCCCATGGGCCGGCCCGGCCAGCCGGCCGAACTGGCGGGTATCTACGTGCTGCTCGCCGACCCTAACGCGAGCTACGCTACCGGCCAGGTGTACGGCTCGATGGGCGGCAACGGCACGCCGTAACTCTATGTCGTTACGTTCTGGCGTTTCGCCTCACCCCCCGGCCCCCTCTCCGAAAGAGGAGAGGGGGAGCCTGACGATTTTCGGTAATGAGAAAGGCCCCGGCGCGTTTGCGGCGGGGCTTTTTGGGTAACGCGGTATCGGTTTACCGCTGGCGCGGCAGCAGCACAACCTCTGCGCTATGGCTGGTCATATGTTATGCTACGCTAAACTCGCACCGGATGCAGCGGTAAGGAGCTACTTAAATCTAGATAATATATAATCAGCTTCATATTCAAGTGCTTTAGTGTAAATGGCCGCTATTTTAATCTCAGGTTCTTCTTTTTGGTATATTCTTCTTGTAATAATGATAATGGTGTCTCTGCATACTTTGTTGAATACTTCCTTGAGCATTTCTATATTGAAAGAAGTTTCGGTTTGAAATATATCCATGTCTAAACTAGGGAAAATTTCTGTATCGATAAAAATCATTTTATATTTATAGACAGAATTTATGTGTTATTTTTTCTTCTCTTTGAGAATGCTTTCAAGTTTCTTATATATTGTGGTTTGGGAAACTTGAAATATGCTTTGGGTGCCGCCAGTCAGATACACCATATCTCCTTTGTTTCCTTGTGGTGATAGGTAGAATAATACATCGTAATTCTTTAGTTCCTTCGCCTCGATCAACGATGCTTCGTCATAACTGCATGCGCTAAAAATTCCTGTTTCATCCTCAATGGAGTAGTTTATCCTATCAAAGCTATTTGATTTATTAAATTCGTCAAAATAAGTGCTAATTTTTTCCTCAAATGAATGACGGTATTTGCTAATAATAGGTTTATTCATTTTAATGCCGCATATCATGCCAATGCCTTTATTGATCTTTCTTGATTTGAGATAGAAAATTTCCATCAATCTTTTCTTTATATCTAATTCCTCTATTCTGGGCATAAATACTTTTCGGCATTCAAACAAAAATGTTTTGTTATTAATGGTGCATAATCCTTCTATTTCCTGTGTACCAATGGTTAGTTTCTTTTTGTTGTAAATTTTAGCTTTATCTAATAAGTAAAACACAAACAGTTCATAGAAAAAAAGTTCTTAGGTTTCTAGGATTCTTCTTTACTCTAGATATTTCATTGTAGATATTCCTCTCTAATGTACTTGTGTATTGAATTAATAATGATATTTGGTAAAGTGCTCCAATACTCCCTAAATGATTCATGTTAGCTAATAGTTGATGTATCCATATGGCTTTATCCAGTGGAATGTCAATTCCTATTTTTAGATAGAAAAATTTTTCTCCAAAGCCAAATTTAAGTTGTTCATATATAAATTCTACCTTATCTCTAGATAGTTTCGCGCTGATAAGTAACGGAGAAGAAATAAGTAGTGCATTCTTATACCATTCTTCAAGTGTGTTAATTGAGGTCATGTCTATTTTTTATTCAATGCCTCCTTAATTCCGCTCAAACCGCCCGTGATGCCCTCCAGCTTCTCCAATAGCTGGAGGAGCTGGCCAGCCTGGGAGTTGCGGATGTTGGCCTGGAAGGTGGTTTTGATTTCCTGCCAGCGGGCGGCTTCGGTGGGGGTGAGCCAGCCGAGCAGCTCGCGGAGCTTGAGTAGGTTAGCCTCGGTGGCGCTGGTCAGGGTTTGGGCCTCGCTGGCGTAGTGGGCGGCCAGCAGGTCGGTTACCTCCTGGTCGTTCATCACCGGGCGGACCTTCTCGGTCAGCTTGTTCATGTTGCGGTACGAGCCTTGGAGCTTGAACGGCGGCTCGGTGCGGTAGGCGTCGGCCTGGGCGGCGCTGGCAATGTAGGCGGCATTCACCTTGGCCACCACGTCGCGCAGGCGCAGCAGCTGGCGCAGCACGGCCACGTATTCGTTCAGCTCCTCGGGCGAGTGGTTGCCCTCAAAGTTGAGGCCCTCGGCCGAGCCGGTTTCGGCCAGCCGCAGCAGCGCGGGCACGTCTTGGGGGCTTTGGGTGGCCAGGCGGGCCAGGGTGGGGTGGCTGGTGAGGGCGTTTTCGAGGTAGGAGAGGCGGAATGCGGCTTCGGAGCCGGCCGTGAGGATGTCGCCGAGGTTATAGATGTCGGCGCGGTTGGCCAGCATGTCGGGCAGTTGGAACACGTCGCCGCTTTCGGTGTAGGGGTTGCCGGCCATCACCACGGCCACCTTGCGGCCCCGGAAGTCGTAGGTGCGGGGGCGGCCGCGGTACACGCCTTCAATTTGGCGCTGGGCGTCGCAGAGCGAGATGAACTTCTGCAGAAACTCGGGGTGGCAGTGCTGGATGTCGTCGACGTAAATCATCACGTTGTCGCCCATTTCGAAGGCCAGGTTGAGCTTCTCCAGCTCCTGCCGCGCCCCGGCATTGGGGGCCTGGGCTGGGTCGAGGCTCACAACCGAGTGGCCGATGGCTGGGCCGTTGATTTTCATGAAGATGAGCCCCAGGCGGTTGGCCACATACTCCATGAGGGTGGTTTTGCCGTATCCGGGGGGCGAAATCAGGAGCAGCAGGCCCATCAGGTCGGTGCGCTTGCCCTCGCCGGCGGTACCAATCTGCTTGGCCAGGTTGGCCCCAATCAGCGGCAGGTACACCTGGTCGATGAGCTGGTTACGCACGAACGACGTGAGCACCCGGGGCCGGAAGCTCTCCAGCCGCAGTGTGGCCGTGGCCTCGGCCACCCGCTGTTTCTTCAGCGCCTGAAACGCCTCAAATTGCGGCACCAGGTGCTGGTCGTAGCGCAGCAGCCGGCGGCGAAAAGCAGGGAAATCGAGGTGGTAGCTGGTGCCGTCGACGCGCGGGTGGGTGCCCTGGAAGCCGGTAAGGGTTTCGCGGGTAGGAGTAGGCACGATGCGGGCGGCATCGAAGGAGTCGGTGAGCAGCAGCAGGGCCACCTCAAGCCCTGTGCCTGACCCCACCCCCGGCCCCTCCCCGGTGGGGAGGGGTGCGTTCTGGAGAAGTGTGCCAGCGGGTTCCAGTGTGCTGATTTCTGCCCCGGCTTCTTTTTCCTGGGAATTGCCCTGGCCTGTTTTCGGGGTTTGTGATGAAGTTGTCGAACCAGCCGCTGCCGTTTGGCTCCCCTCCCCACCGGGGAGGGGCCGGGGGTGGGGTTGCGACGCCTGCACCCACTGCCGCACCAGCTCGAACTGGGCTACCGGCTGGCCGGCTAGGGCTGCTACAGATTGCGCAAATAGCTCGGTAGCGCGCCGCTCCTGGAGTTGTTGCTGGAACTGCCGGTAGAGGTCGGCCGCTTCCTGGGAAATGGGGAAGGAGTTGGTGGTTGGTGCTTCGTGGTTAGTGCTTAGTTCGTTCTTGTCCTTCTTCTTGATTTTGATTGGCTCGGGAATATCTGATAAGCCTTGTTGTAGGTCACTTTTGAGGAGCGAATTGAACAGGAACTCGCCGGCTTCCTGTACCTGATCGGGCGTGAAGAGGGCTGTTTTTTGGACGAATTGCTCAACGGCGGTTTGCAGCTCGGCTTGCAGGGCGTCGAACTGGCGGGAGTCGGGGAAAACCTGGAGCAGCGTGCTGATGCCCTGCAGCTGGCGCTGCCAATGGATGCGCCGGGTGGGGTCGGCGAAGCGGAGCCAGAACAGGGCGGCGGCGGTGCGGGTGGCGGCGGGGTAGCGGAGCAAGTCGGCGGTGCGGGTGAGGCGCACTAGGGCCGTCAGCAGCCGGGCCGCGTCGTGGTCGTGCACGCCCTTGAGGTAGCCCTCGGCGTAGCGAGGGGCCATAAACTGCTGCACGTAGGTTAGCAGCTCGGCCTCGCTCAGCCGGGCCAGCCCGGCCACCGACAGCACGGCGACGCGGCCGGCTTCGGGGGCGGCGGGCACGGGGTGGTGAGCCGCCTGCAGGATGCGCCAGGCCAGGAACTCGGCCCGGTACACGTCGGGGCTTTCTGATACTACGGTTTGGTCCCACACCGGCCGGGCGGCCAGCAGGGCCTCATCCTCAATCGGCTGGAAGAAGTTGGTGCCGGTGAGGTGGTAGAACAGCGCGTTGTCGCGCTGCACGACCGTGAGCTCCAGCGGCTGGGTGTTTACGGTGAAAGCGTAGGGACCGAACTTAATGGTCTGGCCGCCATCGGCGTAGAGGTCGGCCTGGTCGCGGAGCTGGCGCACGGCGTTTTCGCGCAGGGTTTTGAGGCGGCTCTGCACGTCGTCGGCCTTCACCGGGTCGCCCAATTCGAGCAGCTCGCGGGCCGTTTGGCGCACCTTCTCCACCATCAAATCGGCCGCGAAATAGCCCCCGATATCGGCCACCGATTCGAGGCGGGCCAGCCGGGTTTGCACGGCTTTCAGCAGCCGCTCGGCGCTCTGTAGCAACGACGTGGCGCGCTGGTTACGGGCGGCCACCAGTGCCACTTTCCTGGCCTCGAAGGCCTCCACCACTTGTTCACGGCGGGTAGTCAGCTGGTCGAGGAACTGGTCGAAGTCGGGGAAGCGGCCCTCTAATTCTTCGAGCTGCACCATGAGCTTGGTCAGGTACTCGTCGCACTTGGCGGGCGTATCGGCCAGGTCGAGGTAGTTGGTGAGGGCCTGTTCGAGCAGCTTGAGCTGGGCGGTAAACTCGGCCTGGGCCTCGGTGCCGGCCAGCGCCTGGCGCCGCCGCTTCAGCGCCGCCCGAATCTGGTTGAAGCGGGCGTACACCGTCGAAATCCGGTCGATGATGGCCGTCGTCTGGGTGGGGTCGGGGATGGGCAGGTTGCTCACCACGTCAATCAGCAGCTCCAGCTCCTGGGCCAGGGCGGTGGTTTCTCGCTCCCGCTCGTCGGCCTCCACGGTTTTGGCCACCAGCGCTACACCGTCGGCAATGGTTTGCACGCGCTGCTCGTAGGGGGCCAGCGCGTCGTCGCGGAGCAGGAACTCCACGGTCTGGCCGGCCACCTCCTGGCTCAGCGTTTCGAGGGCGGTGGCCTGCTCCTCCACGGCTGGTAGCGCCACGTAGCGCAGCTCCTTGAGGGCCACTACGGCTCCGCGCACGGCCCGCAACTCGCCCAGCAGCTGCACAAAGCCGGTCACATCGTCGGGCGCGGCGCGGCGGATGCGGTCGGTCAGCTCGGCCGCCTGCTGAAACACGTCCTGGGTTTGCTGAACGGTGCTTTTACGGATGCCGCGCACCTTCTCGAACTCCTCTACCGCCGCCGTGGCGGCCTGGCGAATATCGTCGAGCGGGGTGGCCAGGTCCTGGGCGGCGGGCTCGCGCAGCCAGTGGTAGGCGTCGGTGAGGGCCGTAGTCTGGCGGATGAGGTCGACGTAGAGGCCGGCGTAGGAATCGTCCTTGCCCGTCAGCGTGAGGACTTCCTGCACCTCGCTCATGGCCCGCACAATCTCCTTGTTGCCGAGCTTGTACAGATAAGAGTCCGACGTAACCGGCAGCTCGAAATCCGGCCCGGTGAAGGGCGTCTGCCAGATTTGCACGGCGTGGTGCTTCTTAGGCTCCTCGTCGGTGCGGAAGTAGCACAGCTCCCCGTTCTCAAACACCGCGTAGCCGTGGCACACGATGGGATTATCTACGCGCTGAGCAATGCGGTTGTAACTCAGCAGCAGATACAAGCCGCTGTCCTTGTTATAAAACACGTACAGGAAATCCTCGCCGTTGGGCGAGGCCAGCCGCTTCTCAAACAGCATGTCGCGCAGGCCGTTGTCGAAGAGCTTGTTGTCGCCGGTCTGCAGGTAAAAGCCGTGCGGGAAAATCAGGCCCTGGCCGTCGGGCAGCAGTACGCAGGCGTCGGCCAGGGCATCGAGCCGCTGGGCTTTCTTGAGCTTGTAGTTGAAGATGAAGTAGCGGTACTGCTGCTCCTGGTAGGGCCGGATTTTGAGCAGCACCAGGTTGCCCACCACCGCGTAGTAGATTTCCGAATCGTCGAGGGTCTGGTCCTTGTCGTCCACCGGCTCGCTGAGGATGCCTTTGCCGGTGGCGGTGTTGTTTTCCACCTTGATGGTCAGGTCGCCGCCGGAGGTTTCCACGAACACCTTGTCCTCGATGCTGACGTGCGGAAACTTGCCGCCGCGGTGCATGTCGCGGGTGGCGCGCTGCCACTGAAACTCGTGCTGGGGCGGAAACCCGTACTCGTGGTCGGAGCGGTTGTCAAGATACGTCAGCGTTTCGCCCCGAATCAGCCACTTAAACGTCTTCACATCCGAAGAGCCCTTGCCGATGCGGAACACCATGAACAGGTGAACCCCGAGCACGGCAAACTTCACGAACTGGGTGTTCTTGTAGTAGCGGTACAGGTTGCGAAACTCCTCCTCAAACTTGGGGTGTGCCAACAGCTCCAGCCCCAGCGGCCGGAATTCGTGGTCTTGGTACTCGTAGACCCCAAACACGTCGGCCAGATCGGGCTCAGCCTTGAGGCCCAGCACCACGTTGTAGCCGAAAATGAACTGCTTGCCAACCGGCACCAGGTCCCAGGCCACGCAGTTGTACTCGGTGGTGATGCGCCCGGTGCCAATCAGCCGCGTATCCACGGCCCCAAACACCTGCTTACGCTCGGCATTCAGGACGTTCAGGCGCTGGCGCAGCTCATCGCTACCCGCTTGCAGGCGGTTGCGCAGGATTTCGTAGGTGCCGGTTTCGAGTTGGGTGGTCTGTTCCATCGGTGCGCCTCACCCCCTAGCCCCCTCTCCGAAAAAGGAGAGGGGGGACTAGCTTCTAGCTTTTCAGTGCTAGAAACCAGCCGGGGATAGTTTAGAATTAAAAGCAAAAAACTAGTTCCCCCACTCCTTTTTCGGAGAGGAGGCTAGGGGGTGAGGCGCACGTGAGGCGCAACTCAAGATTACATCAACCCCCGCACTGGCGCATCACCGATACCTAGTGCTTTAGCGGTGCTAGTAAGCTGCTTAATCGTGCTACGGGTGGCGTCGTCGTTTGCCTGGCTCATGAGTTTCAGCAGCAGCGCCGACACGCTTAGGTTCTTCATGTCGTCGGAGCTGAGGCCGAACTGGTCGACGAAGCGGCGCAGGTTGGCTTTGAAGTCGCCGCCGCCGTCCTCGCCGAAGAAAGTGTCCTTCACGCTGCTCAGCACCTCGGAGTTGTGCACGGCGCGGTCCACCATCTTGCCCTTGGTGATGGAGCCGATAATCTGGTCGAAGAACATGGTCTCGCCGCCCACGATGTCGATTTTGGCCGCTTTCAGGGCCTCGCCGATGACCTGGGCCTGGGAAGCGGCAATGTCTTTCTGGATGCTGATCTGGGCCAGCTCTATGGACTTCTCCTTGTCGAGGCGCAGCTTGAATTCCTCGTGATCCTTGCCCACGCTGTCGAGCTTTTTCATGGCGTCGGCCTTAGCCTCAATGCCCTTGGCTTCCACGGCGTACTTCTGCTCCGACACGGCGGCTTCGGCCAGACCCTTCTTCTGGTCGGCGTCGGCGCGGGCTTGGATGATATCGGCGTCGGCAATGCCTTTTTCGCGGTTCACCCGAGCCGCTACCATTCCCAGCTTCTCATCGGCTTCGGCCTGGGCACCGGCTTTCACCTGAATACCCTGGGCCTCGGCCGTGGCCGTAAGCTGGAGCACGTTGGCTTCCGACTCGCCCTCCTTCTGGCGGGCGGCGGCTTTGGCCTGCATCACCTGGGCCTCGGCCATGCCGACGGCGGCGGCCTTGCTGGCCTCGGCTTCGGCTAGGGTGCGGATGGCCGAAGCTTTGAACTCGGCGGACGCCTTCTCGGCTTCGGCCTCAATGAGGGCCTGCTTGCCGCGGAACTCGGCGGCCTGGCGCTCCATGTCGGCCGTACCCACCAAGTTCACGTTGGCGGCTTCGGTTTCCTGGCGGGCGGCCGTTATGGCTATCAGCTTATCGCGCTCGGCCAGGGCCTGGGCGCGGGTATCCTTGATCTTCTCCTCTTCGATTACCGTGGCTTTCTCCACCGTAATCCGCTCGCGGATAATGGTCTGAATGTTCTTTTTCTCTTCTTCCAGGGCCTTCTCCTTTTCAATCTGGGCCAGAGCCACAATCCGCTCCCGCTCATTTACTTCGAGGGCTTTGGCCTGGGCTACGCGCTCGGTTTCCACGGCATCGGTGCGCTCCTTGTTGCGCTCGGCGACCAGTATCTGCCGGTCGCGGTTCTGCTGAGCAATACCCACTTCTTCCTCGGTAGCAATGCGGGCCTTCTCCGATTTCAGCATTTCTTCCTGCTGCACCTTGGCCGACTCGGCATTCTCGCGGGCCCGGATGTTGGCGACCTCGCGCTTCTGCTTCTCCTGGTTTTCAATCAGCTGCTTCTCCAGCTCCAGAATGGTTTCCTGAGCTTCTACGTCCTGCTTCTTGATGGTTTTCTGCTTCTCGCGCTCAATCGAGTTGGCTTGGATTTTCTGCTCCGAAGTCAGGGCAATAATCTTCTTAATGCCCTCGGCGTCGAGGATATTGTCCTGGTTGAGGGCCGCGAGCGGGGTCTGCTCCAGGTAGTCGATGGCGCAGTCGTCGAGCACGTAGCCGTTGAGGTCAGTGCCGATGATGGTCAGGATTTGCTGCTTGAATTGCTCGCGGGAGTTATAGAGCTCAATGAAATCGAAGTGCTTGCCCACCGTCTTCAGCGCCTCCGAAAACTTGGCGTCGAACAGGTTTTCCAGCGCCGCCGGGTCGGACGCGCGGTGCGCGCCGATGCTCTGGGCCACATTAATCACGTCCTGAGGGGTCTTGTTGACCCGCACGAAGAAGTTCACCTTCACATCGGCCCGCAAGTTGTCCTTGCACACCAGCCCCTCGGAGCCGGCCCGCTGAATGATGATGGTTTTGAGCTTGATGTCCATCACCTCCAGCTTATGGAGCACGGGCACCACGATAATTCCGCTGAACGACACCTTCGTGTCGCCCATGCCGGTGCGCACCAGGGCCTCGCCCTGCACGGCTTTGTTGTACATGCGGGCTACGAAGGCCACAAACCCGAGCACAAAAACGGCGATGATGACAAGCACCACCAATGAAAGTTGATCAATCATGAAAATAGAGAGTAGGAGTGTTTCAGAGAGTTAGGATTTGTTGGGATTCTGGGACTGCTTAGCGAAAAAGAACTGTCATGCTGACGAAGGAAGCATCTCGCCTGCAATACTACTCCTGCCGACTGCAACGAAGCGGTAGAGATGCATTCTTCGTCAGCATGACAGTTCTTGTACTGCTCAACCTCACGTCAGCAGCCAGTCGGCCAGCCAGTTGAAGAAGTCGGCGAGCAGGCCGTCGAGCAGCACGTCGCCGAGCCAGCGCAGGCCTTTCTGGAGAAGATGGAGTAACTCAGTCATGGCGGATAGCGGGGTTTAGCTGCAGCAAAGCGGCCAAGAAGCCGGCGCGGTCGGCCGGCGAAATCAGCACCGAATCGTACTTGCCGTAGCGGACTAAGAGCCGGTCGAGGGAGAGGGCGGGGGAGCTTATCGGGTTGTGTGTGGCTTCCACTTGCGTAATACTATCTACAGGTATTTGCATCCGCCAAGGCCCACAATAAACTAGTAATTGCCGGTCGTGGAAAAGGTAATATGTTGTGCGTATGAGATATATGAAGAAAGTTGCAACTAGTAAATTGATGCCGGTAGTGAAGAAATGCCCGGCCGTTTGCTCCCAGTACCAGAGAGGAAAAAACAGAAGCAAAAAGAGTATTGGCCCGAATAGCCACCAGCTGATTTTGGACCGGAATATCTGTTTCATGTTATAGTAAGAGTAGTTAAATAAGGTTCTGGTGCTACTTAGTGCCTCAGGGCGTCAGCTCAAATGGCTCTATCAGGTAGCAGCGGCGCAGCTGGTCGTAGTCGATGATGAGTGCCGTGTCGCCCTTGCGCAGCTCGGCCGACTGCGAGGCGGCCCGCACATTAAGCATCAGCGGAGCACCCTTGCGGAGCCGGACGCTGGCCTGGCCCAGCTGCTCGTGGGTGGCGGGCAGCAGCAGCGTGCATACCTTGCCCAGCGGCGAGTTGGTGCCTTCCGATTCTTTCTCCAGCGCGGCAAACAGGCTTATAAAGGGCGTAGTAAGCACCTTTGCTATCAGCAGACTGCCCACCAGCAACGGCACGAGCAGCACCGCACCCACCAGCAGGCCCTCATTGCCCAGGTAATGATTGGCCAGAATACTGCCTACCCACCAAGGCAGCACTACAAAGCTCACGAACACCATTAGCGGCACCCGCTCCAGATTGAAAAAGACCAGTACTGAGTTCAGAAACGAGGTGCCCGACTCATGCGCGTGCGCTCCGGTGTGGGTATCGGTGTGCAGATCAGTGTGAGAATCGGCCTGTACGCTCAAATCCAGCGACTTTAAGTCGAGCAGGCCCAGCAGCACCGTAAGCCAATACAGCAACACCAGCACCAGCAGGCCCGTGGGGAGCAGGTTGGCCGGCGCCACGGCCGCGTGTAGCAGTTCTTTCATCAGGAGAGGATTAGCGGCGGGAAGGTACGGGAATTGTCAGGTCAGCCCAAGGGGCCGGCGTTAGCGGCCCGGCTGAGACTCCAGCTCCTCAATTCGCTGCCGCAACCGGCGGTTGTAGCGGCTCTGGCCGTTGAACTCAAGCGCCGCGCCTATCAGCATCAGGAAGTAGGCCTGCTCCAGCTCGATGACGTGGGAAACCCGCGCCAGGGCCGAGCCCAGAATGAGGGCAACACCGAAGTAGAATAAGAGCTTTTCGAGGGTCGTCATAGCACTATTAATAAAGGGCTGTATTTACAATTCAGAGCTGCCAAGCTGCTTCTGCATACCCAGCTTGGCCTTGAGGGCCGCCAGATCGGTCGCGGCCTGTCCGCTGCCGTCGGCGCCCAGGGCCTTGTCGATTTCCTGGTCCACTGACTTGCTTTCGTTGGCTATCTGGCCATACGATTCGGCCAGGGCTTCTTCGGTGGCAATCTTCTCCTTCATGCGCTCCAGCAGGTTCACCGTACCCGACGAGTCGAGCTGGGCCAGCTGCTGGTTGATGGTTTTAGTGGCCGTGCTTACCGTCACGCGGGCTTTCAGCGTCCGCAACTCGTTGTCCCACTGCGAAATGGTCTGCTTGAGCTGCTGCACGTTCTGGTTGAGCTGGCTGGCCGAAGCCTCGAACTTTTCCTGGTCCTGGCCAGCGCGGGTGGCCTGGGCTTCGTGCTGGGTTTTCTTGGTCAGCGCCTCGGTGGCCAGGCGGTCGGCCTCGGCGGTTTCCAACTCCTGGCGATTGGCCTTCTGAAGCAGCAGCACGGCTTTGTTCTCGTAGTCGAGGGCCTTGCTACGGGCGGTTTCGGCGTCGTTGCGGCTGCGGATGGCCAGGGCCTTCACCTCGGCCAGCGCGTGCAGAGCCTTGTCGAGGTCCTCGCGCAGGTCGCGCAGGCCCTGCTCGGTCATTTTAATGGGATCTTCGAACTGATTGACGGCCGAGTGGGCTTCGGCTTGTCCGATTTTGAAGAGACGGTTGAGAAAGCTCATAGTAGTGGGGTTTATGGGGTCTGGGGATTCGAAGGCCTAAAAAAGAGCATTATTCAAGCCTCCAAATTCCCGGGAATTCCTTTTGAAAATTCAATCAGCTCGTCGCCAAACTCGCTGAGTACTAAGGCCAGGGAATTGAGCACGGCTTCAAGGGCCGCACGGTCAAGAATATCAAGCTGAAGCGTGTCGCGGTAGATGACCTTGAGGCCCGACTCGTCGAGCACAAAGGCGCCGTGGATGATGTCACGGTTTTTCTGGAGCAGGCGCTGGTAAACGCTGCAGTTGGGGGCGGGCAATTCCAGCAGGTACTGCTCCATAATGAGTAGCGGCTCGCCGCAGCCCAGCACCAAGTGATGAATGCCCAGTTCCGGCCGACTTACTACGAGCAGGCTGGCGGCCTCATCCTGATGATGAACATCGAAGCCCAGCTCCAGTAAGTAGGTGTGTAGCAGCGTGAAGTAACGAGTAGCCATAGCGAAGCGGGAGAGGAAAGATAGAGACCAGACAACTTAGGCAATTCGGGCGGATTATTGGGCTGGCAACCTCGAATGATCCTCGCGGCTCAAAAAAGTAGCATTATGACTGAACGACTGCCGGGATTGTGGTAGCTTTACGATGCAATGGTAAGCAAAGTTTGCAATATGCTCAAGCTTTGAGCTAAAATATTTTCGTCTATGTCGTACGTTGGCAAGAACATCCGGAAGATAAGAACCGTCAAGAAGCTCAGCCAAGCCGCTTTTGCGGAGCTTTTTGGCTTAGCTAGGCCCAGTGTGGGTGCTTACGAGGAAGGGCGCTCGGAGCCAAAAATGGAGACGCTGCTGCAGATTGCTCAGCATTTTGGCTTATCGGTAGATCTGCTACTCACGAAAGAACTGACTATAAATGAGCTCTACCGGTTCGATATTTTCAAGCCCCAGGAGTCGGCGCTAACCAAGGCCGATGCGCCCGCCGCCGCGGCGCTGGCCGACCAGCGGCCCCAGCTGACGCCCTACGTGCCCCAGGCCCGACTGCTCGAGTACATCGTACGCCATCACGATTCGGCCTTCGTCGATGCGCTGCCCCCGCTCACGTTTCCGCACCAACTGGGCCCCACCACCCGCGCCTTCGACCTCAACGGCCCCGACATGGCGCCCACCCTGCGCCACCAGGACGTGCTGCTCTGCTGCCGCATTGACAAGGCGTTGCCCCGCCTGCACAGCGGCCGGGTATACGCCCTGCTCACCCAAAGCCGCCTGCTGGTGCGCCGCCTGCAGGAGCAGCTGCCCGGCCAAATGCTCCGGCTCCGCGCCGACAACTCCGATTACCCGCCCCAGGATTTCCATTTGCCCGAAGCCCTCGAAATCTGGGAAGTGCACGGCAGTTTCAGCACTTACCTGCGCCGCCCAGCCCTGCTCGAAGAGCGTTTAGCCCTGCTCGAACAGCAGCTTACGCAGTTGCAAACCCGGTTTGAAGAAACCCCACCGCCGGCCAGTCAGCCCTAGGCGGTACCCGCCGCGCCGAGGGGGCATTTCCATGCGCGGTAGAATGGCCGGCCGGAGCCGGGGTAAAAACAATATCTTGCTGATGCGGCCTGCCTTTCCACCTGCTGCCCCGTCGCCATGCCTCATTCCGCCCTGCAAACTCCCGAACTCAACCTCGAAGCTACCTCCCAGTCGGCACCCGCCGCAGCCTCCGGCCGGCCCATGTACTACGAGTACCAGCCCAAGGAAACGGTGCGGGCCCAGCACGGCACCACGCTGCGCTGCAAAACCTGGGAAGCCGAGGCCGCCCTGCGCATGCTGGAAAATAACCTCGATCCGGCCGTGAGCCTCGTGTACGGCGAGTTGATTGTGTACGGCGGGGCCGGCCGCGCCGCCCGCAATTGGAAGGAGTACCAGACCATTGTGCGCACGCTCAAAAACCTGGAACCCGACGAAACCATGCTCGTGCAGAGCGGCAAGGCCGTGGGCGTACTGCGCACCTGGGCCCACGCCCCGCGGGTGCTCATCGCCAACTCCAACCTGGTGCCCGCCTGGAGCACTCAGGCGCGTTTCGATGAGTTGGATAAGCTGGGGTTGATGATGTACGGGCAGATGACGGCCGGCTCCTGGATTTATATTGCTACCCAGGGCATTCTGCAGGGCACCTACGAAACCTTCGCCGCCGTAGCCGAGCGCCATTTCGGCGGCACGCTGGCCGGCACCGTAACCGTAACGGCCGGCCTGGGCGGCATGAGCGGGGCCCAGCCGCTGGCCGTAACCATGAACGACGGCGTGTGCCTGGTAATCGAGCCCATTGAGGATCGGGTGAAGCAGAAGGTGCGCGAAGGCTACCTCGACGAGCAGGCCCGCAACCTCGACCACGCCCTGGAGCTGTGCGAGCAGTACCGGCAGGAGGGCAAAGGCTGGAGTATCGGCCTCACCGGCAACGCCGCCACGGTGCTGCCCGAGCTGCTGACCCGCCGCTACCCAGCCGATATCGTTACCGACCAGACCTCGGCCCACGACCTGCTCGACTACATTCCCGAAGGCGACATTGCGGCGGTGCTGCAGCTGCGCAAAGACGACCCCGAAGAGTTTCGGCGGCAGGCGCTGGCTTCCATCATGAAGCACTGTCAGGCTATTATCGACCTGCAGACGGCTGGCGCCATAGCCCTCGACTACGGCAACAACCTGCGCGGGCAGGCCGAAAAGGGCGGCCTGAGAGTACGCGACGAGCAAGGCCAGTTCCTGTATCCCGGCTTCGTGCCCGCCTACATCCGGCCCCTGTTCTGCGAAGGTAAAGGGCCTTTCCGCTGGGCCGCCCTCTCCGGCGACCCCCAGGATATTCTGCGCATCGACCGCGCCCTGCTCGAAACCTTCCCCGACGACAAGCTGCTGGCCCGCTGGATAGCGAAGGCCCAGGCCAAAGTGCCGTTCATCGGGTTGCCGGCCCGCGTGTGCTGGCTGGGCTACGGTGAGCGGGAGAAGTTTGGCCTGGTCATCAACGACCTAGTGGCCCGCGGCGAAGTGTCGGCCCCCATCGTCATCGGCCGCGACCACCTCGACTGCGGCTCGGTGGCCTCGCCCAACCGCGAAACCGAAGGCATGAAGGACGGCTCCGATGCCGTAGCCGACTGGCCCTTGCTCAATGCCCTGGCCAACTGTGCCTCGGGCGCCGATTGGGTGAGCCTGCACAACGGCGGCGGCGTGGGCATCGGCAATTCCACCCACTCGGGCATGGTAATCGTAGCCACCGGCACCCCCGAAAAGGCCGAACGCCTGCGCCGCGTCCTCACCACCGACCCCGGCATGGGCATATTGCGCCACGCCGACGCCGGCTACGAGCTGGCCCAGCAGGTAGCGCAAGAGCGCGGCGTACAGATTCCGGGGGCAGCGTGAATAGTGAAAATTGATAAGCGGCAGGGGGTATTGCGCCGATAGTATGCGTTTTCCCGCCCCGCACTCAGCCCCGCTGACGCTGGCTTCAGCAGGGCCCATGCGCGCCGGCAAAACGGTGAGACCCTTACGCCTTTTGGTCACCGTTTTGGGCTGGGTGGGGCGACGATTGTGCGCTTTGTTAGCGGCGTTGGATAGCTGGCTGTGGTGGCGCCTTTCGCCCAGGCATTCTGCTACTTGGTGGTCTGCGCTTGGGCGAGGCTATGGGAGAGGGCGCGCAGCTTTTGCTCCAGCTCCTGCGCGGCCTGGGCGCAGGCAGTTTCTATTTTTAAAAACAAGGACAGCAAGCCCGTCATCGTCTCCCGGCTGGCCCCACCGCCCTCGGCAATCAGGTTAACTGACAGCTCCTGAATGGATCTGGCAGTTTCCTCATAGGATGGGTCCATGCCCATCGTGGCAAAGGTGGGAATGATGGAATGCGTGGCGTGCTTAAGGGCAGCCCAATCCTTTTCGGCAATGGCCTTTTTCATGGTTTGCACCAGCTGCGGAATTTCCTGCAGGTAAAGGCCAATCATTTCGGCCATGCGGGCGTCGCTTTTAGTTATGCGTTTCAGGTAGTCGAAGTTGACGCAGGTCTGGGGCGGCGCCTCTGGGTGGTCGGCGGCTGGCTCCGCGGCCGTTTGGTGGAGGTCGGGCTGCTTCAGGTACTTGATAATTTTACTGTAAAGCAGCTTTTCGTCAATCGGTTTAGAGATGTAATCATTCATGCCCGCGGCCTTGCATTTCTCCACGTCCACCGTTGTCACGTCGGCCGTGAGGGCAATGATGGGCACGGTTAGGTGCAGCTCATTGCGGATGTATTCGGTGGCCTCGAAACCATTCATGACCGGCATTTGCAGGTCCATGAACACGATGTCGTAGCGGGTGGTCCGCAGCTTTTCGAGGGCTATTTTACCGTTGCCGGCCACTTCCATCTCAAAGCCGAAGCCCTCCAACAGCGTCTTCATTAAGAGCTGATTGAGGGCAATGTCTTCCACCACCAGGATTTTGATGTCCTCGAATCCGGTTTCCAGCTCGATAGTCGGCCCCGACTCGTCATTGGCTTTCTCGGTGGTTTTGCCAAAGCTCAGGATAAAGCTGAAGGTCGAGCCCACGCCCAACTGGCTTTTTACGTTGGTTGTGCCGCCTTGAAGTTCCACTAGGTTTTTGACGATGGCCAGGCCCAGGCCCGTGCCGCCGTACAGGCGGTTGGTCCCGCTAGTGGCCTGCTGAAAGTCGTCGAACACGGTGCCCAGCTTATCTTCTTCAATGCCGATGCCCGTGTCGGTAACGGCAAACTCTAGGATGACTTTTTCCTGGTCCTGCACCAGCATCCGCACGCCCAACGTGATGGCGCCCTTGCTCGTAAACTTGACGGCGTTGCTCACCAGGTTGATAATAATCTGGTGCAGCCGGACCGGGTCGCCCACCAGCACTTCCGGGATTTTGGCGTCGTAGTCCAGCACCAGGGCCAGATTCTGCTCCTGGGCCTTGGTTTCAAACAAGCGCACCATGGCCGCCACCGACGCCGAGAGCTTGAACGGAATCTGCTCAAAAGTCATCTTGCCCGCATCTACTTTGGCCAGGTCCAGAATGTCGTTGATGAGCACAATGAGCGTGTCGCCGCTGAGCTTGATGGCCGTCAGGTACTGCTTCTGCTTGTCGGTCAGCTCGGTCTTGAGCACCACCTTCGTAAACCCGATGATGGCATTCATGGGCGTCCGGATTTCGTGGCTCATGTTGCTGAGAAACTGCTGCTTGGCTTTCACGGCACTCTCGGCTTTGGCCTGGGCTTCTTCGGCCCGCACGGTTGCGCGCTCGGCCGCAAACTTGGCCTCAATCAGCTCGGTGGCAATGCGCTTTTGGTCGGTCACGTCGCGGGCCACAATCACCACGCCCAGCACCATGCCCTCGTCGTTTGTGTACACCGACCCGTTGAAGAGCACATCCGTCAGCTTGCCGTCTTTGTGGCGCAGCGTAAGGGGCGAGTCGGCCACAGTGCCCTTGGCAAACACTTCCTGGTACACCTCGCGCGCCATCTGCGGGTCGGTGAAATAGACGAAGAAATCGGACCCGATCAACTGGTCCCGGTCGCGGCCGGTGATGTTGACCGTGGCTTGGTTCATGTCCGTTATCTTCCCCTCCGGGCTGATGGTAACGAGCGGGTCGCGGCTGGCTTCAATCAGCCCCCGGGCGTAGTTGGCCAGCCGCAGCTCGGCCGCGCGCTTCACCTTCTCATCGTTTTGGAAGGCCAGCTCCTTGTTGGCAATAACCAGTTCGGCGGCCCGCTTCTCCTTCTCGTCGTTCTGGAAGGCCAGCTCGATGTTGGCAACGCTCAACTCCTGGGCCCGCTTTTCCTTCTCGTCGTTCTGGAAGGCCAGCTCCGCATTCGCCACACTCAGCTCCTGGGCCCGCTTCTCTTTCTCATCATTCTGAAACGCCAGCTCCTCGTTGGCGATGCTGAGCTCGGCCGCCCGTTTTTCCTTCTCATCGTTCTGAAACGCCAGCTCTTTGTTGGCAACACCTAGTTCTTGGGCCCGCTTTTCCTTCTCGTCGTTCTGATAAGCCAGTTCGGTATTCGCAATGATGAGTTCCTGGGCCCGCTTTTCCTTCTCATCATTCTGATAGGCCAGTTCTTTATTGGCAATACTAAGCTCGGCCGCGCGCTTTTCCTTTTCGTCATTCTGATAAGCCAGTTCCTCGTTGGCGATGCTGAGCTCGGCCGCCCGTTTTTCCTTCTCGTTGTTCTGGAAGGCCAGCTCTTTGTTGGCAATGCTGAGCTCGGCGGCGCGTTTTTCCTTCTCGTCGTTCTGGAAGGCCAGCTCCGTATTCGCTACACTCAGCTCCTGGGCGCGCTTTTCCTTCTCGTCGTTCTGGTAGGCCAGCTCCTCGTTGGCAATGCTGAGCTCGTCGGCCCGCTTTTCTTTTTCATTGTGCTGAAACGCCAGCTCCTTGTTGGCAATTCCGAGCTCCGTAGCCCAGTTTTTTCCGGCCGCTTCCCGGGCCACCAGCACGGCACCCAGCACAATGCCCTCGTCGTTCTTATGAACCGAGCCGTCAAGCAACACCTCGGTCAGCATGCCGTTGCTGTGGCGGAGCGTGAACGGCCGGTTGCTGAACGCCCCGTTGGCCAGCACCTCCTGGTGGGCCTGCCACACCAGTTCCGGCTCGGTAAAAAAGGTAAAAAAGCTGGCTCCCATCAGGGTGCCACGCTCCACGCCCGTCAGCGTTACTGCGGCCTCGTTGGTGTCGAGGATGTCGCCCGCGGCATTAACGGTGACCAATGCATCCTGGCTGGCTTCGATCAAGCGCCGATACTTTTTTTCGCTTTCCTTCATCGTGGGTGGTGCAGCGGCCGTGAAGGCAAGCGCTTTATTATGGATACTTGCGGCAAGCACTTACCCGTTAAACAGGGCCTGGTTGCTGGGCAATGAGAATCACTTTGTGTTTATTCAATACAAGATAAGGCGTAGGCGCATGTTTAACGCATACTTGGCCATGTAAAATATCACCTTTCTGGCATAAGGAATTTTGTATTTTGAGCCACGCAGCTCCTGGCTCGGTCAGCGGGCGGGCTGGCCCGGGTAAAACGGTTGAGCCCGAAGCTGGCCCCGGCCCGTGCGGGAACTTGAGAAATAGCACCGGCGGCCCGCAAAGCCCGTACGCTGAAACGCAAATAACCGCTGAACAACTGCGCCGAAAATCGGCCCGCCCCAACCGGGACTTCCTGGAGCAGAAGTGCTTCATCGTGCCGCGCGTTCAAATGTTACCTCGGCTACCCTGCCGATTTTGCCGGAGCCATCCTCAGGTGCAGGAAGGCTGTCGGCTTCCCGGTGTGGCGGCTTACCTTGCCGATGATGTTTGTCGACCTTAAGAACCGCGCCCGCGCCCTCAAAATCGAGCTGGTGGCCCTGTACTACGCCGCGCGACCCGCGCACGCCTTGGTACGCCCGCCTGGTAATGCTGGCGACGCTGGCCTACGCCGCCAGCCCCATCGACCTGATTCCCGATTTTATCCCCGTGCTGGGTTACCTCGACGACCTGATTCTGGTGCCGGCCGGCATTGCGCTCAGCATCCGGCTGGTGCCGGCCGAGGTGATGCGTGAGGCCAGGCAGCGGGCGGCCTCTACCCCGATTACCCGGCGCGCAAATTGGCTCATAGGAACGTTGGTGCTGGTAATCTGGCTGATAGCGCTACTGAGTGTGGGCCGGTTCGGGTGGGTGTGGTGGCAAGGGCGGCAACAGCCATAAGCTGGGCTGGCCCGATTCATTCCCAAGTCAACCGCGCCTATCGGTTCGCCGCCAGCATGGCCCGTACCGTCGTCCACTCCAGGCCCGGGTAGCGGTTGTTATCAAGTGGTCCCTGTAGTTTGGCTTCGCCGCTGAGCATGTTGCGTAGGTACTGCATGCCCTGCCAGGGCGGAAACACATCGTTTGAGGCTGGCACCAGGGTTTTGGTGATGCTGATGAGCGTGCTCAGCAGGCCCAGACCGCCGGGCCGCAGCAGCCGGTAGGGCCGGCCAGTGGCGGCGCTGGCGGCCTCGCGCAGCTGCCGGGGGCTGGCTACTTCGCCGGCCACGCGCAGGTAGCGGGGCGTGCCGGGGTCGAGGGCGGCGGCGGCCGTAAAGTCGGCCGTGTCCTGCATGGTTGTCAGGTCGAGGGGCTGGTCGGCGTTGCCCCAATAAAGCACCAGCCGCGGGCCGGCCAGCACCACCGGCGCGTGCCCCGCAGCAAATCCATGAACATGCCATTAAGCACCGACGTGGCCCGGATAGGTGCCTTGTCGAGCCGGCGGGCAAACTCGCGGCGCAAGTCGAAGTTGCGGTTCGAGCCCTCGGGCACCCGGGTGAAATCGGCCGAAAAGTCGGATGGAATGAAGCGCGGCACGCCGGCCGCCACGGCCGCATCGAGCAGCCTGCCCTGGGCTTCCACCATAATATCGCGCAGCCCGTTGAGGGCCGATACCACACAGGCGGCGCCCTGGCAGGCCTGGGTCAGATCGGCACCGCTACCGTAGTCCGCGGCCACCACCTGCACCCCCTGCCGCCGCAACGACTCGGCTTCGGCCCCGCTCAGGCTCGCCGGGCGCACCAGCGCCCGCACCTCGGCCCCGCGCCGGCGCAGATGGTGGGCAATAAGCAGCCCCAGCGCCCCGGTAGCCCCGGCCAGTACAATCAATGGCGAGTCGGCCGGAGCGGAAGTGGTTGGTTCAGTCATGAAACAAGAAGCTAGAGCAGGAGTGGAGCAACGGTACAAGCAGGGCCAGATGCGGCCGTTGCCGCACCGATGCGAACAGCTGCTTTACCCGGACGGCCGCTATAAAGTTGTAGCCTAAGCCGCTGCAGCCCCAAAAACTGCCGCAACAATTGGCCACACCTGATGCATTTGCCGGCGTATGTAAATCCTGCTCAACCTGTTCGCCGGCATGTTCGATGCCCTAGTAGTGTTTGTTATTAACTGCTGTTACGCAGATAGGGCTGATTGTAAGGTGCGGGGCATGTCCCTGCCCGCCGTTGCACCGTTAGGAGCCACATTAGGCACTGTCGATATCGTGCAACGATGGGCAGGGACAAGCCCCGCACCCTACGGCAGTGCTACAATCAACTTAAGATAACGGGGCGTAACATCAGATATTTATAAGCGTCAGCCAGCTGGTCGGCCTGAGCTACGTCGCGCTCAACATCAGGGTGTACTGCGGGTTGGTGCCGCTGGGCTGGTTGGGACTGGTAGTGCTACAGTAGTCCCGCTAGTGGTTCTGGCAGCCCTAGCGCTGGCCTTGCAGCAGCCGCGCTGCGCCGGTCAGGGCTTCTATAGCTACAATATTCGGGTGCTGGCGCGGCTGGGCCGCGCCACGGGTACTGCCGCTCTGGGGTGGGCTGCTGGGTTGTTTTCGGCTCGGCATGCGCTTCATCTGAAACTGCTGAAGGCGGTGTCCCGGTCCTTGGTCGAATCTTTAGAGGCTTATGATGAAAGGCCTGTCGAACCGTTCCAAAAAAAAAGTCTATCTTTAGCACGTTAAAAGGCAAATTGCCAACGAGTCATCAACTCAATTCAGCCTAGCTGAACTGAGCCAAAAAGTCCCGCTGCTGCTTGCTTTATCATCTCCACCTCCTTCCAAGCATCATGCAGACGGGAACCGTAAAATTTTTCAATGAGACCAAAGGGTTTGGTTTCATCAACAACGCCGAAACCGGCGAAGACATCTTCGTACACGTAACCGGCCTCATTGACGAAATCCGCGACAATGACAAGGTAGAATTCGAAGTAGAGCAGGGCCGTAAGGGCCTGAACGCCGTTAAAGTGCGTCGCGCTTAGCCTACCCTACTTTTTGTAGTTGCAAAAAGCACGCTCCAACTAGGGGCGTGCTTTTTTGCGCTCCATAGTGTTGGGATTGGGGTGCATTTGTAGGGGCCTTTTCCGTAGTTTAGCCCCATGAAGCAAGCAGCCTCCACCGTATTTGTTGTCCGGCCTGCCCGGTTCGGCTTCAACGCCGAAACGGCCGAATCCAACAACTTCCAGCAGGTCCCCACCAATCTGAGCGCCGCTGACGCCGAGGCCCGCGCTGTTGCCGAGTTTGGTGCCTTGGTTGAAACCCTGCGCAGCCGGGGCGTGCAGGTGCGCGTGTTCGACGACACGCCCGCCCCCGCCAAGCCCGATGCCGTGTTTCCTAACAACTGGCTCTCATTGCACGCCGACGGCCGCGCCGTGCTCTACCCCATGTGCGCCCCCAACCGCCGCCCCGAGCGCCGCCCCGATATTGTGGCGGCCCTGGGCCAGGAATTCGGGATAGCGGAAGTGCTGGACTTGTCGGGCGCGGAGGCAGAAGGCCGGTTTCTGGAGGGCACGGGCAGCATCATCTTCGACCACGAGCACCGCCGCGCCTACGCCGGCCGCTCGCCCCGTACCGAGCCGGGCCTGCTGGCCGACGCCTGCGCCCAGCTGGGCTACCAGCCGGTGTCCTTCCCGGTCCGTCGATGAACGGGGGCAGGAAATCTACCACACCAATGTGATGCTTAGTATCGGGCCCGGCTTTGCGGTGGCTTGCCTCGAAAGTATTGCTGATGCGGCCGAGCGCCGCGCCGTGGTGGATTCGCTCACCGAAACCGGCCACGAAATCGTGCCCATCTCGCTGGCCCAGGTGGCCTGCTTCGCGGGCAACATGCTGGCCCTGCAGCCCGTCGGCGGCCCCGTGCTGCTGGCCATGTCGCAAAGTGCCCACGACTCGCTCACGACCGAACAGCGGCAGCAGCTCAGCCGCCACGCCGAGCTGCTGCCGCTGCCCATTCCCACCATCGAAACCCTGGGCGGCGGCAGCGTCCGGTGCATGCTGGCCGAGGTGTTTCTTCCCGAAGTCGCCGAAACCGCAGCCAGCTAGGCTGCGCGGGCAGTGGGGAAGAAACCGCGCAGAAGCAACGTCGTGCTGAGCGCAGCCGAAGCATGATTGAGTCTCTCCACCTGCCAACCAAAAGAGCCCGCCAGTTCCGGCGGGCTCTTTCGGTTGATTCGCTGACTGGTTTCAGGCGCTAAACCTCAATACCCAACTGCTGTGGCGTTACCAGCCCCAGAATGGTGCTGGTGCGGGTGCGCGTCTGGTTCACCAGTTCCGGCTCGTCGGCCAGCTGGTGGCCGAAGGTGGGCACCAGCTCACGGAATTTGGCCTGCCACTCGGGCGTCGCCGACTGCCGGGGAAAACACTGCTGCACCAGATTCAGCATGATGCTGACGGCGGTAGAGGCACCGGGCGAGGCCCCGAGCAGCGCGGCAATGGAGCCGTCGGCGGCCGTTACCACTTCGGTACCGAATTCGAGCACGCCGCCTTCTTTCTTATCCTTTTTGATAACCTGCACGCGCTGGCCGGCAATGGCCAACTCCCAATCCTGCGCCTGGGCCTCGGGCAGGTACTCGCGCAGGGCGCCAACCGGTCGTCGGGCGACTGAGCAACCTGCTGAATCAGGTATTTGGTGAGCGAGAGGTTCTTGAGGCCGGCCATAATCATGGGCTTCACGTTGCCGAACTGGATGGATGCCGGCAAGTCGAAGTAGGAGCCCGTTTTCAGGAACTTGGTGCTGAAGCCGGCGTAGGGACCGAACAATAGCTGCTTTTCGCCGTCAATCACGCGCGTATCGAGGTGGGGTACCGACATGGGCGGCGAGCCGACGGAAGCCTTGCCATACACTTTGGCGTCGTGGCGGGCGATAACGGCCGGGTTGATGCACCGCAGCCACTGCCCGCTTACCGGGAAGCCCCCGTAGCCGTCGGCCTCCGGAATATCGGATTTTTCGAGCAGCGGCAGCGAGCCGCCTCCGGCCCCAATGAACACGAACCGGGCCTGGGTTTCGACTTCCTGGCCGTTCTCAAGGTTCTTGGTTTTCACCCGCCAGCTGCCGTCGGCGTTGTGGTGCAGCTTGTCCACCTCGTGGTGGAAGTGCATGGTTACGCCCGGTTTTTCCTGCAGCAGGTAAAACATGCCGCGGGTTAGGGAGCCGAAGTTGACGTCGGTGCCCAGGTCCATGCGGGTGGCGGCCACGGTCTGCTCAGCGTCGCGGCCTTCCATCACCAGCGGCATCCAAGTCTCAATTTCGGCCCGGTCTTCGGTGAACTGCATGCCTTTAAACAGGGCCGAGTCGGTGAGAGCGGCGTGGCGCTTGCGCAGGAATTCCACATTCTCGCGGCCCATCACGAAGCTCATGTGCGGGATATAATTGATAAACCGCTCGATTTCCTTGATATTGTATTTCTCCGTCAGAAAGGCCCAGAACTGCTTGCTCTGCTCGAACTGCTCGGCAATTTTGAGGGCTTTGCTGATATCGATGGAGCCATCGGGGCGCTCGGGCGTGTAGTTCAGCTCGCAGAAAGCCGAGTGGCCGGTACCGGCGTTGTTCCAGGCATCGGAGCTTTCGGCGGCGGCCACATCGAGGCGCTCAAAAACAGTGATGGTCAGTGTCGGGTCGAGCTCCTTGAGCATCAGGCCCAGCGTGGCGCTCATAATGCCGGCACCAATCAGCACTACATCGGTGGCGGGTAGGGAAGTGGTAGTAGAATTCATTGGGGAAGAGGCTAAGGATGATAGGTACGAACCCGGACCCCAAAAAGATAAACGAATGGGGTTCAGGGCCACATTTCCTCGAATCTTGGCACTCCATCTTTAAAAACGTATATTTAGTTATTGTCCTGGCAGGGTTGGTTCTGGTAGGTGCCACCGTCGCGCCGGATGTGCGTTGTATGTGTAAGTTAAAGCCCCGCAACTATGTACCATCTTGTATACTCGAGCCAGGTAATGGGTACATTAAGCGAAAGCCTGCTGCGCGAAATGCTGATAAAGTTCAGGCAGTACAACCACCAGGCGGGCATCACGGGCATTCTGTTGTACTGCAACGGCCAAGTGCTACAGGTGCTGGAGGGCGAGCGGAAAGCAGTGGAACAGCTCTATGGCCGCATTGAGCACGACCCGCGCCACAGTACCGTAGTAAAGCTGGCCGACGGCCCGGTGAGCTGGCGCGAGTTTCCCGAATGGTCGATGGCCTTTGCGGTGGCCTCGCCTTCCGCCTTTGCCTCGCTGGCCGGCTACTGCGACCCCGAAAACCCCTGGCAGCCCCGCAACGAAGCCGGTCGGCTGATTCGGGAGTTGATCCGGGAATTCATCCAGCAAACCCGCCTTACCGTTTGATGAGTACGCCACCCAATATTCCACCTGATTACCTGGAGCAGAACCGTCGCCTCTGGAATGCTAAAACGGCCTTCCACCTCGCGTCAGATTTCTATGATGTAGCCGGTTTTGCGGCGGGCCAATCGTCGCTCAACCCGCCCGAGCTGCAGTTGCTCGGCAACGTTACCGGACAGCGTATTTTGCACCTGCAGTGCCATTTTGGCCTCGATACCCTCTCGCTGGCCCGGATGGGCGCCCACGTGATGGGCGTTGATCTGGCCGACGAAGCCATTGCTGCCGCCCGCGCCCTTAACGCGCAACTGGGCCTGGCCGCCGAATTCGTGCAGGCCGATGTGCTGGCGCTGCCCGCCGGCCTCGACGGGCAGTTCGACGTGGTGTTTGCCTCTTACGGAGTGCTGGGCTGGCTGCCCGACCTGGCGTTGTGGGCGGCCGGCGTGGCCCGCTGCCTGCGCCCCGGCGGCCGGCTGGTGCTGGTCGAGTTTCATCCGGCCATTTGGATGTTCGACAACGATTTTACCCACATCGAGCACTCCTATTTCAACCGCCAGACTATCATCGAGCAGGAAACCGGCACCTACGCCGACCGCGCTGCCCCGCTGCACGAAACGTCTGTATCGTGGAACCATAGCCTGGGGGAGGTATTGGGGGCGCTATTGGGCCAGGGGCTGGCCATCCGCCACTTCGAGGAATACGATTACTCGTGCTACGACTGCCTGAACGGACTGGAACCGGCCCCCGGCGGCTACCAGCTCGCCCAGATGCCCGGCAAGCTCCCGCTGATGTACTCAGTAGTAGCCCAAAAGCCATAGGGTTTGGAGCTTGGGAGTTGGAGCCTAGTCAAAAAGAACGTCAGCCGTTGCAACGAACTGTGCGCCGCGGTGCATCAAATCGGTGCGGGCCTGCTCGTAGCCTTCGACGCTGATGGCGCGGGTGGCATCTTCCACGAAGAACACGGCAAAGCCTTCCTGTAGCGCATCGAGGGCTGAAAAGTAGACGCAGAATTCGGCCGCTAAGCCGGCCAGGTACACTGCGGTTACGCCGCGGCCACGCAGGTAGTCGGCCAGGCCGGTGCTTTTGCGGTGGCCGTTGTCGAAAAAGCCGCTGTACGAGTCGATGGCGGGGTTGGTGCCTTTGCGGAAGATGGCCTCGATGCGGTGCTGGTCGAGGCCGGCCACAAATTCGGCACCGGGTGTACCCTGCACGCAGTGGTCGGGCCAGAGGGTTTGGGGCAGCCCGTGCAGTTCTCCCTGCTCGAAGGGCTGGCGGCCGGGGTGGGAGCTGGCGAAGCTGCCGTGGCCGGCCGGATGCCAATCCTGGGTGGCTACCACCAGCCCGAAGTGAGGCTGCAGCTGGTTGGCCAGCGCCACAACAGCGTCGCCGCCGGTTACGGCCAGCGCCCCACCGGGCACAAAATCGTTCTGAATATCAATCAGCAGAAGAGCTTTCATCGGGCAAAAACTGAAAAGTGGGTGGCTCCGGCGGCGGGCCGCTTTCGGGTAGAAAGTCTCGGCCGGCTGGCGGGGCAAACTTACCCCAATCGGCCCACTCGGCGGGCGGCCCGCCCGATTCGTGCGTACTTTGCCACGAATTGAGGGGCGGGCCCGACCCGCAATCCGAAAGCGCACGATAGATAATGACGAAGTTTTTTCTGGTGGGCCTGGGCCTGCTGCTGGGCGGCTGGCCCCAGGGGGCCGCGGCCCAAACCCTGACTCCCGTTTCGGCCTCCGAGCCAGCCGCCCGGCAGGTGGTGGCCGGTACGCGGGTGTGGCTGGTGCCGCCTGCCGGCTTCGGGCCGGCCGCGGGCCTCACGGGGCTGCGCCGGGGTCGGCCGCGCTGCAGGTAATGGAAATGCCCGGCAGTAACTATTACCGGCAGGCGGCCGGCTTCAACCCGGCGCGCTTTACGGCGCGCGGCGGTACCATCATTAGCTTCAGCGCCCTGCAGATAGATGGATACCCGGCGCAGCTGGCGCGGGTGCAACTCAGCCCCACCCAGGAAACCAGCCAGCTGCTGTTCGGCGACTCGACGTTTGTCGTGCTACTCGACGCCCGCTATCCGGCGGCCGACACGGCTGCTGGCGGGGCGTTGCGGCGTAGCCTGCGCTCGGCCACCTACCGCCCCGCCGCCGCCGATGCGCCGGTTACGCTGGGCAACACCGTGTTCGTACTCGACGAGCAGAAGTCGCCCTTCGCGCTGGCGCTGGCCCGGCAGGGCACCTACACCTACACGCTGGGCGGGCAGCGCAAGCCCGATTACGGCACCGAGCCAGTGCTCACCGTCAGTACCTATCCCTACAATCCGTCCATCACGGCTGCCGATATCGGCGCCCAGCTCCTGACCCGCCCCGACGGCCCCAAGGCCTACAAGCCGCGCAAGATGACCTCGGGCAAGGTAAACGACCTGGTAACTTATGAAACTGAGGGGTTTGCGCAGCTACAGGGCCAGCGGGTGCTGGTGTACCAGCAGGTAACGGTAATCGGCAACACCGCCGTGGCCCTGCAGGGGGTTGCCCGGCAGGATTTCGACCAGGCCCTGGAACAGTTTAAAAGCCTCACCCACACGATTAAGGCGCGGTAGAGAAAGGTAGGAGCGTTGGTAAAAGACTGTCGTGCTTCGGCAAGCGGACGCCAGATGAAGCATGACCGCTCTTGGTGGTATCACTGATGACGGTCTACAATCCCGGGCCACCCTTTTATGGCTTTCTCTCAAATGGAAACTGCGCCAGGGCTTCCCAAGGGCCGCCGCGGTAGGCCCAGAGGGCCAGGCCGGTGCCGGCAATGTTGTAGGGTTCGAAGTCGGTCGAAAGCTGTTCGTACAGGGTGCGGGCCACGGCGGGCGCTACCTTATTCTGCACGGTGATGTGCGGCCGCAGGGGCTGCAGATCCTGGGGGCGAAGCGTGGCGGCCCAATGGGTCTGTAGCTCCCGGTGCAGCTGGCGCAGCTGGTCGTTTTCGAGGGAATACGCCACGCCCTGACCCAGGAACCGCACTCCTGAAACGCGTAGCGACAGGGGCGGGGTAGCCACCGTTATGACCTGCAAATGCTGGGCAATGGTGGCGTATTCGATTCCCGGCAGATGGTGGAAAAGCGTAACGTGAGCCCGCAGGTAATTGCGCGCTGGAGGAAAATGCGCTGTGCGCAGCCGATCGAAATGCTGCTGGGCCTCCTCGTTGAGGAGCAGCGTCAGAATCAGGGGCGCATCGATGGCGGTGGGTGGCAAATCAGGCATACGAAAGCAAATACCCCGATACGCAGCCGGGGCGCATCGGGGCAGCGAAGCAGGTACACACTGGCAATTTAAACGCCGCAGCTAGGTGGCCGGGAAAGGCGCGGGGCTACTTTTCCAGCACTACGCGCGTGGTGCTGGTCGCGCCGGCCTGCTGCACGCGCAACAGGTAAATGCCAGCAGGCAAATCGGCCATTGGCACTTCAACAGAAGCCAGTCCGGCCGGAGCCGTGAGCCGTCGGACTACCGCGCCCCGGGCCGAAACAAGTTCCAGCGTGGCACTTTGGCCAGGCAGTGGCAACAGCACCTGCGCCGTGTTGCGCAAGGGGTTGGGGTATACGGCGGTGGCGGCCGCACTGCGGACCATCCGGATGCCGGAGTAGCTGACGGTGCCGTCGCGGTCGTGCATGGCCAGCCGGTAGTAAGCCACACCCGGCAATGGGCCGGCATCGGTGGCCGCGTATTTCTGGCCGGTGGCCTGGTTGCCGGCCGCCACCCGTGCCACGGTGTTCCAGGCGGTAGCCGTGGCACTGCGCTCCACCTCGAAGTGGCTGGCCCGCTCCTCGAAGGCCGTGGCCCAACTCAGGCGCACGGCTGGGCCGGCCGTCGCCGCATCGAAGCGGGTGAGTGTAACGGGCAGGGGCAGGGCATCCGGGAAGCTCACAGCGTCGCCGCGGTTGCAGCCCAGCGCCGAGCCGAAAGTCTGTCCGGTCCAGTCGCCCGTCAGGCGGTTTATCTTGAAGATGGTGCCGTCGTTGGCATTCACGGCATACACGCCCCCAAATCGGTCGGTGAACATCGAACCAATATCCTGAGTGGCTGGGATGGGCATTGTCGGCGTGGTGGTGAAGGCTTTGGGGCTGGTACGGATGCCGCTGATGGTAATAAATTTATCGTCCTGGCCCGCATAGCTCACCAGATTATCCGAGCCGGGGTCGAATACCCAATCCTGAATTCCCCCTTCCGGAGCGGGGCCGTTGAAGCCGCCACTGATATAGGTTTGGGTTTCGAGAGCAAATTGCGCAATCAGCGCCGTGGTGGCCGGGTCGCTCACATCGAGCAGCCGCCAAGTAGGCGCGGCAGTAGCGAAGGGGTTGAGCTGCACCTGCCCCACGTAAAAGCGGAAATTGGTAATAGTCCCGGTGAAGACGTTATAATTGAAGGAAACGCCACCCACGAAATAACTCGATGTATTATCCCCGTCGCCGATAAAATTAAGGGTCTGGCGGTACCCTATAGTCCCAAATCCACCGCCCCCTGGTGAGGCAGGGGGTGGCGTTACCTGCCCCAGCTTCTCGGCCTGGGCCGTGGCCAGATTCACGCGGTATAAATTAGGGGGCGTGTTGAAGTTGGCGAGGGTGATGGGCTGCTCCACATTTAGGGCGTAGAGGTTGGCGGGGTCCTGAGCATCATTGCCCAGCGCATTAAGCACCAGCGGGGTAGTACCCTCCCGCACTATGCCAATCAGCGTCAGCGACCCATCGACGTTGATGATTTCGAGCGTGGAGGGATTATTGGCGCTGCCCGGGCACTCCGAACGCACGGCGTAGCTGTTCGACGGAAACTGGGCCCGCGCCTGCATAACCAGGCTAAGCGCCAGCAGTAAGAGTAAGGGCTTTTTCATTTTAGGAAAGGAAAGAAGAGTGGAGGGCGGTGAGATACCTAATATAGTAAAATAACTAGTTAGATTTCAATGTTTTGAGACCCACATACGGCTCAATCTCACTTTGGGATACATTATTTCTCTTGGGAAATATCTGTTAGTGGTTACCCTTAGCCTGACTAAGCCGCTGCACTTGTCCCCATCTTTACCTAACCAATTCTCCCTGTTGCTGCCATGCCGTATACCTTGCTCATCCGCCACTGCGGCCAGCTACTAACGCTGGCCGGCCCACCCACCACCCGCCCACTGGCCGGCCCCGATCAATCCGGCTGGCATATTATCGCCGACGGCTACGTAGCCTGCGAGGGGAGCCGGATTGTAGCCGTGGGCCCGATGGCGGAGTTCGACGAAAGCCAGCTGACGCCGGCCACCCGCCTTATGGATGCGCACGGCCGGGTGGTGATGCCCGGGCTGGTGGAGTGCCACACACACTTGGTATTTGGCGGTCAGCGGGCGGCCGAGTTCGAGCGTAAGTTGCGGGGCGAATCGTACCTCGATATTCTGGCCGGCGGCGGGGGTATCCTGAGCACCGTACGCGCCACCCGCGCCGCCTCCGAAGCCGAGCTGCTGGCCGCGGCCCTGCGCCATCTGGCCGATTTCCGCCGCTACGGCGTTACCACGCTCGAAGCCAAAAGTGGCTACGGCCTCGATGCCGAAACCGAGCTGCGGCTGGTGCGCGTGGCCCGCGAGGCCGGCCGCCGCCAGCCCGTGCGGGTGGTCCCGACCTTCCTGGGGGCCCACGTGCCCGGCCCCGAATACGCCGGCCGCGCCGCCGACTACCTGGCCATGCTGGTGGCCGAGGTGCTGCCCCTCCTCGACCCAGCCGAGGTGCCCTTCGTGGATATTTTCTGCGAGCAGGGCGCGTTTAGCGTAGCCGACTCCCGCGAATTCCTGACCGCGGCCCGCGACCTGGGTTTCGGGCTGAAAATCCATGCCGAGCAACTTCACGAGCTGGGCGGCAGCGAAATGGCCGCCGAACTTGGGGCCGTTAGCCTCGACCATGCCGACTACCTTTCGGCGGCGGTGGCGGCCCGCATTGCCGCTACCACGCAGGGGCGCACCGTGGCCGTGCTGCTGCCGCTGGTGCCGCTTTTTCTGCGCCAGGAGCGGTATGCGCCGGGCCGCACGTTTATTGATGCCGGCCTGCCGGTGGCGCTCAGCACTGACTTCAACCCCGGCTCCTGCCCCAGCAAAAACCTGTGGTTGGCCCTGAGCATGGGCTGCCTGAAAATGGGCCTGACGCCCGCCGAAGCCGTGGCCGCCGTGACGCGCAACGCGGCCTGGGCCATCGGGCAGCAGCAGGAGTGCGGCAGCCTCGCGCCCGGCCTTCGCGCCGATGTGCTGGTGCTGAACGTGGCCTCACTGCCCGAAATCCCCTACTGGCTGGGCGACAACCCGGTGCATCAGGTAATAATCGGGGGCGAACTGGTGGAGGAAAATCCGTGAGAAAGAGGGGGCTGCACCTGGTCGGGCAATGGGTAGCTGGCTCGGACGCAGCAGCCTGAGAGGCACAATACAACTGCAACCTGAGTCAGCTGCCGCGCTGCTACAAGGGGCTGCCGGCGGCGAAGTAGTGCGCAATAGCAGCCGAAACCGTAGTTTAGCCGGGCCGCCGGGCTACGGTGGCGTATTGTTTCATGCTGCCCCTCCTCTGCTATGCTACTGCCCCTTTATCAGGTCGATGCCTTCTCCGACCGCCCTTTTGCCGGCAATCCGGCCGCCGTGTGCCCCCTTACCGAGTGGCTGCCCGAGGCCACCATGTTGGCCATTGCCGCCGAAAATAACCTGGCCGAAACGGCTTTCTTCGTGCCCAAATCCGAAACGGAGCACGAGTACGAAATCCGCTGGTTTACGCCGGCCGTGGAGGTGGAGCTGTGCGGGCACGCCACGCTGGCCTCGGCCCACGTACTCTACCGCCACCTCAACTTCCAGCCGGCCGAAATCGTGTTTCACTCGAAAAGCGGCCCGTTGCGCGTATGTAAGGCCGAGAACGGAATGCTGACGCTTGACTTCCCGGCCCGGCCGCCGCAGCCGCTGCCCCGGCACCCCGATGGCTTGGTCGATGGCCTGGGCGCCACCCCGCTGGCCCTGCTGGCCGGCCCCGATTTGGTGTGCGTGTTCGCCTCCGAGGCCGAAGTGCGGGCCCTGCGCCCCAACCAGGCCCGGCTGGCCGAGGTGGAGTTCCGCGGCGTTATTGCCACCGCCCCCGGCTCGGGCGAAATCGACTTTGTATCGCGCTTTTTCGGCCCCCGGGTGGGCGTGCCCGAAGACCCGGTAACCGGCTCGGCCCACACCACGCTGGTGCCCTACTGGGCCGAGCGGCTGGGCAAAACCACCCTCCGCGCCCGCCAGGTATCGGCCCGCGGCGGCGACCTATGGTGCGAGCTGCGTGGCGAGCGGGTGCTGATGAGCGGCCACGCCGTCACCTACCTCAAGGGCGAAATCGAACTGGGGGACATAGGCTAATGGTAAAGTTGCTGCGCTATAGTATTGCTGCTGTTTGGCTGATAAATGGGCTGCTGGCCAAGTTGCTGCACTTGGTGCCTCGCCACGAGGCTATTGTAGGGCGCATTCTGGGGCCGGCCTACGCTGGCCCGCTCACCCGGTTCATTGGCCTGGCCGAAATCGGGCTGGGACTGTGGGTGCTGAGCGGCCGCAACCCACGGCCCACGGCTGCGCTGCAAATTGCGCTGGTGCTGACGATGAACGCGCTGGAGCTGTGGCTGGCTCCCGACCTGCTGCTTTGGGGCCCGCTGAACTTCGCATTTGCCCTGCTGTTCGCGGTGGTAGTGTATTGGTGGGGAAGGTTGGAGGTTAGCACAACGTCATGCTGAGCGAAGCCGAAGCATCTCTACCGCAATACTAATCCTGTCGGCAGCAACTAAGCGGCAAAGATGCTTCGGCTTCGCTCGGCATGCCATTCTGCTCACCTCTCACCATCTTTCTTCCTCTTATGCTCGCGCATCACCCATTCGCCGTGGCCGCCCAGCTTAGCCGCACCACCGTGCTGACGTACGCCGTGCCAGTGGCCGGCTTGCGGGCGCTGGTGCCGGCGTGTCTGAGTCTCGATACGCTGGACGATACGTGGGCCTTTGTGGCCGTGGCGCTGGTACAAACGCGGCAGCTGCGCCCCGAGGGGATGCCGGCGTTTCTGGGGCAGGACTTTTTTCTGATTGGCTACCGCGTATTTGTGCGCTATACCACCGCGGCCGGCAAGCGCCTGCGGGGGCTATATATTCTGCGCTCCGAAACCGATAAGCGCCGGATGCAATGGCTGGGTAACCTGTTCACTGGCTACCATTACCGCACCATCGATATCTGCCATAAAGCCACCACTGATAGCCTGCACTTTGCCTCCAAAAAGGCTGACTTGCGCATTCAGGTTGAAATGTCAGCCAACGGGGAAGCGGAGCTGCCGGCCAGTTCGCCGTTTGCCAGTTGGGCGCAGGCGCGGCGATTCGCCGGGCCGCTGCCCTTCACGTTTTCGGTTGATGAAGCCCGCCAACAGGTAGTTATCGTGGAGGGCGTGCGCGAGGAGTGGCACCCGCAGCCGGTGCGGGTTGCGGAAGCGCAGGTAGGGTTTCTGCACGAGTTGGGCCTGCCGGATGCCCGCCTGGCCAGCGCCTTCACCATGACCGACATTCCATACCACTGGAAAAAAGGGCGCACTGAGCTTTGGCCGGCATGAGCGCGGCTGCAAACCAGCGCGGCCCGCTGACCGGAGTGGCCAACATCGTGCGCTTCAACTGGCCCTTCTATGCGCTGGCGGCCTCAGCTGTGCTATTGTTGGGAGTTGCTGCCGTGTGGGCGCCCCTAGGCTGGGGCGGATATGCCGGGCTGGCATTGCTGGCCGTGCTGATTCCCGCCTTTGTTTCGTTGCTGGCTTCGTGGTATGTGTACGACCGCTCGGACCTCTACCGGTTCGATTGGCTGCCAGCCGCTGCGCCACCCCGCCGCATTCTTAACATTCACGCCGGCTTCGACGAAACCAGTGCCCTGCTGCAACAGCAGTTTCCGGCCGCCGAACTGCTGGTATTCGATTTCTACGACCCGCAACTGCACACCGAAGCTTCCATCCGGCGGGCGCGGGCGGCGGTGGCCCCCTACCCGGGCACCGTGCAGGTTCGGCCCGCCGTGCTGCCGCTGCCTGCTGCCAGCATCGACCAGGTATTCGTGCTGCTAGCTGCGCACGAAATCCGCCAGCCCAGTCAGCGAATAGCCTTTCTGCACGAAATGGGGCGGGTGCTGGCTCCCGGCGGCCGGGCCGTTGTGGTGGAGCACCTGCGCGACCCCGCCAACTTTCTAGCTTACACCGTGGGGTTCCTGCACTTCTACTCGCGCGCCACCTGGCTCCGCGCCTTTGCGGCGGCTGGGCTGCAACTGGAGCGCGAGCTGAAAATTACCCCGTTCGTGTCGGCCTTTATCGTGCATAATATTACCGCAGATGATGCTTTTCAAGATGATGCCGCTGGAAACGCATCTTAAGCTGATTGGTGGCCTGTTGACGGTGCTGGCGCTGCTGCACGCCGGCTTCCCGCGCTATTTCAACTGGGCAGTAGAATTCCGCACAGTCAGCCTCATCAACCGCCAGATGATGTACATCCACACGCTGTTTCTGGCCCTGGCGCTGCTTCTGGTGGGACTGTTGTGCTTAGCCTACGCGCCCGAACTGACGAGCACGCGACTGGGTCAGGCCCTATGCAGGGGCCTAGGCGCTTTTTGGCTACTGCGGCTGGTGGTGCAATTCGTTGGCTACTCGCCCGCCCTGTGGCGCGGCAAGCGCTTCGAAACCGGGATGCACGTTGCTTTTTCGTTGCTGTGGGCCTACCTGACCGCGGTTTTTTTGGCGGCTGGGTGGTAGAGGAACGAAGGACGTTGTGCAACCGCTTCCACGCAAAAGCAGCTGTGCCCGCTACCCCCGCAGCTGCTCGCGCCCGAAGCCGCCACGCTCCACTACCTGCTCGATGAACAGCGCCTTGCCCGGCACCCGCAGCAGCGCCTGGTGCAGCTCCTCGGGTACGCCGGTGTATCGCACCAGCCCGCCGTGGCGGTACTCAATTTCCAGCGTCTGGGTGGCGGGGTCGTAGCCCACGGCTTTCAGGGAAGTGGAACGGATTGGGCGGCGGAGCATGGGCAAGGAAGTGTTTTCACAGTGGACCAAGTACGAACCAAGTTGACAAACTACCTCTTTATATCTATGATATATGCGCAATTATAGAAACTCAGGAGGTTTCGGCCTACTTCTACTGTTAATAGGTTGCCAAGCAGATAATACGTTGCCTCAAGAAGAGCAGCACTTAGTTTATGATTATCAGATTAATGTAGAGGAAACTGCCATGTCGATGCCGCAGAAGATATTCAGCGTTCAGACCGGGAAGTCTATCAGGGGATTTTACAGAGGCGCAGCACAGGCTTATCTCGTCGTTTACTCGAGAATATATCCGACAGAAGCAAAAAAGGACGGTATATCACATGGCGCACGTTATGTGCCTCAAGATACGCTGGTCATAGTTTTGGCTCGCCCTCAAACGGATACCATTTACGCCTTGGCCCAACGGATATTCACGCTTCCACAACAGGCGGCGCTACGTGACAGCCTGCATCCGCCGGTCTATGCCCAACTACACGACATAGATCCGTATCTCGTCGTTAGACTTCGCCCTAATGCCTATCACGGTCCTACTTATGAATGTACGGGCTACAGAGAAGAAAATGGTGCTAGCAAACCCAAGTTGCGAACTACAAACCGACTTGGTGTAGTGCGTGGGCAAAGATGAAAAGCACTATTTTTAAGGCGAAGCCGGCCGCTGTTACGGCATGAATCTGCTTGGGAAAGCGCGCTGTCAGGCAGCTGAAGGTGGTTTCAATACCTTTGCGAAAATACTGAATCAGAAAGTTTTGGGCCGGGTGGTGGGGCCGCTTGCTGTTTTTGCGCCGCGC
>NZ_QVLT01000077.1 GCF_003417065.2 Hymenobacter lapidiphilus | reverse complement strand
GTTCCGCGCCATTGCGCGCAAGTGGATCGCCGCCAACGCACCGAAGGAGTTCGAAGAAGAGCTCTCGAAGTCGTCGCTCGGCCGCATCAGGCTGGCCAAGCACGACATGGTCGAGGTCGGCAAGGCCGACGAGATCATGCGCAACATCATAGCCGAACGCGTGCTGGGCCTGCCCGGTGATATCCGGGTCGACAAGGATGTTCCCTTCAACAAGATCCCGACCAAGGGCCGCGCCTGATCGCGCGTGAAATCAAAAAGAGGTTCGCCATGAATTTCGATGACACGCCGCAGGAAGCCGAGTTCCGCGCCATTGCGCGCAAGTGGATCGCCGCCAACGCACCGAAGGAGTTCGAAGAAGAGCTCTCGAAGTCGTCGCTCGGCCGCATCAGGCTGGCCAAGCACGACATGGTCGAGGTCGGCAAGGCC
>NZ_QVLT01000076.1 GCF_003417065.2 Hymenobacter lapidiphilus | reverse complement strand
GGAGGAGCTCAACGGCGCCGCCAACATCCTGAACTTCGAATCGACCTCCGACTCGCTCGGCCAGGTCGAGATCATCGCCAACTTCAAGCCGGGCACCGACACCGGCCAGGCCTCGGTCGAGGTGCAGGCCGATCTTCGCCTGGGTCGTCGCCCTGTTCATCTGTCTGGTCGGCGCAATCTCGATTCCGCTGCTCGCGGTCGCGCAGTATCCGATCATCGCGCCGCCCTCGATCTCGATCTCGACCAGCTATCCCGGCGCGTCGCCGGAGAACCTCTACAACAGCGTGACGCGGCTGATCGAGGAGGAGCTCAACGGCGCCGCCAACATCCTGAACTTCGAATCGACCTCCGACTCGCTCGGCCAGGTCGAGATCATCGCCAACTTCAAGCCGGGCACCGACACCGGCCAGGCCTCGGTCGAGGTGCAG
>NZ_QVLT01000075.1 GCF_003417065.2 Hymenobacter lapidiphilus | reverse complement strand
ACCAGCTCCATTTCCCGCCAGCTCAGCACGTACAGGCCAATGACGCCCCCGGGCCGGCGCACGAACACGGCCAGCGCACTCTGGTAGCCGCGTTCGGCCATCAGCTTGTTGGCCTTCCAGTCGTCGCAGCGCCCGCGCCAGAGCAGCGCGTAAGCTTGCTGCACCAGCACCAGCACCAGCCGCGGAATGTCCTGCGCATAGATGACGCGCTCGGTGTCCATGTAGCGCGGGTCGCCCGTGCGGCTGGCCTCGGCCTGCATGACGAACTTTTCCACGCTGTCCCCCGTGCGCAGGTACTCTCCGTTTTGCACGGCGTAAATGCTTACATGGTCACAGCCGGCTTCCACCCGCATGCGTTCGGCCGTCTGCTCCAGCACCACGGCTTTGCGCGAGTTGGCGGCCAGGTGGGTGCTGGGTTGTTTGCGCGCCTCCTGCTGCCGCTTGAGCAG
>NZ_QVLT01000074.1 GCF_003417065.2 Hymenobacter lapidiphilus | reverse complement strand
AAAAAAAAGTTCTGAAGCCCGTGCAGCGTCGCCACGTGGCTCAACACTTACGCGACGCCTATCGCATCTCGACCCGCCGAGCCTGCCAGCTCGTATCGCTACAGCGGTCGAGCTGGTATTACCAGCCGCATGGGCGGGATGATACGGTGCTGCGCCAGCGGTTGCGGGAACTGGCCCAGATACGCGTGCGCTACGGTTGCCAGCGCCTGTTTACGCTGCTGCGTCGAGAAGGCTGGCCCGACAACCACAAGCGCGTCCACCGCCTCTACTGCCTGGAAGGGCTGCATTTACGCAGTAAACGGCCCAAGCGCAGCCGGGCTGCGGCGCATCGGCTGGAGCGGGTTGAATTGCAGCGGCCGCATCAGAGCTGGAGCATGGATTTCGTAGCCGATCAGCTCTTCGATGGGCGCAAGATCCGGGCCTTAACAATAGTCGATAATTTTAGTCGCCAGTGCCTGGCCATTCACGTCG
>NZ_QVLT01000073.1 GCF_003417065.2 Hymenobacter lapidiphilus | reverse complement strand
TAGGGCTAAGTCGTAACAAGGTAGCCGTACCGGAAGGTGCGGCTGGATCACCTCCTTTCTGGAGCTATCCGACCTTCGATTCGTGGACTTCTAATTGATTACCGATAACGTCTTTTCCTCTCATTCAATATTTTCACGGATTCGACTCCGCTTGTCGAGCCGGGCTTGTAGCTCAGGTGGTTAGAGCGCTACACTGATAATGTAGAGGTCCCTGGTTCGAGTCCAGGCAGGCCCACTGCCTTTAACGAAAGGCTAAACGGGTACCAACCGGGGGATTAGCTCAGCTGGCTAGAGCACCTGCCTTGCACGCAGGGGGTCAACGGTTCGACTCCGTTATTCTCCACCATTACCTAAATACCAGTCGGGTATTTACTAGGTGACAGAATAATTTCGAAATTAGAATAGGAAACTGTTCGATTTCACCCTGTAGGCCAATTGGGGCTGCACACGTTCTTTGACATAGAGGAAAACAGAGTAAAAGAAAAAGAAAGCAATAAGAGTGATTAACCTATGGTTAGTCACCCGAGCCGCAACTGCCTACGGGCAGTTGCTCTACGAGAAGTAGAGAAGGG
>NZ_QVLT01000072.1 GCF_003417065.2 Hymenobacter lapidiphilus | reverse complement strand
GTTTGAAGTATTCGACCCCTTCAAGCCCTGCCGACCATGCGCGAACAGACCGTTGCAATGTACTGTGTTCTCGATGATTTGATTCGTTTTACCCGCCCCACCGGGACTCCGCCCCCGCCCTCGGGCCGCCGTCTGACCGATGCGCAGGTGCTGACCACAGCCCTGGTAGCCGCTCGCTTCTTCGGCGGCAATCTGGTGGTGGCCAAGCACTATATGGAACAGCATTGGGGGCAGAACCGCCTGGATAAGAGTGGCTTTACACGTCGGCTGCACGCGCTTACCGATACGCTGCACGCGCTCTTCGCCACGTTCGGCGACCTGCTTAAAGACCTGCACACCGAGGCCCGCTACGTCGTGGACTCGTTTCCGGTGGCCGTATGCCACAATACGCGCATTCCGCGCTGTAAGCTCTTGACGGGCAAGGCGTATCATGGGCGTTGCGCCAGCAAGCGCTGCTGGTTTTATGGCCTCAAAGTCCAGGTCGTGGCCACCAGCGACGGCGTACCCGTCGAGTTTCATATCCACGCCGGGGCCGAGGCCGATAGCACGGGCTTGCGCGGACTGCCTTTGGACCTGCCCGAGGGCAGCGTCCTCTACACCGATGCGGGCTATACGGATTATGTGGCGGAGGACGTGTTTGAAGAAGCAAGCGGCAACCGACAGCAAAGTGCGCGGCGCAAAAACAGCAAGCGGCCCCACCACCCGGCCCAAAACTTTCTGATTCAGTATTTTCGCAAAGGTATTGAAACCACCTTCAGCTGCCTGACAGCGCGCTTTCCCAAGCAGATTCATGCCG
>NZ_QVLT01000071.1 GCF_003417065.2 Hymenobacter lapidiphilus | reverse complement strand
CCGGGCCTGCAAGCCGAAAGCCGCGCCGCCGGGCAGCTGCCGGGGCAAGGTGGGCGCATCGGCCACCAGCAACAGGCCGCCGGTACCGTTGGCAACGGCCGCCCGCAACGCTGCCGTTTCGGCCCCACCAAAACTGGCCAGCGTGGCTGCATCCGTAACCACCACATCGAAGCGGGCTAGCAGGGCGGGCGTGAGGCTGCCCAGGGCGGGCGGGTTGGGCAAGTTGAGGAACTCTGTTTGGGTGAGGCCCCGGCTCAGGCCGGTGCGCAGGGCCACCGGGTACTGGCGGCCGGCCAGGTAGTTTTTCAGAAACCGCAGCTCAAACGATGGCGCGGCGGCCAGCAGCAGCACCCGCAACGGCTCGGCGGCCCGCACTTCCACCGGCACCGGCTCGCGGACCAGTTGGCGACTGTCTCGGCGGGCTTCCAGCGCGTACAACGCCCGGCCTGCCGCCCGCGGCGTAAAGCGCAGCCGGAACGTGCCTGAACCCTTCGGTAGCCGCACCGAGTCGCGCGCCGCGCCGGCCGCGTGCAGCCGCAGCCACACCGGCCCGGCTTCGGCCGCCGCAAACGAGCCGTTTACCGTCCAGGCTTCGCCCAGCGTGGGCCGCGCCTGCCAGGCCGCCTGCCCGAAACCGGTTTCAGGCGCATCTGCGTGGGCCCGTAGTTCCAAGCCCACCAACGCGGGCACATCGGCCGCTGGCAGGCCCCAGCCCAGCACATGCAGGCGGCGCAGGCCCGGCAGCTTCGCCCGAATGGCGCTGGTGTTACGAAAGGTGGGCGTATCGGGGGCCGCAGTGGTTTTAGTCGGGGCAAAGCGCCATACCGGCGTGCCCGGGCCGAGGCGGGCCAGCAGTGCGGCCAGCGTATCGGGCGAGTAGCCGGCCGTGAGCAGCACGGCCGCAGTGGCTCCCGGGGCGGCGGCCGGCCGGGCC
>NZ_QVLT01000070.1 GCF_003417065.2 Hymenobacter lapidiphilus | reverse complement strand
TGTATAGTCCCAGGGAGAGATGGTGTATTTTCCGGGCTGGAATTTCGCACGCACTTATGGGACAAATACTCCACGGCAGCGCCCGCACAACTTCGGCAATACGGGCCGCTATCCAACGTAGTCAGGAAAGCCTACAAACGTTAGCCTCCCGACACGGCATCAACCCCAAAACGGTGGCCAAGTGGCGCAAGCGCGCGACGACGGCAGATGCCGCGATGGGGCCAACGCCCGCCTCCACCGTACTCACACTCGCGCAGGAGGCGATTACAGTAGCTTTTAGAAAGCACACTTTGTTGCCGCTCGACGATTGTCTGTATGCCTTACAGGCCACTATTCCCCACCTGTCGCGCTCGGCGCTGCACCGCTGTCTGCAGCGGCATGGCATCAGCCGCTTGCCCTTGAACGAAGAGGGGCAGAGCCCAGCGAAGAAGAAATTCAAGGACTATCCCGTCGGCTATCTGCACGTCGATTTTGCCGAAGTGCACACGGAGGAAGGCAAGCAGTATCTTTTTGTGGCCATCGACCGCACGAGCAAGGTCGCCTTCGCCGAACTCCATCCGCGCGCTAAGCGGGTGGTAGCGGCAGAATTTTTGCGCCGCGTGCTCGACAAGCTGCCTTACAAAGTACACAAGGTATTGACCGATAATGGCGTGCAGTTCACAGCACAGCCGCATCAAGTACTGCCAGGCGGTCACAGTTTTGACCGCATCTGCCGCGAGTATGGCGTCGAGCATCGTCTGACCAAGCCCGCTCACCCCTGGACCAACGGCCAAGTCGAACGGATGAATCGCACGCTGAAAGAGGCCACCGTTCAGCGCTTTCACTATCAGACCACGCAAGAGCTCAACGAGCACCTACAAGCCTTTTTGCTGGCTTACAACCACGCCAAACGGCTTAAGACCTTGCGCGGCCTCACGCCACATGAATTTGTCTGTGCCGAGTGGCAGAAAAACCCCGTTAACTTTACCCAGGACCCGACCCACCTCACGCTGGGACTATACA
>NZ_QVLT01000006.1 GCF_003417065.2 Hymenobacter lapidiphilus | reverse complement strand
CGGGGGTGGGTTGGTGGGCCAGAAAAGGCGCCCCGTTCTCGTAGCGTAAACCCACCACTGTCGCCCCGGCAGGTGCGGCCATAAACTGGTAGCCTCCCTGCTGCGGGGTGGCCGCCAGCACCAGCCGGCGCCCCGGCACCAGCAGGCGCACGGCGGTTTGGCTGTTTACGGCGAAGGCAGGCACAAACAACGGAACCGCCTTGCCTATCCAGGCGCGGCCGGCAGCCAGCCACCCCAGCCGGCTGGGCTGCAAGGCATTGGGGGCGTCGGCCAGTCCGGTATCTTCCTCGGTCGGCTCGCCGGCGGCTTCGGCTATATCGGGGGTGGTGGGTGGCTCAACGTCGGTGGAAACGGCCTGGCCGGGCTGGAATTTGAAGCGGATGGGCAGCATCATTTTCACTTTCACGAAACGTCCATCCTGCTGGCCGGGAGTCCAGCGGCCCGAGGTCTGGCGTAGCACCCGTAGCACTTCCTCGTCGCAGCCGTCGCCTACGCCCCGCAAAATGCGCGGCTGCTGTATCCGGCCACTTTCATCCACCACAAACGAGGCGAAAACCACTCCTTCGGTCTGTTTTTCCTGCGCCTGGCGCGGGTAGCGGATGAGCTTATTGAAATCGGCAATGTCGTTGCCGTAGCGCGGCATACGCTGGGCTGTCGTCAGCACCTGGGTGGCGGTGGCGGCTGTTGCCTCGCCGGCCGCCCAGCGCACAACCCCATCGGAGCCGCCCTGGCCGTAAAAAAGGGGATTATCGTGGGTTCGGCCCTTCAGTTCCAGCTGAAAATTACGGCCCGTAGCCAGGGCCAGCGGCCGGCCCTGAGCCGAAGCCCGCACCAGCACGGCCCCGCTCAGCTCCAGCGCGCGGCCCGACTCCGTTTCGGTCAGCAGGTTCGACAGCAGCATCGAGGGGCCCGAGTAGCATTCCTTCAGCTCCACCCATACCGTGCCGGTTACCGGCTGCTGCTTGGCATCAACCAGCGCCCCGGCCGGAAACCGGACCACCGTGCCTTCGCGGCCGCGTACTTCGGCGGCCTTGGTGGGGTCAATCTGAAAATACTCGCTGGGCCGTAGCGTCAGGTCCTGTACGCGGGGTTCGGTGGGTGGGGGCGGGGTTTCGTCCTGGGGGGGGCGCGAGCTGCGGTACACCACCAGCGGGGCCCGCCTGGATGTATGCTGCGTTACCCGGTGCCAGTCGCGTTTTACGGGCGTGGCGGCCAGCGGCGTATCGAGCGAGTCGTAGTCCAGCGAATCGGTCAGGGCAGGGGCCGTAGCGGGCGCGGCAGACTTTTCGGCAGGAGTATCGGGCTGGCAGGCCAGCAGGCTGGTACCCAGCAGCGGCAGCAAAAGGCAGCGTAGTAAGCGAAAGGACATGGGCAGCAGTACGCGGGAAAGGGCGGAAGGTGCCCGAAATTCGCATTTTTCCGCCATCTTTTGCAGCCAACCCAGATTTAGTTTACTCTCGCCACCCTACTCACCTGGCCCAAATGCAACACCCCGGCGCCGATGCCGGCCCGCAGAATGAGGCATCAGAGCCGTTCCGCAGGCCGGCATCCGACGCGGGGGTGTCTGGTATTGCTCTGCTACAGGTTCTGCAGCACGAAGTTGGTCATCTGCCGGTACAGGTGCAGGCGGGTGTTGCCCCCGTAGATGCCGTGGTTGCGGTTGGGGTAATATAGGCTTTGGAAGTCCTTGTCAGCCCGCACCATCGCGTCCACGAAAGCCACCGAGTTCTGGAAATGCACGTTGTCGTCGCCGGTGCCGTGCACCAGCAGCAGCTTGCCTTTCAGCTGGTCGGCAAACTTTACGGGCGAGTTCTCGTCGTAGCCGCCGGGGTTTTCCTGGGGCGTTTTCAGGAACCGCTCGGTGTACACGGTGTCGTAGTAGCGCCAGTTGGTTACCGGGGCCACCGAAATACCCATCTTGAACACGTCGGCGTTTTTGGTCAGGGCCAGGGCCGTCATGTAACCCCCGAAGCTCCAGCCCCAGATGCCGACGCGCGCCTTGTCCACGTAGGGCAGGGTGGCGAAGTAGCGGGCCGCGGCAGCCTGGTCCTGGGTTTCGAGCTTGCCCAGGTTGGCGTAGGTGCTCTTCTTGAAAGCCGAGCCGCGCGCACCGGTGCCGCGGTTGTCCACGCTCACCACAATGTAGCCCTGCTCGGCCAGCAACTGGTGCCAGAGGTAGTTGGTAAAGGCAATACCTCCACCCGCGTCGTCCTTCACCGTCTGCGAGCCGGGCCCGCCGTACACGTACATCAGCACGGGGTACTTTTTGGCCGGGTCGAAGTTGGCCGGCTTCAGCACCGAGGCGTTCAGCTCCACGCCCTCGGCCGTCTTGAAATTCAGGAACTCCAGCTTGCCCAGGTTGTAGCCGGTAAGCTTCTGGCGCAGGGCGGCGTTATCTTCCAGCACCTTCACCAGCTTGCCCGTCTGCCCGTCGCGCAGGCTCACCACAGTCGGGTCGCCGGCCTGCGAGTGGTAGTTGAGGTAGTACTTGGTGTCGGCGCTGATGTTCACGGCATCCACGCCGTTGCCGGCCTCGCCCAGGCGGGTTTTGCCTTTGCCCTTCAGGTTGATGCGGTACAGGTGGCGCTGCAGCGGCGACTCCTCGGTGCTCGTGAAATACACCTCGCCCTTCTTCTCGTTGAAGCCTTCGATGCTGGCAATTTCCCAGTTGCCCTTAGTCAGCTGACGCGCCAGCTTGCCGTTCATGTCGTACAAATACAGGTGGCGGTAGCCGTCCTTCTCGCTCGTGAACAGGAACTGCTTGCCGCCTTCGAGGTAGCGTAAATCGTCGTTCACCTCTACGTAGGCCGCATCGGTGTCGGTCAGCACCACGGTGGCCTTGCCGGTGCGGGCATCGGCGTGCAGAATTTCGAGCTGGTTCTGCAGCCGGTTCATACGCCGGATGCTGAGCAGGTTAGGCGTTTTGGTCCAGATGATGCGCGGAATGTACTGGTCGGCCACCGGGCCCACGTCCATCTTCACGGTCTGGGCGCCGGCCACATCGTACACGCTCACGCCAACAGTCGAGTTTTTCTCGCCGGCCTTGGGGTACTTAAAGCGGTAATCCTGCGGGTATAGCGGGCCCCAGGCCTGCATGTTGTACTCGGGCACCGCGGTTTCATCGAAGCGGTAAAACGCCACCTGCCGCGAATCGGGCGACCATTGGAAGCCCTGGGCAAACTCAAACTCCTCCTCGTACACCCAGTCGGTGCCGCCATTGATGATTTTGTTCATCTCGCCGTCCGTCGTCACGGCGGTTTCGCGCATCGTGGCCAGCTCGGTTACAAACAGGTTGTTGTCGCGCACGAAGGCCACGCGCTTGCCATCGGGCGAAAACGTGGCGTACAGCTGCTTGCCTTCGCCCGTGCTTAGCGGCACCACTTGCTTGGTAGCCCGGTCGTACACGAAAAAGTACGACTTGCTGCTGCGCCGATAAATCGACTCAGTGGCGGTGCTGAGCATGATTTTGGTTTCGTCGGCATTGAAGCTGTAGCCGTCCACGGGTAGCGCCTGAGTCTGGCCGGGCAGCTTCAGGTCGGCGCCCGTCACCAGCGTCTGCACGGGCAGGCCGGTCGTTACGTCGTGCTGCACCACGTCGCCCTTGCTGAGGGAGGAGTAGTAGCGGCCGTCCTTCATCCAATTAAAGCCGGCCACCGATTTAACGGCGAAGGTGCCTTTCTGCCAGATGTCTTCGAGGGTAATATTCTGCTTCTGCTGGGCGTAGGCCGTTGGGGCAGTGGCGGGCAGCAGCACGGGGCTGGCGGCGTTCAGCAGCAGGGCCAGGCCCAGAAATCGTAGGTTCATGCAGGTAAAATGAAATGTCGGTCAGTTTCCGGCGTTAAGGTAGCCAATGCGACCCGCAAGGTTGCACCCGGCGTATCTTTACGGGCCGTTGACTTCCGGACTTTTAGCTGACAGGTATCAGCGGTTCGCCTCCGGCCCCTTATTCTGACAGCTGCCTGCTGGTAGCTGTCGGCTAAAAGCTCCAAAAACTATGCGCTTCCGTTCGATACTACTGCTGGTGCTGCCGGGGCTGCTTGCCGCCTGCGAACCGGGGCTCGGCTCGGGCCCCCGGGTGCAGTTTGTGGCCGACTCGCGCCTCACCGCTACCGCCCGCCGCCTCACCACGCCCGCCGATACCGTGACCACCCGCATCTATGCCCGGGCCGAGGGCGACAACCTCCTGCAACGCCTGCTCATCACGGTAACCTACGAGCCCAAGCCCGAGCCAATCACGTATTCCGTGCTTGCAGAAAAAGAGCCCCCCGAGGATATCGTGTACCTCGATTCGGCGGTTTCCTCGCTGAAGGAACTAGTTTTCCAGAGCACCCAGCCCACCCGCAGCACCGCCGGCGCCGAAACCTGGCGCTACGAGGCTTTCGATGCTGAAAACCGCAAGGGTGCCCGCAGCCTGCGCCTATACTTGCCCCGCGCCGACTCGCTGGCCGTGTTCCACAGCTACAGCGTAACCCTCGACGCCCCGCGTGCGGGAGTGTCCGACACACGCCGGTTTCTGGCCCTGCGCGAGGGGCTGGCCCTGCCCGGCTTCTCGGTGCGCAACCTGCCCGCCAACCAGCAGCGCATCGACCTCATTTACCAGATCGATAATGCTGCCAGTGCCCCCGTTCTGTCGCTGCCCACCGAGGAGTCGCTGAAACTAACTTGGCCCCAGCGGCGGGCCACCCAAATCCGCAGCACATCCCTCGACAGCATTGCCTTCCAGAATGCCGGTACTACTGCGCTGCTTCGCTCCGCGTATGATAGCGGGCTGGGTTTTGCCCGCCCTGCCACTACCGGAACGTTGCGCCAGGGGCAGGTGGTGGCCTTCCTCACGCCCGAAGGCAAGCCCGGCCTGTTGCGCGTACAGCGCATTGGCACTACCAACCGGCGGCAACTAACAATACAGGTACGGGTGGGCAAATAAAGCCTGCCGGCTGCACGCCCAACCACGCAAAAGCCCGGCCTCCACACAAGGGGAAGCCGGGCTTTTACGTGGTTGATGACCAACGCAGCAACAGCAGAAGTGCTATTCGTTTAGAACAGGAGACCCGCCGTAACCGTGGTAGTAAACTGCTTGTCAGCCACTTTTACTACCGGGGTATCTACTGCCGACGGGCGGCCATCAGCGTTAAGCAGGGTATAAGGGGTGTAGCGCGAATTGCCCTTGCCATACACGCCGGCCACGTCTACAAAGAAGTTGTTCTGGCGCAGCCCCAGGCCCCCGGTAAGGTAAGTGCGGCTCTGGTCAACTGAACTGGTCTTGTATGGGTCGCCGTAATAGGCAACCCCCAGCCGGGCCCGCAAAACATCAAACCGGGCCTCGGCCCCCACCCGCAGGTTTACGGCGCTTTGCTGCAGGTTTTTGATGTCGTCGTTATCGGCGCTGAAGTTGTACTGGTTGTTGTTGTAGTTGCGCAGGCGGGCCGAGGAGTAGTCCAGGTATTCCACGTCGCCGCTGATGAAGCCATACTTGCCAAGCACTACGGCCACGCCACCAGTTGCCTTAAAAGGCGTGGTAAGCGCGTATTCGGCCAGGTTAGGGTCGAGGGCCGAGCGGGCCGACTGGTACGACTGGCCCTCAATTACGATGGGCCGATTGAACTGGGCCTGAAGCGAGGTATTGTATGTTTCGGTTAGCTGCATGTAGGTCGGCGTCTGCACCGAGGCTCCGATACGCAGCATATCAACGGGCTTATAAATCACACCCAGCCGAAAGTTGATGCCCCCGCCGGTCGTTCGAATGTCGTCGCGCAGCGTCAGCGACTGGAAGGCGCTTTCCGGGTCATTCGGATTCACGGCCGCAGCCGTCAGAATATTCTCGGAGTTGTAGCGCACGCTCGTAAGGCCGATTCCGGCCCCGACATAAAACTTATCGAGGTAGCTGGCTCCGTAGGCCAGATCGAACTGCGTAGTGGAGCCACTGGTACGAACCGTTTCGTCCTGGTCGAGCCGGCCAGTGAAAAAGAAGTCTGCCGGAATGAACGTACCATCGCGTCGCGCTCGGTCAGATAGGTATCGAAGGCCAGGTCATCAAGACCAGCGTTCTGGTCCTGGCTCAGGCGCTGGAAGATATCCTGATTGAACTCGGGGCGGCCACTGTAGCGAAACAGCTGGTTGTAGCTGGCCGTGCGTGTAATGCCCAGGCCAAACGAGCCGGCCCGCCACGCGCTGCCGTCGCCATCGGGCCGGCGGCGGGCCAGCACCAGGCCGGCACTGGCCACGTTCAGATTGCTGCGCGAATTGTTGGAGGTGCTGCCAAAAGCGCTGGCATCGCTGCTGAGCAGGCTGAAACCCGGAGAGAAGCTAAACTCGGAACGTTGGAACATGCCCAATCCGGCCGGGTTCACACTCACCCCACCGAAGTCGCCGCCCACGGCAACGCTGGCCCCGCCAATGCCCAGCGTGCGGGCCGTGCCCACGGGCTGCGACTGAGAAAAGCGGAGGGCATCGGGCTGATACTGAGCAAAGGCGTGGCCAGCCGTACCCAGCAGGGCAACAGCAAGCCCATATTTCAGGGTTTTCATAGGAGAAAGGAAGATGATAGCCCGGTGCGGCCCGAAACACGGTCGGGCCGCTTCTGACAGGCAGATAAATAAAGTAAGCTGGTAACGGAGCCAGCAACCGGCTTAGCGCACCCGGCCGCGGCCACCACTTTCACCGCCCCCGCTGCTCTGCGCAGGCGAGGAGGAACGGCTAGGCTCTGAATAGGAGCGCGAAGGCTCGGAAGAACGACTGGGCTCCGAATAGGAACGCGAAGGCCCAGAAGCCCGGGTGGGCTCTGAATAGGAGCGCGAAGGCTCGGAAGCGCGGCTGGGCTCCGAATAGGTACGGCTGGGAGACGAGCTACGCTCGTACGTGCGCTGCCGCTGGGGCTGCGCCGTACCCGAATTGCTGCCATCGCTGCCATTGCTGCCATTGTCGCCACTGTAATACGTTGCGCGGCGGCTGCGCTCCGGCTGGCTGACCGACCCTTCCGTTGTGCGCCCACTGCCAGCAGCAGGCACGTTGTTGGAGGCTGAGTTGTCGAGCACGCGCCAGCGGCGGGTAGTGCCCTGCGGCTGGTTCGCCGTAGATGCGCCCTGCGCTGTCTGGATGTCGCGGTAGCGGCCGGTGCGCGTACCGGCCTCCGTGGTGGCGGCTGGCTGCCCGCTGGCCGAACTGTTGCCAGCGGTTACGTCGCGCACCCGGCTGCGGCCGTTGTACTGGCCGGCTGGCACGGTGGCGCCGCTGTTGCCTGGCGTGGCAAAACGGCCTTCCTGCACTACCCGGCTACGGCCGGGGCTGGCGTTGCTGCCCGAGCCAGTAGAGCCATCGGCCAAGCCGGTGCCGGTGCCGGTACGCGAGCGGCGTGGTCCGTAGGTTACGTTGCGCGCCGGGCGGTCGGTGCCCACGCCGTAGTAACCGTTATTGTAGAAGCCATTGTTGTAATAGCCGTTGTTATAGTGGCCGCCATAGTAGCTGCCCCAGTGCCCGTAGGGGCTGCCATAGCCGGCATAGCCATAGTAAGGGTCGTAGCCGCCGAAACCGCCATAGCCGAAAGGACGGTAGTAGGGGCGGCCAAAGCCAAAGCCGATGTTGATAATGAGCCCGCCGTAGCCATAGTAAGGCCGGTAGAAGGGGTCGTAGAAAGAGTAGGGCGAGTAGCCAAACACCGGTGCGCCGTAGAAGAACGGGTCGGCGTAGGGGAAGCTGTAGTAGCCCAGGCTGCCGCCACGGTAATTGTTGCGCTGCCGCGTAGCGGCGTAATAGTCCTCTTCGTAGTACTCTTCGCTGCCGCTCCGGGCAGTGCTGCCGTTGTAGTCGGGGTTGGCCATGTCGTTGGGGTCGCCAACGGGGGCCGGCTGGGCTACCGGCACGGCGAGGGCCGTTACGTTGTCGGTGGCCGAGTAGTACATACCGTCGTTTTCGGTAGTAGCCAGATTAGAGGATGCGGCACACCCTCCCAGCGTCAGCAGGGCCAGGGCGGGTAGAATAGAGGGAAGGTGCTTTTTCATGATGCCTGCGCGTAAAGATGAATTGGGCAAGGGAGGAAAACAGGATGCCAGAGGCGGAAGGACCTCCAAAGCCCAATCCCTCCGGATTTTATAACGTAATTTCGCCCCGAAACGGTGCCTTTTTCTTAGGACAAATCTTGTACCAGAAAACTGGAACTTTTCATCCTTTTCCCAAGATACTCCCAAATATGAGCAAAAGTCTGCCCAAGCGTAGCGAAGATTATTCGCTCTGGTACAACGAACTGGTAAAGCGGGCCGGGCTGGCCGAGAACTCGGCCGTGCGCGGTTGCATGGTCATCAAGCCCTACGGCTACGCCATCTGGGAGAAGATGCAGCGTACGCTCGACGACATGTTCAAGCGCACGGGCCACGAAAACGCATATTTCCCGCTTTTTGTGCCCAAAAGCCTGTTTGAGGCCGAAGAGAAGAACGCCGAGGGCTTCGCCAAGGAGTGCGCCGTGGTAACCCACTACCGCCTCCAGACCGACCCCGACCGGCCCGGTAAGCTGCGCGTCGACCCCAATGCCAAACTCGAAGAGGAGCTGATTGTTCGGCCTACCTCAGAGGCCATCATCTGGAGCACCTACAAAGGCTGGATTCAGAGCTACCGCGACCTGCCGCTGCTCATCAACCAGTGGGCCAACGTGGTGCGGTGGGAGATGCGCACCCGCCTGTTTCTGCGTACCGCCGAGTTTCTGTGGCAGGAAGGCCACACGGCCCACGCCACCGAAGGCGAGGCCATAGCCGAAACCCGCCAGATGCTTGATGTGTACGCCCAGTTCGCCGAGGAGTGGATGGCGCTGCCCGTCATCAAGGGTATCAAAACCGAGAACGAGCGGTTTGCCGGCGCCGTGGATACCTATTGCATTGAAGGCCTGATGCAGGACGGCAAGGCCCTGCAGGCCGGCACTTCGCACTTCCTGGGCCAGAACTTCGCCAAGGCCTTCGACGTGCAGTTCCAGACCAAAGAAGGTGGCCTGGAGCACGTGTGGGGCACGAGCTGGGGCGTGAGCACCCGCCTGATGGGCGCGCTGGTTATGGCTCACTCCGACGATGAGGGCCTGGTACTGCCGCCCAAGCTGGCCCCGATTCAGGTCGTAATTGTCCCCATCTACAAAACCGGCCAGCTCGACGAGGTGATGGAGCGCATCCGCCCCATGCAGATGGGCTTGATTGCGCGCGGCATTTCGGTGAAAGTAGATGACCGCGACACCGAGCGGCCGGGCTTCAAGTTTGCCGAGTGGGAGCTGAAGGGCGTACCCGTACGCCTGGCCGTGGGTCTGCGCGACCTCGACGCCGGTACCGTAGAGGTGGCCCGCCGCGACACTAAGGAGAAGATGACCCTGCCGCTGGCCGACATCGTCAACAGCGTCGACCAACTGCTGGCCGACATTCAGCAGAACATCTACCAGCGGGCCCTGCGCTTCCGCGAAACCCACACCACCCGCGTCGACAGCTACGAGGAGTTCAAGCAGGTGCTCGACACCACCGCCGGCTTCGTGCTGGCCCATTACGATGGTACCTCCGAAACTGAGGAGCGCATCAAGGAGGAAACCAAAGCCACCATCCGCTGTCTGGCCCTCAACGAGCCCGATGAGAACGGCGTCTGCATGCTTACGGGCCGACCCTCGGTGCGTAGAGCATATTTCGCCCGGGCCTACTAGACCACGGATTTCACGGATTTTGTGGAAGGTTGAATGAAATGAAACAGGCCCGCCGATTGGCGGGCCTGTTTTGGTTTGTGACTCAAGTTGCGCAGTGAGGCTGTCGGCACATCGTAGGGGCGAGGCTTGTCGCCACCCGCCGTTAAACGATTGTCGTTGCAATTGCGCGCATGGCGGGCGAGGACAAGCCCCGCCCCTACAGCGCCCTCCGCAACGTAGGCTTTAGGCAATGCCGTCTCAGGCTTGACATCAGTACTCGATATCGATAACCTCGGCTTCTTCCTCTATAGGGCCCATCTGAAGCGTTATGCGCTGGCCGAGTTTGGCGCCCTGTACGGCGCGGGCGATGGGGGCTACGAAGGCAATTTTACCCTCGGCCACGTTGGCTTCGTCGACGCCTACGATGGTGAAGCGGCGTTCGGGCGCGTTGCCGGTGGTAGGGCGCAGCGTTACGCGGGCCCCGAAGCGGACTTCGCCGGCGGGCTGGGTAGCGGGGTCGACGAGCTTGGCGCTGGCCAGGCGGTCGGTGAGGGCCGCAAGCTGGCCGTTGAGCAGCGTGAGGTGGCGGGTGCGGTCGGCGTCGTTGTCGTGGTTGGCCTCGGCGGCGGTGCGGGCGGTTTCCAGCTCCGTCAGCTCCCGGCGCAGCTGTTCGAGGCCGGTGGGCGTCACATAGTTGGCCGAGCCCGGTGGCAGGGCCGGCCGGGGCGGAATGATGGGGGCTTCGAGGGAATCGTCCTCTTTGGTAAATGCGCGGCTCATACCCGGCTTAACGCGGAGCCGCGGTCGGGGTTGCCAGGGTGGGCTACGGCGGTTACTGTCGGGTTTCTGCGTATCTTTTCCCAACCAAACTATCTTCCTTTCGCTATGGATTGGCTTACAATTGCGCTGCTGTTGCTTTTTGGCCTTGCCTTTCTGGTGGTCGAAATCATCTTCATTCCCGGTACTACGGTCGTGGGTTTGGTAGGCTTCGGGCTGCTGGCGGTGGGCCTCTGGTTCAGCTACCGCGACTATGGTAGCACCACTGGCCATATGCTGCTTTCGGTTTCGGCCGTGTTCGTGGGGGTATTGGTGTATATGGGGCTACGGCCGCGCAACCTCGATAAGGTCGCCCTCATGCAGCAAAACCATGGCCACGTTCTCGATGTGCGCCACGCCGATGTAGCCCCTGGCACCGTAGGCCGCACCCTGTCGGCCCTGCGCCCCGCCGGCACGGCCCTCTTCGCCGACGACCGTCGGGAAGTAACCACCCGCGGCGAGTTTGTGGATGCCGACTCCGAAGTGCTGGTCATTGGCATTGAGCACAACCGCATTGTCGTTCGCCAAATCGCCTGATTTTCGGTTGATGTTCTGTCATCCTGAGCGCAGCGAAGGATCTATCCAGAGGCTAACTTCAGAAAGAATAGCTTCTGCATAGGCCCGTCACTGCGCTCAGGATGAGAGAACATCAACTCATCATTCAATCCTGATTTCACCAACTCCCTATTCCCTATGAATGAATTTCCCCTTATTCCGCTCATCGTGGGCGGCATCATCCTGCTGGTGTTCCTGTACTTCTTCCCGGTCAGCCTCTGGATTACAGCGCTGTTCTCGGGAGTACGGGTGAGTCTGCTGCAGCTCGCCTTCATGCGGGTGCGCAAGGTGCCACCGTCCCTGATTGTCAACTCGATGATTACCTCCACCAAGGCCGGCCTGGCCCTCACGGCCAACGACCTGGAGACCCACTACCTGGCGGGCGGCAATGTGCCCAGCGTCATCAAAGCCCTGATTTCGGCCGACAAAGCGAACATCCCGCTGACCTTCAAGCAGGCCACCGCCATCGACCTGGCCGGCCGCGACGTGTTTGCGGCCGTAACTACCAGCGTAAACCCTAAGGTGATTAACACGCCCAACGTGGCCGCCGTGGCTCAGGATGGCATTCAGCTCATCGCCAAGGCCCGCGTAACGGTGCGCGCCAATATTGCCCAGCTCGTGGGCGGTGCCGGCGAAGAAACCATTCTGGCCCGCGTAGGAGAAGGCATCGTGACGAGCATCGGCTCCTCCCGCTCGCACAAGGAGGTGCTTGAAAATCCCGACAAAATCTCCAAGCTCGTGCTCAGCAAGGGCCTCGATGCGGGTACTGCCTTCGAAATCCTGTCTATCGACATTGCCGACATTGACATAGGGGAAAACATCGGTGCCAAGCTGCAAATCGACCAAGCCACGGCCGATTTGAAAGTGGCCGAGGCCAAGGCCGAGGAACGCCGCGCCATGGCCGTTGCCGTGGAGCAGGAAAATCGCGCCAAAACCCAGGAAGCCAAGGCCCGCGTAGTCGAAGCCGAAGCAGAGATTCCAAAGGCCATGGCCGAAGCCTTCCGCTCGGGCAACCTCGGCATTATGGATTACTACAAGATGCGTAACATCCAGTCGGACACCGATATGCGCGAATCCATTGCCAACCCCGGCGCCTCTAGCAGCGGTACCAAGCCCAACCGCGACGAAACGCGACTGAGCTAATCAGATTTAAGCTCTTAGCTGAGAGCTATTAGCTGTTAGCTTGACCGTCTGTCATCCTGAGCAAAGCGAAGACCTTATCACGTTATAACGACAGTCGTAACAACGACTCGTTTCAACGTGATAGTCCTTCGCTTTGCTCAGGATGACAGCTGCTTTCTTCTAGCTTCTAGCTCCTCCAGCTCCTCCAAAAGCCTACTTCTTCGTAATCCGGAACTCGACGCGGCGGTTGAGTTTGCGGGTTTCTTCCTGGTCGTTGCTGGCGAGGGGCTTGCCGCCACCGAAGCCTTCGGTGCTGATGCGGGTGCCGTTGATGCCTTTCTGCACCAGGTACTTCTTCACCTCATTCACCCGGTCAAGGCTCAGTTTCACGTTCAGCTGCGGCTCGCCCTGGTTATCGGTGTGGCCTTCAAGCCGGATTTCAATCTGCGGATACTCCTTTAGTATAGCCACCAGACGCAGCAGCTCGGGATAGGAGTTTTCGCGCAGGTAGTATTTGCTCTGGGTGAAGAAGATGTTGTTGAGCTTGATGGTCTGGCCCACCGCGAAAGGCACCAAGTACAGGTCCTGGGTTACCTCCGAATACTTCTGGCGGTCGGTTACGTCAAGGTTGTCCGACTCGGCCAGGTAGTCCTTGGCCTCGGCGCGGTAGCCATACTGCGTGCCCGAGGGCAGCACAATGGTATAGGAACCATCGATGGGGCTGGTTTCGGCCACCCCGATTTCCTCGCCCGTCAGCAGGTTTTCGTAGCGGATAGTAGCCGCTACCGGCTTTTTGGAACTGGCATCGAGTACCCGGCCGCGCACCAGCGTCACCACTTCGGGCCGGAAGGTGGGCTTGAGCGAGATGCGGAAAATATCTTTGGAGTTGCCGATGCCGTTGCGGGCCGACACCAGGTAGGCATCCTCACCGGCCGCCGACACCGTGTAATAGGCATCAAAGTCGGGCGAGTTGACGGTCGCGCCCAGGTTGCGGGGTTTGGTCCAGTTGGTCCAGGAGTCGTCGAGGCGCTTGGAGTAGAAAATGTCGCTCTTACCGTAGCCGCCGCGGCCTTCCGAGGCGAAATACAGCGTCTTGCCATCAGAAGCCAGGAAGGGGGCGAAATCGGCCTTCTTGGTGTTTACGTTGGCACCCAGGTTGCGCGGGCGGCTCCAGCTTTTGCTGTCTTTGCTGAGGAAGCTCACGTATAGATCCTGTTCGCCCTGCCCGTCTTTGCGGTCCACGGCCATCAGCATTACTTTGCCCGAGGTGGCCAGGAAAAAGTCCACGTTCTCGGCGTCGTCGTTGTAATAGTCCTCAATTTCGACTTTCACGGGCTTGCTCCAGCCCGTGGCTGTGCGCCGGCTCATGCTGGGGCCTTTGGGCACAATGGTACCGTCGGGCTCGTACACGCCAATAACGAGCATCTGCTGGCCGTTGGCCGATACCGAGGCCACGCCGTTGGGGTCGCGGGGAGTATTGATGGGACTGCCGATATTTTTGGCCGGGTTCCAGGCTTTCTTTTCGGCGTTGCCCAGCGTACTGAACCACACGTCCTGCACGTCGCCGGCACCTCCGCTATTCTGCGGACTCTCCTGGCGGGCAAAAAACAGGGTCCGGCCGTCGGGTGATATAACCGGGTGGGTATCAACATATTTAGAGTTGACATTGGGGCCCAGGTTCACCATGGCCGAGTCGAAGGTGATGGCGCTTTCCTCGTTTTTGAACTCCTTCTTCACCATCGTATCCACCACATCGGCCACGCCGATGGCATCAATCTGGTTGACGCCGTTCACCGCCTTGGTATTCATGGTAACCACCACCCCAATAGTGCGGTAGGTAGCCGCCGCAAAGGTTGCCTGCAGAGTGCGAAACTGCTCGGGAATGGGGCCGGGCGAGTCGTTTTTGTACACCTCGTGCTTGCCCCCACGCGTATCGACCAGCTCGATGCGGGTGATGGAGCCGGGGTTGAAGTTCTCGACCACCGAAACCTGCCGGGCAATAACCGATTTGCTGAAGCGCACTTCAATCGATTCGCTGCTGCCCGTCTTTTTCGGAATCCAGGCCTCGTTGCTGGCTTGACCCAGGGGCGTCGCGTTAGGCTCGCCTAGTACCCTTTCGGGTGAAAAGGGCTCTTTACCCTCTGCTTTCTGCGAAGAAACCGCTACTACTTTCGAAGCCCACACTGCGTGCTGGCCCTGAGCCAGGCCACCACAGCCCAGCAACAGGCCTCCCAGGAGTAGTATTGTCTTACTGTTCATAATCGCGCGCAAGTCAAAGTCGGATCCGGCCCCCATAATAAGGGTACGGGCTGCTTATGGAATTCAGGATTTTTACAAGACGCCAGAAGGGCGTTGGAAGTTTCGCCCGCGTCGGTAAGCAGGCCCAAAGATACTGCTTCCTCGTGCGTGGGGGGAAATTGACCCGAAAAAATGCAAAATCAAGTTCAATTGTTGGCTTTGCTGCCGGCTGATGTGCCCTTTCTTGTGGGATATAGTTAGCTGCCCGGTCTGAAGAAACAGCACCCGGCGGCGGCCCTTTGCTCAGCAGATACGGTAAAACCAGGGCCCGGCCAGCCGCTGCTTCACTCAGCCGGCCTACGCTGTAATAGCAGCCGGTTTTGAGTAACTTGCGGCCCCAATACTGGTCTCTTCTTTCAATTAGCTTTACTTGTATGGAAGCGCAACTGCTCAACAAAATCCCATCCCTCGACCTGGCCGATTTCCGCTCCGGCGACCCCGAGCGTAAGGCCCGGTTTGTTCAACAGCTCGGCCAGGCATACCAGAGCATCGGCTTTGTGGCGCTCAAAAATCATGGCCTCAGCAGCGAGCAGACCGATAAACTCTACTCCGACGTGAAAGCCTTCTTCTCGTTGCCCGACGACGTGAAGCAGCAGTACGAAAAGCCCGAATTGGCCGGCCAGCGCGGCTACGTAAGCAAGGGCAAGGAGCACGCCAAGGGCCGCAACACCGGCGACCTGAAGGAGTTCTACCACGTGGGCCAGGAGGTGGACGACGCCAACGACCCCATCGGAGCAGAGTATCCGGACAATATCTGGCCTTCCGAAGTGGACAGCTTCGCCGACACCTCGCTGCTGACCTACCGCACCCTCGAATCGGCCGGCAAAGATGTGCTACGTGCCATTGCCCTGTACCTGGAGCTGCCCGAGAACTACTTCGACGACAAGGTGCGCAACGGCAACTCCATCCTGCGCCCCATCCATTATTACCCCATCGAAAACCCCGATGAGGTGCCGGCTGACGCTGTTCGCGCCGCCGAGCACGGCGACATCAACCTGATTACGCTGCTGATGGGCGCCTCGGCCGATGGCCTGCAGGTGAAGCGCCGCGACGGTAAGTGGATTGCCATTACGGCCCTGCCCGACCAGATTGTAGTAAACGTGGGCGACATGCTCCAGCGCCTGACCAACGGCGTACTCACCAGCACCATTCACCGCGTGGTAAATCCGCCCCGCGAGAAGATGAACTCGTCGCGCTACAGCGTGCCGTTCTTCATGCACCCGCGCTCCGAAATGAGCTTGGCGGCCCTCGAAAGCTGCGTAACGGCCGAAAACCCCAAAAAGGAGGCTGATATTACGGCCGGCGAGTTCCTGAATGAGCGCCTGATTGAGCTGGGCCTGAAGAAGAAATAAGGAACTGTCATTCCGAGCAGCGCGAGGAATCTGGCTTAAAGCATTGCAACTACTGTGTTGTGAGGTTTTTAGCCAGACTCCTCGTTTTGTTTTTGAAGCAGGTAGGTGCTTTTGCAACAAAGCAACTGATTTGATAAAACTGCTGAAAATCAGTATTTTAAGAGGTTAGGCCAGATTCTTCGCGCTGCTCGGAATGACAGTTTTGAGAAGCCCGCGTATCTTGGCCATTCACCACCTTCGCCCCGCGCCCATTTCCTCTTGACCGCGCCCACTCCCGATGATAAGAAGTTAGCTTCGCCGCCGGAGTGCCGCCGGCAGGTAAAGCGCGGGCGCAACCTCATATTTCTCAAGGATGTGGCATCGTTGGGTCTCACCGCTTTTGGCGGACCCCAGGCCCATGTGGCCATGATGCTGCGCCTGCTGGTAGACAAGCGCCGCTACCTGACGGCTCCCGAGTTGCTGGAACTGATGGCGCTGTGTCAGATTCTGCCCGGCCCTTCTTCCACCCAGACTATTACGGCCATCGGCTTCCGGCTCGGCGGCCCCAATCTGGCCTACCTCACGCTGCTGGTCTGGATGCTGCCAGCCGTGTGCATCATGACGGTGGCGGGCCTGTCGGTGAGCTACCTGGATAAGGCGCTGGTGATGCGGCTGGTACAGTACGTGCAGCCGGTGGCCGTGGGCTTTGTGGCCTATTCGGCCTACACCATCGCCCGCAAGGTTATTCATACCAAAACCGCCGTGGGGCTGCTGGTGCTGTCGGCCCTGCTGGTGTACGCAGTGCAGGTGCCCTGGTTGATGCCCATTCTGCTGCTGGCCGGCGGCCTGGTCACCACCTTCCGCTACCGCAAAATGCCCCGGCAGGAAAAACAGCCCATGCAGATTGAGTGGGCCAACTTCGTGCTCTGGCTGGGGGTTTTGATTGGCGCCGCCGTGCTAGGTCAATACACCCAGCTGCTGCCGGTCCGCCTGTTCGAGAACTTCTACCGCAACGGCAGCCTCGTGTTTGGGGGTGGGCAAGTACTGGCCCCCCTGCTTTACACCGAGTTCGTTGAATTCAAAGGGTATCTCACGTCGGAAGAATTTTTGTCGGGTCTGGGCCTGGTGCAGGCACTGCCGGGGCCCAACTTCTCGTTTGCCGCCTACATTGGGGCGCTGGCCATGCGTGGCGAGGGCAGCGGCCTGAGCGGGCAGCTGCTGGGCGCGCTGGTGGGTGCGGCGGGTATTTTTATGCCCGGTACGCTGCTTATCTTCTTCCTGATTCGCTTCTGGGACCAGCTTAAGCGCTTTCGCGTGGTCAAGGCTTCGCTCGAAGGCATCAATGCTGTATCGGCGGGCTTTGTGTGGGCCGCCACCTTTCTGCTCTACCACCCGCTACCCGACACGACTGTAAACCTGGCTCTAATTGGCGCTACTTTCCTGCTGCTGCTCTGGGACAGAGTGCCGGCCTACATCATTGTGGGGGTGGCGCTGGCGGCCGGACTGGTCATTTAAGTATGGTGCTGAGTTGCTGCTGGCCCGCATTTTGTGGTCGTACAGCCTGTGGGCGCGTTCACGTTGGATCTGTACTTGCGTAAGTGCGGGCTACAGCGGCGCTTGCCGGACCGGCGCAGTATCCGCACCTGAGTTTGATTCAACATATAAGGGTGCTGACCGTATTTAATTCAATAGCTTTAACTAAACGACTCCTCGATTTATCGGGGTGTTTTTTTATGGCCTTAAAGGTCAGATGTATTTGTATATGCACATATAGGTTTTAGCCTTTTCAGAAAGCTCTCTACCTTTACTCCCTGATTCCACCATTTCCCACCGCATGGACCAGTATTCCTACATCGCCAATGCCAACGGCGAGTTCATCGACCAATTGTACCAATCGTATAAAAACGACCCTGAATCGGTTGATTTCGGCTGGCAGAAGTTTTTTGAGGGCTTCGATTTCTCGCAGCAATACCCCGACGGCGAGATGCCGCAGGCCGATGGCGAAGGCGTAATAGCTACCCCGGCCAGCACCAACAATGCTCCGCCTATCCGCTCCGTCGACCGCGAGTCGGGCGACAAGCAGACGCAGGTGCGTAACCTGATATATGCCTACCGCAGCCGGGGCCACCTGGTGGCCAACACCAACCCGGTACGGGAGCGTAAAAACCGCCACGCACACCTGCAGCTGGCCGATTTCGGCCTGAGCGACGCCGACCTGGATACGGTGTTCAGCAGTGGTAACGTGATTGTCGGGCTGGATGATAACGCCACGCTGCGCCAGATTGTGGATGCGCTGCAGAAGATCTACACCCGCACCATCGGCTTCGAGTATACCTACATCCGCGACCCGAAAGTGCTCGACTGGTTCCGCGACAAAGTGGAGCGCGAGTCGCTGAGCTTCAAGCCCGGCAAGGAGTACAAGAAGCGGATTTTGAGCAAGCTCAACGAGGCCGTGGTATTCGAGAACTTCCTGCACACCAAATTCCTGGGGCAGAAACGCTTCTCGCTTGAAGGCGGCGAAACCACCATTCCGGCCCTAGACGCCATCATCCGCAAGGGGGCCGAGCTGGGCGTGCAGGAAGTGATGATTGGCATGGCCCACCGCGGCCGGCTGAACGTGCTGGCCAACATCATGGGCAAGACCTACGAGCAGATTTTCTCGGAGTTCCAGGGCACGGCCGTGCCCGACCTGACCATGGGCGACGGCGACGTGAAGTACCACATGGGTTTCAGCAGCCAGGTGGAAGTGGATGGCCACTCGGTAAACCTGAAGCTGGCCCCCAACCCCTCGCACCTCGAAGCCGTCAATCCGGTGGTGGAAGGCTTCGTGCGGGCTAAGATCGATCATGCTTATGGCAACGACCTCAACAAGGTACTGCCCATTCTCATCCACGGCGACGCGGCGGTTTCGGGCCAGGGCATCGGCTACGAGTTAACGCAGATGTCGCAGCTGGAAGGCTACCGCACGGGCGGCACAATCCACTTTGTCATCAACAACCAGGTAGGCTTTACTACCGACTTTGAGGATGGCCGCTCCTCGATTTACAGCACCGACCTAGCCAAGATTATCGACGCGCCAGTGCTGCATGTGAACGGCGACGACCCCGAGGCCGTGGTGTTTGCCGTGCAGCTGGCCACCGAGTACCGCCAGGAGTTTCACGCCGATATTTTCATTGACATGGTGTGCTACCGCCGCCATGGCCACAACGAGTCTGACGAGCCCAAGTTTACCCAGCCCACGCTCTACAACCTCATCAGCAAGCACCAGAACCCGCGCGAAGTGTACAACGCCACGCTGGTAGCCCGCGGCGACATAGACGCCGAGCTGGCCGACGAGCTGGACAAGGAGTTCCGTGACACGCTCCAGGCCCGCCTGGACCTGGTGAAGCAGCAGGCGCTGCCCTACCAATACCAGCGCCTCGAAAACGAGTGGCGCAGTCTGCGCCGCAGCACTGCCGACGATTTCAACCAGAGCCCCGAAACCGGCATCAGTGAGGAAGCCGTGGCCCAGGTGGGCGCAGCCCTGACCAAGTTGCCCGAGGGCTTCCGGCCGCTCAAGCAGATTGACAAGCTGATGGAGGAGCGCCGCAAGATGTTCTTCGAAACGCGCGTGCTGAACTGGGCCGCCGCCGAGCTGCTGGCCTATGGCTCGCTGCTGCTCGACGACCACATTGTGCGCGTGAGCGGCCAGGACGTGCAGCGCGGTACGTTCTCGCACCGCCACGCCGTACTCCACGACGCCGAAACGTCGGCGCCCTACAACTCGCTCAACCACATTGCCGAGGGCCAGCAGACGCTGCGCATCTACAACTCGCTGCTGAGCGAGTACGCGGTGCTGGGCTTCGAATTCGGTTACGCCATGGCCAACCCTACGGCCCTGGTGGTGTGGGAGGCCCAGTTTGGCGACTTCGCCAACGGTGCCCAGACCATGATTGACCAGTTCATTGTAAGCTCAGAAAGCAAGTGGCAGCGCATGACCGGCCTGGTGATGCTGTTGCCCCACGGCTACGAGGGCCAGGGCCCCGAACACTCCAATGCCCGCCCCGAGCGGTTCCTGCAGCTGGCGGCCGAAAACAACATTGTGGTGGCCAACCTGACCACACCGGCCAACTTCTTCCACGCCTTGCGCCGGCAGCTGACCTGGGAGTTCCGCAAGCCGCTCGTTATCATGTCGCCCAAGTCGATGCTGCGCAACCCGTTGTGCGTGTCGCCGGTGGAGGAGTTTACCAGCGGCCGTTTCCGCGAGGTGCTCGGCGACGACTACGCCGAGGCTAAAAAGGTGAAGCGCGTGCTGCTGTGTTCGGGCAAGGTGTATTTCGATTTGCTTGATGAACAGCAGCAGTCGGAGCGCCGCGACGTGGCCATTGTGCGCCTTGAGCAGCTGCACCCCTTCCCGCAGCAGCAACTGAAGGCCGAGCTGGCCAAGTACCCCAAAGCCAAGGTGTACTGGGTACAGGAAGAGCCCGAGAACATGGGCTACTGGAGCTACCTGCTCCGGTTCATGCGCCGCGAGCTGGAAGATCTAATTTCGCGCAAGCCCTCGGCCTCGCCGGCCACCGGCTATAATAAGGTGCACCTCAAGGAGCAGAAAGACATCGTGGGCCGCGCCTTCGACAAGCCCGCCGAGGCTGTAGCCGACGACGTAATCGAAGAAACCAACGCCATTGCCAAAAAGCAGGACTAGCTATTTTGAGCTCTTAGCTGATGGCCATTAGCCGTTAGCTTCCGTTCAGAAGCTGCTGCTTTGCTCAACTATTCACTCCCGAAACCCTTCAAATCCCCCACCTATGGGTCTGGAAATTAAAATCCCCGCCGTTGGCGAATCCATCACCGAAGTAACCATTGCCAAGTGGCTGAAAGCCGATGGCGACACGGTAGAGCGCGATGAAATTATTGCTGAACTGGAATCGGATAAGGCCACGTTTGAGCTGCCCGCCGAAACGGCCGGCGTACTCAAAATTAAGGTAGCTGAGGGCGAAACCATTGACATCGGTACCACCATTGCCGAAATAGACGGCGACGGCGCTGCGGCCCCCAAGGCTGCCCCAGCCGCTGCGGCCCCGGCCCCGGCGGCCCCGGCCAACGCCACCGACCCACTAACCAAAGGCGAAGAAAATCCCCAGGCCAGCGACCAAGCCGGTTATGGCGGCCAGCCTGCGGGCGGCGCGGCTGCCGCAGATGGCAGCAGCAGCAGCCAGAGCGGCGGCGGCGCAACGGTGGAAATGATAATCCCGGCCGTGGGCGAATCCATTACCGAGGTAACCGTGGCCAAGTGGCTGAAAGAGGACGGTGCTGCTGTGGAGCGCGACGAAATCATTGCCGAGCTGGAGTCGGACAAGGCCACATTTGAGCTGCCCGCCGAAGCGGCCGGCACGTTGCGCCACGCCGCCAAAGAAGGCGAAACCATCAGCATTGGGGCCACTATTGCCCGCATTGAGGGAGGCAGCGGTGCCAGCGCTGCCCCGAAATCGGACGCTCCGAAAGCTGCTGCCACTGCCTCGGCCCCCGCGGGCAATGCGGCGGCCAGCACGGGCGGCAACTCCTACGCTACGGGCACGCCTTCGCCGGCGGCCGGCAAAATTCTGGGTGAGAAGGACATCAACGCCGCCGACGTGTCGGGCACCGGCCGCGACGGCCGCATTACGAAGGAGGACGCACAGAACGCTTCGGCTAAGCCCGCTGCCCCAGCCGCCCCAGCTGCGGCGGCTCCCAAGGCTGCGCCAGCTCCGGTTAGCAGCGGCACGCCGGCCGCAGGCAACGAGCCTACCGGCAACCGCAACCAGCGCCGCGAGCGGATGAGCAACCTGCGCAAAACGATTGCCCGCCGCCTGGTAACGGTGAAGAACGAGACGGCCATGCTCACCACCTTCAATGAGGTGAACATGCAGCCCATCATGGACCTGCGCACCAAGTTCAAGGACAAGTTCAAGGAGAAAAACGGCGTGGGCCTCGGCTTCATGTCGTTCTTCACCAAGGCCGTTTGCGTGGCTCTGCAGGAGTGGCCGAGCGTGAACGCGCAGATTGACGGCACCGACATCGTGTACAACGACTTCTGCGACATCAGCATTGCCGTATCGGCCCCTAAGGGGCTGGTAGTGCCGATTATCCGTAATGCCGAGGCGCTGAGCTTCGAGGGCATCGAGAAGGAGGTGGTGCGGCTGGCCACGCTGGCCCGCGACAATAAGCTCACTATCGAGCAGATGACGGGCGGTACGTTCACGCTTACTAACGGCGGTATTTTTGGCTCCATGCTGAGCACGCCCATCATCAACGCCCCGCAATCGGCCATCCTGGGCATGCACAACATCATCCAGCGGCCCATTGCCGAGGACGGGCAGGTCGTAATCCGCCCGATGATGTACCTGGCCCTGAGCTACGACCACCGCATCGTGGACGGCCGCGAGTCGGTGTCGTTCCTGGTGCGCGTGAAGGAGCTGCTCGAAGACCCAACCCGTCTGCTGCTGGGCATGTAAGTTTTTTGTGAGCAAATAAAAAGCCGGTTTCCACGCAGTGGAGGCCGGCTTTTTGCGTTTGAAAGCTCTGCGTTAAACAGATTAAAACTAACTTAAAAAGCCTGTAGAAAGTACACTAGCTCATCTTTTTCCTTGTACCCCTCATTCAACCCTACATGGATACTCAAACTTTACTCTACTGGCTTTACGTGGCTTTGATGGTCGGCGGTGCGTTGTTGTTCTGGGTTTGGAGCCGCGACCCCAAAAATGTGCCGCAGTACGAGTACAGCATTGCCATGCTTATTCCCATCTGGTCGGCGCTGGCCTACACGGGCATGGCGATGGGCCAGGGCAAAGTGGAGGTGGCCGGCCAGGTTACGCATTATGCCCGCTACCTCGACTGGGTGGTGAGCACCCCACTGCTGCTGCTGGCACTGGCTTTTACGGCCATGTTCTACACGCCCAAGCGCGAGCGTAGCATCACGGTGCTCTTCGGCCTGGTAGCTGCCGATGTGGTGATGATTTTGTGCGGCTTGCTGGCCGACCTGTCAGAAAATAGCACGGCCCGGCTGACGTGGTTCCTGTGCGGCGTCGGCGCGTTTGTGGCGGTTCTGTATCTGCTGTGGGGTCCGTTGCGCCGCCTGGCAGCCAACTCCGACTCCGAGTTGGGTGGTATCTACAACAAGCTGCTGGCCTTTCTGAGCGTACTGTGGGTGGCTTATCCTACCATCTGGGCGCTGGGCCCATCAGGGCTGTTCCTGTTCGGCCAGACCACTGAAACCATCCTCTTCGTAGTGGTGCCTTTCCTTTCTAAGGTCGGTTTCAGCATTATGGATTTAAGCTACCTGCGTGACCTAGCTTCTCGCCGGCCCCCGCTTCACCATTCGGCGCCGGCTGCGGCCTGATTAGCTTGGGCCTTTGGCAAAACCAATTAAAGCACCACGACCCCGGCGCATACGCGTAGGGGTCGTGGTGCTTTAATTGGTTTTGCCAAAGGAGCAGCGCTAATAGTGCGGGCTGGCTGGTAAGAAGAAAACCAGCCGAAAGAGTACCTCAGCCGGTTTACCAGAGACGAGTAGGGTAGAGCCTGAAGGCAGTCGAAATCGCGCGGCATGGGGGCCGCTACTGGTTAGTCGACGGGCAGTTCGCGGCTGCGTAGGGCCTTGATGCGGGTAACCATCTGGCTGGCCAGCTGCTTGGCCTGCTCGGCTTTGGAGCCGGCAAAGTATTCCTCAACGGTGGACGAAAACAGCTGCAGCCAGTGCTCGATGTGGGCCCCGCCACGCGGTAGTGCTACCTGCTCGGGCAGCGGCTCGCCCTCCGGCGTGCCGGCCCCGAGCAGCGAGCAGCTCCAGTAGCTGTACTGCGACGTCAGGTAATGGGGCCAGTGAATGCGGGCCGCCGCCGAGAAGCTGGCGCCCAGCAGCGTGTCGTGGGTGGCCTTTTGGCAGAGCGAATCGACCAGCGTTTTGATGTCGCCTTCGGTACGAATGTCGGGGCGGGTAGCAGACGTTTTCATGGGCGGGAAGGAAAAGGTGGGGAACCTGAAGTACGTAGCGAATTTACGCGGGTTGCCTGATATTCGCCGAAAAATCGGCGTTCCTTTATTCATCTCCTTTTTTTGTTTTATCGGGTAGCGGCACTATAGTGCGCCAGAGCTATCTGACTCCCAAAAATCCTATGCTGAAAATCATAAATAACTGACTTACAATGTGGGTGAGACGCCGGGTAAGGGTTGTTTTCAGGCCAGCTTGCGGGGCTGCGGCTGCTTGCCGCCCAGCACTAACAGGGCCACGGCGGCTACAATGAGGGCCGCGCCGCCCAGCATGCCGGTGTTTAGGGTTTCGTTGGCAAAAAGCCAACCCAGCAACAGCGCTACCACCGGATTGACGAAGGCGTAGGTGCCCGCCAACGCCGGCTCGACTACCCGCAGCAGCCACACGTAGGCCGACAGCGCGATGATGGAACCGAACGTAACCAGATACGCCAGGGCGCCCCAGATTTTGAGCGGCACGTTATCGACCTGAAATGACGAGGCTTCGCCGTGCAGCAGTCCGATTAGCAGCAGGTAGAAACCACCGCACAGCATCTGCATGCCCACGCCGATAAACGGCGAGCCGCTCACGGGCTTCTCGCGGGAGTAGAGCGAGCCAACGGCCCACATAAACGAGCCAATCAGCACCGCGACAATGCCCAGCAGGGCGTGGCCGGGTATCAGTACCGGGGCCGTGCTGTCGGTCTTCAGCAGTAGCAGCAGCCCGCCAATGCCTAGCACCAGGCCCAATAGCACCTTGGCGTTGGGCCGGGGCGTGAGGCCCGAAGCCCAGCCCAGCAGCGCCAGATACATGGGCACCGAGGCCACCAGCAGGGCCGTCATGCCCGATGGGATGTACTGCTGCGCGAACGTGGTGCCGCCGTTGCCGAACACCGGCAGGCACAGCCCTACTACGGCCGCCCGCCCCCAGTCCTGGCGGGAGGGCGCGGCCGCACCGCTCAGCCGCATGGCCCCGTAGAGCACGGTGCCCGCCACCAGATAGCGCATGGATGAGAGCAGGAATGGCGGCCAGACGCCGAGCGCAATTTTGGTGGCCAGGTAAGTGGAACCCCAGATGAGGTAGAGCGCCACCAGCGCCAGCACAATAAGGGAACGGGGGGCAGTGGGCGCAGATGCCGGCATAGATCAGAAGAAAAGGATACGCAAAATTACCGGCCTTTTGCTTCTCTGCTTAGTGTGGCGCATGGCTGCCATTGTATTTTGCGCCTCGGCGTCCGCGCAACGTCGCGCTCCAGGTCGGGTCTGTAGGCCCGGCTGTTTGGCCTCTTGGTTTGAGCAAATTGGCTGACTAAGAAACGACGTAGAGACGCAAGGTTTTGCGTCTCGTCTTTGCTGATGTTGGCCATTTCGTTCTGCTCTGTCGTTGCTGATGTTGGCTATTCCATCCTGTCCAGTTGTTGTCGGTATTAGCCGTACCGCACCGCTGACTGCTGACCGTTCAACGACGAGACGCATAACCTTGCGTCTCTACGCCGTTCTTTCCAACCTCAAAGTCCTTTTTGCCCTATGTCGCGCCTGCTGTTTCTATTGATTCTCCTGCTATTGAGCGCCGTCGCGCCGGCTGCCCGGGCCCAGCTGCTGCAGGGCGATGCGCCCGCCGGTTTCAGCCGCGCCGACTCGCTGCGGGGCAACTACAACTCGCCGTTGCGGGCCTGTTACGATATCAACTACTACCACCTCGATGTGCGCCTCGATGTGGCCGGGCGGGCCATTAAGGGCTCCAACGAGTTCCGGTTTACGGCCACCCGCGCCTTCACGCAGCTACAGTTCGACTTGTTTGCCAACCTGACCGTGGAGAAAGTGGAATACCAGGGCCGGCCGCTGCCATTCACCCGCGAGTTCAACGCGGTGTTCGTCACGTTCCCCGAAACCATCCGGCAGGGCCAGAAGGCGAGCTTCACGGTGTACTATGGCGGCCAGCCGACAGTTGCCAAGAATGCGCCCTGGGATGGAGGATTGGTGTTTGCCGAGCACGGTGCGGGCCAGCCCTGGGTGGCTACGGCCTGCCAGGGCGTGGGCGCCAGCATCTGGTGGCCTTGCAAAGACCAGCAGGCCGACGAACCCGACTCCATGCTCATCAGCGTAACGGTGCCCCGGGGCCTCACCAACGTCTCGAACGGCCGCCTGCGCCGCACCACCAAGCTCAAAGGCGGCGCCACCCGCTTCGATTGGTTCGTGGGCAACCCCATCAACAACTACAACGTGGCTTTGAACGTGGCCAACTACGCGCACTTCCAGGATACCTACGCCGGTGAGAAGGGCCCGCTCACACTAGACTACTGGGTGCTGCCCGAGAACCTGGCCAAGGCCAAGAAGCAGTTCGGCGAGAACGTGAAGCCCATGCTCAAGAGCATGGAGTACTGGTTCGGACCCTATCCGTTTTATGAAGACGGCTACAAACTGGTGGAAACGCCCCACCTGGGCATGGAGCACCAGAGCGCCGTGGCCTACGGCAACGAGTACAAGAACGGCTACCGCGGCCTCGACCGCTCGGGCACCGGCTGGGGCCTGAAGTGGGACTTCATCATCATCCACGAAAGCGGCCACGAGTGGTTCGGCAACAACATCACCACCAAAGATATTGCCGATATGTGGGTGCACGAGGCCTTCACCACCTACTCGGAAGCCCTGTTCGTGGAAAGCCAGTTCGGTAAGGACGCCGCCCGCCAGTACATCCACGGCCAGCGCCGCAACATCCGCAACGACGGCCCCATTATCGGGCCTTACGGCGTGAATGAGGAAGGCTCGTCGGATATGTACGATAAGGGCAGCAACCTGCTCCACCTCATTCGCACCAGCTACGTGCCCGACGATGCCAAGTGGCGCGAGCTGCTGCGGGGCCTGGGCCGCACCTTCTACCACCAGACCGTAACCACCAAGCAGGTAGTGGACTATTTCAATCAGCAAACCGGCCAGAACCTGACGCCCGTTTTCGACCAGTACCTGCGCCACGCCGGCCTGCCGGTGCTGGAAGTCCGCTTTCCGGCCACCGGCCCACCCCTGGCCCGCTGGATTGCCGCCGAGCCCGGTTTCGCGCTGCCCGCCCGCTTGCGCGTGAAGGGCACCACCGGTTTCGTCGCCCTGCCCCTGACTACTACCTTTCAGGCGCTGAACCTGCCGGGGCTAACCAAGCAGAACCTGGAAGTAGACACCGAGAACTGCTACATCGGGACGTTGGTGGAATAATTGGAATCATCTGTCATCCTGAGCAGCGCGAAGGACCTTATCACGTTGAAACAATCCGCGCAAGCGGCATAAGGTCTTCGCGCTGCTCAGGATGACAGGCGGGTTCATTCCCTCATTCGCTACCTTTGCCCCCAGTTGATTTCCACTGACATTTCCTGATTATGAATCAATACGACGTTACCGTCATCGGTTCGGGACCGGGCGGCTATGTGGCCGCTATCCGTTGCGCCCAGCTGGGCCTCAAAACCGCGCTTATCGAGAAGTACGACACGCTGGGCGGCACCTGCCTCAACGTGGGCTGCATCCCCAGCAAGGCCCTGCTCGACAGCACCGAGCACTACCACAACGCCCACAGCGTATTCCAGGAGCACGGCATCGAGGTGAGTGATTTGCGGGTGAACATGCCCCAGATGATTGACCGCAAAACGGGCGTGGTGAAGGCCAATACCGAGGGCATCGTGTATTTGATGAAGAAGAATAAAATCGACGTCATCCACGGCATGGGCTCGTTCGTCGATAAAACGCACATCAAAATCGTGCCTACCAACGGCGGCGAGGAGCAGCAGCTAGAGACCAAGAACGTCATCATTGCCAGCGGCTCGAAGCCCACGGTGCTGCCCTTCATCAGCCAGGACAAGGAGCGCATCATCACGAGCACCGAGGCCCTGAACATTCGCGAGGTGCCCAAGCGCTTCGTCGTGATTGGCGGCGGCGTTATCGGCCTCGAAATGGCGTCCATCTACGCCCGCCTGGGCTCGGAGGTGACGGTGATTGAGTACACCGACGCGCTGGTGCCGACGATGGATAGCAGCATCGGCAAAGAGATGAAGCGGGTACTGGGCAAAATCGGCATCAAGTTTATGCTGGGCCACAAGGTAACCGGGGCCACCCGCGAAGGCGACGTGGTAACGGTAACCGCCACCACGCCCAAGGGCGAGGAGGTGAAGGTGGAAGGTGACTACTGCCTGGTGGCCGTGGGCCGCTCGCCCTACACGGCGGGCCTGAACCTGGAGGCCGCTGGCATCGAAATGGAGGAGCGTGGCCGCATCAAGGTCGATGCCCACCTGCAAACCAACGTGCCCGGCATCTACGCCATCGGCGACGTGGTGCGCGGGGCCATGCTGGCCCACAAGGCCGAGGAAGAAGGCGTGTTCGTGGCCGAAACCATCGTGGGCCAAAAACCTCACATCAACTACCTGCTCATTCCGGGTGTGGTGTACACCTGGCCCGAAGCGGCGGGCGTGGGCTACACCGAAGAGCAGCTCAAGGAAGAAGGCCGGGCCTACAAAACCGGCAACTTCCCCTTCCGCGCCTCGGGCCGTGCCCGCGCCTCCGGCGACCTCGACGGCTTCGTGAAGGTGCTGGCCGACAAAACGACCGACGAAATCCTGGGCGTGCACATGGTGGGCCCGCGCATCGCCGACCTGATTGCCGAAGCCGTAACGGCCATGGAGTTCCGCGCTCGGCCGAAGACGTGGCCCGCATGAGCCACGCCCACCCCACCTACGCCGAGGCCATGAAGGAAGCCTGCCTGGCCGCCACCGACAACCGGGCCATCCACATGTAAGGCCAACCCCTTACGGCAGTAACACAAAGCGCCAAGCTCCCAGGAGCTTCGGCCGCTTTTTTTTTATGGATTGGGTCTGATGTAGCCTTGAATCCGGAAAATCCCATCAACCTCTTCGAACGGAATGGCTTCGCGCCGGAGGGTTGCCCGAAGCCAGTCGGTATAATCGGTTTGCTTGTCCGCGACCAATTGGCCAACGTACTCCTGGTGGATGGGGTCCAGTTCCAGCCACTCCACCCACCCAACGTCTCCGGCCTCCATCCAGTCCCAGTGCATGGCGCTGAAGCCCATGGCCACCCGGTCCAGCAGGTGCTTAATGCGCGTCTGCGGCTCGAAATCCGGGTTCGACGTCATGGCGATGGCCAGCTTCCGCCACTTCGTCTTGTTCATGGCCGAGGCCAGCTGGTTGTGCTGGATGTGCGCCGTAATAAGGTCGGGTTGCGGCATGCTGAAGGGCAGAAGGGGAGTAGGACAACTAAGGTATCAGGTGCGCCATCACTCCCAAAACACAATTGCCGGTGTCCCAATAGCACAGGCAGCAGCAGCAGAAACAGCAAGTGGCCGAAGCTCCCAAGTGCTTCGGCCACTCTCTGTATACTACCAGGGCACTCGTGCAGTTAGGCCAGCGCTACATTGGGCCGGTCCAGGTCTACGATGTCGGTGATGCCGTACTCGTCGAAGCGGTCGAAGAGGGCATCGACGCCCTGCTCCATTTTCAATTCCATCTCCTCGCGGTAAATGGGGCACAGGGTGTAGAAGTGCACCGTTTTTTCGGGGCTGACAACAAGGGTTTGAAACGCCTCGGGCAGGTTGGGCGACATAATCAGCATCATGCAGCCCAGCTCGGTGTCGTCGGCAAAGGGCTCGGCGTCTTCCCCGTTGGGGATGGTGTGGCCGAAGCCCAGCCAGGTGCCGTAATCGTGCGGGAGGCGGGCCAGCATTTTCAGCCAGTAGATGGGCCAGTACACGTCCTCGTCTTCGAAAGCTTCCCGCATCTCCTCCGGGTCAGTGGGCAGGTTCCAGGTGCTGGGCAGCAGAATGCACAGCTCGGCAAAGCGCGCCGCTTCGTCGGCGGGTACTTCGGGCGGTACAGTCATGGGCCGGTCGCTCATGCCCGAGGTGATGAGAGCATGGAACGGGAAGTCGGCGCTGGGTGCCACGAAGTGCACATCCAGATGCACCTTGTCCGACAGTATCTCGTGGAACACGCCGCTTACCGGCCCCAGGTGGCGCTCGATGTGCTCAGATATGGCCGCGATACTACCATCATCGCCGCCGGCCAGCTCAAACTGGGCGGGCTCCATATTTTCGTAGCGGTAGATGGGCGCGCCCGAAGGCGTGAGCTCCGGCTCGTCCTGGCCGGGGCTGGCGGGGGAAATAGGCGTATCAGACATAAACAGCTAGACAGTTTAGAGTTGCGGCGGGGTTATGGGAAACTGGTTGGGGTGCAGTGTCGGCTACCAATCGCGCCACTCGGAGGCAAGGCCCTCCCCGTCGCCGTAGGCGGCCGGGTCGAGGCCGGCGGCCACGCTGATTTGGTTGGTCAGCTCGCACAAGTCCTCCCGCTCGCCTGTTTCGATGATGCCATCCGACGCGTTGGTGGCTTCGATGGCCGTCTGGAAGCAGGCTACTTTCTCGGCTTCCGTCGCGTCGGGCCCCAGGGCTACCAGCTCGGCCAGCAACTGGTCGAAGGCCTGCTCTATCTCGTTGCATTGCTGCTGTTCATCGGGCTGCTGCCAGTACGCGCGCCACCGCTCAAACGGGTACCGCTGCTTAAAGGCCTCAAGGTTGTCGGAGTAAGCGTTCATAAGTGAAAGGTGTTGGAGTTAGACGTAGGTGAAAATGGTGCTCACCTTGTAGGCATCGTGGCCGTTGTGGGGCTCATCGTAGCCGATGATGATGAGGTGCGCGGTGGCGCACTTCCGGCACCCGATAAAGCAGGCATTGGAGCTTCCGAAATGATGGCCATTATTATTGCCTATATCCCCAAGGCCATCGAAAGGGCGGGCCGCTTCATGCAAAATGTCGGCGCTGTTGTTGCCCCAAAAACTACTGGCCTGTCGCATAGAAACGTCCGTGGGCGCATTGTCGCAGGCCGAGCAATGAAAGCGGAATTCCTGCTCTCCTCCGTCGACCGGCGAAAGCCAGTCGCTATAGTAGCCGAAGCTGCGGTATATCAGGGCGGTAATTTGAAGGCTCTTCGGGAAGTGCAGGTCCTCGTAGCGGGTAGCGTCGAACATAAAGTTGGGGCGAATAGTGAGGAGCAATTAGGGAATTGGGTAGCGCAAAGTAACTGACCTGCTGTAGCTATTTCAGCATCCCGCACAGGTCCCATAAACAGGAGCATTGAGCAGAAGATGCAATGCCCCGATTTCTACAACGCAAAAAACCGCCAAGCGGCTTCACCCTGATAGGAGAAGCCGCTTAGCGGTTTTAGACTACGTGAGCCTCTTATTGGACTCGAACCAACGACCTGCTCATTACGAATGAGCTGCTCTACCAGCTGAGCTAAAGAGGCACTTAGCCCGGCAGCGAACCCGCCGGGGCTGCAAAGATAGAAAGCCGGACTCACAACGCATAAGCGGGCCACTGTTTTTTTTCGGGCCCTGGCTTTGGGTGGTTCCGGGGCTTTCCGGCATCTTTGCGGGTAGCATGGTAAAAACGATTCGTAAACTGCTGGTGCGCACCCTGGGCTTCGAGCGCTACATCCGGCTCGTGAGCCGGGTGTATCTGCGGCTGGTGGGCGCGGGCTGGGGCCGCACTAAGTATCCCGAGCTATTTTTCCTGGAGAAAATCGTGCGGCCGGGCTTCGTGTGCCTTGATATCGGGGCCAACCTGGGCTACTACTCGGTGGCGCTTTCGCGGCTGGTAGGCCCCAGCGGCCGGGTGCTGGCCGTGGAGCCGATACCGGCGTTCCAGGCCATCTGGCACGATAACGTGCGGCTTAGCGGCTACGATAACCTCACGCTGCTGCCATATGCGCTAGGCAGTGAAAACACCACCGTGCAGATGGGCACGCCCGAGCGCGCCGGCCTGCTGCACCACGGCATGACCAAAATAGCGGCCAGCAGCCCCACCGAAACCTACGCCCGCACCTACGAGGTGCCCATGCGCTTGCCCGACGAGCTGCTGGCCGACCTGTCCCGCCTCGATTTCGTGAAATGCGACGTTGAGGGTTTCGAGTCGGTGGTGTTTGCCAATATGCAGGCCACCCTGCGCCGCTGCCGCCCCCTGATTCAGACGGAACTCAACGGCCTCGAAAACCGCCGGCAGGTGGTGGCGCTGCTGGCTGGCCTGGGCTACAAACCATTTGTGCTCTCGGCGCGTTCTGAACTCGTAGCCTGCTCCGAAGAGCAGCTCAACAGCGCCGTTACGGCCGATTTCTACTTTCAACCTGTTTCCTGAGCCGTTCCTTGCGGCTTCGTTGTAATGGCCAAATTCCTGATAATTCTGCTCGTCATCTGGCTCGTCAGCCGCTACATTCTGCCCGTAGTATTGCGCTGGGCAGTGAAGGCGCTGGTGAAGAAGCAGGCGAAAAAATTTGAACAGCAGTTCGGGCAGAACCCGTTCACCCAGCCGCCACCCCGCCCGTCGGCTGCCCGCCCCGCTACGGCCCCCGGCGAAGTCCACGTTGACTTCGTGCCAACCCAGACCGAGCCCGATACCAAGGAGTTCAAAGGCGGCGAGTACGTCGATTTTGAGGAAGTAAAGAAAGCGTAAGCTGCTATTTAAGAACGAAGTAGGGTGCGGGGCTGGTCCCCGCCCGCCGTTGAACGACCACATCAGGTTCCGTTCAACGGCGGGCGGGGACCAGCCCCGCACCCTACTTCGTTCTTAATGGCCTGAGTGAGCCAATAGCTCAAAAATCTAAATCCCTAGGCCAACCCGGATGCCGGTGCCAGCGCGGCGGCCCGATTGCAGGCTGGTGTAGAAATCGACCCGCATGACTTTGAAGATATGCTCGATGCCTGCGCCCAGCTCCAGGTAGTGGCCGGCGGCGGGCGTGGTGAGATAATTGAGCGAGGCCACTTCCTGCCACTTCAGGCGGCGCAGCAGCGGGATTTTGTTCAGCAGAAAGCCGTTGAAGTGGTGGTTGTAGTGCGCCTCCACGAACCGGTCGGCGGTGCTGAAACGGTAGTAGTCGAGCAGCTGAAACTGGCTGAAATCGGCCGCCAGGTAGGTGCGGTTGCCGCTGAAGTGGCGGAAATCCATGAAGGCCAGCTGGGGCGCGCCGGGGAAGAAGCCGGCCGCCACCCGGTAGTTGCTCGTGCCCAACAAACCAAACGACACCGATTGCCGCAACCCGGCCTCCAGCAGCGTGTAGCGCACATCGGAGTTCAGCACGCTGCCAATCCCCTGCCGCCAGGTAAAGGAGAAGGTGGGGAGCTTCGAGCCTAAGTTAAACTTGCCGGTGGGCCGCGTGATATATTTCTGGCCCGGCTGGAAGGTAGCCGTCAGCTCAGTGCTCAACGCACGGCTGCGCCCGAAGCCGGTGCCATCGGGCCGCTCTACCGCCACCGGGGCGTTGGGCGTGAAGGCCCGGCCCGATTCGTCGAGGAGTAGCTTGAAGGTGGTGTTCTGCAGTTCGTGGCGCACATCGTAGCTGGCGCGGGCCAGCAGCGTGAGGCCGTTGACAGGCTCCCACTGGTAGGCCAGCGCCGCCCCGTCGCGGCGGTAGAGCTTGGCATAATTGCGGTTTTCGAGCAGCGTGTAGTGGCTGTTGATGAAGGGCGTGAGCTGGCTGCTGCGGTCAAAGTTCTCCACGGTGCGGCCCACCCGCACCAGCAGGCGGCTCAGCCGCACCGGGTGCAGCTGCCAGCTGGCCGTTATGCTCGGGCTCAGCAGCTCGTTGCTGAAGCCGTAGCGCAAACTCGGCGTAACCGACCAGGTGCGCCGGTCGTTGGTGCGCTGCGTGAAGGTGACCTCGGGGTTGAGCACCACGCCTTCCACCGTGTTATAGTTGAGAATATTGAACACCGGGGCCACATACCAGCTTCGTTTCTCGAAGGTGCGGCTGTAGGTGTAGCCCGACAGCAGTATCCCACCCAGGCCCGGCTCGTTACGCTTGCGGTCCAGCGAATCCTGGTAGGGCCGCGACTTGCGGATGACTTCAGTGCTGTCCTTCACTTTATAATCAAGCTGCTCCTCGTCGGTGAGGGGCGTGGGGCGGATGGTGGCCCAGTAGGCGGTGTCGCGCTCATTGGCGGCCTTTTCCACCAGCATCACTTCGCCTTTGCGCAGCAGGCCCACGCCGCTGGTGTCGCGGGCACTGGCCTGCTCGGCCTGTTTGGCCTGGCGACGCACGGCCCGGCTCAGCCCGCTCAAATCGGGCCGCTGGCGCTTCACGTCGGCCACGGTTTCGCGGGCTACGGGCGCATCGTCGGCCGCCGCAGGCGCGGGAGCGGCGGTAGGAGCGGGGCGGTTGGGGAAGGTGGGCGTAACGCGGTAGTTGGAGAGCACGGCCGTGGTGTAGCCGCTGCCCTTAAAGCCGAAGGCCGTGAAGTTCACCGTAATCCGCTGCGACTGCATCACCCACACATCCGACGGCCCCGGCGCGGGCCCGAACAGCTGCTCGATGTGCAGGCGGTCCACGTAATCAATCTGCGCGCTCTTGCTCAAATCGAGCGACACCGACTGCAGCCGCCAGGTGCCGTCCACCACGTAGATGTGGCCCGCAAACACCGGGTCGGAAGACCGGCGCGGCGTTACCTTGATTTTATGAATCAGCAGGCCGCCCTGCTGGCTACTGCCCTCCAGCTCGTAGCGGTAGAACAGAAAGGCGTTGCTGGCAATCGGCGACACGAAGCCGCGCTCCGAAAAGCGGGCTTTCAGCAGGTTTTGGTAGAAGTTCAGCCCCTCGCCGGCCCCGGCCCGGTTGAAGCTCATGCCCCGGGCGTCGCCGCTCACCCGCGAGGAAATCATGCGCTCCTTCACCACGTTGGGCTGCCGGAAGCTGAGCTCCGACACCGATTCGGATAGGTAAAAAATGCCCGGCTTGATGTCAGGACCCACTTTCACGAGGCCCAGAATCTTGCCTGGCACATCAGAGAAGCGGGCCAGGGTTTTCACGTAGGTGCGGGCCCGAAACGCGGCTACCTCACGCTCGTGGTAGCGCCGCCACTGCATGGCCTGCTGAATGATGGCGTAGGCGGGGTCTTTATCGGAGCCGCGCACCACCACTTCGCGCAGCTGGTAGTTTTCGGGCTGTAACGTCACGTTGAGCACCGTGGCCGTGTCGCCGCCGGCCACGCGCACCGTTTGCTGGCTGGGCCGGTAGCCCACGTACTGAAACACCAGCTCGTAGGTGCCGGCCGCCAGCCGCAGCTGGTAGTCGCCCTGCTCGTTGGCGGCGGTGCTATTGGTGGTGCCGCGCACGGCCACGTTGGCAAAGGCCAGCCCCGCGCCCTTGGGGTCGGAGAGGCGGCCGCGCACCACGCCGCCCCAAGCCGGAGCGTTCAACAGTAGCAGCAGCAAAAACAGCAGCGCGGAGCGCGAAAATAACCAAGGCATACAAAGCGAATAATACGGGACGCAAGTAAGAGCAAATCCGTTGGTTTACAGTTGCCCGGCCCGGTCTGTTTGTGAAAAGAAATCGTTCGGTCGTAATGCTAGGCATAGTTCTGCAGCGCATCAGTGAGCTATTTGGTGCTGATTGCTGTTGGGATGGGTATATTGTTTCGCGCCCATTTTTCTCTAGCCCGCTATGTTCAAACCCGCCGCTCCCAAGTTCTATACTCCCACCGAGGCCCTGCGCAAAATTGCTGAGTTCTGCGCCTACCAGGAGCGCTACCAGAAAGAAGTGGAAGCTAAGTTGCGCAGCTACGGCCTCAACGAAGACGAGGCGGGCGAAATTATCATCCGCCTCAGTCGCGAAAAGCTGCTCGACGAGGAGCGTTTTGCCCAGGCCTACGTGCGCGGCCACTACAGCCAGAAGAAGTGGGGCCGCCGCCGCATTATGCAGGAGCTTAAGCAGAAGGGTATTTCTGACTACTGCATGAAATCAGGAATGAAGGAAATCGACGGCGACCAGTATTACCAGAATCTAGTAGACCTGCTCGAAAAAAAGGACCGCCAGGAAAAAGAACGTCACCCCGGCAAGCGCCGCCAGAAAATCCAGGTATACCTGATGGGCAAAGGCTACGAGCAGGACCTGATCAAAATGGCGCTGGACGATTTGGGTAAGGAGTCTGAGGATGAAGACGAATAGCCACTATAACGGCAGCTGCCCAGAGTCCTGTAGGTAGAAGTTATAGGCCTCAAACGCTACTTCGGAGTCCTGTCCTTCGAGCAGACAACTTACGGTATCACTAATGATGCTGAGCCACTCACTGAGGCGCTCAGTGTCGGCAGGTAGTATCAGGTTGTTGCGTTGCAGCATGCCCTCGGGCTCTAAGCCCCAAGCGCGGCCGAGGTGGCAAATGACCCAGACGGCTGTAATAAGTGGGCGGCTAAGCTGGGTCTCATGCTCCGCGAATGCAGGAGCCAGTACCCGTAGCGCCAACATAACTTCGTGAAAATTATGCTCTATCAAACCCTTATACGGCCGAAGCATCCCCAGAAAGCCGGTAGTCCAACGGTCGTCAGGTGGGTTGGACTGGGTGGAACTGTGTAGTAGTAGCAATTCGAGCGCTTTATCTGAGTTCATACAATCAGCAACTCAAGGGTTAAGTAGATTGTGAGCGGCCAATTTACCGCGTGCTTCTCTACGGCAATGCCCAAATAAATAGGCCTACCGTTTTGCTGGCACCGTCGGGTTCTGCATCTGCCGGCTCAGGATAACGCGGCGGTCGGTCATGGTTTCGAGCATGGGCCGCAGAATCTGCTGGGCATTCTGCTCGGTCTGGGCCAGGATGCCGGAATCGAGGGCGGCGCGGCGCACGTTCTGCTCGGCGTACTTGTAGCCCGCATCCACCAGTTCGGCATCCTGAAAAAACCCGTTTTCGATGCTGTATACTTTGCTCTTGGCGTGGTCAATCTGCCAGACGCAGAGCTCGGGTGCCGGCAGGGCCACGCGCACTATCGAGTCGCCTTCGAGCACGACATCCTGGGGCCGCAGCTTGCGCAAATCGAGGCAGCCGATGGCGTTGCCGGCCACAATGAGGGCCACTTTGGCATCGGGCAGGAAGCGGTAGGTGCTCTTCTTATACTCCACCACATCGCGGAACTCGTAGCGTACCAGCTCCATGCGGCCCAGCGCCTCCACCTTCTGCAGCACCGTGTTGTGGGTGACGGTTACGCGGGGCCTGGGGTCGAGCGGATTCTCAAAATCGGCCAGCGCGGGGCGCACTTTAGTCCAGAGAAACCACCCCAGTCCTACCAGAAACAGCAGTGGCAGTAGGCGGCGCAGTAGTTGGGGCATCGTCGGAAGGAGTGATTGAGTTTGGGTATGATACGTGCGAAACCCGTTTGACGGCGAACTGGCTGCAAGCTTCAAGCGGTAAGCTGACACCTTGCTGGTGGAGGGCATCAGCTTACCGCTTGAAGCTTGCGGCTTCGCGCATCGTTGCTAATAGTGCGCCGTCCATAATCGTTCAACGATACGCGAAGCCGGAGCTTCGCGCTACATCAAAACTCACTCAGCCCGGCTCGCCACCAAACCCAGCCCAGGCCTGCAACCCGCCGGTGTGGATGGCTACCACCGTGCTGCCGCGCCGGAAATGGCCCTTCGCTGCCAAATCCAGCAGCCCGAACAGCAGCTTGCCGGTGTAGATAGGATCGAGAAGGATGGCGTGGCGCTGCTGGAAATCAACAATAAACTGCCGCAGCTCCGGCGTGAGGCGGGCGTAGCCGCCGCCGTGGTAGTCGGTGCGCAGCTCCCAGTTGGCGTAGGTGCGGCCGGTGGCCTGCTGGGTGAGCTGGTCGATGTCGGCGCGCAGGAAGTCGGCGCCTTTGAGGGCGGATATGCCCAGAGCCTGGCGCTGGCCGTTCAGGCCAGTGAGCAGGCCGGCCAGCGTGCCGCCGGTGCCGCAGGCCACGGCCAGCACGTCAAAATCGGTGCGGGCCAGCAGCTCCCGGGCCAGTTCGGCGCAGCCGGGCAAAGCGAGGGTGTTGGAGCCGCCTTCGGGCAGCACGTAGGCCGGGCCGGTGTCGTGGAGCAAAGCGGCGAGCACGGCTGGCTCGTGCTTGCGACGGTAGGTTTCGCGGTCGAGGAAGTGCAGCTCCATACCGTCGGCACGGGCGCGGGCCAGGGTGGGGTTGAGCGGCCGGCCAGCCATCTCATCGCCGCGCACGAAGCCGATGGTGCGGCGGCCCGTGAGGCGGCCGGCGGCGGCTACGGCCGCTAGGTGGTTGGAGTAGGCCCCGCCAAACGTCAGCAACGTGTTCAGCCCCAACCGGTCGGCTTCCCTCAGGTTATACTTCAGCTTGCGCCACTTATTGCCCGGCAGCTCCGGATGCGTCAGCTCGTCGCGGGCCAACAGGAACTGCACGCCGTGGTGTTCGCCAAGGGGTGAGATGGGGAGGTCAGCAGATGATGGGTTCACACTGAGAGGGCTAACAGTACATCTGTCATCCTGAGCGAAGCGAAGACCTATACAGAGGCTACCACCTGATGTTAGCTCCTGCATAGGTCCTTCGCTCGCTCAGGATGACAAAGTATTTCACTCATTCACCATTCATCCCACCGCCAACTCACCCTGCTGCTCGGCAGCCGGCTGGCCCCAAAAGGCGTAGTAAGTGGCCCACAACAGCAGCAAAATCAGGAGCACCGACGATACCAGTGACACCGTGTTGCCCAGGGCGTAGGCGGTGGGCTCGAACTTGAATTCGATGGTGTGGGTACCGGCCGGCACTGGCAGGGCCCGCAGTACGTAGTCGGCGCGCAGGTGCGGCACGGGCTTGCCGTCGAGGTAGGCCTGCCAGCCGTCGGCGTAATAGATTTCTGAGAATACCACCAGGCCATCCTGCACGGCGGTGGTGCGGTAGGTGAGGGCGTTGGGGGTATACTTGGTGAGGGCAATGGTGGAGCCCGCGGCGGCGTAGCTGGGTTTGAGGCCCGGAAACTTCGAGGCGTCCACGACGGCCGTGGTGCCGGGGTCGAGGGTCGTCAGGGCCTTGATTTCCTGGTCGGGGTTCTGCACGGTTTGCACCTGGCTCACGTACCAGGCGTTGCCCAGTGCGCCGGGGTTGCGGATGGCCTGGGCGGGCTGCTTCTCGGCGGGCGGCGTGATGAGGTAGCGGGTGTTGAGCATGTTGAGGACCGGGGCCGCGTCGGGCCGGTTCTCGGTGTAGATGCGCTGGAGCTGGGGCGAAATCTGCCGCTCAATCAAATCCTGGTAGCGGCGCAGCTTAGCGCCGTGGTAACCGCCGATGCTCTTGTGGTAGTAGGAGGTCTGGGCGTCGTTGAATGGGTTGGCCATGTTCAGCACCCGATAACTCAGGTCCTTGTCCTGCCGAATCTGCTCATCCACGGCCGATTGTACGAACTGCTCGGCCACGGTTTCGCGCTGGAAGTTGCCGTCGTTGAGGTAGCGCTTATCCACGCCCCATAGGTCAACCAGCGTGAGTAAACCCACCAGCGCGGCGGCCATACCGGTTGAAAGCTTGCGCTGCAGAAAAAACCACAGCACCCCGGCCGCCAGCGCCATAAACAGCAGCGAGCGGAACACGTCGGCATTCAGCATGGAGGAGCGGTCGGCCCGGATGGCTTCGAGGGGGAAACCGCCCTGCTGCAATTGGGCATCAATGGGGGCCGCGAAATCGGAAACCAGACCCACCAGAAAAGCCAGCACGCACAGCCCGGCCGTAATGGCCAGGGCCCGCAGCACGTGCTTTTTCAGGTAAGCCGTATCGGCATCATCAAGGGGCCGGCCGGCCAGCGCAGCCAGACTAGGGTGGCTGCTGATGGGCGCGGCCGCCGGGGCCGGTGCGAAGCCGGGGCGGCCGCGCAGGACCCGCGCCAGCGCCAGCACCGCCAGCACCGGCATGGCCAACTGGGCAATTACCAGCGCCATGCTCACCGCCCGGAACTTGTTGTAGCCCGGAAACAGGTCGAACATCAGGTAGTTAAACGTCTCGAAGTTCTTGCCCCAGGCCAGCACGATGGACAGCAGCGTGCCCACCAGCAGCCAGATGCGGGTGCGGCGGTCGGCCACCATCAGCCCCAGCACAAACAGGAAAAACACCACCGCGCCCACGTATACCGGCCCACTCGTGATGGGCTGGTCGCCCCAGTAGGTGGGCATCTGGGCCAGGTAATCGGTCAGCTGCGCGGGCGGCACGCCGGCGGCCACCAGGGCCTTTCCGGTGGCCGAATTCTCGCTCAGCTTCATCTGCGAAGCGCCGCCGTAAAAGTTGGGAATCAGCAGCGTGGCCGTTTCGCCGATGCCGTAGCTGTAGCTGAAGGCGTACTCGCGGTTGAGACCGGAGCCGTCCTCCACCGGGTCCTGCGACACGGGCTGGCCGGGCGAAGCGGGCGGCGGCGTGGTTAGCTCCGAGCGGCCCCGGATGCTGTACTGGCCGTATTCGAGCGTGGTGTAGAGGCGGCCGAAGCTTACGCCTGCCGCCAGCAGCGCCCCCACGGCCAGCAGTGCCGTGCGCGTGAAGAACTCGGGCAGGTGCTTCTCTTTAAAGGCAAAAATCAGCTCCACTACCCCAAACACCAGTACTAGCAGCAGCAGGTAGTAGGTTATCTGGAGGTGATTGGAGCGGATATTCATGGCCAGCCCCAGCGTGAAAAGGGCCATGCCCAACCACTTGTTGCGCCGGAACGTGACGAGCAGGCCCGCCAGCACCAGCGGCGCGTAGGCCAGTGCCAGACTCTTGGTGTTGTGGCCGGCAGCTAGAATGATGAGGTTGTAGCTCGTGAAGCCCAGCGCCACCGCGCCCACCGCACTCAGCAGCGGCGAGAGGCCCAGCGCTAGGCCCAGCGCGTAGCCGCACACCAGCGCCAGAAACAGGTTGGCTACCACGGCCGGCAAATCGAGCGTGAACAGTTTGTGCAGGTAGATGCTCAAATCGCCCGGGAAGCGGGTGCTGATAAGGTAGGTGGGCATGCCCGAGAACATGGAATTGGTCCAGAGCGCCTCCTCGCCGGTGGCCTCGCGGAACTGGGCCGCCTCGCGGGCCCCGCCGTTGAACTGCACGATATCGTGCTGGGCCAACGTTTTGTCCTCGAACAGAATCGGGGCGAAATACACGCTGGCCAGCGCCAGGAAAAATAGTACGGCCAGCAGGTGCGGCAGCACCCGGCGCCACAGCGGCGCGGGCGTTGGGCGGGGAAGAGTAGTCATTCGGCTTGAAAAGAAGTCGGAATCGGAAGCCCGAAGGTACTATATGTTCGCGGGGGTGGAAGTAGCGGAAGAGGAGCCGGGCAAAAAGAACGCCGGGCAGGAAGAACGTCATTCAGAGCGCAGCGAAGAATCTCGCATGAAGTCCTTGCAATACTAACTCAACGTCAGCACGCGAGATTCTTCGCTACGCTCTGAATGACGTCCTTCTCACTCACGTTCTGTCTGCCGCAGCTTCTCGCCGCTCACGTTCTACTTTTGCCCCATGCTCCAGTTCTCCGACCTGTCCGCGCTGCTTGGCGGCACCGTGCTCCAGCAACCCGCTGCCCTGGCCCCGGTGCAGCGGCTGCTGCTCGACAGTCGCCGCGTCGAAACGCCCGCCGACAGCCTGTTTTTCGCGTTGCGCGGCCCCCAGCACGACGGCCACCGCTACCTGCCCGAGCTCTACCGGGGCGGCGTGCGCCAGTTTGTGGTGGAAGCCGGCGTGGCGCTGCCGGGCGGCGCGGCGGCCTATCCGGAAGCTGGTTTGCTGGCGGTGGATGACGTGCTGGCGACGCTACAGGCGCTGGCGGCCGGGCACCGGCAGCAGTTCGCGCTGCCCGTGTTCGGCATCACGGGCTCGAATGGCAAAACCATTGTGAAGGAGTGGCTGGCGCAGCTGCTGAGCCCCGATGAGCTGGTGTGCAAGAGCCCGCGCTCCTACAACTCGCAGGTGGGCGTGCCCTTGAGCGTGTGGGAGCTGAACGCGCGGCACACGCTGGGCATTTTCGAGGCCGGTATTTCTGAGCCCGGCGAAATGGCGCGGCTGGCCCGCGTCATCCAGCCCACGCTGGGCATCTTCACCAACCTGGGCACGGCCCACGATGCCGGCTTCACTTCCTGGGAAGAAAAAGTAGCCGAGAAGATGGCGCTGTTTGCGGAAGTCGAGACGCTGTTCTACTGCGCCGACCACCCGCTGGTACACGCCGCCGCCCGCCGCCAGCTGCCGCCCGAAATCCTGGCCGCCTGGACGCGCCAGCGGACCGTGTACGAGGCCGGCGAGGCCCGTTGGCTGGTGTCAGTAAAAGAAACGCTGGCCGACCGCACCGTGCTGCGCATCAAGCAGACTGGGGCCGAAGCGCATACCTTCACGCTGCCCTTCGCCGACGAGCCCTCGGTGGAAAACGCCCTGCACGGCCTCGTGGTGCTGCTGCACCGCGGGCTGGCTCCCGACAAAATCCAGCGGCGGCTGGAGCGCCTGCAGCCCGTGGCCATGCGCCTGGAGATGAAGCAGGCCCTCAACGGCTGCTACGTGCTCGACGACACTTACAACAACGACCTGGCCGGCCTGCGACTGGCCCTCGACGCGCTCAGCCGCCAGCCCCGCCGCCTGCCGCGCACGCTCATCCTCTCCGATGTGCTCGAATCGGGCCTCGAAGGGGCCGAGCTGTATGCCCGCGTGGCGGCCCTGCTGCCCGCCTCGGGCGTGGTGCGCCTCATCGGCGTTGGCCCCGGTATCAGCCAGCACCAGGCAGCCTTCGCGGGCCTGCAAACCCGCTTCTATCCCGACACAGACGCGCTGCTGGCCGATTTCAGGACCGACGATTTCCGGCAGGAGCTGCTGCTGGTGAAGGGCGCCCGCCGCTACGGTTTCGAGCGGGTGGTGGCCGCGCTCCAGCAGAAGCTGCACGGCACGGTGCTCGAAGTCAACCTCGATGCGCTGGTGCACAACCTCAACTTCTACCGCCGCCGCCTGCGCCCCGGCGTGAAGCTGATGGTGATGGTGAAGGCCTTCGCCTACGGCAGCGGCTCAATGGAAGTAGCCAATCTGCTCCAGTTCCACCGCGCCGACTACCTGGCCGTGGCCTACACTGACGAAGGCGTGGAACTGCGCCGCCAGGGCATCAGCTTACCCATTATGGTGATGAATCCGGCCCCCGACTCGTTCGCCACGCTGCGCCAGTATCACCTGGAGCCCGAAATCTACTCCTTCGAGCTGCTGCAGGGCTACCTCGATGCCGCCCGGCAGGCCCCGCTGCCGCCCATCCATCTCAAGCTCGATACCGGCATGCGCCGCCTGGGTTTCGGCGAAGAAGACGTGGCCGAACTGGGCGCGCTGCTGCACGCCAACGCCGTGCTGGTGCCGGTGGCCAGCATCCTCACCCACCTGGCCAGTGCCGACGAGACCGGCCACGACGGCTTCTCGCGGGGCCAGTTGGCCGCCTTCGCCCGCCTCACGCCGGTGCTGGAGCACATTATCGGTTACCCCGTGCTCAAACACGCCCTCAACTCGGCCGGCATTGTGCGCTTTCCCGAGGCCCAGTTCGATATGGTGCGCCTGGGCATCGGCCTGTATGGCGTGGAGGCCAGCGGCCAGCAGCCCGACGCGCTGCGGTCCGTGAGTACCCTGCGCACCACCGTTTCGCAGGTGAAAACCCTGCCCGCCGGCTACACCGTGGGTTATGGCCGCCGCGGCGAGGCCACCGCCCACGAGCGGCGCATTGCCACGCTGGCCATCGGCTACGCCGACGGCTACGACCGGCGCTTCGGCAGTGGGGTGGGGGAGGTGCTCATCCGGGGGCAGCGCGCCCCGCTGGTGGGCAGCGTGTGCATGGATATGTGCATGGTGGACGTAACCGGCCTGGCCGGCGTGCGGGCCGGCGACGAGGCCGTGGTGTTTGGCGAAGGCCTGCCGCTGCCCGCGCTGGCCGGCCGCATCGGCACCATTGCCTACGAGCTGCTCACCAACGTGAGCGAGCGGGTGAAGCGGGTGTTCGTGGCGGAGTAGAAAAGCGGCAGGAGTTAGGTGATGAACTATGCCGAGCGCCGGCATACCGCGCTTTTGCGCGACCGGCACGGCTGCCCCAACGTAACGGCCTAGTTCGCGTAAAGCAGGCTACATTTTCCACTCACTTCCCTATTTCTTCCTTTCAGATGAAAAAGATCTTCCTCCCCGCGCTGGCCGCCGTTGCAATGCTGGCCTCCTGCTCCGACCTGAAAAATCCGGCGGAGGTAAACGAGGCCTCCGAAGCCACTGCCGATACGGCCGTAGTATTCGATAATGGCCGCTCCGCCGAAGGTATGGTCAATTCTGCCGCTAATGCCACCGAAAACGCCGTCGAAGATGCTTTCACTATAAACGACGCCGAGATGCGCGACGCCAAAATGGAGGAAATCGACCTGCCCGAGATTAAGGTGCGTGAAAACGACCGCCTAAACCTGTACGGCCTCGATGAAGAAGTCCTCTTCGATACCGACAAGGCCATCATCAAGCCTACTGCTACCCGTGCACTTTCCGAAATCGGCGCCTCCATCAACCGCCGCTACCAGGGCAAGCAGGTGCGCGTACTGGGCTTCGCCGACTCGCGCGGCTCCAAGGATTACAACATGGATCTGGCCCGGGAGCGAGCCGCCGCCGTGAAAGAGTGGCTCGTGACGAAAGGTATGATGAAGGCCGACATGGTCAGCCTAGAATCGATGGGTGAGAAAAACCCCGTTGCCACCAACGCCACCCCCGCCGGCCGCCAGCAAAACCGGCGCGTAGAAATTGCCGTGCTCAAATAGAATACAGCTGTTGCAGCTGAAAAAGATGCCGCAGAGTTTAGGTAGCCTGTCTACTTAAAACTGACTACTCCTTTTCAGCTTTCCGTACACAAAAACAGCCCGCTATAAGCGGGCTGTTTTTGTGTTTAGGACTTACCAGAAAAAGATGCGCCTGGAATCTGCGGCAGCTTTTTCAGCTGCAACAGCTGTGTTTTACTTGATCTGGTCTACTTCGGCGCGAATCATGGCGTTGTAGCGCTTGCCGTCGTTGGCCAGCGTGATGAGGCTCCAGCCGCGGCCCATGGTGTAGTTCCAGGTCAGGGCCTCCTTGTATTCGAAAGTGGGGCGCAGAATCTGGCCGTAGGGCGTGTAGTTGTCCATGAAGTTGACGGTGTAGAAGTTGTCGCCGCTCACAATCCACTCCATTGCCACGAAGAAGCCTTCCTTGGGAGCCTCAATGTTGTACTCGGTCAGATCGACAGTGTACCATTCGCCACCCTTCGGAGCCGATACCACGATGTTCTCGGTGAGCAGGTCGGTGTTGGGCGAGTTGTAGTTGCCGTCGGCCTTGTAGAGGCGCACGCGGAACGGCTCGCGAGGAAAGCCATTTTCGCCGATGTAGAACGACACGGTGCGCACGTTGCCCAGCGCCTTGCCCTTCTCATTCTTCACGAAGAAAGCGTACTGGCTGCCGGGCATGCCCTGAATCATGCCTTCGCCGGGCGTGTTGGAGCGCGAGCCCAGCGCCAGGTTCTTGATTTTGGCGCTGCTGACTACGTTTACGTTCTCCAGCTTGATGGCCAGCTTGGTTACCTCAATGATCATGTCCTGCACCTTCTGGCCAGGCTTGATGAGGACCGATTTGCGGCGGTAGCCCAGGGCTACGATAACCAGTGAGTCCTGCGGGCTTTTCTGGGGCATGGCCATCTGAAAAAAACCGTACTCGTTGGTCAGGGCACCAGTCTGCTCTTCCTTGAGGCCGATGGAAGCAAATGGGATAGGCTCTTTACTAGCTTCATCAACGATGCGGCCGGTAATTTTTGCCTCCTGGGCAAAGCTTAGCAGTGGAAATGCCAGAAGCAGGCAAAACAGGGCAAGTAAACGTGGGATCATGGGTAACCAGACTAAGATATATGCCAAAACTACAATGAAAATAGGCACTACGCGCAATACTTCAAAGAATATTTATACTAATGCAATTTCATTTCGGAATAATTATAGCTCAGTTACTTAGCAGGCCACTGCCCAATTGGGTAGCAAGAGCGAATTTTGGCCGAAACATAAAAGGGTAGTATCTTTGTTTGAAGAGAATCTAAATAACTCCCTGCCGTGCCCGACCCTTCCACCCTTGTCTCCGCCCCGACTACACGCCGTAGCGTAAAAGACCTCAAGCTGGGCGAATCGGCCACGATTTGCTGCCTCGAGGACCCCGAAATGGCCCTTAAGCTGCTCGAAATGGGCTGCATTCCCGGCACGCAGGTGCGCCTCAACAGCCGGGCGCCGCTGGGCTGCCCCATCACGCTGGTGGTAGGCGAGCATTGCGACTACACGCTGTCGCTCAGGGTAAGTGAGGCGGCCACTATTCTGCTGAAATAACGAGGGCCCGGATGACGAGCGGGGAGGATATGATTACGGATCCGGCCGGCGTTGCCGGGTCGGCGGAGCGGCTACAAGTGGCCGCCGGGCGGGCAGGCGGCCTGCTGGCCCGCATTGCGCTGGTGGGCAACCCCAACTCGGGCAAGTCGTCGCTGTTCAATCAGCTCACTGGCCTCAACCAGAAAGTCGGCAACTTTCCTGGCGTCACCGTCGACCGCAAAACCGGCATCAGCCAGCTCACGCCCCAGCTGCGGGCCGAAATAATCGACCTGCCGGGTACCTACTCGCTCTACCCCAAGAGCCTCGACGAGAAGGTAATCACCAGCCTGTTCTACGACCACACCAGCCCGCAGTACCCCGATTTTGTGGTGGTGACAGTGGACGCCAGCAACCTGCGCCGCAACCTGCTGCTGTTCACGCAGCTGGCCGATCTGGGCCTGCCCGCCATCCTAGCCCTCAACATGATGGACACAGCCGAACAGCACGGCATCCAGATTGACATTGAGGCCCTGCAGCAGGAACTGGGCGTGCCCGTAGTGCCGCTGAACGCCCGTAAAGGCGTGGGTATTGCGGCCCTCAAAATCCTGATGAGCCAGACGCTCGGGCCGCCCACGGTGGGTTTCTACGAGCCCGAGGAGGACCTGGTGCCGATGGTGCGGCAGATTCGCTACTACTTCAACCTGCACAACGATTACCTGGCGCTGCACTACGCCCACCAGTACCGCCACCTCACCTTCCTGAGCCCCGACGACCGGGCTTACCTGGAGGAGCTGACGACGCAGTACGACTTCAAGCCTACCGTTCGGCAGGCCCAGGAAACGATTGCCCGCTACGCCCGCGTCAATGAGATTCTGCTGAACTGCGTGACGGTAACGCGCACCGAGCAGAACGAGCCCTACAGCAACCGCCTCGATAAGGTGCTCACGCATCGGGTATGGGGCTACGCCATCTTCTTCGGTGTCCTGTTTTTGATGTTCCAGGCCGTATTTGCCTGGGCCAGCTACCCTATGGAGCTGATTGACCAGGGCGTAGCGTGGATTAACGGCCTTATCCAAACCAATTTCAGCGGCCCGCTTATCAACCTGCTCACCGAGGGTGTGCTGGCGGGTCTGGGCGGGGTACTGATTTTCATCCCGCAGATTGCGCTGCTCTTCGCCTTTATTGCGGTGCTGGAAGAAACCGGCTACATGGCCCGCGTAACCTTCATGATGGACCGCATCATGCGGCGTTTTGGGTTGAACGGCAAGAGCATCGTGCCCCTGATTTCGGGCGTGGCCTGCGCCGTGCCAGCCATCATGAGCGCCCGCACCATCGAAAACCGCAAAGACCGGCTCATCACCATTTTCGTCACGCCGCTCATGTCGTGCTCGGCCCGCATTCCGGTTTACACCGTGCTCATTGGGCTGGTAGTACCCGACGAAGCGGTGCTGGGCATCTTCAATCTGCGGGGCTTTGCCTTGATGGGGCTGTATTTGCTGGGCTTTTTCGCGGCCATCTTCTCGGCCTGGGCCATGAAGCTGCTGATGCGCACTAACGAGCGGAGCTACTTCATTATGGAGTTTCCGGTGTACCGCTGGCCGCGCTGGAAAAACGTGGGTATTACCATTCTGGAGAAGGTGAAAACCTTCGTTTTCCAGGCCGGTAAGGTAATTCTGGCCATTTCCATTATCCTCTGGGTGCTGGCCACCTACGGCCCGCCCGGCCGCCTGGAGCAGGTAGAAACCCAGGCCCGCGCCACCGCCGCCACCCAGCGCCTGAGCCCCGACGAAACCGAAGCCCGCGTAGCCTCCGAGCGGCTCGAAAACTCCTACGCCGGCATCTTCGGCCACGTGCTGGAGCCGGCCATCCGCCCGCTGGGCTTCGACTGGAAAATCGGTATTTCGCTGATAACTTCCTTCGCCGCCCGCGAGGTATTTGTGGGCACCATGAGCACGATTTACAGCGTGGGCCAGGACGCCAATGAGCTGACGGTGCAGCAGAAGCTGGCCGCCGAAAAGGACATTTACGGCCAGCCCTTTTTCACGCCGGCCCGCTCATTTTCGCTGCTCGTGTTTTACGTGTTCGCCATGCAGTGCATGAGCACCCTAGCCGCCACCTACCGCGAAACCAAAGGCTGGAAGTGGCCCATGCTCCAGCTCGTGTACATGACTGGCCTGGCTTACGTATCCTCGTGGATAGTGTATAGCTTGATGAGCTAGGAGAACAACGTAGGGGCGGGGCTTGTCCCCGCCCGCCGTTGAACGATTATCGTTGACGCAGTGCGAACGGCGGGCGGGGGCAAGTTCCGCCCCTACATTCCCACCAAAAATACCGCTGGCTGCTTGTGAATATTCGGTTTGGGGCGTTTGCGCCAACCAGCTACCGTATCGGTGATGATGAACTCGTTGGGGGCGGTGAGGCTGACGGCCACGCAGAGACGGGTGCCGGGGTGCAATCCGGCGAGTAAATCATCCAGCAGCGGCAGGTTGCGGTAGGGCGTTTCGATGAACAGCTGGGTCTGGTGCAGCTGCAGGGCCTGCTGCTCCAGCTTTTTGATGGCCGCCAGCCTTGGGGCCCGCTCAATGGGTAGGTAACCGTGGAAGGTGAAGCTCTGCCCGTTCATGCCCGAAGCCATCAGGGCTAGCAGCAGGCTGCTGGGCCCCACCAGCGGCACTACCGTGATGCCCAGCTGGTGGGCACGGCGGGCCAGCTCAGCCCCCGGGTCGGCAATGCCGGGGCAGCCGGCTTCCGAAATCACGCCCGCATCCTGGCCCTGGAGTACGGGCTGGAGCGCGGCCTGCACCTGGGCTTCGGTGCTGTCTTTGTCAATCACGCTGATTTGCAGCTGCTCGATGACGTGCTCCGGGGCCACACGCTTGATGAAACGGCGGGCCGTGCGGGCGTTTTCCACCAGAAAGCACGATAGCGCCGCCACCCGCGCCGCCACCTGCGGCGGCAGCACCTGCGCCTCCGTGTCGTCGGCCAGAATGGTAGGAATCAGGTAAAGCGTGCCGGACATAGCGGTTGATTGGTGAATGAGTGACTCGGTGAATGGGTGAATTGCCACTCCGAGTGAAGCGAGGAATCTCGATCAGGTTGTTGAACGCTACTGGACAATGAGCTGACCCAGATTCCTCGCTTCGCCCGGAATGACAATTCACTGCCCTATGAAGGCTTGCACGAGTCCGAATACCTCGTCGGGCTTTTCGGAATGCACCCAGTGGCCGGCGTCGAGTACGGTGGCTACCTGCGAGTTGGGAAACAGGGCCGGAATGCCGTGGAGCTTATCGGTGGCGTCAATATAGTCGGAGGTGCCGCCGTTGATGAATAGCGCCGGCTTGCCGAAGGGCTGCGCACCCGTTATTTCGATTCCGATGTCGGCCATTTCGGCCGTGAGGACCGGCAGATTCACGCGCCAGGCAAACGTATTATCCTCTTGGCGGTAAAGATTTTTGAGTAGAAACTGCCGCACCCCAAAGCTGGGTATATGGCGGGCTAGGGCATCGTCGGCGGCCTGGCGGCTGGTGCATTGCGTAAAGTTGACCGCGTTCAAACCGGCCAGAATAGCATCCTGGTGGCGCATATCGGAGGCACGGGGCGCAATGTCCACTACAATGAGCTTGCCCAAACGATCGGGGTAATCGAGGGCGAAGCGCATGGCTGTTTTACCGCCCATGCTGTGGCCGAGCAGCGTGGTGTCGGGGCCCAGGCCCAGTTGGTCGAACAGGCCGAGCACGTCGGCGGCCATCAGGTGGTAGGTGTGCTCGAGCGAGTGGGGCGAGCGGCCGTGGTTGCGCAAATCGGCCGAAATGACGCGGTGGCCGGCCTCAGCCCAGCGCCGGGCCAGCGTCTGCCAGTTGTCGAGGGTGCCAAACAGGCCGTGGAGGATAACCAGTGGGGTGCCCTGCCCCGTTTCGCGGTAGTGAAGTTGCAGCATAGGCCGCAAAAATAGCGAAATGGGTTGGGGAGAGGTGGCTTTCCTTTCTTAGCGCTTCACTTCACCCTCTTTGGCCGGTGCCTCGGGCAGGGCCGCGGGCAGCGTAACAAACACCGTAGTGCCTTGGCCAAAGGTGCTTTCGATGCGCAGTGAGCCGGCCTGCCGGCTGGCGAAGGCCCGGCACAGCAGCAGCCCCAGGCCTGTGCCTGAGCGCGGGCCCTGCAGGGGTGGTGGGGCCAAGGCTTCGGAACGGTGTAGCGCGGCTACTTGCTCGGGCATCATGCCCAAACCCGTGTCCTGCACCTGCAGCGTTATCCGCCCGGGGCTACTCTCCTTGGCCGCCAGCCAGACCTGCCCGCCCGCAGGCGTAAACTTCAGGGCATTGCCCACCAGGTTACGCAGGACGGTCTGGGTCATGTGGGAATCGGCCCAGAGCAATAGCTCCGGTCCGGCATCGAGGTGCATTGTGAGCTGCTTGGCTTCCAGTGCGTTGGCGTACAGACGGTGGGTGTCTTCGAATAGCTCAGCCACGGCCAGCACCTGCGGCCGGAAGGCCAGCTCGCCCGTCTGGCTGACGGCCCAGTTGAGCAGGTTATCGAGCAGGTGGTTGAGCTGCTGAGCCGATTGGCGCACCAGTTCAGGCAAGCGGCGCAGGCCGGCCTCGTCGCCCTGGCGCAGGTAAAAATCAATCAGCTCGGTAACGCTGGCAAACGACGTGACGGGGCCGCGCAGGTCGTGGGCTACAATGGCATAAAGCCGGTCTTTGGAAGCCGCCACTTGGCGCAGCTCGGCCGAGGTTTGCTCCAAAGCCTGGTTGTTGGCGGCCACCGCGGCGCGGCTACGGCGCAACTTGGTGTAGAGCAGCCCGGCCCCGCCCAGGCCCAGCAGCAGCGTCACGATGGCAACCACCTGGGCCTGGTTACGCTGCCGCATTACGTTTTCGCGGTCGGTGAGCTGCTGAATAATCCGTTCCTTATCGGCCGTTTCGTAGCGGGTTTGCAGGGCCAAAAGCGTTTGCAGGCGCGAGCGGCTGTTAAGGCTGTCGTTGAGGCCGCGAAACCGCAGCTGCCATTCGTAGGCCTTGTCGTACTCGCGGCGGGCCGCACTAATGTCGGCCAGCAGGCTGTAGGCATCGAGCACCCGCTCCTGATAGTCGAGGTTGCGGGCCAGCCCTAGGGCCCGGCGGGTGAGCTCCTCGGCTTCCTCCAGCTCATTATTGAGTAGCAGCACCGTGGCCAGCAGCTCCAGATGGCCGGCTTCGAAGCGCTGGCCGGGCAGCGGCTCCAGCAGGCTCACGGCTTTGCGCAGCAGGCCTTCGGCTATGTCCAGGCGCTTCATTTGCAGATAATAGGTGCCCAGGTTGGCCAGGTAGAGCGACTCGCCGGCCCGGTCGCCGTTGTCGCGGGCCAGCGCCAGCGCCCGACGGGTAAACAGCATACCCCGCGAGCGGTAGCGCATCGTGAAATACAGGTTGCCCAGGTTGCCGAACAGCATCAGCTGCGAGCTTACCTTCACATCGGGCTCGTAGGCGAAGCGCAGGGCCCTGCGATAGTTGCGCAGGGCCGCGGCTGTATCGTTGCGCTCGTGGTACACGCTGCCCATGCCCGTAAAGCTGCGCACCAGCCCATCGTTGGAGCGCAGCTGCCGGGCCAGCAGCAGGGCTTCCTGCTGTAGTTCCAGCGCGTGCGGGCCATCGGCCAGGTTGGCGTAGCAGCTGGCCAGCGCCAGCAGCCCGCGCATCAGGCCGGGGCGGTCGGATAGTCTGCGGGCCAGTACTACGGATTGTTCGCCGTAGCGCAGGGCCAGGGTAGGACGGTTGTCGTGCAGGATATAGCACAGTTCGTTCAGAAGCCGGACGCGGCCCGTGTCGGCTGGCTGGGTCTGCAGTTGCTGCCGCAGCTCGGGCACCGAAGCTGCCTGTCCCCACAGGCTGCTGAGCAGCAAGGCAACGAGCAGAAGGCACCGCATCGGCAGCAGATAAGGGGGAGGATTTGCTTACTCTGGCGTAACGGAGTCCAGGTGCGGCACTGATGGCTAAATGTACTATTATTTTGTAGCTGCCAATCAACGCTCGGCCCTAGTGCTTATTTCATTGCGGCTGATAACGTTTCACCTACCGGGCAGCAGGTTGGCTGACCGTAGGTGAAACGCTACGCATAAAGCGCCAAGGCGCCAGCATAAACGCCGGCTGCCCGTATGTAATGCCCGGGCAACCGGCCGCTACAGCCAGCAAATCCAGACCTGGCGCCGTTCCAGCGGGGTATTGCGCAGGAACTCCGTCAGCGGCTGCAAGTCAGTCAGCGCCGAAGTAAGTGTAATCGTCTGCCCGTCGCGCAGGTGCAGGCGCAGGTAGTCGTAGGCGCTCCAGAAGGGGCGGCGCGAACGGCAGGTAACCCGCTCGACGCGCAGCAGGTCGTGCTTCTCAAACGGAATTTGGGTGGTGCCCTCGTACACTTCCAGCCGGTTCTGCTTAGGCTCGAAAACCAGCGTGGTGTGCAGGTTGCGGATGCCGTACTGCCCATGCAGCAGTAGCGCCGGCCCCGCAAAGCCCAGCACGACCACCGTCATCACCAACAGCAGCACCCACTCGTGCGGAGCCAAGGTATCGGCATAAAAAAACGCCCCCAAAAACGGCAGCCCCACGCCCAGGCATAGCAGCGGCCAGAACAGCAGCCGCAGCTGCCGGGCATAGCTTAGCCGGTACGCGTGGCTTTTGCGGCTGAACAGGCCGCTAAACAGCCGCAGCCCCAGCACTAACGCAGCCACCAGCGCGGCCACCTCCAGCAGTGGCCGTAGAAAGGAGAGGAGCTTCATTCGGTGGGCTTAGCTCACCAGTATCCAGGGCTCGTCGGCCTGGTGCGCCCGCAACGTGCCAAAGGGTTCCAGCGCCAGCCCGTGCTGCCCGAACACGGCGCGTACGGCCTCACGGCCGGCCGGATCTACGCACACGAGCAGGCCGCCCGAAGTCTGCGGGTCGCAGAGCCAGGCGCGCTGCTCGTCGGTTACGGCGCCCACTTTATGGCCGTAGGAATCCCAGTTGCGCACCGTGCCACCCGGAATCGACTTCTGGGCGTAGTAGGCAGCGGCCTCCGGAATCAGGGGCACCTTATCGAACTCGATTTCGGCGGTCAGGTTACTGCCCTCGCACACCTCGGCCAGGTGGCCCAGCAGCCCGAATCCCGTTACGTCGGTCATGGCCCGCACGGCTTCCAGCGGCCCCAAATCAGCCCCGATTTTATTCAGCAGCATCATGCTCTGGGGAGCCAGCTGCTCGTCTTCGGGCCGCAGAATACCTTTTTTCTGGGCCGTAGTCAGCATGCCCACGCCCAATGGCTTGGTCAGGTACAGCTCGCAGCCGGCCGTGGCCGTATCGTTCTGCTTGAGGTTCTTGATGTCGAGCAGACCCGTAACGGCCAGCCCGAAAATGGGCTCCGGCGAGTCGATGCTGTGGCCGCCGGCCAACGGAATGCCCGCTTCGGCGCAGATGCTGCGGCTACCCTCAATCACGCGGCGGGCCACTTCGGGTGGCAGCTTGTCAATGGGCCAGCCCAGCACGGCAATGGCCATAATGGGCCGCCCGCCCATGGCGTACACATCAGAAATGGCGTTGGCCGAAGCAATGCGCCCGAAATCGTAGGCGTCATCGACGATGGGCATGAAGAAGTCGGTGGTGCTGATAACGGCCTGCCCGCCGCCGATGTCGTACACGGCCGCGTCGTCGCGCGAGGCATTGCCCACGAGCAGCTTGTCGTGAGCGGGCTGGGGCAGGCTGGTGTGCAGAATCTGGTCGAGCACCTTAGGCGCGATTTTGCAGCCGCAGCCCGCGCCGTGGCTGTATTGGGTAAGGCGGATTTTATCGGTTTCAATCATGGTTGAGGAGTTATTTCACGCAGTGTTTTGCAGTGGCTGACGCAGTGTTTCGGGGTGGCCGTGTACTGCGTCATCCACTGCGAAACAATGCATGAAAGCTATAAAGAACGCGCCGCTTCCAGCACCAGCCCGGCATTCACTACCGGGTCGCAGGTGTCGGAGGGTACAGTTACGAAGGGGCGGCCGTCGAGGCCGTGCGAGTAGGTTTTGTCGTAGTAATCGAGCACGAGGCTCACCATCGTTTCCATGTCGTTGCCGCCAATGGCGGCCAGGGCCTCCTTGGTGGCCAGCCCGCCCAGACGCTTGCGGATGCGTAGCACCGAGGCGGCCAGCGCGGCCGGGTCCTGGCGGCCGTACTCGTCGGCCAGCTTGCTCACCCGCACCTCGCGCGGAATTTCCAGCACCACCAGCGGGGCCGTGCGCAGCTGCTCGAACAGGCCACCCGGCACCGCCACGCGCCCGATGCCACGGCTTTCATCCTCTACCCAAAACGGAGCCTCGGTGGGCAGCGCGGCCAGTCGGGCCGCCAGCTCATTCTCGAACTGCTCCTGCGTAGGCTGCTCGGGCTGGCCGATGCTGCCGAAAGCCGAGCCTTTGTGGGCCGCTAGGCCTTCGAGGTCGAGCATGGGCTGGCCTTGGGCGGCCAGCGCATGCAGCACGTCGGTTTTGCCCGAGCCCGTGAGGCCACCCAGCACCCACATAGTGCGGGGCTGCTCGAACTCGGCCAGCGCCCAGTGGCGGTAATCCTTGTAGCCTTTATCAAGCAGCTGCACCTTAAAACCGGCCAGCTCCAGCAGCCACTGCACGGCCCCCGAGCGCATGCCGCCACGCCAGCAATGCACGCGTACCTGCTTATTCGAGGCCAGTTTGCCGGCCTGTTTCACCATTTGGCTCATGCGGGGCCCAAACAAATCGAGCCCCAGCAATACGGCCTTATCCTGGCTCTGCTGCTTATATGTGGTGCCGATGCGGGCCCGCTCGTCGTCGGTAAACAGCGGAAAGCTCATGGCGCCCGGAATGTGCCCCTGCGCGTACTCGACCGGCGCCCGCACATCCAGAATGGGTCCGTTGGCTTCGGTTCGCAGAAAATCAGGCAGGGTAAGACGGGGCATCGATTGAATTAAAAAGGACTTTCTGGATGAGTGAAACGGAGTGGAGCCGGGCGGCTAAACGTCCGTTTCTAATTTTTGCCTCCTGATAGGCAGCGCCGGTACAGCTGCACGGTGTTTTCCAGGCCCAGGTACAGCGCGTCGCAAATCAGGGCGTGGCCGATGCTGACTTCAGCCAGGCCGGGCAGGTGCTGGGCCATGTAGGCGAGGTTGTCGAGGTCGAGGTCGTGGCCGGCATTAAGGCCTAGGCCGAGCTGCTGGGCCAGCTGGGCGGCTTCGCGGTAGGGTAGGAGGGCGGCTTCGCGGTCGGTGTGGTAGCGTCTGGCGTAGTCTTCGGTGTAGAGCTCAATCCGGTCGGTGCCGGTGGTGGCGGCGGCGCGCACCAGCTCGGGCACGGGGTCGAGGAAGATGCTCACCCGGCAGCCCAGGCCCTTCAACTCGGTCACGATGTCGCGCAGATAATCCTGGTGTTCAATGGTGTTCCAGCCGGCGTTGGAGGTAATGGCGTCGGGCGCATCGGGCACCAGCGTCACCTGTTCGGGCCGCACTTCGCGCACGAGTTCCAGGAAATCGGGCGTCGGGTTGCCCTCCACGTTCAGCTCGGTTTTTACCACGGCCTTCAAGTGGCGCACGTCCTGGTAGCGGACGTGGCGCTCATCGGGGCGCGGATGCACCGTAATGCCGTCGGCTCCGAATCGCTCGATGTCGCGGGCCGCCTGCAATAAATCGGGGCGGTTATGGCCGCGGGCATTCCGCAGGGTGGCTATTTTATTTATGTTTACGCTAAGCTTCGTCATACCGGGGGCAGGCTGAAGGAAAAGTACGGGCCGTAAAGATACGTAGCCCCAACAGCCCGTTAACCTTTTAGTTGAAGCCCATGCTTGCTGCTGCCCTTACCCGTTACCGTTTCGCGCTGGCCTTTGGTTTCCTGCTGCTGGCCGTAATCGGGTTCGAATTTTTGGTCATCCAACGGCCCGATTTTACCTTTCGCCCCGCATTGCCCGCCGCCGTCAGCTTTGATGTGCTGGTCCTGCTGCCCGGCCTGTTCTACCTGTTGATAGTGCGGCCCTACCGGCTGCCTGCCAGCACCGTGGCGGCGGCCTTCGCCGGAGCCGTGGCGGCGGCCTTCGCCGGAGCCGTGGCGTTGGCGTTTTGGCTGCTCCCGACGGCCCAGCAAACGTACGTGCAGTGGGCAAAGCACAGCCTGGTAGCCGTGGAAGCGTTGGTGGCGGGGCTGGCTTTGCTGAACCTGCGCCGCCTGCGCTTGGCCTACCGGGTGGCGGCCGAAGAGAATCCTGACGTGGTGGCGAACCTGCAAGTGGCCTTCCAAACCGTGTTCGGCCGGCCGCTCGCGCCCCTGGTGAGCGAAATTAGCCTGTTCTACTATGCGCTGCTGAGCTGGCGGGGCCGCCCCGAAATCCGGCCCACCGACCAGGTATTTACCGCCTACCGTGAATCGGCCTTTACGGCTTACTTCGCCACGGTGGGGCTGTTGTCGGTGGTGGAAATGGGGGTGGCGCATGTGTTGCTGTTGCGCTGGAGCCCCACGGCGGCGCTGTGGGGAGGGCTGCTGCACGGCTACGGTTTGCTGTTGCTGCTGGCCCACCTGCGGGCCGTGCGCCTGCGGCCGGTGCGCCTGACGGACAGCGGCGAGCTGGTCCTGCGAGTGGGTTTTCTGTGGGAATTACGCCTGCCCGCCACGGCCATCACCGCCTGCATTCCAATCAACGATGTGCCGCCCGCCGCGCCGGGCCTCGTAAATGCGGCTCGCTTGCTGCTCACCCCGCCTAACCTGCTTCTCACGCTGAACGAGCCTCACTATGCCAGTGGCCCCTACGGCCTGCCCCAAACCGTCGAACGACTGGCGCTGTACCTCGACGCTCCGCAGAAGTTTCAAACGGCGCTAAGGGTAGCAGCTGAATCCGCATCCGGTAATAACAGCTAGTTTTACGCCTTCTTTTCCCCCTGAACTATGTCTCTGAAAGAAACCATCGACGCCGACATCAAAAAGGCCATGCTGGCCAAAGACAAGCTGCGCCTGACCGCGCTACGCAGCATCAAGTCGCAGATACTGCTGGCCGAAACGGCCGAGGGCCAGCAAGGTGCGGCCCTCACCTCCGATGCCGAAATGAAGCTGCTCACCAAGCAGGCTAAGCAGCGCCGCGAAGCCGCGCAAACCTACAACGAGCAGTTCCGCTCCGACCTTGAGGAGGTGGAGCTCAACGAGCTGGCCATCATCGAAGAGTACCTGCCCCAGCAGCTTTCGGAAGCCGAGCTGGTGGAGAAACTGGTGCACATTATTCAGCGCGTGGGCGCCACCGGCCCCTCCGACCTGGGCAAAGTAATGGGCGTAGCCGCCCGCGAACTGGCCGGCCTGGCCGACGGCCGCCTCATCTCCCAGACCGTCAGCAACCTGCTCAACAACACGAATTTCTAATGAGGCTGGGGACTTGGACGGCCGCGCCGCCAGTCGTCCAAGTCCCTGAGACTCTAAGACCTTCACCAGCTCCATGTCCACTTTTGACATTTTCCTGCTGATTCCGCTGGGGATTGGGGCCGTGCAGGGCTACCGGCGCGGGCTGGTACTGGAGGTAGCCACGCTGCTGGCGCTAGTGCTGGGGCTGGTGGGCGGGCTGGCGCTGCTCAACGATGCCATTCCGCTGGTACGAGAGTACGTGGGCGAGGCGTTTGGGCTGCTGCCGCTGGTGTCGTTCGTGCTCGTATTTGCCGCTATCGGCTGGGGCGTGCATCTACTCAGCGGCCTGCTCAAAACGGCCGTACACCTCACGCCGCTGGGGTTTCTCGACAACCTGGGCGGAGCCGTGGGCGGCATGCTTAAGTGGATATTGGGCCTGAGCCTGCTGCTCTACGGCGTCGAGGCGGCCGGTGTACCGCTCATCTCGCCCCAGCTCGCCGCCGATTCGCAGGTGTTGCCCTTCGTGCGTCAGGCCACGCCCGCAGCGCTGGAAATTGTCGGTTTTGTGCTGCCCTTCGCCAGCACCCTGCTCACCCGCCTGCGGGAAGTCTTTTAGATTTGAGCTTAGTTGTTAGAGCTCAGTGCTTAGGCCGTTCAGGTTTAGTGCTTTGTGTCTTGTTCGTAAAGCTTAGCTTGTTCAGCAGAATCCCGCCTTCCAATCCGGAACGGCCAAAGCGCTATCAACGAAGCACAAAGCTCTAAACTAAAAATATGCGCCTGTTGCTGCTCGACAACTTCGACTCCTTTACCTACAACCTGCTCGACTATCTGCGGCAGCTGGGGTGCGAGGTGCTGGTGCGCCGCAACGATTTGCCGCTGGCCGAGCTGGTGGCCTTGGCGCCCGAGGCTGTGGTGTTGTCACCGGGGCCGGGCACACCGGCGGGCGCGGGCAACCTGCTGGCCGTTATCGAGGAGTTCCACCAGCGGCTGCCGATGCTAGGCGTCTGCCTGGGCCACCAGGCCCTGGGCCAGTTTTTTGGGGGCGAAGTGGCGCGCGGGGCGCGGCCCATGCACGGCAAGGTGTCGGACATCACTTGGACCGTGCCCGACGTGCTCTGGGACGGGCTGCCGGCCCGCATGGCCGTTACGCGCTACCACTCGCTGGCCGTGCGCGGGCTGCCGCCAGTACTGGAGGCGCTGGCCGTTACCACCGATGCCAGCGCCGAAATCATGGCCCTGCGCCATCGTAGCTTACCTTTGCACGGTGTACAGTTCCATCCCGAAGCCTTGCTGACCACCCACGGGTTGGAAATGCTCGGCAATTGGGTGCAGAGTTGTATCATTGCAACTACCGCCCCGGCCCCGCCGGCCGGTTTATTTGGATAGCGAAGATGACGTTGCGGATTCAAGAGAAAAACGAGTTTCGGTACGTAGACGAAGGCACCGGCGAGGTGCTGCTGCTGCTGCATGGCCTGTTTGGGGCGCTCAGCAACTGGGAAGAAGTTATTGCCGAATTCAGTACTCGCTACCGCGTCGTCATTCCGCTGCTGCCCATCTACGACATGCCCCTGCTGAAGGCTGGCGTGCCGGGTCTGGTAAGTTTTGTGGAGGAATTTGTGGCTGAAATCAACCTCTTGGAGCCCTGCACCGTGCTGGGCAATTCGTTGGGCGGCCACATCGCGCTGGTGTACACGCTCCAGAACCCGGCCCGGGTGGCCCGGCTGGTGCTCACCGGTAGCAGCGGCCTGTTCGAGGACGGCATGGGCGGCTCATTCCCCAAGCGCGGCAACTACGCCTACGTGCAGGAAAAAGTGGCCTACACCTTCTACGACCCCACCGTGGCCACCCAGGAGCTGGTCGATGAGGTGTTCAGTGTGACCAACTCCAACGCCAAGTGCCTGCGCATCATCAGTATTGCCCGCTCGGCCCAGCGGCATAATTTATCCAAGGAGTTGAGCCGCATAAAAGTGCCCACGCTGCTTGTGTGGGGCCTCAACGACACCATCACGCCCCCTGTGGTGGCCCACGAGTTTCACCGGCTGCTGCCCAACTCCGAGCTGCGCTTCCTCGACCACTGCGGCCACGCGCCCATGATGGAGCGCCCCGCCGACTTCAACCGGCTGCTCATGGGCTTTCTGCAAACCACTGCCGGCTTGGCTTCGTAGTTTCTTAGCCGGCCCCAGCCAATGCAACCCCCTGGTGGCTAACCGGCTCTTTTGTTTTTGATAAGAAGTGTCTTATCTAGCGTACGCCCCGGCGAGGCCGCGCAAACCTTCGGCCGGGCCCCGGACTTATACGGCCGGTGCCTGCCCTGCTTTTCTGCTCTGCTCATGAACTCCATCCTCGCCGAAGAACTACTGAACCCGCTGGTGCCGCCGCTCAAGGTGACGGACACCACGGAGAAGGCCGCCCGCTGGCTGGAGGAATTTCACGTGGGCCAGCTGCCGGTACTCGACGACCGCCTCTACCGGGGCCTCGTCACCGAATCGGACCTGCTCGACCAGGACCATGACGGCAGCGAAGAACGCCTGCTTGGTAGCCTGCAGCTGCAGTACGCCGATGTGCACGTGCAGCACGACCAGCACTTCTACAACATCATCGAGCTGGCCGTGCAGAACAACATCCAGCTCGTGCCCGTGCTCGACGACCAGCGCGAATATTTGGGCGTGGTGACCGTAAGCGACACGCTGGCCGCTTTCGGTAAGGTGCCGGCGTCCAGCGGGCAGTTGGGTATCCTGGTGCTTTCAATGGAAGAGCGCGACTACTCGCTCACGCAAATAAGCCGCTACGTAGAGGAGAACGACGCTAAAATTCTCAGTGCTCACGTTGCCCAGGATGAGCACGACCCTTACCGCATCCGGCTCACGCTCAAGCTCAATACGCCCAACCTGGCCCGTATTATAGCTACGTTGGAGCGGTTCAACTACTCCATTATGGCCCAGTTCAGTGGCGCCGGGGAGCCCGATGAGGACGAGCAGCAGCGCTACGATGCCCTGTTGCGCTACCTGAACGTCTGAGCCGGCTGACACGAGTGCTGATTACGCTGCTCCTCTTACTGCTGAGCGGGCTGCCCGGTTCGGCTGCCCCACGCGTTCCGGCGGGCCCCACTCTGGCCGGCCGGCTGCCGGCTGCCGCGCTTCCCGACACGTTGCGCCGCGCGGGCCCTGATAGCCTCGTGCAGGCCCAATGCCCGAATTACGCGCAGTTGCGGATAGGCCGGGTACTGTTCGTGGGTAATAGGACCACCAAAGAAGTGGTATTGCGGGCCGAGCTCGACTTTGCTGAGGGCGATACTCTGAGCGCCGCTACGCTGTCCCGCCGCCTCGAACTCAACCGCCGCCGCCTCTTCAATCTGCAGCTGTTTCATCAGGTGCTGCTGAAAGCTGTTTGCCGCGAGGGCGAGTTGACTGTACTCTACAGCTTCCAGGAACGCTGGTACCTGTTCCCCATCCCAATCTTCTCGTTGGCCGACCGCAACTTTCAATCGTGGCGCGACCGACCCGACCGTTGGAAGCGGGTGGACTACGGCCTGCATTTGGTGCAGCGCAACTTCCGGGGGCGCAACGAACAGTTGCTGGCTAACCTGCAATTGGGTTTCAACCGCAAGTACGAGCTGTTTTATGAGGCGCCCGGCTACGGTCGTCGCCGCCGGGTAGGCTTCGGTGCTGGCTACTCTTACTACCGCGCCCGCGCCCTCGATTACGCTACCTTCAATGACCGTCTCCGCAATTTGCGCCAGGACAACGCATTTCCCATCGAGCGGCAGTATGCTACCATGGGTCTGCGCTGGCGCCGCACGGTGCAGCTGTTGGCCGCCCTCGACGCCTCCTACCACCGCGAGCGGGTTTCTGATTCGGTTCTTTACTATAACCCCCGCTACTTTCTCAACGGCCCCCGGCGCGAATACTTCGAGTTCAACCTGACTACAACGCTCAACCGCCGCAACACCTTCGCTTATCCGCTCAGCGGCCAGTATGCTCAGCTACAGGTTGGCTACCGGTCTTTCTTAGACAGCAGTACGCCTGGCAGTCTTACTGTGCGGGGCCGCTATGCTCGCTATATGGCCTTGGGCGGTCCGTTCTACTATGCTGTGGGGGCCACAGGGCAACTGCGGGTGGCCCGCGCCCTGGCTTATCCCGACAGCCGCGCTCTGGGCTACGATCTACTTGTGCGCGGCTATGATGCCTACGTAATAGAGGGTCGGCAACTGGCACTATTGCAACAGGGGCTTTCGCTGCGCCTGCTCGATCTGGGTCGGGTCCGGTTAAATGGCGTACCCAGCAGCCGCTTCAATACTATTCCGCTGGCATTTTATTTAAATATCTTTGCCGATGTGGGCTACGTCGGGCAACGGACTGTGCTTGCCGTCAACCAACTGCCCAACCGCTTGCTGACCTCAGCCGGCCTCGGCCTGCACCTGGTCACGTACTATGACTGGGTGTTCACGCTCGAATATGCCCGCACTCGTGAGCAGCAAGACGGAATTTTCTTCCGCACCCAGTTTCCCATCTGATGCAATCGGTTAAAACTGCTCGCGCTACCTTGTCAGTATGAAAATAGCTATTCTGGGCAAGCCGTTTGCTGAGCAACAGGCGCCCGTGTTGCAGGCATTGCTCGACGATTTGCTGCGTCGGCAGGCTGAAATTCGCATGGAGCATAGCTTCTACGAATACCTCAGTCAGTACGTGACCATCCCCGAGGGTATCAGCCGTTTCGGTCGCACCGACTCGCTCGCCGGCTGCCGCTTCGTGCTCAGCATTGGCGGCGACGGCACGCTGCTCGATACCGTTACTTACGTAGGGGCATTGCAAATCCCGATTCTGGGCATCAACACCGGCCGGCTGGGTTTCCTGGCCACCATCTCGCCCGAAACCATCCTGCCAGCCATCGATGCTCTGTTCAAGGGCCACTTCGTGCTCGAAGAGCGCAGCCTCATCCGTGTCGATACTGACCCTGACACGTTTGGCGATATTAATTTCGGCCTCAATGAGTTCAGCATCCTCAAGCGCGACAGCTCGTCGATGATTGTTGTGCACACGTATATTGATGGCGAATACCTAAACTCTTACTGGGCCGATGGCCTGATTGTAGCCACGCCTACCGGCTCTACGGGCTACTCGCTCAGTTGCGGCGGACCCGTAATGCTACCCCAAACAAACAATTTTGTTATTGCTCCCGTATGCCCTCACAATCTGAACGTACGACCTCTTATTGTACCCGACCGGAGTGTGATTTCCTTCGAAATTGAAGGAAGGAGCAACAACTTCCTGTTGTCGCTCGATTCCCGCTCCCGAACTGTCGAAGCCGGTATTCAGGTCGCCGTTCGTCGGGAAAATTTCAACGCTCAGCTAGTTAAACTCAATCAGGTCAACTTCCTGAGTACCTTGCGCAGCAAATTGAACTGGGGCCTCGATCGGAGAAATCCTGCCGACGTGCCGGTTTAGCCTTTTTTCGAACATTTCTTTTTTTAGTTCCTACGAAGCCTTACTTTTGTCTTCGGCTGAAACTGTGAATTTTACGGTTTTGGCTCTCTCCCCGGAACCGCTATTTTTAAATAACGCCAGAGTATGAAGCAATTTTTCGCCTTTACCGCCGCCCCGCTGTTGGCTCTCACGATGCTGGCATCGGAAGCTGATGCGCAGCAATTCAGCAAGCGCAAGCAGTACAACACGGTTGGTGTATCGCTGAATGCCATGAACTACTTCGGTGACATTACGCCGAAGCCCAGCATTCCCAGCTTCCGTGCCGGCGCCACTCGCCCTAACCTTGGGCTAACGTTCACCCATCGTTTCGCGCCCCGAATATCGGCCCGCGCTTCGCTTTCGTACGGCCGTATTACAGGTGATGATGCTAAAGCCGCTGATCAGAACGACGGGGATGCCAAGTATCGCTACAACCGGAATATGAACTTCCGCAACGATATTTTTGAATTGGCTGGCGTAGGTATTTTTGATTTGGTCGAAAATCGTAACAACTATATAAAGCGCCCTGATTTTGTTCCTTATCTGTTTGGCGGTGTAGGCGTTATCCGCCATAACCCAAAAGGAGAAAACGAAGATGGCAATATAGTAGCTCTGCAGCCGTTGAGAACTGAAGGGCAGTCAAGCGGCTATAGCCTCACGCAGTTTGTCATTCCTTTCGGTGCCGGTGCCCGCTACAAGCTCAATAAGAGTTTCGATATCGGCTTGGAACTGGGCTTCCGCAAGACATTCACTGATTACCTAGATGACGTAAGCACCAATTATGTTGCCGACCGCTCTCTGCTTGGATCCGACGATGCCAAGTATTTCGGCTGGGACATTACCCGTGAACTAGCTGGTACCTATACCGAAGCTCAGCAAGCCAGTGGTCAACGTGGTAAAAGCAACGAAAAGGACTGGTATACTACCTTAGGTGTTTCGGTAAATTACATTCTTGCGCCTCGGGTTCGTAACCCTAAATTCCGGTAGCCATTCTCACTGGCTGTCGTATTACTCAACTGCCAGTCAGTCTAATGATAAAAGCAACTTCTCTTAAAATGCTCCTTATCGGCTTCGGGTCGATGGGGAGCGTTTTTTTTGGCGGTACTGTACAAGCACAGGTTCCCGGGGCCCAGACGACCAGTGAAATCGGGCTGGGTGCAGGCGGACTTGTGTACAAAGGCGAACTTGCCCCATATTACCAGTTTCGCAATAATCGCCCCGCCATAACGGCCTTTTACCGTCGCGACCTTTCAGGTGCTGTTACTGCACGGGCTGCTCTAATGGGCGGTATGCTGCGGGCCGATGACCGCAATGTGCGTGGGCTCAACGGCAATCTGCCGCCACTATCGGCCTATCGCGATGCCCATCTGAAGGGCAATTTGTTGGAACTTTCGGGTGGCATCGAATACAATTTCTTTGATTTCCATGACCGGCTTGATAAGGTGCATTTTACGCCCTATGTATTTATAGGCGTAACGGGCTTTTACGCTAATACGGAGGTAGAAAGCAATACTCTCCTAGATCCAGAATTGGATAAGAAGGGTAGCACGCTGAGTCTGGCCGTGCCGGTAGCAGTCGGATTCAAATATGCGCTTTCGAGGCACTGGAACTTAGGGTTGGAAGTGGGTGCCCGCAAGACCTTTACCGACAATCTGGACCACATTGATGGTAAAAGCCGTGGGCAGACCGATAGGATAGGTAATCCGAATGATCAGGACTGGTATTTCTACAACGGGCTGAGCGTTTCGTATACTTTCTATAAAATCCACTGCCCCGATAAACGCGACGACAAGGCGAAGAAGAAGTAGCCCTGAAGGGCTATAAAGCCTATTGGTCTGCCCGGCCTCCATTGCCTACCGTGGTGGGGGACGATGGTTGTTGGGATAGAGCGGCGACAGTCAGTATTCCGGGACAAGTAATGCAACCATTTACGTAACTTGCGACCTCTTTACGCAAAAAGCGCCAATGGCCGTCCGGTCCGAGATTGATTCCCAAAATATTCCCGCGCACGTTGCCATAATTATGGATGGCAACGGCCGATGGGCCAAGCAGAAGGGTGGCTTACGCATCTTCGGCCACCAGAGTGCCATTACGGCAGTTCGGGAGACGGTGGAAGGTGCGGCCGAAGCCGGCGTCCGTTACCTGACGCTTTACGCTTTCTCGACCGAAAACTGGGCGCGGCCGGCCATCGAAGTGACGGCCCTGATGCAGCTGCTGGTACATACCATCCGCAAGGAAACGCCCACGCTGCTCAAAAACAGCATCCGGTTGCAAGCCATTGGCCAAATTGATAACCTGCCAGCCTCGTGCCAGAAAGAATTGGCTGAGGCGATGGAGCTGACCAAAGATGGTAGCCGCATGACGCTGGTGCTGGCCCTGAGCTACAGCGGCCGCTGGGACCTAGCTCAGGCCAGCCGCCGTATTGCTACGGAGGTAGCAGCCGGCCGGCTCCAGCCCGAGCAGGTAACCGAGGCTATTGTGGCCGGCTATCTTTCCACGGCCGGCATACCTGACCCCGAATTGCTCATCCGCACCAGCGGCGAGCAGCGCATAAGTAATTTCCTGTTGTGGCAACTGGCCTATACGGAACTGTTCATTACCGATTTGCTTTGGCCCGATTTCCGGCGTCAGCACCTATATGATGCCCTGCGGGCCTACCAGCAGCGGGAGCGTCGGTTCGGTAAAACCAGTGAGCAGCTAACCGTTTCGTAATCGAAGATGAGTTCTCCCTACCACAAGATCCTTCCGGTAGCCGCCTTGGCCTTTACGCTGGGCACGGCACCGCTTACTACCGCCCTGGGCCAGGTAGCCGCTCCAGCCGCTGCCAGCAGCACGGCCGATGAGCCCCAGCGCTACACGCTGGGCGGCATTACCATCAGCGGCGCCCGCTACCTCGATCCTAACACGCTTATTGGCCTCTCGGGGCTGAAAGTAGGCGACCCCATCACGATTCCGGGTGAGGAAATCGGCCGGGCTATCCGCAAGCTCTGGGACCAAGGGATTCTGGGCGACGTGAGTGTGAGCGTTGCCCGCGTAGAAAGCGGGCGCGTGTTCTTGGATTTCAACCTTAAGGAGCGCCCCCGGCTATCAAAATTCGTTTTTGAGGGCATCAGCAAAGGCCAGGGAGAAGAGCTGAAAAACAAGATTAAGCTTATCCGCGGTAAGGTGGTGACCGATGCGCTGCTGAGCAACACCCGCGCCCAGGTACGCAAGTTCTACACCAACAAGGGGTTTCTAGACGCTAAAGTCAACATCGTGCAGCGGCCCGACTCGTCGCTGTCGAACAGCGTGGTGCTGGCCATTAATGTGGATAAGGGCTCCAAAGTCAAAATCGAGGAGATTGACTTCGTGGGTAACACGGCCTTCTCTGATGGAAAGCTGAAGGGGAAGTTCAAGAAAACCAAGGAGAAAAAGTTTCCCAAATTCTTCAACTCGGGCAAATACCAGGCGAAGGAATTTGCGGATGATAAACAGCTTCTGCTCGATTTCTATAACGCGCAAGGCTACCGCGACGCGACTATCGTGTCGGACTCGTTGACCCGGGTAGATGACGGATTAAAGCTGACCGTAAGGGTAGATGAAGGGCCGAAGTACTACTTCCGCAACATCAGCTGGAACGGCAACTACCTCTACGACGACAAGACGTTGGCCTCGGTGCTCGGCATCAAGGAGGGCAGCGTGTACAGCAAGGAAACGCTTGATAAGCGCCTCAACTACAACCCTACCGGCCAAGATGTGACGTCGCTCTATATGAACGACGGTTACCTATTCTTCAACATCGAACCGGTGGAAACACGCGTGGATGGCGACTCCATCGACATCGAGATGCGCGTGTCGGAAGGCGTGCAGGCGCGGGTGAAGGAGGTACGGATTGCGGGCAACACTAAGACCTCCGACCACGTGGTGCGCCGGACGCTTTATACCTTGCCTGGCGACAAGTTCAGCCGCGAAAACCTGATTCGCAGCCAGCGCGAGTTGGCTACTCTGGGCTATTTCGACCCCGAGAAAATTGGTCTTAACCCGGTGCCTAACCAGGCCGACGGTACCGTGGACATCAACTACACGGTGGAGGAAAAGCCCTCCGACCAGATTACGCTTTCGGGTGGTTGGGGCGGTTACGCGGGCTTTATCGGTACGGTAGGCTTGGTGTTCAACAACTTCTCGCTGCGCAAGGCTGCTACCCTGAAGAACTGGACGCCCGTGCCATCGGGCGACGGCCAGCGCCTGTCGCTGAACGTGCAGGCCAATGGCCCCCAGTATCAGGCCTACTCGTTCTCGTTTACCGAGCCTTGGCTGGGCGGGCGTAAGCCCAACTCGCTGTCGGTAAGCCTGACCAAAACGATTTTCCGTAACGGCAGCAACTTCGATGTCAACGCGGGTTCACTCAAAACCAACGGCGCCAGCGTGGCGCTGGGCCGCCGCTTGCGCTGGCCCGACGACTACTTCACGCTGAGCAACGCGCTGTCGGTTACCCAGTACAAGCTTAAAAACTACGGTAGCCTGGGTAGCGACTTCTTCCCGACCGGCACCGGCGACGCCACCAACCTTACGCTCAACACCACGCTGGCACGTAACAGCATCGATAACCCGACCTTTACGCGGCGGGGTTCCTCGCTGGCGCTTAGCGTGAATCTGACGCCACCATACTCGCTGTTTCCGGGAGCGCACCCGAGCGTGAATGAGTGGGTGGAGTTCCACAAGTGGATGTTTGATGCCTCGTGGTTTACGCCCATAGTCGGCAAGCTCGTGCTGAACACCCGCGCCCATTTCGGCTTTATTGGCAGCTATGGCAGCAACCGCGCCATCGGCCCGTTTGAACGATTTAAGCTGGGCGGTGCGGGCCTGGGCTACGGTGGCTCTACCAACTTCATTGCCGGTACCGAATACGTTGGCCTGCGTGGCTACGCCGATCCAAACGACCAGAATTCGTTGCCAGCTTCGCGGCAGGGTTCGGCGGGCGGAGTGGTGTACAATAAATTCGTGTTGGAAATGCGTTATCCGGTCAGCCTGAACCCGGCGGCTACGGTGTACGTGCTGGGCTTTGCTGAAGCCGGCAACTCGTCGGAGAGCTATGCTAACTACAGCCCTTACAAGCTGTATCGTTCGGCAGGTTTAGGCGCCCGCGTTTTCATGTCGGCATTCGGTTTGCTGGGCTTCGACTACGGCTGGGGCTTCGACCAGGTGCCGCGCGTAGCTGGCGGTTCGGCGCAGAAGAGCGGTATCTTCCATTTCATCATCGGCCAGCAGATTCGGTAGCGCTAATGGTGAGCGGGCCGGGGCCACCACTTTTTCAACAGCATGAACCATTTAGTTTTCCGCGTTTCGGCCGCTTTGGCCCTGTTGTTGGTACTGTTGGGTGCTTCCAGGGCCCAGGCCCAGAAGTTCGGCTACGTCGATTCCGAGTTCATTCTGGGTAAGCTGCCGGCTTACATGCAGGCCCAGCAGGAGCTGAATACCCAGGCTGCCAACTGGCAGAAAGACCTGGAAAACCAGAAAGCGGAACTAGACAAGCTGCATCGGAATTATCAGGCCGAAGAAGTCGTTCTGACGGAAGCCATGAAGAAAAAACGGCAGGACGAAATTCTGGCCAAAGAGCAGGACATTAAAACCAACACCAACAAGATTTTTGGCTTCGAAGGCCAGTTGTTCCGCAAACGGCAGGAACTAACCAAGCCGGTGCAGGACGTGGTATTTGAGGCCATTGAGAAGGTGGCCAAGAAAAAGCAGCTGGCTATTGTCTTCGATAAATCCGGCGACCTGACCATGCTGTATACCAACCCCGTGCACGATTACACCGAATTCGTACTCGAGGAGCTGGGCTTGGCTTCGCCCGACGCTAACCAGCCGGGCCAGAAGGGTCCGGTAAGAACCATTACGCCGCCCACCACCCCAGCCGGCGAGGCCGCTACGGCCGACACCGACGAACCGGCCCCGCGCCAGCCAGCTGCCCGCCCTGTGCGACCAGCCAGCCGAAAAAAGTAACTTTGTGCATCTAACTTTCTGACTTTTTCCTTTTTTGATGACGACTACCATGAACAAAATCCGCATTGCTCTGGCTATTGCCGCTCTTACCCTCACTACGGCTACCGCCTCGCTGGCCCAGGCACCGCTGAAAATCGGCTACACCAGCGTGGAGTATGTGCTGAGCCAGATGCCCGAAAGCAAGCAGATTGAGTCGCAGCTGAAAGACTATAGCACCCAGCTCAAAAACCAGCTAGACACTAAATACGCCGAGTACCAGGCCAAAGGCGAAGCCTTCCAGAAGGGTGCCGCCACCATGCCCGACCCCGTGCGGGCCGACAAGCAGAAGGAGCTGCAGAACCTGCAACAGTCGATTCAGGAGTTCCAGCAGAGCGCCGAAACATCGTTGCAGCAGAAGCAGCAGGCCTTGCTTAAGCCGGCCCTCGACAAGCTTCAGCAGACCATTGATGCCGTAGCTAATGAAAACGGCTTCACGTATGTACTCAACTCCGATGGTGCCAGCCCGGTGCTGTTGCATGGCCCTAAGGAGGGCGATATTTCGGATCTGGTGCTGAAGAAGATGGGCATTACGCCAGGTGCTGCCAGCGCTACCAAAGTAACCACGCCAGCTGCTCCGGCTGCTTCTGCCGTGCCCGCCGCAGCCACCAAAACTAAAACCAAAACCAAGAAGTAAGCGCCCCGGCGCGTTACCTTATGGCTTTAACGGCGCAGCCGGGGCTTTTGCCCCGGCTGCTGCTGTTTGCTACCACGTCGCGCCCCCGGTACGGGCGCACTCCGGACCACCGATTTTTCCGTTATATGGCAGAACTGGAACAAGAACTCCCTGCGCCCCACATGCACCTGACTACCCCCGATGAACTCCCTGCCGGAGAGCAGGACGACGATGAGGGCGACGATAGCGAAGGAGGAGACGAACTGTACGAGCATCACCGCATCCAGGCTAACCGCAAGCAGGAGCTACTGCGGCTGGATAAGTTTCTGCTCCAGCGTATCCCCAAAACCTCGCGTACCCGCATTCAAAACGCTATTCTGGCCGGAGCTGTGCAGGTCAATAGCCAGGCGGTGAAGTCTAACTACCGCGTCAAGCCCCTCGATATTATCACGGTGACGCTGCCGGAGCCACCCCGCGAATTCAAGGTAATGCCGGAGCCCATGGACCTTGATATCCGGTATGAAGACCCGGAGCTGCTGCTAGTGAATAAGCCGGCCGGACTGGTAGTGCACCCGGCATTTGGCCACTGGCAGGGCACGCTGGTAAATGGGCTGGCGCATCACTTGGCCAACCTGCCTACCGGCCGCAACGGCGAAGTGCGCCCCGGCCTTGTGCACCGCATCGATAAGGATACGTCGGGGTTACTGGTTATCGGCAAGTCGGAGTACGCCATGACCTACCTGTCGAACCAGTTTTTCCACCATACCATCGAGCGTACCTACCTGGCGCTGGTGTGGGGCGTGCCTGCCGAGGCGCAGGGTACCATCAGCACCAATATCGGCCGCAGCATTAAGGACCGGAAGGTGCAGGCCGTATTTCCATTCGAAGGGGAGTATGGCCGCACGGCGGTTACGCACTACAAAGTACTGCAAGCCTACGGGCAGGTGGCGCTGGTGCAGTGCAACCTCGAAACCGGGCGTACTCACCAGATCCGGGTGCATCTGAAGCACATTGGCCACCCGTTGTTTGGCGACGCTACGTATGGCGGCGACCGGGTGGTGTACGGACAGCGTACGGGTGCCTACAAGGCATTTGCTGAGAAAGCCCTTGCCCTGCTCCCCCGGCAGGCCCTGCACGCCAAATCCTTGGGCTTCGAGCATCCCATCAGCCGCGAGTTTATGCAATTCGAAGCCGAACTGCCGGCCGATTTTGCTGCCGTGCTGGAAATGTGGCAGGAGTATGCCGGCGCACCGACCGCCGACTAACTGATCTTCCCGTAAGTCATAAAAAAAAAGCCCGCTACCGAAGTAGCGGGCTTTTTCTTGTTTTCAGGCCTGCAAACAGGATGCTGAAATACCTTACTTCCGGCGAACTGGAGCCTTGGCAGGTTTGGTGATGGCATCTACTGCCGTCTTAGCCTGCTCGTCGGCAGGATTCAGCGTCAGGGCCTGCTGCCAGTAGGGCAGCGAAGCATTCTTGTCGCCCTTCTGGTAATAGTAGTAGCCCAGGTACTTGTTGGCTTCTACAAGGCCCGACTTGTAGCTTTCGGGCTTGTCAGAAGCAGTTGCCATCTTAATGTACTCCTCATAATAAGGCTTAGCTAAGCCCTTCTTCGAGTCTGGATCGAGGTTGGCATTAGCGCGGGCGCGCATCTGGTACCCGGGCACGTACTCGGGGCGCTCCTTCAACAAAGCACCGTAGAGGCTGTCGGCGGGCATATACTGCTCGTTTAGCTCGTAAGCCCGGGCGAGGTATACTTTATCAGTCAGCTCACCACCACCACTCTCCTGCATCATCTGCCGATAGGTTGAGATGGCCTTAGGGTAGTCCTTGGCCGCGAGGTAGGCCTTGGCCAGTTCCTTGCGTAGCTCTGCTGCCTTCTTAGGATCAGCCTTGATGGCGGCATCAACCAGCGCAGCGCCCTCGGCCGTTTTGCCGCTCTTGATCAGCATCTTGCCGTAGTACACATTGTCTTCGGCAATCAGCTTGTCCTGCGCCTTGGCTACAGTCATATACTGCTGCATAGCGGTCATCGCCTCATCGTTCTTGCCCATCTCGTACAACGAGTAGGCCTTGATGCGGTTCATGGCGAGGTTGTTGGGGTCGGTGGCCAGCACCTTGTCAATTTCCACCATGGCCTCGGGATACTTCTCGGTCAGGTACAGGAAGGCCGCGTTCTTAGCCGTGGTTTCGGTCGAATTCTCGGCCAGGGCGGTGTACTTCTGGAACTGAGCCAACGCGTCGTCGTAGCGGCCGGCGAAGTAATAGGTTTCGGCCAGGGCGTTATAGGCCGGAGCGTAGTTCGCGTCGAGGCTGATAGCCTTCTCGAAGTTCTCCTTGGCCCGGTTGTAGTCGCGGGAGCGTAGTGCCAGCTGACCACGACGAACGTATGCCTGCACGTTGTTTGGCTCGCCGGTGTTGGCTCGCTCGTAGCTGTTCATGGCCTCGCCACCACCCGTTTCGGTTTTCTGATACAGGTCGCCGCGGGCAATCATGAGGGCCGCATCGTCTTTGCCGGTCTTGGCAGCGAATTTCTCGCCTTCTTTCACGTACTCCAGCGCCTTGCTGACATCCTTGGTGCCCGATTCGGCGTACGCCTGGGCAATCATGGTGAATACGCTCAAGTCTTTGCCCTTCGAGACCTTTACGGCTTCATCGAACTTGGCCTGCGCCTCGGCGGCGTTGCCTTTGGCCAGCGCGGCACTGCCGGCGGCTATCATAGTCATCGGTGCCTTTTTGTCGTAGCTGACACGGCTGAAGTAATAGGCAGCCGAATCGGGCATTTCGCGCATCTGATATAGACGGCCCAACTGGAACGCAGTTTCGTTGGACTGGCTCTGCCGAAGAAGCGTAGACCGGGCTTCGTTGTAGCGTTCCATTTGCAACGCCTTTTCCACGGCCGTGTTCTGGGCCAGGGCGGCAGTGCCGGAAACAGATAAAGCAGCGAGGAGCGTAAGCTTCCAGGGCTTAATGTTCATAAGAGAAAGGTTTGGTGTGGGGTAAGGAAAAAAATCAGTTCGATTTCACGTCAATGATACGAACTTGGCCGGTGGCGGGCATCAAACCGGACTTAAGCATGATGAGCTGGCCCTTGTTGCCTGCCACAAACGATGCAAAACCGGTGCCAAGACCGGCCCGGGCCTCGCGGCTGATAATATACAGCTCGCGCCGAAGCGGATACGTTTTTTGGGCCAGATACGCCTGGTAAGGCTGCACGTAGTCGTCGGGGGTATTGTTGCTGGCTTTGGCACTGATGCCCGCTACGCGCACGCGTCCAAGTAACTTTTGAACCCCCTTGTCGTCGCGGTCCGAAATCCAGTTTACGCCAATTACGCCAATGGCATTCGGATGACTTGCAACGTAATCCAGCAGGGCCGGGTTCGACTCGGAGGCAAAAATACCCTTAGCCAGTGCCGTGCCGCGCGTGATGGAATCCTGCACGAAGCGGGCGGTGCTGGAGTTATTATTGTCGAAAACGGCCGTAATCTCGCCCTTTTTGTTGCCGGGGCTAAGCTGGTTCCACTGCGTAAGCTGGCCCGTAAAAATACCGCGCAACTGAGCCGTCGTCAGCAGTGAATCGGGGTTGCTGGGGTGCAGGATAATGGCGACTCCATCAACTCCGATACGGATGGCGCGGGGCACTATTTGAATACTTTTGAAGCGGGCTTGCTCTGCTTCGGTCAGTTGGCGAGATACTACGGCCAGCCGCACGCTGTCGTCCAGGAAAGCCTGCATCACGTCGCGCTCGGGCTGGTAAATAGCCTGTATACGGGCGCCCGGGTACAGCTTCTGGAAGGTATCGACCTCCGACTTGATGATGGGGGCAAACGTCTCATCCACCCCAATGCTGATAGTACCGCTGGTTGGCGTGTCGATAGCGGCCGACGACTTGTTGCCCTCGTTGCAGCCTGCCAGGCCCAGGGCCCCGAGCAAACCAGCCGTCAGGCCCGTGAGAATGCTATGCTTCATGCCGGTTCTTTTTGAAGTACTGTTGGTAGGTGCGAACAAATCTAATGATTCCGTAAAATACGAAGACACCGGCCAGCAATTGGCGGGCGGTTTCGTCGAGCCGGAGCATACCGGCTGGCACCAGCCACAAGCTTATGCCCAGAGCCATGTACAGTACGGCCATAAACAGGGTAAAGTAGCGTATCAGGCCGGGCGACTGGCTGGGGCGGTCCAGGCGTTCGTGGGTGTGCGGCAGGTTGGACATATTAATCAAGTGAGGCAAAGCAAGAAGATCCGGATAGAGAGCAAACGTAAAAATAGAAGCTTTTTGTTCGGCTGCCTGTTGCCGTTGTACCCCGGTAGGCAGAAACGTCGCACCCAACCGGTTATTTTACCAGTTGGGTGCCGACGGCGAAAAAGGCAGTGTTACTGGCTGGTATCAGCCGGTTGCCAGAGTTATTGGTAAGTAAACGTAATGGGCAGGTTGTAGCGCACCGGAACTGCCCGGTTGTTCTGGTAGCCTGGTTTCCAGGCGGGCATCTGCCGGATAACCCGGCTGGCTTCCTCATCGGTGCCATATCCTAAACCCTTAAGCACTTCCACATCGGTAATGGAGCCGTCGGTGTTCACGGTGAAAGCAATATACACCCGGCCGCCAACGCCCGCCTTTAGGGCCGGGGTGGGGTAGTGCAGGTTGCGCTGCAGATACTTGGCCAGCGCTGCCTGGCCGCCGGCAAACTCGGGCATCACCTCCACCGAAACAAAGGGCTTGGTAACGGCCGGAGCCGCCGAGTTAGCAGCTGAGTCGTTGCCCGGCGCGCCGGGGCCGGCCTTATCAGCAAAGCCACCAGTACCGTCACGGTTGATGTTGCCCAGCGCCACCGGCCCGTTTATGTCAGGGGCGGCTACATCGGGCTGTTGGGGCTTCTGTATCTGCGGGTCGTCAACTACTGTCGGGGGCAGGTTTTCGCTGAGTTCAGTACGGAGCGTAATGGTGGCTTGCGAGGCAGCTGGTGGCGTTACTACCGGCGGCTGCTCGATAGTAGGTGGTGGCAGAATATCGATTACCAGACCGGCTGGCACAATGGGCGGCACCACGACCACCGCCGGCCAGAGGTAGCTGACACCAATAGGCAAGGCAATAAGCAGGGCCGCCAGGGCCACGGCCAGTGCTACAGCCCGGAAGAGGTGGCGGCCATAGAGCTGGCGTAGCGCGTAGGCACCATAGGCTTTGTTGCGCCCCTCAAACACCATGTCGTCGAGGGAGGGTAGCGAAATAGGAGCGTTGGTCGTCATGGCGTATAAGGGTTAAGTGAACAAAACGCGTTAAACTTCCCAAGCCACACCTACCATCCACTACCTCCCATGCGCTGGCTTTCAGGTAGTAAACGCCTCCTGCTCGCCTGGTAGTATGCACGCCTACTATATTTTTCGGAACAGATGTTTACCGGCCTGGTCGGGTATAGCCGCGAAAGCAAAAACCCCGAACCAGACGGGTGTCCGGTTCGGGGTTTGAAAAGTTGCTTACCGCAAGCGGTCAGCCAGATTTACTTGATCGAGAAGGTAATCGGTACGGTGTAGTAAACCGATACTGCCCGGCCGTTCTGCCTGCCTGGCGTAAAGCGCGGCAGGCTTTTTACAACCCGCGTAGCCTCTTCGTCGCAACCGGCTCCAATGCCTTTCTGCACCTCTACGTTCGAAACAGACCCATCAGGACCTACTACGAACTTAACGAATACGCGGCCTTCTACCTGATTGCGCAGGGCCATAGCCGGGTACTTGGTGTTCTTGCCAATGTATGCCAGTAGCGCTTCCTGTCCGCCAGGGAATACCGGCATCTGCTCTACGTAAGTGTACGGCTTGGTTTCAACTACCGTCTCCACTGCCTTGGTGCCCTCACCGGGCTCCAGCCCTTTCAGGTCGGCAGGGTTATCGGTGTTGCCCTTTATCGTTACAGCGGCCACCGTTTTCTCCTTGAGCTCTTCCTGGTCCGGAATTTCTTCCTTGCGCACCTCCTCGTCCTTTTTCACGACGGGCGGGGTGAACTTGATGGTGGAGAGCTTGGGTGGTGGTGGTGGTGGCGCCTCCGGTGGCGGGGGCGGTGGGGGTGGCGGGACGTTCTTATCCAGCGGGGGCGCTTCCATCAGCTCGTTCACCTTGAGCATCTTGTCCTCCACTACCACTTCGTCCTTCTTCAGCATCCGCGCTACAAGCGGGAAAGCAATCAGAAGAGCCACAATGGCCACGGAAATCAGGACGGCCCGGGTTACGTGCTTGCCGTACACCCGCCGGATTATGTAAGCCCCGTAGGCCTTATTGCGCCCCTCGAAGACGATATCGTCGAGGGAGGCATTGGCCAACTGCGTGTTGTCCATCATAATCCAGAAGATTTAATCAGTTCGGTATCAGCCTTCGAAATGTCCACCAACGCGTACTTTTTCTGGTCGGTGATGTTCATTTCGTCGAGGATATCGACCATGTTTTTGTAGTTCGAGTCGTCGGCCGGCTTAATCAACACCACTAGGTTGGGGTTGGTATGGCGAGAGAGCAATTCTTTCCGGATGCCATCGGCTCCGTAGCTCGATTCCTTCAACTCTGGCTTAACGTCGCCGCTAAGTAGGCCGTCGTAGTAGTAAATCTTATTATCGGAGCTGAGCAGGACGGTAAAGGCATTGGACGCCTTAATCTCCGACTGCTCCTCAGGGTTCTTGGGCTTCACCGGCATGTTGATTTCCATGACGGTGGGCTTGCTGAACGTGGTCGTCAGCATGAAGAAGGTCAGCAGCAAAAAGGCCAGGTCAACCATCGGGGTCATGTCGATTTTGGTCGACATTTTCTTCGCCCGCTTCTTGCCGCCTTTTCCGCCGCCGCCGCCACTTTGTGGGATTTCTGCCATAGTTTCTGTGCGGATTATTTACCGGCCACCGGTTTGGTTTCGAGGTCGGTAATGAGATTGAACCGGTTAATGTTCTTCTCCTGCATCAGTTTGATGACTTTCTTCACTGTCGGCACATCAGCCTGCCCGTCGCCCTTAATGGCGATATAGGGAGCCGTGTTGAACTGCTTCTGGCTAAGCGAGCGGGCAGCAATTACCCATTCAATCAGCTGGTTGTTCAGCGAGTCGGCCGGAATACCGTCCTGGGTAACCTCTTTCCGCTGCTCAGGGTCGAGGCTCAGCAAAGCAGGAAGCTTTTCGATAGGCGTGCCAAAGCTGGCGCCGGCCCCACGGAAAGCCTTTGTCTGAGCGGGTGTGAAGCTGATGCCATACTTGGCTCCCATCTGCTTAAGCAACTCATCTTTAATTTCGTCGTCGCCGACGCCAAAGAAGATGCGCTTGTCCTTGTCAATGGCTACGGTGAGCACGTGCGACTCGGGCAGACGAATTTCGGAAGTAGAGGAAGGCGTGTCCACCACCACGGCCTCTTCCGGGGCAAACTTGGTGGTGAGCATGAAGAAAGTCACCAGCAGGAAGGCCAAGTCCACCATCGGCGTCATATCGAGCGACGGGGAGGTTCTATGAGGCTTTACTTTAGGCATTGCTGGAGGAATTAAACGCGTGATTCAGAAACGAACAACTCACGGTTTTAGTGCACAAAGGCGCTAAAACTAAACGGTGGTTGTAGTAACCGGAGCCGCGTGGTCGGTAGCGCCGTGCTGGGCCGAGAAGGTCTGAATGATGCTGAAACCAGCCTCGTCGATGCTGTAAGTCAGCTCGTCAATTTTGCTGGTGAAGAAGTTGTAGGCTACGATAGCCAGGGCCGAACCAGTAATACCGAGGGCCGTGTTGATGAGGGCTTCCGAGATACCGTTGGCAAGTCCTACTGCGTCGGGAGCACCACCCTGGGCCAGTGCCGAGAAGGCCTTGATCATACCCAGTACTGTACCAATCAGACCTACCAGCGTGGCGATAGAAGCCAGGGTCGAGATGATAACGAGGTTTTTCTCCAGCATAGGCAACTCCAGGGCCGTCGATTCCTCGATTTCCTTCTGGATAGCCAGTACTTTCTGGTCTTTCTCCAGGTAACGGTCACGCGACATCTCCTGGTACTTCACCAGGCCGGCGCGTACTACGTTGGCTACCGAGCCTTTCTGCTGGTCGCAGGCAGCAATGGCACCGGTGATGTCGTTTACATTCAGCTTCTGGCGGATGGTACGCACGAACGACTCAATGCTCTTCGAACCTTTAGCACGGCTTAGCGTCAGAGCCCGCTCAATCGAGAAGATAATTACCAGCAGGAACATGGTCAGCAACACTGGTACTACCGGGCCACCTTTGTACACTACACCAAAGTAGTCGCCTGGAATCGGGTTGTTGGCGTTATCGCCGCCCTGGAAGTGGCTACCGTTACCAAATATGAAAACGTAGACTACAACGCTTACGATGAACGCCGCGATGATGGCAATGATGGCAAATGCGGACGAACCACTGCCTCGGGAGTCGCCTTTTGGCGTAGCGGCAGCGGCAGGCCGGGCCGCGGGCTTATTCATAGCATTCTTTTGTTCCATTGGTCCGGAGAATTAGGGGTTGTTGGTGAAAGGTTGAGGTGCTGTTGAAAAATGGTAAAAAAAGTGGGTGGACTGCCTGCTGCCCTGCCCATTTAGTTACGTTACGATTACTGCCCGTTCAGAAAGAAACAGACAACGACTTTGGCGGCGAAATGGATGAGAAAGCGAGGTTAGCCTTGGCAAACCTACTTAAAAAAGCTGACTGCTACCAAAAGAAAATCGGGTTTAAACGCGCTAAACCGACATAATCCGCAAAAAAAAGCAGTTTGTCCTAAAAAATTAGACGCTTTGCCGGCCTGTCAACCGCTTCGCTTCCTCCCAATACACGTCCATCTGCGCCAGTGTTAGGTCGGCCAATTGATGGCCTTCGCGTGCCGATTGCGTTTCAAGATACTGAAAACGCTGAATGAATTTTCGGTTGGTACGTTCCAGCGCTTCCTCAGGGTTGATGCCGGCGTGGCGGGCGAAATTAATGAGCGAGAACAGCAGGTCGCCGAACTCGGCGGCGGCCCGTTCGCTGCGGGCAGCATCGGCGGGGGCAGTATCGTCGGCAAACTCTGCCCCGAATTCGGCCAGCTCTTCCTGCACTTTCTGCCACACTTGCTCAGGTTGCTCCCAGTCGAACCCCGCACCGCGGGCCTTTTCCTGGATGCGCATGGCTTTGATAAGGGCAGGCAGAGAAGCAGGTACGCCGCCCAGCACCGAAGTGTTGCCTTTCTCGCGCAACTTCAGCTGTTCCCAGTTTCGTTTTACCTCTTCCTCGGTTTCGGCCTGCACATCGCCGTAGATGTGGGGGTGGCGGAAGATGAGCTTTTCGCACTGGGCATTGAGCACGTCGGCAATATCGAAGGCGCCCTGCTCGCTGGCAATTTTAGAGTAGAACAGCAAGTGCAGCATCACGTCGCCGAGCTCCTTTTTCAGATCGGGTAAATCGTTGCGAACGATGGCGTCGCTGAGCTCATACGTTTCCTCAATAGTGAGGTGGCGCAGGCTTTTGAGGGTTTGTTTCCGGTCCCAGGGACACTCGGCGCGCAGGCGGTCGAGCACGTCGAGCAGGCGGCCAAAAGCGGCCAACTGTTCAGTTCGGTGGTCGGGGGTGGGGTTTTGCATCAGGCCAAATATACAAACGAGCGGGCTTGGGCCGGCTGTGGCGGAAGCAAGTCCGTCCGGTAAGGCCACCACTTACGTAGGGAAAGCAGCGGCGTCTGGTTACTTTTGCGGCCGCTTACGGGCCATTTTGCCCCTTCTACCTTCAGCAGCACTTTCTGTGGCTCTTATCAAATCTATTTCCGGCATACGAGGCACTATCGGCGGCGCGGCTGGCGAGGGCCTCACGCCCATCGACGTTGTGAAGTACGCGGCGGCCTTTGGCACCTGGGTGCTCCAGCAGACGCAGAACAATACCATCGTTATCGGCCGCGACGCCCGTCTCTCGGGCGACATGGTAAGCCGGCTGGTAGCGGCCACGCTGCAGGGCCTGGGCATCCACGTTATTGATTTGGGCCTGAGCACGACGCCGACTGTGGAAATGGCTGTGCCCGCCAAAAAAGCTGGCGGCGGCATTATCCTCACGGCCTCGCACAACCCCAAGCAGTGGAACGCGCTGAAGCTGCTTAACGACAAAGGCGAGTTTATTTCGGAAGCTGATGGCCAGCATGTCCTGGCGCTGGGCGACTCGGAGGCCTTCGACTTTGCGCCCGTTACTAAACTGGGCACCTACGCAACCGACGACACGTTTCTGCAAACCCATATCGACGCCATTCTGGCCCTGCCGCTGGTTGACAAGGCCGCCATTCAGGCCAAAAACTTCCGGGTAGTGGTGGATGCGGTGAACTCCTGCGGGGGCTTTGCCGTGCCGATGCTGCTGGAGCAGCTGGGCGTAACGACCATCGAGAAGCTGTTCTGCGAGCCCACCGGCGACTTCGCTCACAACCCCGAGCCATTACCCGAAAACCTGCGCGACATCGCCCGGCTAATGGAAAAAGGCTCGTTTGACCTGGGTATTGTAGTGGACCCCGATGTAGACCGGCTGGCGCTGGTGAACGAGGACGGCAGCATGTTTGGCGAGGAGTACACGCTGGTAGCAGTGGCCGATTACGTGCTGGGCCAGCTGGGCGGCGGCAACACCGTGAGCAACCTGAGCAGCACCCGCGCCCTGCGCGACGTGACCGAGAAGCACGGCGGCCAGTACGCGGCTTCGGCCGTGGGCGAGGTGAACGTGGTGAACAAAATGAAGGAAACCCAGGCCGTTATCGGCGGCGAGGGCAACGGCGGCATCATCTACCCCGAGCTGCACTACGGCCGTGATTCGTTGGTGGGCATTGCGCTGTTTTTGAGTCATCTGGCTAAATTTGGATTGCCTATGACCCGACTGCGGGCCTCATATCCCAACTATTTCATCTCGAAGAACAAGATTGAGCTGACCCCCGAAATTGATACCGACCGAGTGCTGAGCCAGATGGAGCAGCGTTATGCCAACCAGCCGGTAAATACCATCGACGGCGTGAAAATCGAGTTCGACAAGGAGTGGGTGCACCTGCGCAAGTCGAACACCGAGCCGATTATCCGCATCTACGCCGAGTCGGAGTCTAACGCCACGGCCGACCATCTGGCCAATAAAATCATTAGCGACATCAAGGAGATTATCAGTCACTAACCTGCTGCCTAGCGGCGCGGCTAAAATAAAACCGGCCGCACCAACCCAATAGGGCTGGCTGCCGGCCGGTTTTTTGTGCCCGGTTGCCTGGGGTTTTGGGCCGGGCGCTGGGCCATACCTTTCGGTAGCCGCCGCGAATCCGCTATTTTTGCGGCTGACTTCGGCTGGCCGGCCTTTCTGGCTGGTTTTCATTGCCTTTATGTCTCGCCCATGAACGTGTATTTCGATAACGCCGCCACTACCCCGCTGGACCCCGAAGTGCTGGACGCCATGCTGCCGTTTCTGCAAACCCACTACGGCAACCCCAGCAGCATCCACGGCCCCGGCCGGCAGGTGCGCGCCGCCATCGAAAACGCCCGCAAAACGGTTGCGCACCTCATCAATGCCTCCCCGGCCGAAATTATCTTTACCTCGGGTGGCACCGAGGCCGACAACTACGCCGCCTTCGGAACGGTGCGCCCGCTGGGGTTGAAGCATGGCATCACTTCGAAAATGGAGCACCACGCGGTGCTGCACACCATGCAGGCGCTGGAAAAAAGCGGCGAGCTGCAGCTGAGCTACCTGCGCCACGATGCAAACGGTCGTTTCGATCTGGGCCATTTGGAGAAATTGTTGGAGGACAACCCGCGCACGTTCGTGAGTCTGATGCACGCCAACAACGAAATCGGCAACCTCAACGATTTGGCTGGCATCGGCGAAATCTGCGCCCGTCACCAGGCCGTATTCCACACCGATACGGTGCAGACGATGGGCCACTACCGGCACGATGTGCAGCAGCTGCCGGTGGATTTTCTGGTGGGCTCGGCCCACAAATTCCACGGCCCGAAAGGAGTGGGCTTTCTGTACCGCCGCGCGGGCCAGGCAGTGGACGCGCTGATTCAGGGCGGCTCTCAGGAGCGCAACCAGCGTGCCGGCACCGAAAACGTGTACGGCATCGTGGGCCTGGCCAAAGCGCTGGAAATAGCCTACCGCGACATGGCCGACCACCAGCGCCATATTCAGGGTCTTAAAGACCGGTTCATTGCGAAGCTGCGGGCCGAAATAGACGGCGTGGAGTTCAACGGAACTTCGGCCGAGGCCGGCCAGAGCCTGTACACGGTGCTAAGCGTGAGCCTACCGCCTTCTGAGTTCAACGAGATGCTGCTGTTCAACCTCGACATCAGCCGCGTGGCCGTGTCGGGCGGCTCAGCCTGCACCAGCGGGGCCAACGTTGGCTCCCACGTGCTCAGCGCCTTGGGCTGCGACCCCGCCCGCGGCACCATCCGCTTCTCGATGAGCAAATACAACACCGGGAAGGAGGTGGACTACGCCGTGGAGCAGCTGGCCAAGATGTACCGGAAAAGCGAGGTAATCAGCTAGCAAAGCGGTGCGACCTGCGACAGTTCGGCTGGCGCACGTCGCCCTCTACCAGCTCAATACTGCCCCTGTGCGCCGCCACCGCCGCTCTGGCCGCCACCAAACTGCAGGCCTGGCTCGGGAGCCTGAGGAGCGTGGGCAGTCTGGGCCACAATGAGGGCTTCGAGGTTGAGGCCGGGCCGCCCGCCAGAATCGTCGGCGGGGGCGGCGGTGAGGCCGTGGCGGGGCGTGCGCAGGTAGCGCAGGGCGGCGGCCATCAGGCCGATGAGGAAGGCACCAAGCAGGGCGCTGGCTACGGCCGGTGGCAGCACCGAATGGTAGAAGCGCAGCGTGTAGCCCGAAAACGCCAGGGCCACCAGGCCCGTGAGCAGCCATGTGCGGCGGTGCCGGCGCAGGCCATAATAGAGGTAGAACAGCGGGACAAGGGCCGTAAGCACGTAAAAGACGGGCGCAAACGGAATCTGCGTGGAAACCGGGAGCCCGCCAATGGCCGCGTTGTCCTCGCGCACGACGAGGTAGTTGCCGCCCAGGTAAAACGTAGCCAGCGCCAGCACTTCGAGCGTAATGAAGCAGGTGCGGTAGTACCAGTAGTCGGTGCGGGTGGCCAGGTAGCGCACCAGCCGATACAGCACAGCCGCCAGTGCCATTACGGCAAAGGGCAGCATCAGCCGGCCGACCCCGAACTGCAGCAGCGCATTGGCCAGCAGCAACAGCGCTACCATATAAGCCAGGGCCGCCACCAGCGCGTCGCCGAAGCGGGCGGTGGCCCACAGCAATAGGGCTAGGACCGGCAGCAGCCACAGGGCCAGGTAAGGGGACGTCAGCGCAAATAAATCGGCGCTGGGCGGGAGCAATACCAGCATGAAACAGTACAGCGCGCCGCCCGCAAAGCTCAGGCTGAGGTAGAGCAGCGCTTGGTCGGAGCCGGCGTGGTAGGTGCGCGAGGAGGTGATAATTTGCCGTAGTACCAACTGCCCGGCTACAGCGGCAAGCAGAGCAATAAGCCCGATTATGGCCGTATCGCTCGATGACAAAGTCGATTGCAATAGCTCGTAGGCAGACACGGCAATGATACCCCCCGCGGCCACGTAGCCCAGCACCGTCAGCAGAAACAGCAGAATCCGTAGGTAGATGTTGGGCCGGTAATAGTCGAGCGGGTACGCTTCGCGGATGGCCTGCAACTGGGGCAGCGGCAGCAGGCCCCGGCGGTTCCAGCGGTAGGCGGCAGCCTGCAGAGCCGAGTTGCGGGCCCAAACCGGGTTATAGGCCTTGTTCATGGGCGTCGGTGCCGGCCAGGCGTTTGAGGTGGGTGAGAAACCAGACTGCTGCTACCGTGGAGCCAATAAAGTAGTACAGGCCCAACGTAAGGACGGTATCCAGGCCCATGGCCGAGAACAACTGCGCCAGCCCGTAGGTAAGCGCCACGTAGCCGTAGGCCGCGCCCAGCAGCAGAAACAGGTGCGAGTGCGCCCGCCGGCCATACCAGAACAGCCCCGCACTCACGGCCAGAATCAGCAAAACCAGCAGCGCCAGCGGCCGCAGCACTTCGGTGAACATGGCGGCCGTAGCCGCGCCCAGCAGCAGGTTGCCGCCCAGCAGCAGGTAGGTATAGGCGAAATGGGCCTTGCGGTGGCGGATTTCGCTCAGCCAACCGGCCAGCAGCAGCAGCGCCCCCAACCCAATAGCCGCCCGGCTCACCGAACCAGTCAGGAACTCGTTTTTAAACACGGCAAGCGGCTCCACGATCAGGCCTACCCAGCCGGCCAGGGCCGTAATGGCCATCGAAAGCACGCCCCGGTGGTCGAAGCGGTAGGCCAGGTAAAAGAATAGTGCGGCCGGCAGGGCAACCGCCAGGCCGTAGCGGGTACCAAACAGCTCGTACTGGGCCTGCAGATAACCTTCAAGTACCAGAAACAGCAGGCAGCCCAGCAACAGCAGGTAGTCGGCCAGCAGGCTGGTGCCGGATACCAGGCCCCAGCTGAAGGGCTGGCGGTGGCGGGCGGCGTAGGCGAAACAGGCCGCCATCAGCAGCGCCACCACGGCCACCACCACGCCGTGCCCGATGTCGTCGAGGTGCTCGTAGATGAGCACGCCCAGCCCGCCGCTAAGTAGCGTAATGCCCAGGTACAGCAGCGTCCGAATTTCGTAGTGCAGTGAGAAGGGGCGGGCCTGCTCGTCGGTTTCGATGGCGGTGGCCTGCTCGGGCGTCAGCAGGCCCCGGTCGCGGAGTTCGGTTATAAAAAGGTCGGCGCGCATGAATCATAAGCAAGTAAAAAGCTGAATATAGCGTTCTTGCGCCGGCTCGCTGCGTCTGGCCGCCGCTTCGGCCGAATCATAATCGGGCCGGAGCGCGTAAGGCTAGCGCACGACTTACCCCTTTCCCTATGGCCGACATCAATATTCAACGCAAGAAAAACACGCCCAGCCCCTGGCTGCTGTTGCTGGTAGTGCTGGCCGTGGTGGGCCTGGGCGCCTGGTTTATGTTCAAGGCCGAAATAAACGCCACCCGCGACACGCCGCCCCCACCGCCGCCGCCGCCCGCCGAAGCGCCCCTCGTGCCCGCCGATACGCTCGTCGGTGCCGAAACCGGCCCCCGCCCCGATACCGACATAGCCAACGATATGACCTCTACGGCCCCGGTTACGCCCGATGTGCTGGCGGCTTTCGTGGCCGGCGACGCGGCCCGGCCCGGCTACGGCCGCGAGGCCCTGCGTCTGCTCACGGCGTCGCTGGTGGGCCTGGTGGACCGCGACGACCTGCGCACGCCCGAAATCCAGACCCGCCGCGACGATTTGACCAGCGCCACTGCCCGCCTCGACGAGCCTGCCGCCCGCCTGCGTCCCGGGCTGGTGGCCGCCTCCAACCTTATGCAGGCCATTCAGCAGCAGGGCTACCCCGAGCTGCAGGACGAAGCCCAGCGCCTCAACGCCCAGGCCACCGACCTGAGCGGGCAGACCGCCACGCCCGAGGACCAGCAGGCCCTGCGCAGTTATTTAGAGCGAGCCACCAAGCTGCTGCGGGCCTTCAACGTCCCACCCACGGGCCGCTAGGCTTCGTCGGTTTTCTTCTTTCTGATTTCAACGCTGCTTTCTTCTATGGATACCTCTTCCGACCCTATTCCTGCCGCCCAGGGCCTGCACCTGCGCCGCCTGCGCGACCTGACCGAGTTTGAGGTGGCCGATGACAACCCCGATGTGCGCGGCTGGGCCGTGCGCGGGGCCGATGGCCGCCAGTTCGGTCAGGTATTCGAGCTGATTGTGGACGTGGACGCGCTCAAAGTGCGCTACCTCGACCTGCAGCTCGACGACAGCCTAGGCATTAATGAGCGCGACAACCACATCCTGCTGCCAATCGGCGTGGCTGCGCTGGATGAGGAGGCCGACAACGTGTTCGTGCCCTCGCTCACCTACGAGTCGGTGGCCCAGTACCCGCCTTATGCCGAAATCCAGATAACCCGCGAGTACGAGCAGGCCATGCTTCGCGCCCTCAACCTGGGCCTGCCCGCTGCTTCCACCGAGCCCGATTTCTATAACCAGCCCGGCTACGACGCTACCACGTTCTACCACCGCCGCCGGCTGAAGTAGGAGGGAAGGAATTAACGCAGAACGTCATTCAGAGCGAAGCGAAGAATCTCGCCGGCCACAGTAATTCCTCACGTAAGGATTACCGTGGCCGGCGAGATTCTTCGCTTCGCTCTGAATGACGTTCTGCTTGTGCGAAAACCAGCCTTAATTCCGCCGGACCATGCCGGCTACGGCTTCTACCCACATGGGCTGGGAGTTGAGGCTGGGGACAAGCTGCCAGTGCTTGCCGCCGGCTTCCTCGAACAGCTCCTTGAACTCTTCGCCCACTTCAATGGTGGTTTCGAGGCAGTCGGCCACGAAGGCAGGGGAGAAGGCCAGCACGTTGTGGATGCCTTTGGCGGGATACTCCTTGATTACTTCGTCGGTGTAGGGCTGCAGCCATGGGTCGCGGAGGCGGCTCTGCAGGCGGCTCTGGAAGGTAACGGTATATTGGTCGTCGCGCAGGCCCAGGCCCTGGGCCAGCAGGCGCGAAGTGGCGTAGCACTGCGCCCGGTAACAGTAGCGGTTGTTTTTGTTGTAGCTGGCGCAGCAAGTTCCCAGCTTGCAGTAGTTATTGTGGCTGCCCTTGAGGATGTGCCGCTCCGGTATGCCGTGGTAGCTGAACACAAAGTGGTCGTAGTCATGCCCCTCCATCTCGGCGCGGCCCCGCGCCACGAGGCAGGTAATGAAGCCGGGGTCGTCAGCAAAGCTGCTGATGAAGCTAATGCTCGGTACTATCCACCAGTCTTTTACGATGTCCATTACCTTTTCCTGCACCGAGCCCGTGCTGGCCGAGGCATACTGCGGAAACAGCGGCAGCACGATAATCCGGCTCACGGCCGCGTCGCGCAATTCTAGCAAGGCACTTTCGACGCTCGGGTTCTGGTAGCGCATCCCGAAGGCCACCAAGTAGTCGGAACCCAGTTGCTCCTGCACCTTTTTCTGCAAATCGAGGCCGTGGTAGAGTAGGGGCGAGCCCCGCTCAGTCCAGAGCTGCTGGTAGATTTTAGCCGATTTGGGCGCCCGCAACGGCACTACCAGCCCCCGAAACAGCGGGTAGCGGATGGCAGCCGGCATGTCGACCACGCGGGCATCGGTCAGGAACTCGTTGAGGTAGCGGCGCACGTCGGGCGTGCGGGGCGAGTCGGGCGTGCCGAGGTTGACGAGCAGCACGCCAATGCGGCCTTGGTTGGAAGCAGACATTTTTTTGAGCTGATAGCTATTAGCGGTTAGCTGCTAGCTTTTTTAGGTAGAGCTGCCAGCACTACTGGCTAATGGCAGTTGATTGGCTATGTAACCGCAAAGTTGGTGGGTTATCCCTAATCTGACCACAAAAAAGCGAACCGCGAACCGCTAATAGCTAACGGCCTAGAAAAGAGTTACCTTTGCACCCCAAATTTCAGCTACTGAAATGAATACCGAACCAACCCCACACCGCGCTGGCTTTGTGAGCATTATCGGCAAGCCCAACGTGGGTAAGTCAACGCTCATGAATGCCCTGATGGGTGAGCGGCTGAGCATTGTAACCAGCAAAGCCCAGACCACGCGCCACCGCATTCTGGGCATCCTCAACGGCGACGACTTCCAGCTCGTGTATTCCGATACGCCGGGCATCATTCAGCCCAAATACGAGTTGCACAACGCCATGATGTCGTTTGTGTACTCCTCATTGGAAGACGCCGACGTGGTGCTGTTCGTGACCGATATTTACGAGAAGCACGATGAGGAGCCGGTAGTCGAGCGCCTGCGCAAAATGGTGGATACGCCCATTCTGTTGCTGGTGAACAAGATAGACCAGGCCGATCAGGAGGAGGTGGAGGCTAAGGTGGAATACTGGCGCGAGCACCTGCCCAATGCGGCGCGGGTACTGCCCATTTCGGCCCTCGAAAAGTTCGGCACCGGCGAACTGCTCGATCTGGTGCTGGCCTACCTGCCCGTGCACCCGCCTTACTACCCCAAAGACGAGCTGACCGACAAGCCCGAGCGGTTTTTTGCGGCCGAGATGATCCGGGAGAAAATATTCAAGCTCTACAAAAAAGAAGTGCCCTACAGCTGCGAGGTAGGCATCGAGGAGTTCAAGGAAGACGAAACCATCATCCGCATCCGCGCCGTGATTTACGTGGAGCGCAACAGCCAGAAAGGCATCATCATCGGCCAGCAGGGCGTGGCGCTTAAAAAGGTCGGCACCTGGGCCCGCGAGGAAATGGAGAAGTTCTTCCGCAAGAAAGTCTTCCTCGAAACCTACGTCAAAGTCGACGAAAACTGGCGCACCGACCCCAAAGCCCTAAACCGTTTTGGGTACAGCCAATAATCAGTGCTTAGACAGTTGTGCTTTGAGATTAGGCTGTTCTTATCAATCACAACGAGAGTGGACTAAGCTCTGAGCACCAACAACTAAGCACTAAAGATTCCGACCACTCAACAACTCACTTAACTACTCCGGGCACTGCCGAAATTGGTCGGGCCGGCGGCTGGAGTCAGACATATGAAGAACACCATTGCCATTGTCGGGCGCCCCAATGTGGGCAAATCGACCCTTTTCAACCGCCTCGTCGGGGAGCGTAAAGCCATCATGGACGACGAGAGCGGCGTAACCCGCGACCGGCATTACGGCTACGGCGACTGGATCGGTAAGTATTACACCGTGATTGACACCGGGGGCTACGTGCACAACTCCGACGACATCTTCGAGGGCGAAATCAACAAGCAGGTAAAACTGGCTATTGACGAGGCCGACGTGGTGCTGTTTATGGTAGATACCATGGCCGGCGTACACAGCCTCGATGAGGAGTTTGCCAGCGTCCTGCGCCGTTACCAGGGCAAAAAGCCCATCTACATCGTCGCCAACAAGGCCGATACCAACACGCGCATCCACTCGGCCGGCGAGTTCTACGCCTTGGGCGTGGGCGACGGCGAAATCTACCCCATTTCCTCGGCCAGCGGCTCGGGCACCGGCGATTTGCTCGATGCCGTGGTTAGCCACTTCCAGGAAGAAGGCATTGAGGAGCCCGACCTGGGCATTCCGAAAATTGCCATCGTGGGTCGCCCCAACGTGGGCAAGTCGTCGTTCGTGAACCTGCTGCTGGGCACCGACCGCAGCATCGTAACGGATATTGCCGGCACCACCCGCGACTCCATCCAGGCCCGCTACAACGCTTTCGGCAACGAGTTCATGCTGGTCGATACGGCCGGACTGCGCCGCAAAACCAAGGTGCACGAAGACGTGGAATTCTATTCGGTGCTTCGCTCGCTGCGGGCCCTGGAAGAAGCCGACGTGTGCGTGGTGATGCTCGACGCCACCCGTGGCATCGAGTCGCAGGACGTGAACATCATCGGTCTGGCCGACAAGAACCGCAAGGGCATCGTAATTCTGGTGAACAAGTGGGACCTGATCGAGAACAAGGAAACGAACACGGCCAAGGAGTTCGAGGCGAAAATCATGGAGAAGATTGCGCCCATCGCGTATCCGCCCGTTATTTTCACTTCGGTGCTCACCAAGCAGCGCGTGCACAAGGCCATCGAAACGGCCATTGAGGTGTACAGCAACAAGCGGCGTAAAATTCCGACTTCGGAGCTGAACGAGGTGATGCTGAAGGAAATCGAGAAGTACCCGCCACCCATTCAGAAGGGCAAACTGGTACGCATCAAGTACGTCACCCAGTTGCCGACGCACAACCCGGTATTCGCCTTCTTCTGCAACCTGCCGCAGTACGTGAAGGAGAGCTACTCGCGCTACCTTGAAAACCGGATGCGCGAGCATTTCGACTTCACCGGCGTGCCCATCGGTATTGTATTCCGTAAAAAATAAGCACTCCTGCCTACACGTTATCAACGGGTTAGATCATCAACTGAAAAAAGAATAGTTTTTTTTCAAACCTGCGGGTTACCTGTCGGCAGTTCGGGTATAAAGACCCAAATCAGCCAGAATTTCTGGGCTGATTTATCCAAATCGACTTTTCAAATTCCAACAACCCCCCATCATGAAAAAAGTACTGTTCCTCGCCCTGGCCGCTATTTCGTTCTCGTTCGCTTCGTGCGACAGCAAGACTGAAGATGCAGTAGAAAACTCGGCTGACAACGTAGAAGAGGCCGGCGAAATGAAGGCTGACGCTATGGAAGAGAAGGCTGACATGGTACGTGACTCGGCTGATGCTAAGTCGGACGCTATGGAGAACTCGGCTGATGCCATGGATGCTCCTGCTACGGCTCCTGCTACCGTTCCAGCTCAGTAATTACTGACGCATCCTTCACCGGATGTAAAAAGAGGCCTCCCGCTCGCGGGAGGCCTCTTTTTTTGTGCTTGTAGTATTAGCCCAGCCGGCGTTGGAGCAGGCCGTCTACCACGTCGAACAACTTGGTGGGTGGGTAAGTGCGCCAGGGCAGGTCGTCGAGCTGGCCGCCGAAGTTGAGGTAGGAGTCGATGTTGTACTGGCGCATTTCGCGGCTCACGTGCTCCTGGAAGTTCACGGCCGCAATCCAGCCGTCCTCCACATCCTCGAACCACTCCTCGTAATAATCGTCTTCCGAGCCGTGGAAGTTGAACACGTTCTCGCCGATGAGGATGAATTTGCGGATGCCCTCGTGCGTCATAAGGTCGATGATGTTGCGCTTGAGTTCCATCACGTCGTTTTCAATGGCGTCGTTCCACTCGCCGATAAACTCGATGATGGCCGCACCCAACTCGTAATCCACGAACAGAATCTTCAGAAACAGCGTCTCGGAGCCCAGGCTGTCCCACTGCGGATGGATGTAGTAGCCGTAAATGGTATTGACGTAGGAATCGAGGCTGTTTTCGGCTTCGTGGAGCGGAGAAAGCGAATCCTCGGAGGCCGAGTAGTGGTCCAGCCAAGCGTAGTGGGGTTCGATGGTATGCATGGCAGAGGAAGTCGAAAGAAAGGCAGGCCGCGCCCATGTAAGACCACGACTGCCGGTTCCTGCTAACTCCAAAAAAAGCCCGCTGGTTTCCTACCCCTCCTGATTCGTGGGTGCTACCAGCTACGAAAGCGTTTGAAAGAAATGCTAACAGCTTTCAGCTAACCGCTAATAGCTAAAAACTTAATGCCCGCTGTACGCTGCCAGCGCCGCCCGCACCGAGCCATGTAGCTCCAGCAACTCGGCAGCCTTGGATTGCTCCATGCCCAGTTCGTCCATCAGCATTCGTTCGCCGCGGTCCACGAGCTTGGCGTTGCTGAGCTGCATGTCCACCATTTTGTTGCCCTTCACGCGGCCCAGCCGGATGAAGGTGGCCGTGGTGAGCATGTTGAGGGCCAGTTTCTGGCCGGTACCGGCCTTGAGGCGGGTGCTGCCCGTCACGAACTCGGGACCGGTTACCACTTCCACCGGAAACTCGGCCGCCGCCGCCACCGCCGAATCGGCGTTGCACACGATGCAGCCCGTCGCGAGCCCGTGCTGCCGGGCCTGCTCCAGCCCACCAATCACGTAGGGCGTGCGGCCCGAGGCGGCAATGCCTACTACAATGTCCTTGTCGGTAATGTCGTAAGCCTGCAAATCCTGCCAGGCCTGCTGGGCGTCGTCCTCGGCGTTTTCTACTGCCTTGCGGATGGCCGTGTCGCCGCCCGCAATCAGGCCGATAACCACGCCGTGGGGCACGCCGAAGGTGGGCGGGCACTCCGAGGCATCGAGCACACCGAGCCGGCCGCTGGTACCCGCCCCGATATAGAACAGCCGGCCGCCCGCGCCCAACCGCGCCACGGTGGCCTCTACCAGCGCCTCCAGTTGGGGCAGAGCCCGGGCCACGGCCTGGGGTACAGTCTGGTCGAGCTGGTTCATGCCGGCCAGCAGCGCGGCGGTGGGCAGCGTTTCGAGGTGGTTGAATTCGGAGGGGCTTTCGGTCGTCATCGAGCGTGGGAGTAAAGGGTAGCAGTAGGTATACAGATAGGGCGCGGTTCTGTTGCGCAGTAGCCGGCCGGCTTAGGCCAGCCGGCCTATTACCGGAAATCGGTCGAAAACGTTGGGGGTATGGGGGGCTTCAGCCATTTCGGGCGTCAGGTCTTGGCCGGCCCAGTGCTCATAATGGTTGCCGCGCTTCCACAGGCGCGAGCGGCTCACATCATAAATCAGCCCCCGAAAGGCCACCCATATTTCGTCGCGGTCCTGTCCGTTGCGCAGGGCCAGCTGCCCGCGCGTATAAAAGGGCTGCTCCGCCACCGGCCGGCCGTCGCCCGTAATCGGCTCAAAATCGGCTTCCCGGCTTTCCATTTTCAGTTTCTTGCTTTTGATTTTGAACTCCCGGCTTACCCCAGCAGGGCCTGCGTGATAATCCAGCGGTGGGGTACGTCGCCCTGGGCGGCGCGCAGGTAGTCCTGGTAGCTGCAGGGCACAATGCGGCGGGCGTTGCCGGTCAGGTTCACCACTTCCATCCACCAGCGGTCCGTCTGGCGCGACTTGTAGAACACGATGCGGTCGGGGCCGTCTCCGTCCTCATCGGCCGAGTCGTTGTGGTGAGTGTAGCGGGCGGGGCCGTGCAGGCCGGCGGCGTAGCGCACAAAAGTGGGCCCGCGGAAGTCGGTTTCGCGGCGCCGGTAGTAGTAGCCTTCCACAAAATACCAGAGCATGGTGGCCTGTACCATGGCGGCCAGCCCATGCGGGTCGTGGTCGGGGCGGTAGCCGTAAAGGCCGAAGGAAGTGAGCTGGTCGTTGCAGCCGGCGTACCAGGCCAGCTTGGCGGCTTCCTCGTTGGTGAGGCCGAAGGGGTTGGCTGGCTGGTAGCCCGGCGCATCCTGCCAGCGAATGGCCGTCACGTCGAAGCTGACGAAATCGGTCTGGCGCAGCAGCGGCTCGGCCTGCCGGATATCGTCGCGAATCTGGCCCACACGCAGGGTTTCGAAGTGCAGCTTTTCGAGGGCCGCCAGTACGTCGGGAGACCAGGTACTGCTGGTGGGCCAGCTGCGAGAAGTTGAACAGGAAGCTGGGTGCGTGCAGCAGCATCCGGCGCAGGTGCGTGTCTTCGGGGGGGGCACTCCCATCGGGCTCGGCCATATCCACGCGGGCATCCACGGTGGCGAAGCTCACGGCCCGCTCCAAGGTTTCGTAGGCCAGAAACTGGCCGTAGTCGAGGTCGTGGGAGCCGCCCAGCAGTAGTGCCACGGTACCCTGTTCGAGCAGCGCAGCAATAATTTCGCGCAGGCGCTGGTAGGAGTCTTCCAGCGTGAGGCCGGGGCGCAGGTTGCCCAAGTCGGCGAGGCGGCAGGGGCTGGTGCCTTTCTGAAGCTGGTAGAGCTGGTGGCGCACGGCGTTGGCCCCGTGGCCGGCCGGTTCGCCGGCCGCGCTGCCGCGCCACTCATCCAGGCCAATCAGGGCCAGGTCGGCGGTGCGCCAGTCGGGAAAAGTGCCGCCGGTAAAGGCCGAAACGGCGCCGGCCAGCACCGTAGCCGGGGCACCGGCCGGCACAAGTTCTTCGGGCAGCGGATCGAAAAAGATAGCCAGATTCATCGGGCGCGGAAGGGGCGTTGGACAAAGCTACGCAAAAGCCCGCCACGCGCCCTGTGGTTTTTGGACCCGTATAGCTGGGGTTTACAGAAAAAAAGCAGTTATTTAAGGTGCCCTATACTCTGGTCGGGGCCAATGCGCTGCCACTTTGCGCTTGCCTTTCTATCCTTCACTCCCATCCTCGCACAGTTCGTTGCCCATGGAAATCCGCCGCACGTTCGATATTCTGCCCCTACTACAGCAGAAGTACAATAAAGCCGACTGCATGGCCGCCAAAATAGACGGCCGCTACCAACCCATGAGCACCGACGAAGTGGTGCGGCAGGTGAACGAGGCCAGCCTGGGCCTGCGCGCGCTCGGCATCGGCAAAGACGATAAGGTGGCCCTTATTTCGCTAAACCGGCCCGAGTGGATGATTGCCGACTTCGCTATTGCCCAGCTCGGCGCCGTGAGCGTACCCATGTACCCCACCATTACCACCGAAGACTACAAGTTCATCTTCGAGGATGCCGGCGTAAAGGCCGTGCTGGTATCCGACCAGAAGCTGCTCGACAAGGTAACCGAGGCCATCGAGAGCCTGGACATTCCGACCCAGAACATCTTCAGCTTCGATAAGCTCGACGGCGCGCGCTACTTTGGCGAGTTGCTGGAAATGGGCCAGAAGGGCAACCCCGCCGACCTGGAGCCGCTCAAAGCCGCCGTGCAGCCCGACGATCTGCTCACGCTCATCTACACCTCGGGTACTACCGGCAAGCCTAAAGGCGTGATGCTCACCCACAATAACATCCTCAGCAACTGCCGTAACACCCAGCGGTTTGTGCCGGTAACCCAGAACGATAAGGCCTTGAGCTTCCTGCCGCTCTGCCACATCTTCGAGCGCATGGTTACCCACCTCTACCTCATCAACGGCGTAAGCATTTACTACGCCGAGAGCATGGAAACCATTGCCGACAACCTGCGCGAGGTAAAACCCGAAATCTTCACCACCGTGCCCCGTTTGCTCGAAAAGGTGTACGACAAGATTGTGGCCAAGGGCCACGCGCTGGAGGGCGTGAAGAAAAGCATGTTCTTCTGGGCCCTTAACCTGGGCCTCAAGTACGACAACCAGCAGGACCACGGCTTCCTGTACAACACCCAACTGAAGCTGGCCAACAAGCTCATTTTCAATAAGTGGCGTGAGGCGCTGGGCGGCAACCTGCGCTGCATCGTGAGCGGGGGCGGGGCCCTGCAGCCCCGGCTGGCCCGGGTGTTCTGGTCGGCCGGCATCCCCGTGATGGAGGGCTACGGCCTCACCGAAACCTCGCCCGTAATTGCCGTGGGTGGCTACGACCCCAAAGAGAATATGATTGGCACCGTGGGCCCTATTGTGGATAACACGGAAGTCAAGATTGCCGCCGACGGCGAAATTCTCACCAAGTCGGAATCGGTAATGAAGGGCTACTACAACCAGCCCGAGCTAACGGCCAAGGAGTTTGACGCCGACGGCTGGTTCCACACCGGCGACATCGGCGAGATGGTGGATGGCAAGTTTCTCAAAATCACCGACCGCAAAAAGGAGATGTTCAAGACCTCGGGCGGTAAATACATTGCCCCGCAGGTGTTGGAGGGTAAGATGAAAGAGTCGCCGCTCATCGAGCAGTGCATGGTGGTCGGCGACGGACAGAAGTTCGCCGCAGCCCTCGTTATCCCTTCCTTCGACGACCTGAAAGGCTGGTGCAAGCGCAACAACGTATCCTCCGATGGCGGGCCGGCCGAGCTGGTGAAAAACGAGAAGGTGGTGAAGATGTACGAGGACCTCGTGCATAAGTACAATGAGAGCTTTGCCAAGTGGGAGCAGGTGAAGAAAATTGTGCTCCTGCCCGAGCACTGGACCGTGGAGTCGGGCGAGATGACGCCCACCATGAAAGTGAAGCGCAAGGCCATTACCGCCAATAACAAAGACATTATTGAGGGCCTGTACCAATAATAGGCTGCTTTGCGCTGAAAGGAGAGCCAGCGGCAGCCGTTGCTGCTATTGTATTCTGGAGAGCGGATTATGCCCGGAACGTACGTTTCGGGCATAGCTTTTGTCGCACAGCGGAAACCTTATACACATAGCCCTTTAATATATGCGCCCTTTTTTACGACTTCTTCTGTTCGCGGCGGCCGCAACGGCTGGCAACATATTGTCCGGCTGCGGTTCCGAAGCCGACCCGGCTCCGGATTTGCCTGGTACTTTTTCCGGGGTTGTTACCGCATTAGATGAGACGGGCCGCTCCGAATCGGCTGCGGGCATAACGGTTACGTTGGAAGGCGGCCCCGCAGTCCTTACCACTACTACCGATGCTACGGGCGAATTTGAGTTCAAGAACCTACCACTCGGTACCTACGATGCCACCCTCACGCGGACCGATTTAGGCACTTCGCGGGCTATGGCCATCGTGCTCGACGACCAGCGTCCCACGGAGAAGCGCAAACTGGAAATGGGTAAACCGTCTACTGTAAGCATAACCAGCTTCACATTGACTGGTCCTCAGCCTTTCCCGAATACCCTCCCATTTACAGTAGGAGTGTCATACGATATGGCCTTGTATTCCAATGGGTTCAACTGTGTATTTTATATATCGGACAAGGCTAGTGTGAGTAACACGGATTACGTTTTGAACAGCTATGGTTATTCGAGTAATAATTTCGGAGTGCGTAACCAGTTTCAGTCGTCGTTCTCGTTTAGTAGCTTAAAAAGTAGCGGCTTTGTTAGCGGTAGCACCGTGTACACGGTAGCTTACGGGGCCGCTACTATTAATACGCAATATTTCAATGTGCCCGATAATAAGGGTGTTTCCAAAGGGGTTATCACCAACCTGAATCCCGTTCGCTCGTCAGTGCTGTCGTTTGTAATGCCTTAGGCGAAAGGGGATTCAGGGCGGGCCTTGATTTCAACGCGTCCTGCTGTTGATTCCGGGGCTAAACTTTTTTCGGGCAACATAGTATGCAAGCATAACATATTATCCGTATGTTTACCGGACTTGCGATACTCTCCCATGACCCCCGAAGAAACCGTCGATTATAATATTAAGGTTGCCTGGCACGCCATTTCGCGCATGTACAATACGCAGGCGGCCAAGCACGATATTACCACCAGCATCGGTTTCGTGCTGCTCAACATCGATCAGGAAAACGGCACGCCCGCTACCAAAATAGCGCCCCTGCTGGGCCTCGAAACCCGCTCCCTGACCCGCATTCTGCGCTCAATGGAGGATAAGGGCCTCATCTACAAACAGGCCGACGCCCACGATAAACGCTCGGTGCGCATTTTCCTGACTGAGGACGGGTTGCGCAACAAGGAAATCTCGCGCCAGACCGTGCGCCACTTCAACCTGAAGGTGCGCGAGGAAATTCCGCAGAGTGAGCTGGATGTGTTCTTTCGCGTCGTCAACCAGATTACAGGCATGATTGAGGGTAAAACCCTCTACGACAACTTCAAACTCAAGCCCCTGCGCCCTGCCGAATCATCGGCCGCGTAACGGGGCTTGAGGTCTGTATAAGAAAGGTCATGCCAAGCGTAGTCGAAGTATCTCAACCGTTTTGTTATAACAGACAGAATTAGCATTACAGTAGAGATGCTTCGGCAAGCTCAGCATGACGTGCTTTTACGCACGCCTCCACAACTGACTACTAACCACTACCCACCAATATGAATCGTACCATCAAGAAAGTAGCCGTTCTGGGCTCCGGGGTGATGGGCTCGCGCATTGCGTGCCACTTCGCCAACATCGGCGTGCAGGTGCTGCTGCTCGACATTGCGCCGAAGGAGCTGCTACCTGCCGAGGAGGCCAAGGGCCTGAAACTCGACTCGCCGGCGGTGAAGAACCGCCTCGTCAACAGCGCCCTGGAGGCTACGGTGAAGGCCAACCCTTCGCCGCTCTACCGCAAGCAGGACGTGAGCCGCATCAAAACCGGCAACTTCGATGATAACCTCAAGGATATTGCCGGCTGCGACTGGACGATTGAGGTAGTGGTAGAACGGCTCGACATCAAAAAGAGCCTGTTCGAGCGCGTGGAGCAGTTCCGCAAGCCCGGTACTCTGATTACGAGCAACACCTCGGGCATCCCGATTCACCTGATGACCGAAGGCCGCTCGGAGGACTTCAAAAAGCACTTCTGCGGCACCCACTTCTTCAACCCGCCGCGCTACCTGAAGCTGCTCGAAATCATCCCGACTCCGGACACGGACCAGGCGGTAGTGGATTTTCTGATGCACTACGGCGACCTATACCTGGGCAAAACCACCGTGCTGGCCAAGGACACGCCCGCTTTCATCGCCAACCGCGTGGGCGTGTTTGCCATCATGGATGTGATCCAGGTGATGCAGCAGCTCGGTCTTTCGGTGGAGGAAGTCGACAAGCTCACTGGACCGGTTATCGGTCACGCCAAGTCGGCTACCTTCCGCACCTCCGATGTGGTGGGCCTCGATACGCTGATGAACGTGGCCAACGGCCTCGCCCAGAACCTGCCCAACGACGAAGCCAAAGCCGTTTTTGCTCTGCCCGACTATCTGAAGAAGATGGGCGAGAACAAGTGGCTGGGCGACAAAACCGGTCAGGGCTTCTACAAGAAAACCAAGGACGACAAGGGTAAAACCGCCATTCTGGCCCTCGACCTGAATACGCTGGAGTACAAGGCCAGCCAGAAAATCAAGTTTGCCACCCTCGAAAGCACCAAGCCGATTGAGAAGCTGGCCGACCGCTTCAAGGTGCTGGTGGCGGGCAAAGACAAGGCCGGTGACTTCTACCGCAAGACCTTCGCGGGCCTGTTTGCCTACGTGAGCAACCGGATTCCCGAAATCACCGATGCCCTCTACAAGATTGACGATGCCCTGCGCGCCGGTTTCGGCTGGGACATGGGCCCCTTCGAAACCTGGGATGCCCTGGGCGTGCAGAAGGGTCTGGAGCTGGCCAAGGCCGAAGGCAAAACGCTAGCGCCGTGGGTAGAGGAAATGCTGGCCGCCGGCCACGAAACCTTCTATAAGGTGAACGAGGCGGGCGTAAAGCAGTTCTACGACATCGAAAGTAAAACCTATCAGGCCATTCCGGGCGTCGAGAACTTCATCATCCTCGACAACCTGCGGGCCACTGGCAAGGTGCTCTGGAAGAATGCCGGTGCTTCAGTGCTCGACCTTGGCGACGGTATCCTGAATGTGGAGTTCCACAGCAAGATGAACGCGCTGGGTTCTGATGTAATTCAGGGCCTGCTGAAAGGCGTGGAGCTGGCCGAAAAGGACTTCCGCGGCCTCGTAGTGGGTAATGACGCGCCGAACTTTTCGGCGGGCGCCAACCTGGGCCTCGTGTACATGTTCGCCCTCGACCAGGAGTACGACGAGCTGAACCTGATGATTGCCCAGTTCCAGCAGGCCATGATGCGGATGCGCTACAGCAGCATTCCGGTGGTAAGCGCGCCCCACGGCCTGGCCCTGGGTGGCGGCTGCGAACTGAACCTGCACGCCGATAAAGTAGTGGCCGCGGCCGAAACCTACATGGGCCTCGTGGAGTTCGGCGTAGGCCTGATTCCGGCCGGTGGCGGCACCAAGGAAATGACCCTGCGCACCGCCCTCAAATACGAGGAAGGCGAGCCCGAGTACAACCTGCTCCGCAACACGTTCATGACCGTGAGCACAGCCAAGGTTTCGACCTCGGCTGCCGAAGCCTTCGACCTGGGCTTTATGCGCCCTGGCGACGAAGTGGTGGTGAACTCCAACCGCGTAATCGCCCAGGCCAAGGCTGCTGCCATCGAGCTGGCCGATGCCGGCTACACCCAGCCGGTGCAGAAAACCAACATCAAGGTGCACGGCAAAGGGGCGCTGGGCATGTTCATGACCGGCGTACACGCCATGCGCCAAGGCAACTACATCTCCGACCACGACATGAAAATCGCCAACAAGCTGGCCTTTATCATGTGCGGCGGCGACCTGAGTGCGCCCACCGAAGTATCGGAGCAGTACCTGCTGGACCTGGAGCGCGAAGCCTTCCTAAGCCTCACCGGCGAGCGGAAAACGCTGGAGCGGATTCAGAGCATCCTCACCACTGGCAAGCCATTGAGAAACTAGCGCCAGAAACCGGCTTCTTTCCTCGGAATAGGAGAGGAGCCGGCCTGACACTATCTCCCCATCTTCAAGACTCCATCATATGAACGCATATATCGTAGCTGGTTACCGCACGGCCGTGGGCAAAGCCACCCGCGGCGGTTTCCGCTTCACCCGCCCCGACGACCTGGCCGCCGACGTTATCAAGCACCTTGTGGCTTCGGTGCCCGCCCTCGACCCCACCCGCATCGACGATGTGATTGTGGGCAACGCGGTGCCCGAAGCCGAGCAGGGCCTGCAAATGGGCCGTCTGATTTCACTCTTGGCCCTGCCGATGAACGTATCGGGCCTCATTGTGAACCGCTACTGCGGCTCGGGTGTGGAAACCATTGCCATGGCGACTGGCAAAATTGCGGCCGGCATGGCCGACTGCATTGTGGCCGGTGGCACCGAAAGCATGAGCATGGTGCCCACCGTGGGCTGGAAAACGGTTCCGAACTACAACCTGGCCCAGAAGCACCCCGACTATTACCTCGGCATGGGCCTGACCGCCGAAGCGGTAGCCCAGGACTACAAAATCAGCCGCGAAGACCAGGACCAGTTCTCCTACAACTCCCACCAGAAAGCCATCAAGGCTATTCAGGAAGGCAAGTTCAAGGAGCAGATCGTGCCCATCACGGTCAACGAAACCTACCTCGACCAGGCCACCGGCAAGAAGAAAACCCGCTCCTACGTAGTAGATACCGACGAAGGTCCGCGCGCCGATACGTCGTTGGAAGTGCTGGGTAAGCTGCGGCCGGTTTTTGCCGCCAACGGCTCGGTAACGGCCGGCAACTCCTCGCAGACTTCTGACGGTGCGGCCTTCGTTATCGTGATGTCGGAGCGCATGGTGAAGGAGCTGAACCTGGAGCCGATTGCCCGTATGGTGACGTATGCCACCGAGGGCATCGACCCGCGCATCATGGGCATGGGCCCCGTCAAGGCCATTCCAAAAGCCTTGAAACAGGCCGGCATGAAGCTGCAGGACATTGACCTGTTCGAGCTGAATGAGGCCTTCGCTTCCCAGAGCTTGGCTGTAATGCGCGAGCTGGAAATGGACCAGAGCAAGGTGAACGTGAACGGCGGTGCCATTGCCCTCGGCCACCCCCTCGGCTGCTCCGGCGCCAAGCTCAGCATTCAACTGTTCCACGAAATGCGCGCTCGGGGCCAGAAGTACGGCATGGTAACCGCCTGCGTAGGCGGCGGCCAGGGCGTAGCCGGCATCTACGAGCTGCTAAAGTAGCGGCCGCTTATTGTCCTGCGCTCTGCGAAGGATGATAGGTAAATTTGAAAACCTCGGAAGGCATTTCGGGGTTTTCTTTCCACAAAGTACTCGGCAAGCATAACAAATTTTGTTATCTTGCGCTACGAGTAACGGCCCGCCGCCTTACCCTGAGTAGTAGGCAAGCCGAACAGTTTTTCTCTCGATTTCCCACTTCAAATCTCACACTATCATGGAAGTAGCTAACCAGCTTGTAAAAGGCGGCGAGTTTATCATCAAGGAAACCGACGCCCAGGACGTATTTACGCCTGCCGATTTTTCGGAGGAACAGAACATGATGCACCAGACGGCTCTCGACTTCGTGGAGAAGGAGGTGTCGCCGTTGCTCGACCGGCTCGACAACCATGAGGAGGGACTTATGCGCGGGCTGATGGAAAAGGCTGGCGAGCTGGGCCTATTTGGCGTGAGCATTCCTGAGCAGTTCGGCGGCCTCGACATGGACTTCCCTACCTCGCTCCGCGTGACGGAAGGCGTGGGTAGAGGCCACTCGTTTCCGGTGGCTTTCGCGGCCCACACCGGCATTGCCATGCTGCCCATTCTGTACTTCGGCAACGATGAGCAGAAAGCCAAGTACCTGCCCGGCCTTACCAATGGCGAACTGATGGGTGCCTACTGCCTCACCGAGCCCGGCTCGGGCTCTGATGCGCTGGGTGCCAAGACCAAGGCCATGCCCACCGAAGACGGCGAGCATTATGTGCTTAACGGTCAGAAAATGTGGATTACGAACGGCGGTTTCGCCGACGTGTTCATCGTGTTTGCTCAGGTTGACGGCGACAAGTTCACCGGCTTCATCGTGGAGCGCGACACCCCCGGCCTGACCCTCGGCAACGAGGAGCACAAGATGGGCATCAAAGGCTCATCGACCCGTCAGGTGTTCCTGTCCGATGCTAAAGTGCCTAAATCGGCCATATTGGGCGAGATTGGTAAGGGCCACCTGATTGCCTTCAACATTCTCAACATCGGCCGCATCAAGCTGGCTGCGGCCTGCCTAGGCGCTACGAAAGCGTGCTCGACTCAGAGCGTTAAGTACGCCAATGAGCGGGTTCAGTTTAAGATGCCCATCAGCAAGTTCGGCGCTATCAAATTCAAGCTAGCCCAGCAGGCCATCCGCATCTACGCCGTTGAGTCGGCCATTTACCGGGCCGGCATGGACATTGCCCGCATGGAACAGGACCTGCTCAGCCAGGGCCAGAGCCATAATGAAGCCCTGCTGGGTGCCGCCCGCGAGTTTGCCGTGGAGTGCGCCATCTTGAAAGTAGAAGGCTCGGAAGTGCTCGATTACGTAGTGGACGAGGGTGTTCAGATTTTCGGTGGCTACGGCTTCTCGGCTGACTACCCGATGGACCGCAACTACCGCGACTCGCGTATCAACCGCATCTTCGAGGGCACGAACGAAATCAACCGCATGCTGGCCGTTGATATGATTCTGAAGAAGGCCATGAAGGGCGAGTTGGACCTGATGGGTCCGGCCCAGGCCGTGCAGCAGGAACTGATGGCCATTCCGGACATGAATCTGGAAGAGGAAACCGGCTTGTTCGCAACCGAGAAAAAAACTATTGGTAAGCTCAAGAAAGCTATTTTGATGGTAGCTGGCACGGCTGTGCAGAAGTACATGAACTCGCTCGCTAAGGAGCAGGAAGTACTAATGAACATTGCCGATATGGCCATCAAGGTGTACACTGCCGAAAGCACCCTGCTGCGCGTGGAGAAGGAAGCCGCCGCCAAAGGCGAGGACGAGCTTTCGACCCAGATTGATATTGCCCGCGTGTATCTCTACGACACTGTGGACCAGGTGAATAAGGCGGGCAAGGATGCCATCGGCACCATGACCGAGGGCGACGAGCAGCGTTTGCTGGCCATGGGCCTCAAGCGCTTCACCAAGGCCGACCTGTTCAACGCCAAGGAAGCCCGTCGTCGTATTGCCGATAAGCTGATAGCTGCCAACGAGTACGCCTACTAGAGCTACGGACTAGCACGGATTTTTTCGGATTGCACGGATTAAGTGCGTGGCCTTATAATCCCGCTATCTGCTGCAAAAGAGAATTAAGAGAAACAGCCGCTCCCGCACAGGGGGCGGCTGTTTCTTTTGACTAGCTTACGGGACTTGTACAACGTAGCGGCGGCATCTGCCGTTTGCTGAGGTTACTATCCCACCCATTTTTCCCCAGATTATGGCCAATGAGCAAGCGAAGGGCAAGGCCTTCTACGACAGCGTCCTGCAGTTCTACGACCACGCGGCCAGCTTTTCGAAGCTGGCGCCCGGCATCATCGCCCAGATCCGGACTTGTAACAGCATCTACAAAGTTAACTTCCCGGTTGAGGTAGATGGACAGGTGCAGGTGTTTGAGGGCATTCGGGTACAGCACAGCCACCACAAGCTGCCCAGCAAGGGAGGCATTCGGTACAGTATGCACGTAGATGAGGATGAGGTAATGGCCCTGGCCACGCTCATGACGTTTAAGTGCGCCCTCGTTGATGTACCCTTTGGCGGAGCGAAGGGCGGCGTAAAAATCAACCCACGCACGACCTCAGTGCAGACCCTGGAGCGCGTAACGCGCCGCTATGCCAGTGAGCTGATCAAGAAGAACCTGATTGGTCCCGGCATGGACGTGCCCGCACCCGACTACGGCACCAGTGGCCGCGAAATGGCCTGGATTGCCGATACGTACATGACCTTCAAGTATGGCGACACCAATGCCCAGGGCTGCGTTACGGGCAAACCCGTAGGCCAGGGCGGTATCCGCGGCCGGACCGAAGCTACCGGCCTGGGCGTGTTCTTCGGGCTGCGCGAAATGCTGATGGATGAGGTAATGACTGGCAAAGCCGGGCTGATACCAGGCATTGAGGGCAAGAAAATTATCGTGCAGGGCTTGGGAAACGTGGGCTACCACGCCGCCAACTTCTGCCACAAAGCCGGCGCGCTCATCATCGGTATTGCCGAGCGCGAAGGGGGCATCTACAACGAAAAGGGTCTTGATGTGGCCGCTGTGTTTAAGCACCGCGAGGAAACGGGTTCAATCCTGGGGTTCGAAGGGGCCAAGGACTTAGCAGACTCGCTGGAACTACTTGAGTACGAGTGCGACGTGCTGCTGCCCGCGGCCTTGGAAAACCAGATTCATGAGGGCAACGCGGCCAAAATAAAGGCCAAGATTGTGGCCGAGGGCGCCAACGGCCCCACCACCCAGCCAGCCGAGAAAATCTTGCTGGAGCGCGGCATCCTGATTCTGCCTGACCTCTACCTGAACGCCGGTGGCGTTACCGTTTCCTACTTCGAGTGGCTGAAAAACCTGTCGAACGTGCGATTTGGGCGTATGGGCAAGCGGGCCGAGGAAGGTGCGATGCGCCGGCTGGTAGCCACCATTGAGCGCACTACCGGCCGCACGGTTACCGATGCGGAGCGGCAGTCCATCATTCACGGTGCCGACGAAATCGACCTCGTACACTCCGGCCTCGAAGACACCATGATTACCGCCTACCAGTCCATCCGCAAGGTGATGGATGAAGTGCCCGGCATAACCGACATGCGCACGGCTGCTTTCTACACCGCCATCGAGAAAATCGGCGTCAGCTACCAGTCGCTCGGCATCTTCCCGTAACGGTTAGCTGTTAGCTGTTAGCTGTTAGCTGTTAGCTGTTAGCGAAAAGCGCCCCTTCCCACATTTATTGGGAAGGGGCGCTTACGGTTTCGAGAGTGAAGCAAAGCCGTGCTTTACCCGATACCATTTGCAAAATTCATGAAATCCGCAAAAATCCGTGCTAATCCGCGGTTCTATTTGAGTGCGATTTTATTGAGCATCAGAGCCGCCGACTTCTTGCTGGGGCGGCTGACGCCGATGATGGTTTTGGGGTCGAGCCAGGCTGTGAAGTCCTTCACGTAGGCCAGGTTCTGGTCGGCGGCCACATTCAGGCCCAGGCCTTTCGGGGCACTTACTACGCCCGTCGGCACGTTCAGACGGCGCAGGTAGAGGTCCGATTTGCCCTTGAGTGTCTCCCAGGTAAGCAATTGCACTTCTGAGCCAAACACGGCGGCCCGGTAGCCGATGCTGCTGTAGCCGTCGGCGGCGGGAGCCATTTGGTCTTTGGCTACGATACTGCGCCAGCTGGGCGTCAGGAACTCGTTGTAGCCGAACAGGTGCAGCTCGCGGGTGTGGCCGGGCGATGCTTCGCCTCCTTCCTCGTACTTCTTCTCGGCCAGCACTACCACCTGCTTGTCGTCGGTGAGCAGCACGTCAGTCAGGTACACGTCTTCAAGGCGCTTGGCGGGCGCTCCGCCCACGGCCTGGTTCACCTCGGTCAGGTAGTCGGCCGCCAGCGCCACTTCGGGGGCAAACTTCATGTCGCTTTCGCCCGCGAAGTCGAATTTCACCAGCTTAAGGCTGTGGTAGAGGCCAGTAGCCCGCTCGTTGCAGATGGCCGCGGCGTACAGCGTGTTATCGGGTCGCAGCACGAAGCGCGAATCGAAGATGTTCACCACCTTTCCTCCAAACGTACCGCCCACCGATACCGACATCACCTTCACGTCGGGCGAATCGTTGCGGTAGCGGCGCACGCTGAGCTTCTTCATCTGGTCGCCGGCCAGCGTTACAAACTGGGTACCGTCGTTGCCCACATGCACCGTCACGGAAAAAAAGTCGCCTTGGTCGTGGAAGTCGTAGCTGCGGTCTTTTAGTTTCTGGAGCTTCTCGTCGTACACGCTGGCGCTGATGGCCTTGATCTGGTTGCTTTGGGTGAGGTAGCGCCAGGCCACCAGCCGGCTGCCATCGGGTGAGAAGGCCACGCCGGGGCGCCGGTCGCGGGCGTTGGCTTCTACCAGCTTCTGGGCCGGACTCTTGCGGCCATCGGCCAGACCAAGAGTATAGGCCACCAGACCCTGGGTTCCGGCCGTGTTCTGGTAAACCACCACCGTCGCCTGTTCGCTGCTCTGGTTGAAACCGTCCACCACTTCACCTGCACCCAGCGGCAGGGCGGTGCTCCAGCGGCGCTTTAGGTCGGCGTCGTAGCGCTCCACGGCGTACTGGTCAGCACTTTGATGAGCCAAAATAAGGAAGCCGCCATCGGGTAGCGGTAGCGTTTTGCGGCTCACGCGCTGGTTGTAGCGGTCGGTGCGGGTTTCGGGCAGGTAGCTGAAAGCAGCTGATTTCACGCGCTGAGCCGAGGCCGGCTGGTAGGCCAGGGAAGCCAGCGCAAGGCCGGCGACGAACAGAAAAGTAAAACGCACGGGCAGAAAAGGCTTTATGACGCAACGGGTTAAATCCCGCAAATTTGTACTCTTCAAAGGTACCTAACTTTTGGTTGAACAAAAGTCAGGCTGCTATCTGCGCAATTGTCAAGGTATTAGGTAGGTAATGGTCGGGAAAAAGGCTGCTTTTGCGGGCCGAAATGCAACCCGATCGAAAGTCTTTCGTTTGAACGGGCGCTGGTAAAGCAAGCTACCCTGATCGAGGTGGCACTACTACCACGTTTCTAATAATGAGCCAGCCGTATATAGTGAGACTCATTACCGAAAATATGAAAGCGCCGAATTTTGTACCTGTTACGGCGTAGTTCTTGCTGCCTGATTTTTAAGCTTAAGTTCACCTACTATATGAAATCTTTACTCCGCTTTGTTTTGATGATTTCCCTGGTCGTCATCGGGAAGCTTAACACTACCCCTGCCGATTCGCAGCTAGCTTCAAACGACGAACCTCTGTGGATAATTCCGGTGCATAGCGCCACCTTGCAAAGCATGTCGGCTGATACAGAAACGCAGCTATCATCTGAAAGCGGCAAGTTCCGCTCGTGGCGGCTACTCCGCAACGCTTCCGCCAAGAGCGAGTAAACACAGCATGAGTTTTCCCTAACGGCTCTTCAGGAGCCGTTTTTTATGCCCCTGTGGTAGGGTTGCCTCAGCTAATGCGGCTCCAGTTGACGGCCGTGGCGGGCAGGCTCTCGATGTGATGCCGGATGGCCTGGTTGGCGGGTAGGGCCAGATTGGGGTCGGCCTCCAGCAGGGCCTGGGCGGCGGCCCGGCTCTCGCTCAGAATACGGCCGTCCTTGGCTAAGTCAGCAATTAGTAGGTCGAGCACGCCGCTTTGCTGGGTACCCATCAGGTCGCCGGGGCCGCGCAGCTTCAAGTCGATGTCGGCAATTTCGAAGCCGTTGTTGGTGCGCACCATCGTTTCGATGCGGGTACGCGAATCCTTGCTGAGCTTGTAGCCGCTCATCAAAATGCAGTAGCTCTGGTCGGCGCCGCGGCCTACCCGGCCGCGCAGCTGGTGCAGTTGGGAGAGGCCGAACCGCTCGGTGCTTTCAATTACCATTACCGAGGCATTCGGCACGTTTACACCCACCTCAATTACGGTGGTGGCCACCATAATCTGGGTCTGGTTGGCCACGAAGCGCTGCATTTCGGCGTCCTTCTCGCCGGCCGTCATGCGCCCGTGCACGATGCTTATCTGCAGATCCGGGAAGGCCCGGGCGATGCTTTCGTAGCCGTCCATGAGGTCTTTGTAGTCGGCCATGGCCTCGCTTTCCTCAATCAGCGGGTACACGATGTACACCTGCCGGCCGAGCTTCACCTGGTCGCGCAAAAACTGGAATACCTTCAATCGGTTCGAGTCGAATCGGTGCACCGTAACGATGGGTTTACGGCCGGCCGGCAGCTCGTCAATCACGCTCACGTCGAGGTCGCCATAGAGCGTCATGGCCAGCGTGCGCGGGATGGGCGTGGCCGTCATTACTAGCACGTGCGGTATTACGTGGGGGTTTTTCTGCCAGAGTTTGGAGCGCTGGGCCACCCCGAAGCGGTGCTGCTCATCCATGATGGTGAGGCCCAGATTTTTGAACTGCACGGTGTCTTCGAGCAGGGCGTGGGTGCCGGTCAGGATGTGCATTTCGCCCGAGCGCAGCTGCTCGTGTAGCACCCGACGGGCGGCCGTGCGGGTGCTGCCCGTCAACAGACCGATTTTCAGGCCCAGTAAGTCGGCAAATTCCTTGAGGCCGGTGTAGTGCTGGTTAGCCAATATTTCGGTGGGGGCCATCAGGCAACTTTGGGCCCCGTTGTCGGCGGCCATCAGCATGGCAATAAAAGCCACAATAGTTTTGCCCGAGCCCACGTCGCCCTGCAGCAACCGGTTCATTTGCTGGCCGGCGCAAAAATCCTTGTAGATGTCGTGGATAACGCGTTTCTGGGCCCCGGTGAGGTCGAAGGGCAGCACGTTCTTGTAGAAGTGAACCAGCGTGGGCACCTCCTTGAAAATCTGCCCGGCCAGGCTCACTTTGCGCTGGTCGCGTTGGCGCAGCAGCTTCAGCTGAATGTAGAACAGCTCCTCGAACTTGAGCCGGAAGCGGGCCGTCTGCAGTAAATCGGGCGTTTGCGGAAAGTGAATCTGCTGCAGCGCCGTGGCCTTGCTCATCAGCCCATACTGCTCAATGAGGGCCGGCGAAAGAGTTTCCTGTACATGGGGCAGGGCCAGCTTCAGCAGGTCGGCCACCATGCGGGCAATGGCCTTGCTGTCCACCCGGTGGTAGTTCTTGAGCTTCTCCGACGTGTTGTACACCGGCTGCAGGAAGCTCTGGCCGGGCTTCTGCTCGGTCACTTCCTCCAGTTCTGGGTGGGCCATCTGGGGCCGCCCATTGAACACCGTGGGCTTGCCAAACACGATGTACTCCTGGTGGTTTTTGATGATTTTCTCCAGGTAGTTCACGCCCTTGAACCACACAAGCTCCAGCTCGCCGCTGGCGTCGGCTACCTTGGCCACCATGCGCTTCTTATGGCCCTCGCCAATCACCTCCCGGTTCCGCAAAATGCCCTTCACCTGCACGTAAGGCAGGTCTTCGTGCAAATCCACGATGTTGTAGAACTGGGTGCGGTCGAGGTAGCGGAAGGGGTAGCGCTGAATAAGGTCGCCGTAAGTGAACAGCCCCAGCTCCTTTTGCAGCAGCTGCGCCCGTTGCAGGCCCACACCCTTCAGGTATTCAATCTTGGTCTGAAAAAAACTCATTATCGGAGCTGTTAGCTGATAGCTATTAGCTGCTAGCTTTTCACGGTTCGGGTGCTGATTCTTAATGGGACGCTAACAGCTGAAAGCGGCCAGCCTACCTGTAGCGCAGCGTGTTCAGCATATGAATTATGTCCTGCTTGACATACTCGATAACCGGGGCCAGCGAGTCGTTGGCGGTGGCGGTGCGGAAGTACAGGGCCCCACGCAGGAAATGGCGGGTACTGTCGGTGGTGTAGAACTGGAACTGGCTGGGTACTTCGCCCTGCAGGTCAAAAACCGTCGCCTGCATGCCGTTGGAGATTTTTAATACCCGCTCTTCAATGGCTGAAGCCTTGATTTCATGTTTGCCAGTGAGCTTGCGGGCATCTTCGAGCAGGCGGTTGAAACCTTGGCGGTCGGCCCGCACGTCGGCGTAGGTGAGCTGCACGTTGGCCTTAAGTTGCGGATAATACACGTTTATCCAGTGCGGCTGGGCCAGATACGACGAGTCGCGCAGAATTTTGGCCGCCCGCGAGTACTCAAACGTGTAGGGGCGGCCCGGCGCCAGCTGCTGGTAGGCATGGGGCGGCAAATCGATGCGGTTATATCCTTTGGGCTTGGGCGTAAAGTCGGGGGCTGAGGTGCAGCCGCCCGCCAGCAGCAGGCCGACAGCGGCTACGCGCCAAAAACCAGGAAAATGGGAAACGGCCATGCAGCTGCAGTGCAACGAGTGAACGGTAAAGGTAACCACGAAATGCCGCGCAACGAGCCCGTACCGCAGAAACGTGTAGCGCGAAAATCTGTTTCGCGACGAGCAAAGCGAGTACAGTGTAGGAACGCACCTATGTGATACTCGCTTCGCTCGTCGCGAAACAGATTTTCGCGCTACAAACGTATACGCAAAAAGCGACGGCCTAAAAAGGTAGCTGGTCGAGCTCGGGCTCCTGGCGGAAGGTAACGGGCTCCTCTGCCAGGGCCGCTACAGTGGGCTGGGCTGCCGTGCCGGGCCGCGAACCAAGCAACGAAATCTCGTCGGCCACGATTTCGGTGATGTAGCGGGTCTGGTTGTCCTTATCCTGGTACTGGCGGGTGCGGATACGGCCCTCCACGTACACCTGCTGGCCCTTATGCAGGTACTTCTCGGCCAGCTCGGCCAGGCCGCGCCAGGCGGCGATGTTGTGCCACTCGGTCCGCTCGACGCGCGTGCCCTGCTTGTCCTTATAATACTCGTTGGTGGCCATTGTAAAGTTGGCTACGGTGGTGCCACCTTCCAGGTGCCGCACCTCGGGGTCTTTGCCCAGATGACCGATCAGAATAACTTTGTTGATACTTGCCATGTGTATAGATTTGAAGGGGTTAGGTTTGATGAAAGTTCCTTTTTCAACTCAATAAAGATAAACACTAATATTGTAAATGCCAAAGAAGTTGGCTGATTAAATTTGCTTATTGCTAATATAATTAGTTATAAGAATAGATTTGGGTAACTGTTCAACTTCCGCGCTCCGGTACGCAGCCAGCCCGGCCGATGTAGCGGCGGCCGGCAGCGGCCCGGCTAGCCATACCTCATGAAAGCGGGCCTCCACTTTCTGGTGGCTCAGGATGTGGCGGGCCGCCACGGTGGGCTCCTCGGCCCGGTCGGTAGCCACGCGCCCGCCCAACCGCTCCACTTCGGCTAGCAGTTGCGCTCCGGGCAGTTCGGCCGAATCCGTTTCGTGCAGGGCGAAATCGTAGAGGCCCTCCCAAATGTCTTTGGGGCCGCGCTTGCGCAGGTACACCGTGTCGGCGTGGCGTAGTACTAAGTAATGGAAGTAGCGGGTGCGGGCCACTTTGGCTTTGCTTTTCACTGGCAACTCGGCTACCAGCCCGTGCTGGAAGGCGAAGCAGCGGCTTTGCAGCGGGCAGAACATGCAGTCGGGCTTAGCGGGCGTGCATTGCAGAGCCCCAAACTCCATGATAGCCTGGTTGAATTCGGCCGGGTGGTCGGCTGGAATCAGTTGGTCGGCCACCTGCTGAAACTGCTTGCGGCTGGCGGGCGCGGCAATATCGTGGTGTAGGCCAAATACCCGGGCCAGCACCCGAAATACGTTGCCGTCGAGCACGGCCACCTGCTCATCGTAGGCAAATGAAGCCACGGCGGCGGCCGTGTACTGGCCCACGCCTTTGAGCTGCAATAATCCGGCGTAAGAATCCGGAAACTGGCCCCCAAACTCACTCACAACCTGCTGGGCGGTGTGGTGCATGTTGCGGGCCCGCGAGTAGTAGCCTAGGCCCTGCCAGTGCCGCAGTACCTCGTCGGGCAGGGCGGCGGCCAGGGCCTGCACGGTAGGGTAGTTACTGCTGAAAGTCAGGTAATAAGGAAGGCCCTGCTTCACGCGGGTTTGCTGCAGAATGACCTCCGAAAGCCAAATGAAGTACGGGTCGCGGGTGTGGCGCCAAGGCAGGTCGCGGCGGTGGCGTGGGTACCAGGCCAGCAGGGCTTCGGCGAACCACGAATAGGAATCCGGCGTTGTAGGCGAAATAGCAGAGAAGGCCAAGTTTTTGATATATAATTAGTTGAATGGAGAGTAGGGCAAAAGGCGGATTGCAGGTAAACGGTTTGTAATCCCAAAAAAGGGGGCTACCTTTGTGGCCCTCAAAACGTGGGCAAACTCTTACCGGGCAAGTGCTTACGTTTTCAGGATGGTACTCCGTGCCGACCCCTTTTTTTTCACCCTTAGTACACTTACCAGCGTGACTAAAGCAGAAGTAATTGCCGAAATTGCCGACAAGACCGGCATCGAGAAAGCCGATGTTTCGGCTACCGTAGAAGCCTTCTTCAAAGTTGTAAAAGACTCGATGGCTGACGGCAACAACATTTACGTGCGTGGCTTTGGCTCGTTCGTTAACAAGAAGCGCGCGAAGAAAGTAGCCCGCAACATCTCGAAAAATACGTCCATCATCATCGACGAGCACTACATCCCGAGCTTCAAGCCCTCGAAGACGTTCATCGGGAAAATCAAAAACAGCAAGAAAATAAAAGAGATGGCTGCCTAAACAGGCAGTCGCTTTCCGTTGCCGGCCGGGTCGCCGGGAACTCCTGCCTGCAGGATCCCCCGGCGACCCGACTTTTACCCCGCCCAGTCGATGGCTCTCAGCACTTCTTCTTCCAAGCACCAATTACTGATTCTGGCTTTGGCCCTGGCCCTTATAGCCGGCTTGTTTCTGTTGCCGAAGGTGATTGTGAAGCCCAAAGACGGCCAGCCCACGCTGGCTCAGGACGGGGCCGCCACCGCCAACCGCGACCAGGGTGCCGCTGCTCCTGCAGTGGGCGAACTCGATGAGCATGGCCACCCGGCCGGCAGCCACGACGAGCCCAGCGGCCCGACCGCCGAAAAGCCCCACATGACGATGCCCGCCGCCCAGCGGCGGGAAATCAGCACATTGGTGGCTAAGTACACGGCCGAAGCCGACCCGGGCGCTAAACTAGGGATAGCCCGCGAGCTGGCCGACAAGTACAAAGCAGTGGAGCGTTTCGATAGTGCCGGCTACTACCTGGAGCAGATTGCCTTGGTACGCCCCGGCGAGCAGACTTTCCAGCGCGCCGCCGACCAGTACTATGAGGCCTACAGCTTTGCTACTACCGAGGCCCGGCAGAAATTGCTGGGGGCCAAGTGCCGCGAGCTGTACGAGCGGGTGCTGAAGAACAACCCCGACAACCTCAATGCCAAAACCAACCTCGGCATGGCCTACATGGCCAGCGAGAATCCGGTGAAAGGCATTACCCTGTTGCGAGAAGTTTTATCGGCCGACCCACGCAACGAGCAGGCACTGTATAACCTTGGTTTACTGGCTGTTCAGAGCAATCAGTACGATAAGGCTGCTGAGCGTTTTGCGGAACTGACTGAAATCAATCCGAAAAACGTCAACGCGCAGTTCTATCTTGGCGTTTCGTTAGCCCAAACGGGCGCGAAGCAGGAGGCCCGCAAAGCCTTCCTCGCCGCCAAAAGCATCAGCTCCGACCCGGCTCTGGCCGCATCGGTAGATGAGCAGCTACAGAAACTTCAGTAGTTTTTTTAGCGCTTTGCTGGTTGTGCCTGGTGGTTAGGTCGTTCAATTATTTTGTTGAACATCCTAAACACGCGGCACAACAATCAAAGTTGATTGACATGGTACTACAGCGCATTAGAACTGCCTAAGTGCTGAGCACCATCAACTAAGCACAGAAAAATAAATCAGCCACTTAACCCCAACAACATGCCTTGCGGTAAAAAAAGAAAGCGTCATAAGATTGCTACTCACAAGCGGAAGAAGCGTCTGCGCAAGAACCGTCACAAGAAGAAGTAAGCCCCGGCGGGGTTTGCTGACGGCGTTTTTCGGTTGAGAAGCGCCTGTCTATTTCTCACTTAGGTTCTTCCGAGAGTGGCCAGAAACGTGCTTTCCCCGAGGCTGACAAGGGAAGCCGGCGCCTATGTGCGCCGGCTTCCCTTTGCGGGTTTCGGGGCCGACAGGTTTATTGTGGCCACCGCTCAGAGGCGCCTTTCTAAGGCTTAATCCATTGAGTAACGAATTAATCATTAATTCTACTCAGGACGGAGAACGGATTGCCCTGCTACAGGATAAGCGGCTCATCGAATACCATTTCGACCGCAACGACACCGCCTACTCGGTTGGTGACATTTTCCTGGGCACGGTCAAGAAAGTTATGCCCGGTCTGAACGCCGCGTTCATCGACATCGGGTATCAAAAAGACGCCTTCTTGCACTACGGCGACCTGGGGGAAAGCTTCCCCTCGCTCGTAAAGTGGAATAAGAGCGTTCAATCGCAGAAAATTACCGTCGGGTCGCTCAAAAACTTTCAGTTTGAAGCGCCCCTCGACAAAGTAGGGAAAATCGACAACGCACTCAAGAAGGGCCAGCAATTGGTGGTCCAGATTGTAAAGGAGCCGATTTCAACCAAAGGTCCGCGTCTGTCCACCGATATTTCGATGGCTGGCCGCTACCTGGTGCTGGTACCGTTTTCCAACACCATCAGTGTGTCCAAAAAGATTGTCAGCCGTACGGAGCGGGACCGGCTTAAGCGCCTTATCGCCTCCATTAAGCCCGACAATTTCGGCGTGATTATCCGCACCGTGGCCGAAGGCCGCGAGGTGGCTGAGCTCGACCGGGACATGCAGAACATGACCGAGAAGTGGAACACGCTGCACGGAAACCTGAAGCTGGGCAAGCCCAACGACAAGATTCTGGGTGAGTTGGGCCGCACTTCGTCCATGCTGCGCGATATGCTTAACGAGTCGTTCGATGCCATTACCGTGGACTCGCCGGCCCTGTACGAGGAGATGCGCAGCTACCTGCAACAGATTGCTCCCGACAAGCTCGGGCTGCTGAAACTGCACACCGGCAAGGTGAAGGTGTTTGAGCAGCACGGCATCGAGAAGCAACTCAAAACGCTGTTTGGGAAAGCCGTAACGGCCCCCGGCGGCGGTTACCTGGTTATCGAGCACACCGAGGCCCTGCACGTCATCGACGTGAACTCGGGAAACAAGAGCAACCAGGAAGGTGACCAGGAAGCCACGGCCTTAGCCGTGAACATGGCCGCCGCCAAGGAAGTAGCCCGCCAGCTTCGGCTGCGCGACATGGGCGGCATCATCGTCGTCGATTTCATTGATATGAAATCGGCCGAGAGCCGCAAGAAGGTGGAGGATGCGGTGCATAGCGTGATGAAACACGACAAGGCCCGGTATACCATCCTGCCCATCACCAAGTTTGGCCTGCTTCAGATTACCCGGCAGCGCGTGCGGCCGGCCGAAGCCATTGTTACCGGCGAGGTGTGCCCCACCTGCGGCGGTACGGGCAAGATTTCGGCTTCCATCCTCGTGACGGACGAAATCGACAACAGCATCGACGACCTGCTGGTAGCTCAAAACCAGTCGGGTATTACGCTTTCAGTGCACCCGTTCCTGCACGCCTACTACACCAAAGGGTTGGTAAGCCGGCAGATGAAATGGTACCTGAAGTATTACAAGTGGGTAAAGGTGATGAAAGACACCAGTATGGGTCTCACCGAGTACCGCATCGAGGACGAAAACGGCGAGGAAATCGAGCTGCATTCGGCCGCGGCGGCCATGAGCCGGTTGCAGGACCGGGAATTGGAAATAGTTGACTAGTTAACTGAATACTGACGGATTTTTTCTGCGAAAAAAAACTCCTCCTGATAGAAGAAACCCCCGCGCTGCTTAGAGCAACGCGGGGGTTTTTCTTTGGTGTTAAGTGGTTAGATAGCAGGGAAGAACGTCATGCTGAGCTTGCCGAAGCATCTCTACCGCAATGCTAATTCTAACGTCAGGTTTTACCATTGCAACAAAGCGGTAGAGATGCTTCGGCAAGCTCAGCATGACGTTCTATTTTATCTCTACTCCCTAAAACTTAATACCGAAATCCAGGGCGAATTCGCTGTTTTTTAGCTCGGCGTCTTTGATACCCGCGTTGTCTTCGAAGTACTTATCGATGTTGAGCAAACCGCGGTGGTAGCTAACGCCGAGCAGGAAGCGGGTCGTCTGGCCAAGCTGCCGCTCGATGCCGGCCCCGAGGCGCAGGTTGGCATCGGGGATGATGACGTGCTTGGTGGCCTTGGTGCGGTTGGTCGTCACGGGGTTGGTGTAATATTTTTCGCCATCAACGCGGGCCCCGATGACGCCGCCCAGTGCTCCGCCGAGCTGGAAATATACCTTGGTATCCTCGGCTACATCGTTGGTGAACAGCTTTACCGTGAGGGGTACCTGCAGATACTGGAGGCCTATTTTCTGCTCGTAACGCTGCTTGCTGGCGTTGTCGAAGTAGCTAACCTTGCCGCCCTTGCCCACCAGCTCCAGGCCGGTGCTGAAGGCGTAGTTCTGGCCGAAGAAGTAATCGACGATGATACCGCCACCCAGGCTGAACTTGGCACTTTCGCTGTTCAGCTCATCGCCGTTGGGCGAGGCGGCCCGCAGGCTGGTGAGGGAGGGCGACACCTTGAGGCCAATTTCGACCTGAGCGGAGGCGGTGCCGAGCGTAGCGGCGCTGATAAGAAGAGCAAACAGAGCCTTTTTCATGGTGAAGGAGGAAAAGCGTTGGGTAAGGCCAGGTGCCGACGATAGGCCGGTAGATTTGGCTACTTTTGACTCAAAGATAGAACCGTGATGCATATTTCTGCCCGTTTGCGTACCCTGCTGCTGATGGCGTCAGCCGCCGCTGGTCTAAGTCTGGGGGCCTGCTCGAACAACGACGACCGGTGTGAGCTGAGCCCCGAGGTGGCCAAGGTAGAAGCCCCCGTCAAGCTCGAACGACTCGAAGCACCTTTTTTCAAGCTAAAAACCCCGGCCGACGCCGAGCAGTTTCTGCAAAATAACGGCTTGTTCGCGCGGCAGTTTCTGCAGGCCGGGCAATATCCGCCGGGCGTACTGAGCGCCACACTGGCCCGGCTGGCTGCCAATGCCGGCCTCCAGAAGCTGGGCGTCCAGGCCGATAGCACCTTCCAGGGCCCGCAGTTGCAGCAAAACCTGACGCAGCTATTCCAGCATGTCCGCTACTACTATTCTGGCTTTCGGGTGCCGCCCATAAAAACCTTCGTGAGCGGGCTGAGCCAGGATTTGTTCGTCAACGACAGTCTGATTGTTCTCAGCACCGACTATTTCGTGGGACCGAAGGCAGCCTACCGGCCCAACGTACCGGGCTACATTCAGCGGCGCTACACGCCCGAGCACCTGGTGCCGGGGCTGGCGCTGGCCATCAGTACCAAGTACAACCAGAAGCCTGCCGCCGGCCAGACGATGCTCGGTGAGATGTTGCACTTTGGTAAGGCCCTGTATTTTGCCGAGCAAATGCTGCCCTGCACCCCCGACTCGCTGCTGATCGGCTATAGCGCTGCGGAAATGGCTGGCGTTGGGTTCAATGAGGGGAAAATATGGGCCCACTTCATCGAGAAAAGCCTGCTCTACAATACTGCCCCATTCACCATTCAGAAGTACATAGGCGAACGGCCTAATATTCCGGAAATTGATAAAACGGCCCCTGGCCGGGTAGGGGCCTGGGTGGGCTGGCAGATTGTACGCAAGTACATGGCCGAAAACCCCAAGGTGACGCTGCCCCAGCTGATGGTCGAGAAAGACGCTCAACGCATCCTCAACCAGTCGCGCTACCGCCCCAAAGTAAATAATGGGCGGGTAAATAGTTGAGGCCTGCAAATCTGGACGTGTAAGTGAGAATTCCGATCTGTCATCCTGCAGTTGATATCTTGCCAAAAATGCGCGGTTGCTGCGCTGCTTTCACTACGCCCTTGCCTGCCTAACTAACAGCCCTATGCTCACGAAAACCTTTGGCTCGGCCGTGCAGGGCGTGAATGCCTACACGATTACCATCGAAGTGGTGGTGTCGCAGGGAACCGGGTTTTTCGTGGTAGGGCTGCCCGATAACGCCATCAAGGAAAGCCAGCAGCGGGTAGAAGCGGCCCTGAAATTCCGGGGCTACCGCATGCCCCGTACCAAGGTGGTCGTGAACATGGCGCCGGCCGATATCCGCAAAGAAGGCTCGGCCTACGACCTACCCATTGGGCTGGGAATTCTGCACGCCTCGCAGCAACTGGATACCGAGCGGCTGGCCGACTACGTGATTATGGGCGAGCTGGCCCTCGATGGCGAGCTGCGGCCGATAAAGGGCGTGCTGCCAATTGCCATTCAGGCCCGCAAGGAGGGCTTTAAGGGGCTGATTTTGCCCCGCGAGAATGCGCAGGAAGCCGCCATTGTCAACAGCCTCGATATTATTCCGGTGGGCACCATGCAGGAGGCCGTGGACTTTTTGGAGGGCCGGTTGGAAATTGCGCCGGTAACGATGGATACGCGCGACCTGTTTCAGCAGACGGCCAACCAGTACGAGGCCGACTTTGCCGATGTGCAGGGCCAGGAAAATATCAAGCGGGCGCTGGAAATTGCCGCCGCCGGGGGCCACAACGTGATAATGATAGGGCCGCCCGGCGCGGGCAAAACGATGCTGGCCAAGCGCCTGCCCAGTATTCTGCCGGCCCTTAACATGCAGGAGGCGCTGGAAACCACCAAAATTCATTCGGTGGCCGGCCGGCTTGGCAGCCACGCCTCGCTCATCCATACCCGGCCGTTTCGGGCGCCGCACCACACCATTTCCGATGTGGCCCTGGTAGGAGGGGGAAGCAACCCGCAGCCCGGCGAAATCTCGCTGGCCCACAACGGGGTGTTGTTTCTCGATGAGCTGCCCGAGTTTAAGCGCACGGTGCTGGAGGTAATGCGCCAGCCGCTGGAGGAGCGTCGGGTAACGATTGCCCGGGCTAAGCTCAGCATCGAGTTCCCGGCCAATTTTATGCTGATTGCCTCCATGAATCCCTGCCCCTGCGGCTACTACAACCACCCCGAAAAGGAATGCGTGTGCGGCCCCGGCGTGGTGCAGAAGTACCTGAACAAAGTGAGTGGCCCGCTGCTCGACCGGATTGATCTGCATGTGGAGGTAACGCCCGTTACGTTCGACCAGATGACCGAAACGCGCCCCGCTGAAACCAGCCGGGCCGTGCAGGCGCGCGTAGCCGAGGCCCGCCAGCGCCAGGCGGCCCGCTTCGAGGGCTTTCCCGATATCCATTCCAACGCCCTGATGCCTTCGCAGATGGTGAAGGACATTTGCCGCATCGACGACGCCGGCCGCGCGCTGCTCAAAACGGCCATGGAGCGCCTGGGGCTCTCGGCCCGCGCCTACGACCGGATTCTTAAAGTAGCCCGCACCATTGCCGACCTGGCCGCTGCCGAGCACATCGAGCTGCCCCACCTGGCCGAAGCCATCCAGTACCGCAGCCTCGACCGGGAGGGCTGGGCCGGGTAAGGTGGCACGCGACAGTAGCGAAGGACTGTATTCTTCGCGGCGCTCCGGATGACGTCCTTTAGCACTTACCACCTCATCACTTCTCTGTCCATGTATCACGCCCTCGTCAAGCCGCTGCTGTTTAAGCTCGATGCGGAGAAGGCGCACCACCTGGTGTTCGACAACCTGAGGCGGGCCCACAAGCTGCCGGGCGCGCGGGCGCTGCTACGGGGCCTCTACGACTTCCGGCATCCCAATCTGGAGCGGGAGGTGCTGGGGCTGCCATTCCGCAACCCGGTGGGGCTGGCCGCGGGCTTCGACAAGAACGCCGAGCTGACTGACGAGCTGGGGGCGCTGGGCTTCGGCTTTGTGGAAATAGGAACGATAACGCCCCGCGCCCAGCCCGGCAACCCCGTGCCCCGGCTGTTTCGGCTCCCGTCCGATGGCGCGCTTATCAACCGCATGGGTTTCAACAACGACGGGGCCGAAGCCGTGGCTGCCCGCCTGCGCCACCGCCGCGACCGGGGCCTGATTATCGGCGGCAACATTGGTAAGAACAAGGATACACCCAATGAGCAGGCCGCCCACGATTACGTGGCCTGCATAGAGGCCCTGCACGAAGTAGTCGACTATTTCGTGGTAAACGTATCGTCGCCGAACACGCCCAACCTGCGGGCCCTGCAGGAGCGGGAGCCGCTGATTGAGCTGCTCCAACAAGTGCAGGAGCGCAACCAGACGCTGCCCGTGCCACGGCCGCTGCTGCTCAAAATCGCGCCCGACCTCACCGACTCGCAGCTCGACGACATCCTGCTTATCGCTCGTGAAACCAACCTTAGCGGCCTCGTGGCCACCAACACCACCATTGCCCGCACCGGCCTAACAACGCCGGCCGACCGCGTAGCCGGGCTGGGAGCCGGCGGGTTGAGTGGGCGGCCTTTGCGGCAGCGAGCCACCGAAGTTATCCGCTACCTAAGCCGCCACAGCCGCGGACAGCTGCCCATTATCGGGGTAGGCGGCATCCATTCGGCGGCCGATGCGCGCGAGAAACTAGAGGCCGGTGCCTCGTTGCTACAGTTGTACTCGGGCTTTATTTATGAGGGACCGGGGCTGGTAAGGCAGATAAACAAGACGCTGGTTGCAGATGCCAAGCACTAACCATTTGTGTGTGTTGGTAAATATTAAAAGCTGCATTCATGTACTAACTATATTGCCGGAAGGAAGTGAATTCATCTATATGATATATTGGATATGAAAATACATGATATTTTTTATAGTAAAATATCGTGCCCTTAAAAAGGGAAATACTTGACTGCAATAAACTGGATTATAATACATTGGTTAAATGTGTGTGATTATAAAATTTGGTTTCTGATGCTATGATTGAGCCTAATTTATTTGCTTTTTGATTATATTTTATTTATATTTACAACATATAGAAAGTATATTTCACTAAACCTTATTAAATGCAATACGCAATCAATGAAATTACCAGTATCCCCAATGATCAAGTAAAGAAGCTGCACGAGCAGGGAATTAAAACTGCCGATGCGCTATTAGATGCAGCCCGTACACCTGCCGACCGCCGCGCCCTGTCTTCGGCTACGGGTATCGAAGAAATCAAGATTTTTAAATGGGTCAATTATGCCGATCTGTCGCGTATCGATGGGCTGGACCCAGAGCTGACTACGCTGCTCGAAGAGGTAGGCATTACCACCATGTTGGATTTGCGCGGCCGTTCGCCATTCAGCCTGCACAGCAAAATGGTTTCCACGAACCAGAAAAGGAACTTGGTGGATCAGGTGCCAGACATGCTGCACATGGCCGACATCGTGAATCATGCTAAAAGTATGGAGCCCGAAGTGGCCTACAAGGACTAATCAGGCAACGCGGCGCAGTGCTCAGGCGGTCATGCTCTGCTCCCTATTCCCGCCGACTGCTTCTCCCAGTGCTGCTCTCCCCGCCAGCGTTTAAGCTCCAATACAAAAGCGCCATCCCGTTCGCGGGATCGCTTTTGGCGTTTCAATAGCGGGCTAATCGCCTTTTGGGGCAACCAGTACTCGTGAGTTGATGCCGGCTTTGGGTACATAATGTCGTTGCAGCCAGATGAGCAGCGGCACAAACACCAGCGTGGGCCACAGGAAATTGAGCGGAAAGGGGATGAACCTGAGGTTAGTGGCCGAGAAGGCCGATATGGCCGCGATGTAAGCGCCCATAAACCCCGAAATGTGGTTGCGCAGCCATTGCCCCGCCGGCCAGGGGCCCGGCCGCCGAAACCCCTGCAGCTGCCGTACCGTGAGGAATAAACCAATGCCCCCGAACATGACTACTACCGGATTGAAAGGCCTGCTGAGCAGGCCGTAACCCAGCGTGCCGGCAAAAATAGAGAGTCCCAGCAGCACGCTGGTCCAATCGTAAAGCTCCGGCCGCTGGCTCTGGCCCATGCCTTTGTGGTGCAGCGAGCGGTAGCCAAATTGGGCCAGGTAAAGGCTGAAAATACCCGTCAGCAGCAGGAAAGTAAGGCCATTGAGGCTGGCCGACACCAGAGCCGTGCTGCCGGCTACCAGCATAGCCCAGAAAAATACGCGCCCCCAGCGCCGGTGCGCCGTGCCGCCCTTACGCACTACCAGCGCCACCGGGGCCACAAAAAAGCCTGTGAAGCCCGCTGCAATGTGCAGCCAGCGGTTTAGAAGCAGAAACGTTTCCATAAGCGGCCGGGGAAGTGGATGACCCGCTAAAGCACGGCATCCGGCCGCATAGTTGCGCGCATTTATTGCTGAAGCGTCGGCTGACTGGTACCGGGCCGCTACTGAAGCTGCTGAGCCGGCGGCAGCCTCGTTGCTCCCGAAGCCGGATTGCCCCGTTACAGTCTCATGCCAAGCCGCCACTCAACAACATCGGCCGCCCCACGATGCACCTTCAAATCGACGCCGCCGAAGATGCGGGGCGTGAAGTGGTATTTGAGGCCCAGGCGCTCGTAGTAGAATTTGTTGGATTTGTAGGGATTATAGACATAAAAACCCAGGTGCGAAACGAAAGCCACCCGGCCAAACAGCAGCTCGTGGCCCACGTAGGCCCCGGCCTTCTTCACGTCGGTCAGGCGGTCGGTGGTGCGGGCCGAGTCGCGCTGCTGGGCGTTCAGGCTCCGGTCGTAGAAACCTTCGAAGCCGACTACAAGGTTGGATTTGCGGTTGATGCGTCGGCCCGCGGCCAGGGTTATCGAATTCACCAGGTAGCTCTGGTTATCCGACTGGCTCCACTGCTTCCAGCCAGCCGATGTGCTGATGTTGAGAAAGTTTCGGCCCACGTCTTCGGGCATTGGTTCGGGGGGCTGGCTGAGGGGGCGCAGGGGGCGCTGCTGATGGTAATTTACGCCCACCAGCACAGTGGGCAGGTTGATGCCGAAGTTAGGTTTGGTAGTAGCCCCGTTCGAGTAATGGTTCAGCCCCAGCCCCAATAGCAGGCCGAAGTGCTCGGTGAGGGCTATATCGTACTCCAGCCGGGCCTGAATGGTGGCGTTGAGCCGGGAGCTGATGATGTTGTTTTTGTGGTTGGTTTCCTGGTCGAAGCGCTTCGGGAAGTAGCCCACGCCAGTGCCGATGCGAAAGTTGAGCTCGGTGCGCTGGCTACGCCAGAACGACTTGTTGAGGTAGAACCCCGCCGCATAGGAGCGGCCCAGCGTGGGGTTGTGGTAGTCGTAATAGGTGAGGGCCAGGCCTATTTTGGGGTATCGGTACCAAGCGTGCCAGGGCGCGCTGCCATTGGTTTGGCGCTGCACATTAAGCTCGATGCCCGTAGGATGTGACACCGCCAGGTGGCGAATGGAGGGCGTGTGCGGAATAATGAAGCTGCCTAGCCCGTGCACCCCTGCCACCAGCGGCCCGGCCGGTACACTAGCCGACTGCTGGCCCCGGGCCTCACGTAGGGCCAGCACCGCCAGCCCGCCGACCAGCCCCAAAATGTACCGATTCATCATAAAAAGCGTGCGGGCATAAAGATCAAAAGTAATGAAACCCGCCCAAAGCGCGGGCCGGAAACCCGAGGTATTTCAACTTCTGGCAATTCGCTAGCAATGTGCTGATTAGCTGGAAACCACTGAGTTCCAGCTGTATCAACCTTAAGCTGCGAAGTAACCTTGCCTGCCATTTTTACGATATGAGGCCCTGAAACCACGAGGAGCGCGACTGTGATAGGCGGCGAAGTGGTTGTAACCCGCGTTTTAATTCCCTTACGATTATGAAAAAAGTTGCTCTCCTGGCCGCCATTGGCGTTGCCTCCATTTCCGCTGCACACGCTCAGGACGCCGGTGGCTTCCGCATTGGGCTGAAAGTAGGTGGTACCTACTCCAACATCTCGGGCGACAACGTGGGCCAGATTACCGGCTCTAACTACAGCGCCGACCTGGGCGACTATAAGCTGGGCTACAACGCCGGTATCGGCGCAAGCATCCCGATTTCGTCCGATGGTTTTTTCTCTTTCGCACCCGAGCTGCTTTATAACCGCAAAGGCTACGAGTTGACCTCCACCCAGTCGAGCGGCTTCAACCCCGGCACGGTTAACGGCAAGACCATTGACAAGCAGGAAACCGAGCAGCAGCGCGTGCTGCACTACCTCGATGTGCCGCTGCTGGCCAGAATCAATGCTGGCGGTATGTTTTTCGAACTGGGTCCGCAGGTGAGCTACTTGTTCGGTTCCAAGGTGAAAAACCAGGTGACGACCAAGTACACGGATGGCAGCAAGGATAAAGTAGAAAGCAACAGCGGCTTCCGCGACTACACCGGTGTAAGCCGCGACGATGCCTACAAGTCTGATTTGGCCCAGTTCGACATCAGCGGCGTGGCCGGCGTAGGCTACATGACGGAGGGCGGCATTAGCCTGGGCCTGCGTTATGCCCGCGGCTTCAACTCGCTCATCGACACCAAGAACCAGGACAACGAGCCCAAGGCCTTCAACAACGCCTTCACCCTGCAGCTCGGCTACCTGATTCCGACCCGCTAAACCGGCGCTACGCGTCGCCCATTACAAAGGCTGCTTTCCTACTGGGAAGGCAGCCTTTTTTTGTGTGCTGATAAGCCGGTTATGCAGGCAGCTTAGGGACGTTTAGCGAGTAGCCAACAGCAAGGTCGGCAACCGGTCGGCACCTGAAAAAGGGCTGTGTACCTTATGAAAACGGCTTCAGAAGATGACGGACTACAAACTTTACGCGTAGCTTCGCCCCCGATTTTACAGCCTATTTCCGAAGCCAGCGCGCATGAACAAGCTTTTTCTTTCTTTAATACTAACCGGGGCCACCGTGGGCCTGTCGGGTACCGCCGTTGCCCAGCGCAACGTGTCTTTGGGCCTAAAAGCAGGGGCTTCACTGTCCAATTTCGTGGGTAAGGATGCCAAGGCCTACAAGGACATTGTGGGGTTCCAGGCCGGCGGCTTTGCCAATATCGGCTTCACCAAGCTATTCGCTTTCCAGCCCGAAATCATCTACTCACGCAAGGGTGGCGAGCTCGAAACGCCCGGCCTGACCACGCGGCTCGACTACGTAGATATGCCGCTGGCTTTCCATGCCAACGCTGGCGGGCTGTTCTTTGAAGCAGGGCCGCAGGTGGGCTTCCTGGTATCAGCGAAGGACAAAATCGGCAACGCCACAGTCGATGTGAAGGACGCATACAACACAGTCGATTTTGGTTACCTGTTTGGGTTGGGCTACCAACGCAAAACCGGCCCCGGCATCGGGCTGCGCTACAACGGCGGCTTTACCAACGTGCTTGAGTCTGCAAAAGTCGGCAACATCACGTTCCAGAACCAGCGCCGCAACAGTGTATTCCAGCTTTACGCCACGTTCTCGTTCCAGGGCCGGTAGTGCTGCCAGCCAGTATTTCCGCTTTGCCCATGTCGCTCGTTAGTCGGCTGCTGCTACCCGTACTGTTGTTGCTGAGTACTGCTGCTTCGGGGCAGCGGGTGCTGCTGGGCCTGAAGGGCGGCGGAGCTTTTAGCAATGCCATTGGCCCCGATGCTACTGCCAGCCGGCTGCGGCTGGGAGCCACAGCGGGGCTGCTGCTGCGCCTGGAGTTGCCTGCGGGCCTGGCGCTGCAGGCCGAAGGGCTGTACGCCCAGCGCGGCGACAACGGCAACAGCTACGGCTTCGCCGTGGGCCACCGCCTCGACTACCTGGCTCTGCCGCTGCTGCTGCAGTACCACCGCGATGGGCTGTTTGTGGAGGGCGGCGCGCAATATGGCCACCTGTTGCGCGCCACCCCCAACGAGCCGCCCGCTTTGCGGCTGGGCGAGCTAACTTTTGAGCCACGCGACCTGAACTTTGTACTGGGCGTAGGCTTTCAGGACAGCTCGGGTGTGTCGGTGGGCTGGCGCTACGTGGGCGGGCTTAGCAACGTGTTTCGGCCCGGCGAAATTAGTGGCACCGGCCAGCGCCGGCTTCGCAACAGTAGTCTGGAGCTGTACCTGAATTTTGTGTTTGAGCCCCGGCAGGTGGGTCAGCTTACTGTGGCCACTGGCCGGGGCATCGGGCGGGGGGCGCTTGGGGCGGTGCGGCTGGTAGGCCGGGCACCGGGCGCGCTGTACCGGGCAGTGCAGCGGCGCCAACGCCCGCCCGCCCAGTTGCCGGCTCCTGCCTCCACGCCGCCCGCCCTGCCCGACTGATTGGCCGCGGCGTTTCGGCGGGCTGCCTGAACAGTTGGCCTGCAGCAGCGCGGTTCACTCAAAAGCGTGTCAGAATAGAATAGCGCATTCGGTTGGCCGGCATACGCCAGCTGAGAAAATGCGCTATTCTGGCACGCTTTTCGTCCTGCCAATGTTCATACCCACTTTTTTTCAACTAAACGGGTTCTTCGTATGAAAAAGTCTCTGCTGGCTGCGGCCGCTCTGCTCGCTACTTTCGCCGTTACCGAAACCAAAGCTCAAGGCATCCGCCTTGGCCTGAAAGGCGGCGCCAACCTCTCGAATCTCTCCGGCGACCTGGCCAATAAGGACGGCTACGACTATAAAGTCGGCTTCCACGGTGGTCTGATGCTCAACATCGGTCTGGTTGATGACGGCTTCCTCTCGCTGCAGCCCGAGGTGCTGTACTCGCAGAAAGGCTACAAATATGACAGCAACCAGGCGTTCGGTACGTTCCGCCGCGAGGGCGACGTCACGTATAACTACATCGACGTGCCGGTGCTGCTCAAGGTGAAAGCCGGCAACCTGTTCTTCGAAGCCGGCCCGCAGTACAGCTACCTCCTGAAGGTAAAGGATGAGTCGACCCGCACGCTCAACGGCACGCTGATTAACCGCACGCAGGCCGAGAAGGACCTGAGCAACGTGAACCGCAACGAGTTCGGCTACGTGGCCGGTCTGGGTTTCCAGTCCGATTCGGGCATCATGCTGGGGGTTCGCTACAACGGAGCCCTCACCGATTTCGCCAAGAACGACAGCTACAACAACGGCGAGCTGACCAACGCCCGCAACCAGGTGTTCCAGGTTTCGCTGGGCTACCTGCTGCCGAGCCGGTAAGCAACCCTTAGTGCGGGGTTTCGCCCAACAGCACCCCCGCTGCCCAATAGAAAAGCCCGCCCAGCAACGTTGCTGGGCGGGCTTTTCTATTGTCCGGGCTTGTAGCATTTGGCGGCCTACTTCATGGCTGCCGCGTAGTTATGGTAGAAGTGTGGGATGGTTTCGATGCCTTTCATGAAGTTGAAGACGCCGTAATGCTCGTTGGGTGAGTGGATGGCATCAGAATCGAGACCGAAGCCGAGCAGCACGGTATCGAGGCCCAGCTCGGTTTTAAACATGGCCACGATGGGGATAGAGCCGCCACCGCGGGTAGGAATGGGGCGCTTGCCGAAGGTGGTTTCCATGGCATCGGCGGCCGCTTTGTAGGCCACCGAGTCGGTGGGCGTTACCACAGGCTCGCCGCCGTGGTGGGGTTTCACCTTTACGGTTACGCCGCTGGGCGCAATGCTCGCGAAGTGCTTCTGGAACAGCGCCGTAATTTCGTCGGAAGTCTGGTTGGGCACCAGCCGCATCGATATTTTGGCGTAGGCCTTGGAGGCAATAACCGTTTTGGCCCCCTCGCCGGTGTAGCCACCCCAGATGCCGTTCACGTCGAGCGTGGGCCGGATACCCACGCGCTCGACGGTGGTGTAGCCTTTCTCGCCGTACACGTCGGGCAGGCCGATGCTCTTTTTGAACTCGTCGTCGGAGTGCGGCACGCGGTTGAGCTCCTCGCGCTCCTCGGCGCTCAGTTCCGTTACGTTGTTGTAGAACTCGGGGATGGTGATGTGGTTGTTCTCGTCGTGCAGCGAGGCAATCATCTTGCAGAGCACGTTGATGGGGTTAGCCACCGCGCCGCCGTAGAGGCCCGAGTGCAGGTCGCGGTTGGGGCCGGTTACCTCTACCTCGTGGTAGCTCAGGCCGCGCAGGCCCACCTCGATGCTGGGCTCATCGTTGGCCAGCATGCCGGTATCGGATACCAGAATGACGTCGGCTTTAAGCTTCTCCTTGTTGGCCCGCACGAAGATGCCCAGGTTGTTGGAGCCCACTTCCTCTTCGCCCTCAATCATGATTTTGATGTTGCAAGGGAAGTCGCCGGCCTGCTTCATCACCTCCAGCGCCTTCACGTGCATGTACACCTGGCCCTTATCGTCGCAGGCACCGCGGGCATAAATCTTCTCGTCCTTAATTACCGGCTCAAACGGCGGCGAGTCCCACAGCTCGTAGGGGTCGGCGGGCTGCACGTCGTAGTGGCCGTACACGAGCACGGTGGGCAGGCTGGCGTCCACCATTTTCTCACCGTACACGATGGGGTTGCCGGCCGTAGGGCACAGCTCCACGTTATCGAGGCCTACTTCCTCGAAACGGGCTTTCAGGTAGTCGGCAGCCTTCAGCACGTCGCCGTGAAACTTGGGGTCGGCCGAAACCGACGGAATCCGGAGCCAGTCAAGTAGCTCGGTAAGGAAGCGGTCCTGGTTTTCTTTCAGATAGGTCGTATCCATATAAGGAGTTTTCGGGTGGGGTATGAGTTGGCTGAACATACGAGTGTAGCTGCGGGCCGAAGGTGAGCGGCTTATTTGGCGTCGCATTGCTGGAGCCATTGCATGGCCGCCTGCTCGTCGCTGAACATCTTCACTTCAAACGCCTTTAATTGAGCGTAGAAGGCCTGGGCCGATTCGTCGGCCAGCGAGTCGGGCGTAGTAACCATGGCGAAGTAGCGCAGGCCGGCGGCGGCGGCGTTGGGGGCCCACTCGTTCAGTATCCACTCCAGGGAATGGTCCCAGGGGCCGATAACCTTGCGCGTATCGTTGAGTACGCAATGGAAGCCGGCCTCGGCCAGCGCCGTTGTATAGGCGTGGGCGCCGGCCTTAATGCTGTCGGCTGTCAGATAGCCCACCCAGTCCACCGCAATCCAGCGGTTAGTCGTGTCGTCCTCAACTGTAACGTAGGGCCGGCCCAGGGAGCTTTTAAGTTCTTGTTTCATGACAACAGCGTAGGAGAGCAGCAAATAGAAAAGGAGGGAGTTAACCAATGGCCGGCCCATGCAGGGCCTGGTGCAGCCACTGCTTCGCCTCGGGCAGGGTATTATAGTGCGCTATGTTGATGGCATAGGCGTTGGCCGCTTCGGTGTTGTCCGTGTAACTCTGCACCGATATCTGGCCAAATATGCTTTCGGACGCTACGAAACCCATGTGCCGGATGCCGGCGGCGTAGGCCCGCGGGTTCCAGTTGGTGCGCAGCCAGTTCTGGCCATCGGGTGTAACAGCGCCAACCTGGCGGGTGTCGCCCAACAAACCCAGTGGCCGGGTGCGCTGGCCTTCCTGTATATAGAGCTCCAGAGAGCGGTCCATGAAAGAGCGAAATTGCTGACGGTTGGCAAAGGTATGCCACTGCACAATCAGGCAGGGCACTTCGGGGGCCAGCAGCATACTCCCGTACGTTTCGGTAATAAGGGCACTATCGGGCACGGGCGAAAAGATGTGACAAGGCTACCGGGAATGGGCTGACTACCCAGCACTACGCACCAGCGGCAGTTCCCGCGCAAACATACCGAAATCAGCCCGCATGCCCAAGCTGGGCCGGAATCCTGTTGCCACCTAAGCAGATTGGTGGCGGCTTGCGCGGTGGGGGTTTCGTGGGTCCGCTTTGGGCCGGAGGCAGGGCTGCCAGGGCCGCTTCGAGGGCGTTTATTTGGTGCTCCAGCCCCGCCAGCTGGGTTTGCAACAGCAGCTGCGGGCCGGCGCCGCACACGTCTAGCAGTTGCTGGCGGGCCTCGGCCTCCACCGCATCCAGCCACTGCGCCTCCCGCTCCGCCGATTTCACCGGCCCGCCCCAGGCGCACAGCGCCGGCAACGCGGCCAGCCGGTTGAGGAAGGGCGTGGCCCGCCGTTGCAGCTTCTTCAGCTCGAAGCGCAGTTTGCCGGCTTGGTGTTGGCACTGCTCTAGGCGCCACGCCAGCGGTGCCCGCTCCGGGGTGGGCTCGGGTAGCGGGGCTACCGCTACCACGCGGTTCTGCGCGTCGAGGGTCTGGCCCTGCCGGCCCAGCTCCAGCCGGACTGCTGGCAGCCCTCCCACCTCCAGCGGCATAGCCCGGCGGCCACTCTCCACCAGCGCCAGCGTTGTGCGGTTGACGCCCAGCCACCGGGCGTACTGGGCCTGCGTGAGGCCAAAATGCTGCCGGAGTTCAGACATAAGTAGAGGATAGTGGAGTCGCGCAACAATTCGATCAAGAAACGGCGAAATTATTACGACAGGGATGCAACAACTTAAGTTGTTGCATCCCGCTTTGTTGCATCCCGCTTTGTTGCATCCCGCTTTGTTGCATCCCGCTTTGTTGCATCCCGCTTTGTTGCATCCCGCTTTGTTGCATACCTGTCATTCTGAACTTATAGCTTCACTGTGGCTATTGCCCCCAACCGGTGTATTTGCTTCTCGCCTTCAGTTGGCCCTTGCTTCAGATAAGTCTGCTTGGCGGCCAGTTACTGCTGTGCCTGCCAGGCCAGCCGCGCGTGGCCGTTGATGGCTTGGTACTTAAGCGGCGCCCGCACCCCGGTCTGGGTGTGATGGAGCATGACTGCGCTTTACTGCATCAGTTAGCGCAACGCATGCTTCGGCACCGCTACAGGAGGATCTACCCAACCGTCGGCCGGCACGCTGGGTACCGGGTCCCAAATGGGCGCGTTCAAGTAAAGAATGGATAAGTCAGGGTGGGGTGGGTGAAACTTGAGCAGAAACTTTCGTCCTACGAGGTGCTCCCCTGCAAGGGCATCGGCATCAGCGGAACAGGTGTACTCCACACCGTTAACTTTGTATTTAGAATCCGCAAATTTGCCGCTTTTTAAACTCCAATGGGTCTTGTAAATTGTGGCTATCGTATAACGATGATTTTTACGCAGCTTATCCCCTAGATTTGTCATATAAAAATATAATCCAATGAAAAAAAAGGCGCCAAAAATAGTGGTAATTTCTCTAAATGTTAATGTATTGTTACTATTGTTTTTCATTACTGTGTAGTCACTGTTAAATTATAAACTTTGAAGGTGTTTAGAAAGTACCCGGAATCAATTAAAACGTCATACTGAGCCTGTCGAAGCATCTCTACCGCTTCGTTGAACGACCGCTACGAAGCGGTAGAGATGCTTCGACAGGCTCAGCATGACGTTTTGTTAACTTTGTAAACAGCTTCTTCGTCAAGCTATTTAATTCCTTTTTTATTCTGATTGGAGATTAAATTGTGCTACACATAGCAAGGCCAGTCATGCCCCCATGAGGAACTGCTCCAGGTAAAGAATTGATTGATTTGCGTAACGATTCATTTAATAAATGAATGAATCGTTGTAGTATGCCTGCAACAGAACGGGATGCAATAATTTAAATTATTGCATCCCGTTCTGTTGCAGAAAATGGGTTGTGCCAGAGCCGCCTACTTCTTATCCCAGGGCATGGGCACGCGGCTTTCGGTGCCGGCGCGCAGGCGGCCGATATTGGCGCGGTGGGTGTAAACGAGCAGAGCCGCCAGCACAAACCCGAACCAGAGCAGCAGCTGGTTGTCGGGCCGGAAGGCCGGCAGCAACTGCAGCAGCGCGAACGTAACGCCGGCCGTCATGCTACTCAGCGACACGTAGCGCGAAACCAGCAGCACCGCAATAAACACCAGAATGCAGACGCCCACCGTGGCCGGGGCAATGGCCAGCATCATGCCCAGCACCGTGGCCACGCCTTTGCCGCCCCGGAAGCCCGCCCAGATAGGGTAAATGTGCCCCACCACCGCCAGCACCCCACAGGCCAGCTGAAAGTACAGCAGCTGCTGGGGCAGAATGGCACCCTGGTCCAGTATGAAGGTAGCCAGCGAAGTGGCGGCCCAGCCCTTGAACACATCAATGGCCATCACGAATGAACCTGGCTTCTTGCCGAGCACCCGAAACGTGTTGGTGGCGCCCGAGTTACCCGAGCCATGCTCGCGAATGTCGAGCCCGAAAAAGGCCCGACCCACCCACAGGGCCGTCGGGATAGAGCCAATCAGGTAAGCGGCCACCAACAGGCCAAGCACTAAAGGTAGATTCATGCGGAAGGGGAGAGGAGGGGTAAAGATAAGAGCCAGACAGTAGCGTCATAATAGCAGCTAACCCGAGTTACGGAGAGTATGGCAATGCCAAATGGCAAAATGCGCATTTCCCAAAGGGCATACCGAAAGGCGTTTAACCTCAGAAACAGCCAACTCCAGATTTAATCTGAGATTGACTGCTTCTGGGATTGTGCTATAAGCCACCTCGCAAACAATGCACGCGGTGGGGTGTAAAGGGCAGCATTTTGCGCCTTTTACTTTGGCCGACGTTACGCGATAAGCCACTACGAGACGTGAGATAGTGCGTTTCTACGCTAGGCATCTGCCGTTTGCAAAACTGCCATATGCGGCGGCGGGGGCTGCTTGCGGCCAACTGCTACACAAGTCCCTGGCAAGCTTTGGATAACAACCGGTTTTCGAGCCCTCCTCAGTGTGGCTTACTGCGACAGGCTGTAGCGGAGCTGGACGCCGGCTTCGGTGGAGGTGTTTTTGAAGGCGTTGCCGGTTTTGGGGGTGGTGATGTTCTGGGTGAAGAAGAACTGCAGGTTCAGGCGCTGGTTGAGCACGTAATCGACAGTAGGGCGCAGCTGCACCTGGCGGGTGCCGGCCGTTACCTGGCTGGACGCCCGCCCGATGCTGGTTGTGCCCGTGCCATCCCCATCTACGGGGTCTACTACGTCGAGAATGGTGCGCTGGATGGCGTAGTTCTCGCTGATGCTCAGGTCGAGGCGGGCATTTAGCTCGTTGCGCAGCACCCGCTGCTCGCCCCCAATTTTGAAGGGTAGCCGGAACTTGTTGGTGGCGAAGCCGGCCCCAATCACGATGTCGTTGCGGCGTAGCTCCGTTACCTGAGCCACGGTCGAGTTCAGGCCAATAGTGCGGTCGACGCGGTACTCCAGGCGGCCGGTGAGGCGGCCGGTGGTCTGGAAGTCAATCCCAATAAGCGGGGCCAGCCGGTCGGCAATGGTTACCTGCCCGATAATGTAGTACGGTACGAACCGGTCGGCGCTATTGAGTACAGTCGAGAGACCATCGGGTTCCTTCTGGTAATCGACCGTAGTGCTGTAGCCGGCAATGTTGTAGCTGGAGCCATACACGTGGTTGAGGCGGAACGAGCGGAAGTAGCGCTGCACGAACGGGATTTCGGAGAGGCCATTGTAGCTGATGTTCCAGTTGGGCAGCGGCAGCTGGGCGAAGGGCTTGAACTTCTCGGCCTTGTAACCATCCGACGAGCGGCCCTTGTAGGCGTCGATAAACGCCGGCAGCAGCACATCCTGCGAGTTGTAACCGTAGAAACCTGCCACCGGGTTAGCGGTCTGCAGCCGCTGCTGCACTACTTCGCGGTTCTCTACGAAGCGCTGAAAGGCCTTCGACATGGTGCCCGCACGGCTCAGGTCGCCGAATATCGTTTGGATAGCAATGAACGAGGTGCTGAAGGTGCCATTACCCAGCGGATTACTGGCTGTGGGGGTAGGGTCGGCTACGGGCTCGAAATTGTCATCTACCAGGCGTCGGTAAAAAACCTGCCGGCTGCGCACCAGGTTGCGGCGGGCATCAAGCTGAATGTTGAAGTCGCGGATGGGCTCCAGGGTGGTGCGCAGCGTGAGGGCCTCGGTGAGCAACGAGCTGAGCGGGGCGTTGAGGTACTGGCTCTGGTCGGTGTACCAGCCGTTGCCGTAGGCTTTACTGAACAAGCCGTCGAGGTCCTGCTGCTGGCCCAGAATAAAGGGCAGGCCAGGGGCATTGAAACCGTCATCGAACCCTAAAAAGCGGGTGTTGGGCAGATAGCCGGGCAGCAGCGTACCGTTGGAGCGCACGTAGGTGAAGTTGAGCGAACGGGCCGTCATCAGGGAGCGGAGCACCGCTTTCAGGGCCCGGAACTCGGGGCCTTTGGCCGAGTCGGCCTCGGCGGTTTCGGGACCCGCGCCGGCGACCCCAACCACGCCGGGCTTGGCTATTACAGGCTCCTTGGGCTGCTGGCCGGGAGGCGGCGCGTTGTTGATGATGTTGAGGAAGCGCACCTTGTTATAGAGCTTCACCAGGTCGATCTTACCGTTGGCGCTCAGCTCGCCGGTGTTCTGGATGGTGTTGCCCAGGTTTAGCGGCACAGTCGCAGTGCTATCGGGTCGACCAGGATACAGTGGCCTGGTCAGAGCAGTCGAAGCGGCCTGCCAGCCGTAAGTTGCCGCATAGCGCGCATCGGCCGAGAGCCAGTCGGTGAGCGGGAACTTGTCGAGCGGCAGGCGGTAGGTGAGGGCGACGGTCTGGTTGAAGTTGGTGGTGCGGCCACCGCGCAGCAGGTTGTCGCGCAGCTGCTGGCGGTTATCCCGGGCAATCTGCGAGTCGCCGATGGTGCTGCCGGGGCCTTCATCCACCACGGCCCGGTTGGTGGCCGTGTAGTCGAAGGCCAGGGCTTTGGTCAGGTCCCAGCGCAAATCGTAGATGCGGCTGAAGTAAAACACCTTCTGGAACACGCCCGGAATGTTGCCCCGCACAGGCACCTGGCCGGGCTCGAGGGTACGCTGCAGGAACCGCTCGTTGTAGCGCCGGTCCAGGTCGGCCCGGAACGAGAAGCGCGAGGGCAGGGGCGTAAAGTTGACTTCCTTGAACAAGGCCAGGTAGGGAGAGTCGAAAGCCTTCACCTTGGCCAGCGGCGTGTAGTTGCGCGGGTTGGCCTGGTACACGTAGGCCAGCGCGCCGGTATAGGTGCGCGTATAGTCGCGGTCGGTGCGGATGTCGGTGTGCTTGCGCTCGGTCAGCGAGTAGCTCAGCGCCAGGTTTTCCACGTCCCAGGGCTGCACTTTCTTCTCGGGGTTGGTGCGCTCCTTGCGCACGTTCAGCAGCGAAATGCTGCGCTGGCTGGTCTGGTCGATTACCTCGCGGCGGTAGTCTGCCCGTTCGTTGGCGTCCTCAAACTTCTCCAGGCTCTGCTTCAGCTCGGTGTCGGGGTCGAGCGGGTCGTACTTGGGCGAGCGGCTCTCGATGCCGGCCTGCAGCAGCACCGGCACGCGCAGGCCCAGCTTCTCCGGGAAAAACTTGTCGGCTGCCACGGTGGCATTCACGTCGCCGCGCAGAATGTTGTCGATGGAGCGTTGCTGGGGGCGGTCCTGCAGGCCACCGAAACCGGTGGTTACGTAGCTGCCGGTAGCCGTAATGTTCGCAATGTCGGCCAGCTTGGTGTTGAAGCGGGCAGTGGCGGCCCAGCCGCTTTCGTTCTCAAACTCGGACACCCGCAGCTCGTTGGCCCACAGTATCAGCGACTGGCTGGCGCCGTCGTCGCCGGGGTTCAGCACGCCAATCATGGCGCCCTGCACCGACGACAGATCGGGGTTGCCGACTACCGTAATCGTGTTGCCGTTGGCCAACTGCACCACGTAGGGGGTGCCGTAGCTTACGCCTGCCTTGTTACGGGCCGCCTTGGCGTCAATCAAATCCTGCAGCGTCAGGTCGATGCGGTTGGCCACCGGCCACACCTGGTCAACGGTGTAGCTGGCGCCCGAGCCGGTGGGCTGGGGCGTGAGCTCCAGCGGCAGCGCGTACTCGTAGTAGTTCTGGGTGTAGTCGGTGCCCAGGCGTACGAAGCCGCGGGCCTGGCCGCTGCGCAGGTTGCGGTCCTGGGTTTCGGCGTGCAGAAACAGCTTCAGGCGCTTGTAGCGCAGCATGTTTACCGTCAGGTTTTTGTAGGCGGCCTTGGCGAAACCGTCGCGCAGGCCGCCCACCACCAGGCGCAGGCTCTGCTCATTCTGCAGGCGGCTGGTAGTAGTCGAGCCGAACTCCTGGTCGCGCCGGATGTTGGGCGGCAGCAGGTACGGAATCGAGCCGGTGCCGGCCTGCTCCACGCGGCCGTTTTCCTCAATGCTCACCGTCGAAATGCTGAACTCGTCGGCGTCGGTATCGGGGTTGAGGATGCCGCCGGGCTCGGCAATTTTGGTGAGGTAGCGGCGCCACTGGTTGGCCACAAACTGGGGCTGCACCATGCGCAGCACTACCGGCTGCTGCCAGCCGGTGAGGGCCAGCCGCAGAAACCGAATCGACTTAAAGCCGAACTCCTGGCCGTCGGGTGTGCCCACGGCCCGGTCGTACTGCCGAATCGGAATACGGAACTGGTACCAGCTTACGGGCTCGTCGTTGGTGTCGTCGTTGTTGTTTGTGACCTTATCGACGATGTAGTTCTGGCCCACTTCGAGGCTGCCGGGGCGCAGGCGCACGCGGTACTCGTAGTAGCGCTCAATCTCCGAAATTACGTTGTCGCGATTCAGGTCTTCCTTGTCGGGGTAGGCCGTCGAGCTCAGCCGGCTGCCCTCGGGCGAGTTGCCCTCCATGCCGTTAAAATTCTTGTAGCGGGCCAGCACTTTGGCATCGGTCTGGTCGTAGCTGGGGTCGAGGTGGTGGCGGAAGTTGTCGCCGGCCGGGTCGGGTACGCCGGCGTAGGCACCCTGCAGCTCGGGCAGGGCCTGCTCGGCCGCGTCGATGATGCCATCGAGGCCCACATCCTGCTGGGCGCGGGCTCCGGCGGCGGGGTTGAAGGCGTCGGTGAGGAAGGGCTGGCGCGACACCCGGCCCCAGACGGTGTTGGTGGCGTCGGGGCTGGGGGTTTCCACCGGCAGGCCATTCTCAAACTCGTACTGGTTGTTGTCGGCCAGCACGTCTTCCGAAACTGAACCCAGGTTCACGAACAGGTCGCCGCCGGAGGTGTTGTTAGCGTTGTGCCCGTCGTTGTCGATTACCCGGCCGTTTTCGCCCGTCAGGAAGGGGTCCATGAGCCAGAACTCCAGGTACTCCACGTTGGCGTTGTCGAAGTCGGTGTCGAAGGTGATTTCGCGCGAAATAGCTGCCTGACGGGCCGCATTGGCCGCATCTGTAGTGCTGGCAAAGAACGTAGGCCGGGTCCGGTCGAAATCGGGCGTGTAGTTATACTGGCCGCGCTGGTCGGGGAAGTAGGCCAGGTCGAACGTGGTTTCGAACGAGTTGCCGTTGGCCCCCAGGTTGCGGTTCGGGAACACTTCGTCGCGTTTGATACCGCGGATGTAGTGGTTCTTCAAATCACCCGTTCCAATGTTGTCGGGCTTGCTCTGGCCGTTGGTATAATACGTCTGGTCGATGGTGTACCAAGCCAGCTTGGCCCGGTTGTAAGCCGTAGCCAGGCCGGTAGGTGCGCGGCGCAGTGGCAGCGGGGTGCTGCCCAGCCGCCAGGCCACGGCCGCGTTCAACCCACCCAGCGTGTAGGGCGTGCGCGCATTCTCAAAGTCATCGAGGTACGAAACGCCGTTTTCGCCGCCGCTGTTCTTGTCGCCGAGCTTGCTTTGGCTGGGTAGCAGCTGGGCAAACTCGCCACTGAACGAGACGGTAGAAATTTCCTTGGTCGTGATGAACGGCAGCGCGTTGAGGTAGCGGGTAAGCGCCCGCGACTCGCGACGCATGTTCACATCGAAGCCATAGATGGTGTTGTTGCCCGGCTCGTCGCCGATGTTCACGCGGTTGATGCCGGGAGCCTGGTTTTCGCGCAGATGCAGCACCGTGGCCCCGAAGTACATATCCGACGATACCCGGTAGTCGAACCGGGCCCCGATCAGCTTGCGCGGCTGCACCTGCACCAGGGCGTTTTTCTCGAACTCCACCCGCAGCTCGTTGGCCGAATTCAGGTAGGCCGGGTTCAGGATTTTCACCTTGGCCTGGTCGTAGAACACCTGGTAATCGACGCCTTCCTGGAGCAGCGTGGAGCCCGAGCGCACCCGCACCGAGCCTTCGGCCACGCCAATACCGGGCAGGTTAATCTCGTCGGTGCTGGTGGCCTGGTACCGGCCGCGCAGATAGAACTTGTCCTTTTCCTGGCGCTGCTGGGCGTCGCTCTGCACCTGGTTGTACAGCTCGCGGTAGGCGTACTTGCGGGCCAGCTGCTGCTCGGCGGGCGAGGCCACCGTATCGAATTTGGCGGCCAAGTAGCTGCCGAACGGCTCTATTTCGGGGAAGATGATCCGGCCCAGCTCCGTATCGACGGTGATGCCGGGGAAGAAGTCGAAGTTGCCGTCGGGGTTCCGGTCGTTATTGGGGTTTACGTTGTCGAGGTTGAAAACCTCAATCAGCGGTTTGTTGGCAATGTTCTGGCCCTCTTTCAGCGAAATCAGGTCCACGCCCGTCACGTCGTCCTTGTACACAATCTGCAGCTCAAACTTGTCGCGGTTGAGCTGCTGGGCGTTCAAAGGATAGATGTTTTTCATCATCAAATCCCAGGTCGGCAGGTTGCGCGTGAGCAGGTTGTTGTTGGCCGGGTTCTGCGTCGGGTCGGCCAGACCCACGGCGGGGTTGGTGGCCTTCAGCATCTTCAGGAAAATCACCTGGTCGGTGCCCACCTGCGAGTAGTCGTTCTGAATTTCGCCAACGGTGTAGGTTTTGCCGTTGTAGATGTACTGGTACGATACGCCCAGCACCTGCTCGGGCAGCAGCTGGGTGTTCAGCGAAAGGTAGCCCAGCTGGGCGTTGTAGGTGTACTCGCGCGGGTCGAGCTTACGAGCCCGCACGTGCTCGAAATCGGTGTTCTTCTCCAGGCCCAACGAGCGCAGGTTGTCGTCCACCTGCAATTCCTGCCGGAAATTGGGCAGGCCGCTGATAACCCCCAACTCGCTGTTGGCCTGGTTGTCGGCCAGAGCGCTGGGGCGGGCACCGTTCAGAAACTGCTGGCGGTACACGCGCTGGGGCTCGGCCACGTCCATGAGCGTTACCACGTTGCGCAGGTTGTCGCTCTGGCGGTTGTCGTTGGTCACCCACACTTCGAGGTAAGTGATGTTGATGCCGCTCTGGATGGTGGGCAGATTGCGCAGCGAGTTGTCGTACCGCTCCCGAAACACCTGGCTCAGGAAGTAGTGGCGGTCCTTCTCGTACTGGCTGGCCTTTATTTCAAACTGCCGGCTCTGGCCCCCATTTTGAATGCGCACCTCGTCGGCCTGGCCGCGCAGGGTGCTGGCAATGGTGGTTACGCCGAGGCGGCCGAACTGCAGCTGGGCCTTCACGCCAAACAGATTCTGGGCCCCGGTAATAAGCGAGTTGTTGAGCGGCAGGCTCACGTTGCCCAGCTCCACCTTGCGGATAATATCGGTGTCGAAGCCCGTGTAGTCGAGCTTCATGTTGTTCTCGAAATCGAAGGCCGCCTTGGTATCGTAGTTGAACGTCAGGCGCAGCTTCTGCCCAATCTGACCAGTCAGATTGAGGTTCATGTTCTGATCGAACTGGAAGTCGCCGTTTTTCTGCTGGCGCAGCGTGAGGGTGGGGTTTTCGTTGCGGTTGCCGCGGTAGCCCATGCGCAGCGTTACGGCGCCCTGGGGCCGGATGTCCACGTAGCTGCCCCCGAAAATGCGGTCGGCCATGGGGCCGAGGTAAATCTTGGGAATCAGGCGGCGGTTGTCGGGCTGGTTGGGGTCGCCGGCCACGCCGCCCCCACCGGCCCGCTCGCGGAAGTAGTCGCGCACGGCCTTCTGCTGCTGCCAGCGCGAGTATTCCTCGAACGTCATGCGGCTGGGGTCGCGGAAGTTCAGCTCGGAACCGATGCCCTCTCGGATGTCGAAATTCTTGAGGCTATCGTCGGGCTGCACCTGCAGCTGCACGTTGTCGGGCAGGGGCAGCACCAGCGGCGAGCGGCGGCGCTCATTCGAAAAGCGCGAGCCGCGCCGGTCGGCGGGCTCTACCCGGGGCCGGGTGCCGGGCTGGTAGCGGGTGGTATCAATGCGGGGCGTATCGGCGGCAAAACCCCCGCCACCGGCGGGGCGCAAACCGGTCGGCAGCCAGTCGGCCCACAGCTGGCCCAGCGCAAAGGGGGCCAGCGTGCCATCGGCCAGTGGCGCGGCTTCCGACCACCAGGCCACCAACGAAACCAGGACCACGAAGGCGCTGGCGGAGAACTTCTTACCGGTAGTCAAGCGTCGATATCCGTCGAGAGAGGAGGAGGTAGTGGGCCGAAATAATGTGTCATGTTGAGCGTAGCCGGAGCATTTCTACCACAGTAGTAAATTCAACAGCAGAATTAGCATTGCAGTAGAGATACTTTGACTACGCTCCGCTTCGCTCAGTATGACAATGTTATGTTAGCCAAAGAAACTAAAGGGCCTAATTAGACTTAAGAGCGAATTTAATCAATTCCTCTACCGTCAGGTCGTTGCCGTGCTTGCGCTGAATCTGGTCGAGCGACTTTTCGGCCGCTGCCCGCGCAAAGCCCAGCATCACTAAAGCGGCTAACGCCTCCGAGCGGCTGGTATTGTGCGCCTTGGCCAGCGGTACGGTATCAAAGCCGGCCTTGGCCAGCAGCTCATCCTTCCGCAGCTTGTCTTTCAGCTCCAGAATCACGCGCTGGGCCGTTTTGGGCCCCACGCCCTTGATGCTCTGGATGGCCCGTACATCCTCGCTCACAATGGCTTGGCGGATTTCGCCCACCGACATCGACGATACCATCACGATGCCCGTGCCCGGCCCGATACCCGACACCGAAATCAGCTGCATAAACAGCGCCTTTTCGTTGGGGTCGAGGAAACCGTAGAGCGTCTGCCCGTCTTCCTTGATGTGCTGGTAAGTGTAGAGCTTGATTTTCTCCTCCTCGGCCGGCAGCTTGGAGTAGGTGGCCAGCGAAATCCGGATTTCGTAGCCAATGCCCTCCACGTCGAGAATGGCCTGGGCGGGGTCTTTGTAGGCGAGCTTGCCGTCAACGTAAGCAATCATGCGGGGTGGGAGCGGAGTAGAGGAAAGAGGACGAAACCGGCCCAACATGGCCGCAGCCGGTTTGGTGCCAAGTTAGGGACTTTAGAAGGGAGTGTAAAGGGAAGAGAGGATAAAGAAGTGAGTGCAGCAAATGACCGGAAGCAGGAACGTCATTCAGAGCAAAGCGAAGAATCTCGCGGGCCGAAGTAATCCTGCTATCAGGAGTTAGTGTGGCACGCAAGATTCTTCGCTTCGCTCTGAATGACGTTCTTTTCTAATCCCTACAACCCTTTATTGCCCGGCTGCTGAGCATCGACTACGGCAATGGCGGTCATGTTCACTATTTCGCGTACCGAGGCACCGAGCTGCAGAATATGCACCGGCTTGCGCATGCCCATCAGCACCGGCCCAATCACCTCGGCGCCCCCTATTTCCTGCAGTACCTTGTAGGCAATGTTGCCGCTGATAACGTTGGGGAAAATGAGCGTATTGGCCCCGCCGTGGGCCGCCAGCGGCGAAAACGGGTACTGCTCCTGCAGCAGCTCGTGGTTGAGAGCCGTGTTGGCCTGCATCTCGCCGTCGAGCAGCAGCTCGGGGTAGCGGGCTTTGGCCAGCTCGGTGGCGCGGCGGGCTTTGTCTGGCAGTTCGCCGGGGTTCGAGCCGAAGTTGGAGTAGCTGATAACGGCCACCCGCGGCTCGGCGTCGAAGAACTTCACGGCCCGGGACGTCAGCCCGATAATGTCCACCATCTCCTCGGCCGAGGGGTCGATGTTGACGGTCGTGTCGGCGAAGAAGAAAGGGCCTTTTTTGTGCTGGATGATGTACATGGAGGCCACCCGCTTGGCGCCCTCGGCCACCCCGATAACCTGGAGCGCCGGCACAATCGACTTGCCGTAGTCCTTGCTCAGACCCGTGATAAAGGCATCGGCATGGCCGGCTTCCAGCATCATGGCCCCAAAGTAATTCCGTTCGCGCAGCAGCCGGCGGCCCTCGTAAATGGTAATGCCCCGGCGCTGCCGCTTCTGGTAGAACAGCTCGGCATACTCTTCGCGCTTGGCTTCCTCGCGCACGATGTCGATGATTTCGCAGCCCTCCAGGTCGAGAGAAGTTTCGGCCGCGATGCGCTCAATTTTGTTGCGGTTGCCCAGCAGAATAGGGAAGGCAATGCCCTCTTCGCGCAGAATCTGGGCTGCTTTAAGCGTCTTGTACGTGTCGCCTTCGGCAAAAACCACCCGCTTAGGGTTGCTGCGTGCCGCCGACGTAATGCGGTTCATCAGCTTCTGGTTCACGCCCAGCCGCGCCCGGATATCGTCCTCGTAGCCGGCCCAGTCGGTAATGTGCACGCGGGCCACGCCGCTGTCCATGGCTGCTTTGGCCACGGCCGGGCTCACGGTGGTAATAAGGCGCGGGTCGAGGGGCTTGGGAATGAGGTAGGTGCGGCCGAAGCTCAGCGTGTTGTCGCCGTAGGCGCGGTTCACCATTTCGGGCACCGCCTCCTTGGCCAGCTCCGAGAGGGCGCGCACGGCGGCCAGCTTCATTTCCTCGTTTATTTCGGTGGCCCGCACATCCAGCGCCCCCCGGAAAATGTAGGGGAAGCCCAGCACGTTGTTCACTTGGTTGGGGTGGTCGGTGCGGCCGGTGGCCATGATGAGGTCGGGCCGGGTGGCCATGGCTATTTCGTAGCCGATTTCGGGGTCGGGGTTGGCCAGCGCAAACACAATGGGGTCGGCGGCCATCTTCAGCAGCAGCTCGGGCGCCAGCACGTTGCCGGCCGACAGGCCCAGGAACATGTCGGCCCCTTCCAGCGCCTCGGCCATCGTGCTGATGGGCCGCTCGGTGGCGAAGAACAGCTGCATGTCGGCCAGGTCGGTGCGGGCCGACGTAATGAGGCCGTCTTTGTCGAATACCACTACGTTTTCGCGCCGCACGCCCAGGGCCAGGTACAGGCGCAGGCACGAAATGGCCGCCGCGCCCGCCCCGCTCACTACCAGCTGAATCTGCTCAATCTGCTTGCCCACCACTTCCAGCGCGTTCAGCAACGCCGCCGACGTGATGATGGCCGTGCCGTGCTGGTCGTCGTGCATGAGCGGAATGTTCATCTGCTCGCGCAGCGCCGTCTCAATCCGGAAGCACTCGGGGGCCTTTATATCTTCCAGGTTGATGCCGCCAAACGTTGGCTCCAGCGACTTCACGATGCGGATAAACTCGTCGGGGTCGGTGGCGTCAATCTCAATATCAAAGCAGTCGATGCCCGCGAACTTCTTGAACAGCACGCCCTTGCCTTCCATTACCGGCTTGGAGGCTTCGGGCCCGATGTTGCCCAAACCCAGCACCGCCGTGCCGTTGCTGATAACGCCCACCAGGTTGCCCTTGGCCGTGTACTTGTACACGGCATCCTTGTCGGCGGCAATTTCCTTGCACGGCTCGGCCACGCCCGGCGAGTAGGCCAGGGCCAGATCGAGCTGGGTACTCACGGGCTTGGTCGGCACCACTTCAATTTTGCCGGCCGGCGTGCGGGAGTGGTAGTCGAGGGCGTCCTGTTTGTTTATTTTGAGCATGAGGCAGGGCAGAAGATGAGCTTCCGAAGAAAAGAACAAGGCAGCAAGATGCGGCAAATCGAGCCGGTTTCAAAGGTACAAGCCCCACCCGGAACAAAAAGCCCCGAACCAGGCAGGGGTCGGGGCTTTTTGGTTCCGGGCAGGTTAGGAGCCCAGAAAGTAAGGATTTGTTATGGCTTGATAGGCAGGTTGCTGAACTCACCGCCCACTATCACCTTCGCTTTCCTGGCTGGCTGGTTAGGCGACAGTTCGGCGTAAGGGTCAGCCACGTCCTGGAAAGTTACTTCGTAACGGCCGCTGACCAGGCGGTGAACCGCATCGTAAGCGGTAATTACCAGGCTGCCTTCCGTCAGGTTTTTGTCGGCACGGTAGGTTTTGGTTATCTGGGTCGTGGGGTTGAGAGTGTAGTTGAGCAAGTAGGTGACCTGCACCGCATCGGCCGCCGGCGCCGGCAGCGACTGGTACCCGAAGCTGCTCGGCTTGCCCGGCGTGAAGCTGCCGGGCATCATAAACTCCACCCGCTCTCTGCCTTCAGCTCCCGTGCCGAAGCGGAGCACTACCCGGCCACTTTCCTGCTTGGCCTCGCCCGTCAGCCGCAGCGCAGAATAATTGGTGCCCGAGGTTTCGTTGCTGGCGGGGTAGTGGACTATGCTGTACAGATCGTATACCGGCGCCGGGGCCACATAAGGAGCCGGGTCGTTTTGCTTTTGGCACGAAGTGCCGGCTAAACTCAGGGCCGCCAGCAGCAGGGTAGGAAGAGGGATACGCATATCGGCAGGATGAGTGCTAGGTTGAGTTTGCTCAATGAGGGATGGACCGTAAAAGCCAGTTTTACTGCAATTTCAGGTTGGTAAACGACCCCGTAACTTCCACGTTGCAGCGCAGCGCGTCGCCGCTGGCGCCGTTATTATCGGCCGGGTCAGACACGTTTTCCAGCTGCGCCTGATAGGAGCCGGTCAGCAGCTGCCGTTGGGCGTCGTAGCCCGTAATCGTTAGCTGGCCCCGTACGTTGCGATAGGTGGTGCTGTTGATAGAGCCCGCGGCCCGCGACCTGAAAAAGGTATAAACACTGGCTACCGGTGCCGCAGGGCTGGCCAATGAGCGTAACTCGTATACGCCGGTAAGGGCGGCGGTCAGGCTGGCCCGCGGCACCGTGAAGCTCATAGCATCTTTGCCTTCCATTGCGTCAAAATCCAGCTGCAGCTTATCGGTGGCAAAGGTAGCAGTGCTTTGCAGCGTCTTCTGCGAATAGCCCTGCGCGTTGTTGTAGCGGCTGGTCGACAGGTAAACGGTGGAACGCTGCATCTTCACCTCCGCTTCCGGCAAACTGGGCTGCGGGTCATCTGCCTTCTGGCAGCCAGAGATAAGTAGCGAGGAAGCAAATAGCGCAGATAATGCTAGACTTTTAAACATAATAACGAAATGCAGTTGTGGAGAAATAAAACTGGTAAATCTAAAGTTGTGCCAATTTCGAAAGAATAGTTCCCCAATAGCTTATTTTCTTATTGAGCTGCCTTAAACCAGTAGATTTTCTCCTGGCGTAAGGGTACCAAAAACTCACTAGAAATGGCTCATATAATGGAAATGAGGCCCGACGCCATACCCACATCGAGTACGCCATTGGGCCTCATTTATCTTCTTCGGTCAGCAGATGCCTCGCTGGCTCCTGGAAATTCTCCGGGAGTAGCGGAAGCTGCTGAAATGAGAATCGGTTTCCTCAGCCGCCTACTACCAACTTCTGCCCAGGCTGCACAGCGTCCGATTTCAGGTTATTTAACTCCCGCAGGCGTTGCACCGTCAGGCCCTGGTAGCGGCGCGAAATGTTGTAGAGCGTGTCGCCGGGCTGCACAAGGTGCAGCGGCGGCGCGGCTGGCAATTCCGCGGCTGCCGCTGCCGGGGCAGCCGGACGGGCCGCGCGCCGCACGGGAGCCTGAGCGGCGGCAGCTACGTTGCGGGTCGCCTCCATGAGGTCGGCTACCGCTTCATTGGCGGCTGCTTCCGGTGGGGCTTTCAGCGTCAGTTCCTGGCCGGGCTGCAACACGTAGCTGCCGAGTTGGTTCCAGGCCCTGAGCTGCGCCACGGTTAGACCGTTGGAGGTGGCAATTTTTTCCAGGAAATCACCTGGCTTCACTACATAACGGTCCGGTCCGGTATCATCATCGGCAACTGCCGCCACTATGGCCACCGCCCGGCGCACATCCGCCGCCTGCTTGGCCGGAACACGAGCTAGCGTTTCGGCCGCCGAATCCAGTTCGGCGGCAGCGGCGGCGGATGCAGCGGTGCGGGCCGTAGTTACCCGTGTCGGCACTACTGCCGGCCGAACCGCAGCGGTAGCCGGGGCATTGGCGGCCGGACCGGCAGCCGTTGGCAGCGCCCGGAACAGCACCAGCTGCTCTCGGCCGGCCAGCGAGGCGCTTGTGCCCAGCTTGTTCCAGCGGCGCACCTGGGCCGGACTTACCTTATAGCGGGCTGCCACCGAATTCACCGTTTCGCCGCGTTTTACCGGATGGCGCAGGCGTTCGAAGCGTGGTTCGGTCGGGGTTGCCGCAGTAGCTGCCCCCGCCAAGTTGCGGGCCGGTAGCGGCATGGTACCGCTCAGGGCTACCAGGCGCGGGGCCAGCGGGCGGGGCAGGTCGGCCAGCGGCCGGCAGTAGTCGAACAGGGCCTCGCGGCTGGCTACGGCCAAAGCGGGGCGGGCGCTGGCAGGCACCTTCAGCACGTAGGGGCGGTAGCCGGCCGGCAGGTAGGACTTGCGCAGCTCCGGGTTGAGGCGCAGCAGCGCCAACGAATCGGTAGCGCCGATGGCCTTGGCCAGGCGTGTCAGGTCGAAGGGCCGACCGCCCAGCTGCAGCGTATCCATTGCCTGGGCATACTGATAGTTGAGCGTGGGCGCGTGCAGCTGGTGCTCCCTGGCGTACTTCATGGTGTACATGATGGCCGTGAAGGTGGGCACGTAGTTACGGGTTTCAGCCGGCAGGCTGTTATGCACTTCCCAGTAGGTTTTTTTGCCGGTGCGCTTCACTACGCGCTGCATGTTGCCAGCCCCCCAGTTGTAGGCAGCCAGCACCATTTCCCAGTCGCCGAACACCCTGTATAGGTAGCGCAGGTGCTTGCAGGCCGCTTCGGTAGCCTTTTCGGGGTCCATGCGCTCATCCACCCATTCGTCGCGGTGCAGGCGCAGGTCGTTGGCGGTAGGGCCCATAAACTGCCACAGGCCGGTGGCGCCCACCCGCGACTTGGCCGTCGGAATGAGGGCCGACTCCACCACGGCCAGGTACTTGAGGTCGAGGGGCAGGTTATACCTGGCCAGATACTTCTCGAAGAGCGGGAAGTACAGGTTTTCGCGCTCCAGCACCCGTTGGGTGTAGCTCCGCTGCCGCTCGGTGAACAGCTTCACGAAGCTCATCACGTGGTTGTTGAACACGTGGGGTACGTCGGTTTCAAAGCAGCTCATCCGGTCGCCCACCAAATCGCGCAGCTCGGGCGGGGTGCGCAGCCAGGCCAGCCTCGCCGAGTCGGGTGCCATGGGCGCGGCGGCCAGCGAATCGGGCAGCAGCGGCAATGCAGTCAGCACCGAATCGGGCGGCAGGACAATCGGGGCTTTTGAAGCGCCGGGCCGCACCTGGGCCCGGGCGGCGGGTACCAACGTGCAGGCCAGCAGAATGGGAGCGGCAAACCGCAGCAACTTCATCATGCTAACTCACTCAAAAGGACAATGGCCGGTGGGCCCAAACGCAAAACGCTGAGCCACAACCCAGCGCTTTGCCAAAAATAGCACAGTTTATCAGAACTTCCAGCCCCGCGGCTTAAAGCAGCACTTTAGCTAACGGCTGTTAGCTATTAGCTGATAGCCGTTAGCTACATTCGAGAGGACAAAAACAGATGGCTATCAGCTATTAGCTAACGGCCAAATCAAGCGAGTTGGCGAAGGCCAGCAGCTGCGATTCGCGGAAGGCCCCGGCCAGTACCTGGAGGCCGATGGGCAGACCCTGAGAATCGAGGCCATTGGGCACCGAAATAGCCGGTACGCCCGCCAGGGAGGCCTGCACCGTGAAAATGTCGGCCAAGTACATGGATAGCGTGTCGCGGTCTTCATCGCCAATTCTGAAGGCCGTGGTGGGCGTGGTGGGCAGCACCAGGAAGTCGTAATCGCGCAGCAGCTCGTCGGTTTTCTCCTTGATGAGCCGGCGCACCCGCTGGGCCTTGGTGTAGTAGGCGTCGTAGTAGCTGGCGCTTAGCACAAAGGTGCCCAGCAGAATTCGGCGCTGCACTTCCGGGCCGAAACCCTGGGAGCGGGTTTTCTTGTAAAGCGACTCCAGATCCGTGACGTCGGGGGCGCGGTAGCCGAACTTCACCCCGTCGTAGCGGCTCAGGTTGGAGCTGGCCTCGGCCGTGGTCAGAATGTAGTAGGTGGGCACGATAAAGTCGAGGTACGGGAACTCCACGGCCTCCACCATGTGGCCCTGGCCGCGCAGCTGCTCCAGTGCGCTTTCGGTGGCCGCCTTTATTTCGGGGTTGAGGCCCGGGCGCACCAGGCAGTCTTGGATGTAGCCGATGCGGTACTGGGGCGCGGGCGTCAGCTCCTGGCTGTAGGCGGGCACCGGCTGCTGGCTCACGGTACTATCGAACTCATCGGGGCCGGCCATTACTTCGAGCAGGAGGGCGGCGTCCTCCACCGAGCGGGTGAGGGTACCGATCTGGTCGAACGACGAAGCGTAGGCCACCAGCCCGTAGCGGGAAATGCGCGAATACGTGGGCTTGAAGCCCACAATGCCGCAAAAAGCCGCTGGCTGGCGCACCGAGCCGCCCGTGTCGGAGCCAATCGAGGCCAGGCACATATCGGCCTGCACGGCCACCGCCGACCCGCCCGACGAGCCGCCGGGCACCCGGTCGGGTGCAATGGCGTTGCGAACCGGCCCGAAGTAGGAGCTTTCGTTGGAGGCGCCCATGGCAAACTCGTCGCAGTTCTGGCGGCCTATCAGAATGGCGTCCTCATCGAGCAGCCGCTGCACGGCCGTGCCGGTAAACAACGACTTGAAACCGTCGAGGATATGGCTGCTGCTTTGCAGCGCGTGGCCTTCGTAGGCCAGCACGTCTTTCAGGCCGATAACCATGCCGGCGAGCTTGCCGGCCGTACCGGCGGCCAGCTTGGCATCTACGGCCACGGCTTGGGCGCGGGCCTCCTCGGGCCACACTTCCAGAAAAGCGTTGAGGTTTTCCTGCCGGGCAATATTGTCGAGGTAGTGCTCAACCAGCTGCCGGCACGAAACAGTGCCGGCGGCAATTTCGCGGCGTACTTCGGAAAGGGAATCGAAACGTCTCAAGACGAAGAAATTAAAGAGGAGGCCTGCGAGCGAAGCGAGGCGGAAGCGCGAAAATAGCACCATCACCGCTAAAAACAGAACCGCCGGCAGATTTCGGCTGCCGGCGGTTCGGATACTACTTAGCTGAAAGCGGCTGAAACTAGCTCGTCTGATCGAGGCGCGAACGTTCGGGCTCGGTGGTTAGCGGCTCGGGCGTTACGACGGGCGCAATGCCACCGTCCATGGGTGGAGCTATAACAGGGGCAGCCTCGGCTACCGGCGCAGCGGGCTGGTAGGCCTGCTGTGGCTGCTCCTGAAACTGCTGCTGGTAGGGCTGCTGGGCCGGCTGACCGTAGTTCTCGACCTCGCTGCGAATCTCGCGCGAAGCATCTTTGAACTCACGGATACCTTTGCCCAAGCCCCGAGCCAGCTCAGGAATCTTGTTGGCTCCAAAGAAAATCAGGATGACCACCATAATGAGCATAAGCTCAGCACCACCGATGTCACCTAAAAACAAAAAGAAAGGCGTTTGCATAGCTAAAGGGGTTATTGACGGGGCGCAGCCGGGTCGTTGGGGTTAGCCGGGTTTACGGGCCGGTCGCGGAATTCAGGCTTTTCTTCCTTGGAAGCGTCCTTGAACTCGCGAATGCCCTGGCCCATGCCGCGGAACAGTTCCGGAATGCGCTTGGCTCCGAAGAGCAGGATGATGGCTAGACCGATGAGCAGGATTTCGGTACCACCAAAGTTACCGATTCCGAGCAGGAGGGTGGCAAAGTTCATATGTAGCAGACCCGGGGGCCAGAATTAGAAGGTCAAAGGAGAGTATACGCAACGCATGCGTGGCCAGATTGTAAATGTACCCCATAATTTGAAAAACAGTTCCGCTAGCCCATCCATATCCCCACGGTTGGTGCAGCCAGCCGCGTTTTCTATCCGGTCCTTATACTGGCCGAAGAAACCCAGCCAGTAAAGGGTGCTATTGATCCGGTAAAAGGTCCGCTTTAGCGGTTTCACCCCTTTCAAGTGGGGTAGGCTATGTTATTTAGTGACTCCAGAAGGCAATTTCCCCTTTATATTTTACTGCAATACTATGCTGTTGGAAGAAACAACTTCCTCTCCCAAGGTGCAGGCCAGCCTTTCGCGGGCACAGGAAATTCGGCGGCTTACGGCCCTGCAATCCTATGAAATCCTGGACACCGCCCAGGAAACCGCCTTCGACGATTTGGCGCGGCTGGCCTCTATTATCTGCAACACACCCATCTCGCTGGTTTCGCTACTCGATGGCGAGCGGCAATGGTTTAAGGCCTGCACCGACCAGAACTGGCCCGCCAGCACGCCCCGCGAGCTGGCTTTCTGCCAGCACGCCATTCAGGGCCGTACGCTTTACGAGGTAGAAGATGCTGCCTGCCACCCCTTGTTCGAGCACAACCAGTTGGTAACCGGCGAGCCCAACATGCGCTTTTATGCCGGTTACCCGCTGCTCACGCCTCAGGGCGATGCGCTGGGCACGCTTTGCGTTATCGATACCGTACCCCGCCGCCTCACCGATGGCCAGCGCGATGCCTTGGCTGTGCTGAGCCGCGAGGTAGTGGCCCACCTGGAACTGCGCCGGGCTCGCCTCGAACTGGAGCAGGAGCGGCGTAAGCTCGACGACCTGTTGCGCCTGGCCAATGGCACGGCCGAGAGCCTGTACCTAAGCAAAAGCCAGAACGAAATATTTATCAAGCAGGATAGCAAGCTGCTGCGCCTGAAAACAGCCGACATCCGCTACGTGGAAGCTTTGGGCGACTACGTGAACATCTACGCGGGCCCCGAGCGGTTTACCATCTACAGCACGATGAAGGAGCTGGAAGCCCGGCTGCCGGCCCGCGACTTCGCCCGCGTGCACCGCAAGTACATCGTGCGCCTCGACCGCATTATTGCTATCGAAAGCGACGCGCTGCTGGTGGAGGCCGACCGTGGTGCCGATGGTGGCCCCAGCCTGCTACCCGTACCCATTGGCAACTCATTTAAAGCCGGGCTGCTAAGTCGACTCAACCTCGTCTGAGTCTGTTGGCCCGGCCGCAACGCACAGATAGAGCCTTTCGCCGAGAGAAAATGGTTATTGGGCGAAATTGAGAACGGGAGGGCTTTACCCTCCAGTATCTTTCGCCTGGTTATCGGGAGTTTACCCTGCCAGTAGCGGTTAGTTATAGCTGCACGCCGGTAGCGGGGGATTCCGGTAGCTAAGTTTGTTTTCATAGCTCGGAAAGCCCGGTTCCTTTGGATCCGGGTTTTTTTATTGGTGAAATTTTCCAGAAAGCACCCTGCATCAGCGAGTCCGTCGTGCTCCAGCGCTGCGGACGCCTGATGGAGCATGACGGGCTGCTGACTTTTTGGACGGCTTCGGGAGTTGGTGATAAATGCCCTCCACCACCGGCGCTTATTTCCGGCCAAGCCAATTTTCGGGGTTAAGGTTAGCACTGTTGCGCCAGACCTGGAACTGCACTTCGGAGGTGCCCTCGGAGTTGGTCGAAACCGTGCCCAGCGTCTGGCGGGCCTCAATGGTCTGGCCCTCGCTCACGCTCACGTTGCGCAGCTTGGCATACACCGTGAAGTAGTCGCCGTGCTGCACCATCACGATGTTGCCCATGCCCGGCACGCTGGCTACCGTAAGCACTTTGCCACTGAACACGGCCCGTACCGGCTCGCCGGAGTTGGTCTGGATATCAACGCCGCGGTTCTCCACCACCACGTTTTTGAGTATCGGGTGGTTGTGGCGGCCGAAGCGCTGACTGATGAAGCCTTTACCTACGGGCCAGGGCAGGTGGCCCCGGTTGTCGGTGAAGGAGGCGGCCAGCTTGGCCGTTTCGGGCGTCAGGGTTACGCGGTCGGTGCGTTCGGCCCGGGTGGCGGCAGCTTCTTCGGCGGCGGCGGTAGCGGGGGTGCGCGAGGTAGTACTGGGGCTGCGGCCGGGGTTGTCCGCCACCTCGGCGGCGCGGGCCTTGGCTGCCGCCCTACGCGCGGCTTCGCGGGCCGCGCGGGCAATTTCTTCGCGGACGCGTAGCGCAATCAGGTTATCAAGCCGGCTGATTGCCCGCTGCCGGTTGGCCAGTTCCTTGCGCAGGCCTTCTTCCTGCTGGGTGAGCTTGGTAATCACCTGGTCCTGCTGCACTTTCAGCGTAGTCAGGGTTTTCTTTTCGGAAAGCTGGGTGGTGAGCAGCGAGCCTTTTTCCTGGCGCTGCCGTTGCAGGCCGGTTAGCTGCTGGCCCAAGCGCTGCTGGGCCTGGGTAATCTGGGTAGCCTGGGCCTGGCGCACCTCGGTGTACTGCCGGATGTAGCGCAAGCGCAGCAGGAACTGGTTGAACGACTCGGCCGCAAACAAGAACATGAGGCGGTTGTAGCCGTTGGCCGTTTTCGAGCCGGCATAAATCAGGCGGGCATACTCGGCCTTGAGGCGCTCCAGCCGCTGGCGCGTCTGCTGCACCTGGCCTTCGGTCTGCTGCACGTCGCCCTCAATATAGCGCAGCTCCGAACTGATGTTTTTGATGACGCCCTGCTGCACCACCAGCTTTTCCTGAATGGCGTTGAGCTGGCCCACCGACGCCTGCTTTTTCTGCTGGGTCTGGGCCAGAATGCGGCTGGTTTCTTTGATGCGCTTGAGATTGGCTCGCCGCTCGCGTTCCAGCTGGGCTTTGCTTTTTTTGGCGGTAGGTGCTTTTTTTTGGGCCAGTGCTACTGGGGCCATCGAGCCAGCCAGCAGCAAGAGCAGCAACAACCGCAGCCAGCCGGTTTTACTTCTTGCGCACATAGCCTTTGGGTACGGAAAACGGGAATTGCAACCGGCCCTTATCCAAGTCGACGGCCCGGTAGGTGAGCGTAACCAGGGTAGGAGCCTGCTGGTGCTGCTGCACCTGCACCTGAGTTTCGAAGGCGAAGGGTTGGGGGTTGCTTTCGAGCTGACGGAAATCGGCGTAGTCTACCGTTATCTGGTTGGCCCGCACCGAGTCCTGCACCAGCAGCTGGCGCGGGCGGCCCTGGGCCAGATCTACAAGCTGCATAATAAGCAGGCCGGCCTGCGCGTAGCGCACCCGCTGCACCGTACCCTCGGTTGTTACGACCGGCTGGGTGTCGGGGCTGATGGGTGCCAGGTAGTTGCCCAGCAGCAAAGCCTGCAGCATGTCGAAGGTAACGGGCACGTTCAGTCGCTGGCTCAGGTAGGCAAAATCGCCCGAGTAGTACTCGCGGCGCAGCTTATCAATCACCTGTACCGAGTCGCGGGTGATGTAGAGCCGCCCGCCCTCAATGCCCAGCAGCGACGCCGACAGCCAGATGACGCTGTCTTTGCGCATGCGTAGGTTCACGTTGGCGCTCTGGTCGCCAAACTGGGCTTTGCCCTTGGCCGTCATGAACTGGAAATCGAGGTTAGCGGCCTTCACGGCCTCCGGCATCGGGGGAGTGGTGGTGCTGGTAGCGGTGGGCAGCAGCTTTTTGGTGCAACTGCCTAACAGTAGCGGCAGGGCCAGTAGTACGCTCAGCAGCAGCGCGGGGCGGTTATTCATACAGCTTTTTGTCCTTTATTTTTCGGTTGATGAGCGCCGAGGCGCCGCCTTTCTGGTCGGCCCGCTGCCACTCGGCCACGGCCCGGTCCTTCTCGCCGAGCTGAAACAGCACGTCGCCGTAATGTTCCACAATGGTCGCGTCGGAGGAGTGGAGCAGGGCGGTTTCGAGGGCCCGGCGGGCGCCGGCGTAGTCCTTCAGCTGATACAGCACCCAGGCGTAGGTGTCGAGGTAAGTAGGGTTTTCGGGGAACTGCTTCACCAGCTTGCCGGCCATTTCCTTCGCCTTGTCCAGCTTTTCGCGCCTTACCGACAGAAAGTAGCTGTAGTTGTTGAGGGCCTGGGCGTTGTTGGCATCGAAAGTCAGGGCCGATTCGTAAGCGGCATCCGATTTGGGATAGTCCTGCAGCTCATGATACACGTCGCCGAGCTGGGTGTCGAACTGGGCCAGCAGCTCGGGGTTGTCGGTGGCCAGCTTGCGGCCGTATTCGAACGACTTGACGGCCTTGGCCGGCTGTTTTTCCAGCTGATGGCCTACGCCGTTGTAAAACCAGAGCGGTGCCTGGTTCGGAAACAGCTCCAGGGCCTGCGTGGTGTGGGCCAGCAACGAATCGGTCTGGCTCAGCTCGGCGTCGATCAGCACCACCTGCTGCCAGATCTGGTAGCGTGAGTTATCGAGGCGCAGGGCCCGCAGGTAGCTGGCGCGGGCGGCGGCCCGGTTGCCGGTCACAATTTCAATGTCGCCGGCAATGGAAAAGGCTTTGGCCTCGCGCGGATGAACCCGCATGGTAACGGCGGCCAGCCCGCGGGCCATTTCGTTGAGGCCGGGGTCGGGCAACTGCTTCAGGTACTCAATCAGAATGCGCACTTTGTCGTCGATATCGAGGCCGGGGCTCTCGAAAGCCAGTTTCAACTGGCGCTCCGACTCGGGCCGGTTGTTCTGGAGCCGGTACACGTCGGCCAGAATCATGCGGGCCCGGGGGTTATCAGGGTCCACGCGCAGGGCTTGGTTGGCCACCCGCACGGCGTCATCGAAGCGGCGGTTGGTGGCGTAGAGCTGCGCCTGGGCCAGCACATAGCGCGGCTCGTCGGGGTTCGATTTAATGAGCGACTCGCCTTCCAGCAGCGCCTGGTCGAGCTTATTCTGGCGCAGGTAAATCTGCTGTTTTTTAAACGATATTTCGTCCTGGGGGCCGAACTTCTGCTCGGCTTGCCCGAACGTCGTTAAGGCTTCATCAAGCCGGCCCTGGGCCACGTACAGGTCGGCCAGGTTGAACAGGTAGTAGTTGGAGTCGGGCACCCGCTCGATAAGCGCGGTATATACTTTGGTCGCTTCCTCGTACTGTTTCTGCGAGGTATAAATCTGGGCCAGCAGCAGGTAGTAGTAGGCGTTCTGTGGGTCGAGCCGTACGGCGGCCCGCCCAAAGTTGGTGGCGTCCTGCAGGTTGCCGCTTAGCAAGTTGGCCTCGGCAATCTTATAATTGACGGCCGCGTTGCCCGGGTTCAGAGCATAGGCTTTCAGCAGGCGCTCCAGGGCCTTGTTATAGTCTTCGAGCAGCACATACCGCACGCCATCCACAAAATAAGCCTCGCTCATCTCGCGCTCCTTGGGCGTGAGGACCCGCGGCTGCCGGGCGGCTTCATCGAGAGTGGCACGGCGGGCCAGCTCACGGCGCTCCTTACGGCTGAGCTTGCCCGGCTTAGCCTCCGGCTTGCTTTCCGGTCTGGCCTCGGCCGGCGGGGCTGCCGGGTCGGGCTTACGCTGGGCATACCCTGGCCCGGCCAGCAGCAGGCTCAACAGAAAGGGCAGCAGCAACGCGCGGAAGAGGGCCATAGGGAAAGCAGATAAGCCGGGAATAAGGGCCTGCCGTGAAGATAAAGAAAAGGCCGGCGGCCAGCTACAAAACGCAAGGCAGCTACAAAAGAGTACGTCATTCAGAATGAGGCGAATGATTTGGCGCATAGCCATTGAAACGGTTGCCGTTCAACGGTTTAACGTCAAAGTATTCGCCTCGCCCGAATGACGTACGGTTAGATAACAGCCAACGGCGCGAAATATTACAGCCGCATCGTATTGTAGTCGCCCACGCTCAGATCCAGCGACTTGCTGCTGAGGGTGGCATGCGAGCCAATCATCGAGCCCGCTAGGTTGGCATGCTCGATGGTGGCCGACTGCTGCACAATGCTGTTGGCCACTACCGAGCCACTGATGCGGCTGCCGGCGCCCACCGACACGTGCGGGCCAACTACGGAGTTGATAATCTGCACGTTTTCGCCCAGGTACACTGGCTCAATAATAACCGAATTGGTTACCTGTGCCGAGGAGGCAGTCAGCTTTTCGCCGCGCTCCTGCAAAAACTCCAGGTAGCGCTGGTTGGTGTACACGGTAGCGTCCTTGTTGCCACAGTCGAGCCACTCGGTTACGCGGCCGGGCACAAACTGGGTGCCCTTATTCTTCATGTTTTCAAGGGCATTGGTAAGCTGGTACTCGCCTTTGTCCATGATGTTGTTGTCGAGTAGGTACTGCAGCTCGCGCTTCAGGTACTCGCCGTCCTTGAAGTAGTAGATGCCGATAATGGCCAGATCCGACACGAACTCCTGGGGCTTCTCCACGAAGTCGGTAATCTGGCCGGCGGCGTCGAGCTTCACCACGCCGAAGGGCTTGGGATCTTCCACGCTCTGCACCCAGATGGTTCCATCCACGGACGTGTCGAGGGTGAAATCGGCTTTGAACAGCGTATCGGCGAAGGCTACTACTACGTGCCCATCAAGGGCCGACTGGGCGCACAGGATGGCGTGGGCGGTGCCCAGGGCTTCATCCTGGTAATGGATAGTACCCTTGCCGCCTACCGATTCGGCAATTTTAATGAGGTCCTGCTCCACCTCTTTCCCGAAGCTGCGCCCGATGATGAAGGCCACTTCCTCCACCGGCTCGGCGCACACTTTGGCAATGTCCTCCACCAGACGATGCACAATTGGTTTGCCGGCAATCGGAATCAGGGGCTTAGGAACGGTGAGCGTGTGGGGGCGCATGCGCTTACCCATACCAGCCATCGGGACGATGATTTTCATGCTGAGATTAATTAAGAATTTAGAATGAAAAATTAAAAATTATCAAAATGAAAAATGAAATATCAGTGGTTCAGCAAAAAAATAAATTATGCAGAATGACTGATGCTTAATTTCTTACTTTTAATTTTTAATTCATATACTGCCCGTGCTGCCGTAGCCGCCCGCGCCGCGGTTGGTTTCCGACAATGCCTCGGCCGGTTGCCAGGCTACTACTTCGTGGCGGGCCACCACAAGCTGGGCAATTCGCTCCCCATCCTGCACCACAAACTCCTGGTCTGAGAGGTTTACGAGCAGCACTTTCAGCTCGCCACGGTAGTCGGCATCAATGGTGCCGGGGCTGTTGACGAGGCCAATGCCATGCTTGTAGGCCAGCCCGCTGCGGGGCCGCACCTGCATCTCGTAGCCCACCGGAATTTCCAGAAACAGGCCCGTAGGGATGAGGGCGCGCTGCAAAGGCCCTAACGTAACCGGCGCGTCGAGGTTGGCCCGCACGTCGAGGCCGGCCGCGTGGGCAGTCTGATACTCGGGCAATGCATGGCGCGAGCGGTTAATAACGGGAATCTGCATGGGGCAAAGATAGGTTTTGGGCTACAAGCTTTAAGCTACAAGCCGCAAGCGCGTTCAAAAAGCCTGTAGCTTAAATACTCCGCAGCCGCCGGCCTTCCACGGCGGCCACCAGGCCCACAAAGCCCAGCGTGAGCAGGGCATGGAAGCCGTAGCGGCCCCAGCCGGGCGCTACCGGCACATACCAGCTAATGGCTACCACGGCCACGGCTACCAGCACCCACACCAGCAGCCGCGCCACCGGGTAGGGTACCGGGAAGTGCCGCTCGCCCAGCCACCAGCATAAAGCGGCCATCATAAAGTAGCAGGCCAGCGTGGCCAGCGCCGAGCCCATGTAGCCCAGCAGCGGAATCAGCAGGAAGTTGAGGGCAATGGTGAGCACGGCCCCGCCGAAGCTAATGTAGGTGCCATAATACGTCTTGTCGGTGAGCTTGAACCACACCGACAGGTTCCAGTACACGCCCAGAAACAGGTTGGCCAGCAGTAGTACCGGCACCACGGCCAGCCCCTGCAGGTATTCGTTCCCATGTAGAAACAGCTTAGCTACCAGGTCCAGGTTCACGCTCACGCCCACAAACAGCATAGCGCAGCACAGCGTGAACCATTTGAGCACCAGCGCAAACGTGCGGGGCGAGTTCTGGTCGGTGCTCTGGGCGAAGAAGAACGGCTCGGCTGCGTATTTGAAGGCCTGAATAACGAGGCTCATCAAAATGCTGAGCTTGTAGCAGGCTCCGTACACGCCCACTGCCGTCAGGCTGCTCTGGCCGGGGTAGAAGTTCTTGGGCAGCCACATGGGCAGCAGAATCCGGTCGAGTGTTTCGTTCACCATACCCGCTAGGCCCATCAGCATAATGGGGTAGGCGTAGCGCAGCATGGGCCGCAACGGCTCCAGGTTCAGGCGGAAGCTGAAGTCGGTCAGCTCACGACCCAGCAGCAGCAGTGTGAAGGCACTGGCCGCCGCATTCGAGATAAACACGTAGCCCACGCCGATGGATGGGTCGTAGATAGCCCGCACCAGCGGCTGCAGCCCCAACAGGTACTTGCCGGCCAGAATATCGGGGCAGGCAATGATGAAAAACAGATTCAGGCCCACGTTGAGGCCGATGTTGGCCAGCCGGATGGTAGCAAACTTACGGGCCTTGTTCTCGAGGCGCAGGCGGGCGAAGGGCAGAGCTGCCAGCGCATCAAGGCCCAGAATGGCCGCAATCCAATAGGCGTAGTGCTCGTGGCCGGGGGGCAGCCCCAGCAGCCCCATCAGCGGGCGGGCCAGCAGTAGCAGCAGCAACGTGAGCACCACGCTGCTAAGCAGCAGCATGGTCAGCGACCGGTCGTAGAGCTCCTGCCGGTCGGTGCCGGGGCGGTTGGCGAAGCGGAAATACGTGGTTTCCATGCCGTAGGTGAACACCACGTTCAGAAACGACACGTAGGCAAACAGCCCCGTTACGATGCCGTACTCGGCCGCCGCAAAGCGCGCGGTGTACATGGGCACCAGCAGAAAGTTGACCACCCGGCCCACAATACTGCTCACCCCATAAATAGCCGTCTGTGAAGCCAGCTTTTTCGCTAAACTCATTTTTTATTCAACTAAAAATTAAGAGTGAAAAATTAAAAATGACCGTTGGGTTCACTGCGTCATGCTGAATGGGTTGGTTTTACCAGTCACTTTTAATTTTTCACTTTAAATTTTTAGTTGCCCGTAAAGGCTGCCGGACGCTTCTCCAGGAAAGCGGTAGTACCCTCTTTGAAGTCGTCGGAAGCGAAGCAGCGGCCGAAACCCTGGGCTTCGGTCTGGTAGCCGTGGCGCTGCTGGTCGTAGTAGGCATTCACCGCGTCGAGGCACAGGCCCACAGCCAGCGGGGCCTTGCCCAGGATGCGCGTGAGTAGCTGGCGGCTGAAGTCGAGCAGCTCGGCCTGGGGCACCACGTGGTTGACGAGGCCCAGACGCAAGGCCTCATCGGCCTTCACCATGTCGGCCGTCAGCAGCAGCTCAATGGCCTTGCCCTTGCCCACCAGCTGGGCCAGGCGCTGGGTGCCGCCGTAACCCGGAATCAGGCCCAGGTTTACCTCGGGCTGGCCGAAGCGGGCGTTTTCGGAAGCTACCCGAATGTGGCAAGCCATGGCCAGCTCGCAGCCGCCGCCCAGCGCAAAACCGTTCACGGCGGCAACAACGGGCTTGCCGCTTTCTTCAATCCGGCCGAATATTTCCTGGCCCCGCTCCGACGCCTTGCGGGCCGCTAGTACATCGAGCTTGGCCAGCTCGGCAATATCGGCTCCGGCTACAAACGCCTTCTCGCCGCTGCCCGTCAGCAGAATGCCGCGTACCTGCGCATCATCCTGGGCCTGTGCGAAGGCGTTGCCGATATCCTCGATGGTCGCGGCATTGAGGGCATTGAGTTTATCGGGGCGGTTGACGGTGATGGTGAGGATACCGGAAGCGGCATCGAGGTCGTAGAGCAGCGTGGTGAAAGAAGTGGGCATGGAGGTGGGAGAGGGAGATGATGTTGAACTAGTGCGGAGGCCAAAGATAGAACGAAATGCTGCTCCCCATCCGACCCCAACCAACCGCCCCTGAAGCCGGCTGAGCGCCTGAGAGGTGGTGTTGGGCGAAATAACGTGCCGGGCGAGATGCTAAAAGGGGACCTTTGGGCTTACTCCCTAACCGATGTTCGTTTAAATAGGAAAAACTCTATCTTGAACTCGCATTTTTCTCTCTCAATCATTTTTCGCGTATGGGTTTTATTTCTGAATTCAAGGAGTTCATCTCGAAGGGCAACGTGCTTGACCTAGCCGTTGGTGTTATCATCGGTGGAGCCTTTGGCAAAATCGTGACCTCGCTCACCGACGATATCCTGATGCCCATTCTGACGCTACTTACCGGCGGCCTCGATTTCAAGGAGTGGTACCTCTCGCTCGACGGAAAAACTTACGCTACGCTGGCTTTGGCCAAGGAAGCGAAGGCTGCCACCATCAACTACGGCCTGTTCCTGAACGCCATCATCACGTTCCTGCTCATGGCCTTTGCCATTTTCTGGCTGGTGAAAATTGCTAACCGCTACAAGAGGCCTCAAGAAGTAGTGGCCGTAGCTGATCCTATTCCAACCAAGGAGGAAATACTGCTCACCGAAATCCGCGACGCGCTCCGTAACCGGGCCTAGGTTGCAGGGTTCGTGCTGGCTAAGCCGGCTTTGGCTGCCTTCGGGCCGCCAGGGCCGGCTTTGTTGTATCTGGTTGGAAAGCCCACCCATAACTTTTTGCGCGCTTTGAACTAACTTCGCTAGGGGCCAGTTCGTTTGCTGAATTCCCAACTGCTGAACTTTTCGCCGTTTTGATGAACAAATTGCTTTCCCTGCTGGCGCTTGCCGCCGTTACCTGGGCCACTGCCCCCGCCGCCCGTGCCCAAACGGCCGTGCTCGACGGCCAGACCCGGGAGGAAACCCAGACCCGGCAGACTACTCAGAAACAGACCCGCAAGCGTGGTAAGGCCTCGGCCGACGATGTGGTGAACATGCAGCGCCGCATGAACATGAACGCCGAGGAAAGCAAGCGCGACCAGCAGCTGGAGGTGCTCGATGCTCGCTCGGGTGCAGGCAACTCCAGCCTCAGCCGCGCCGATGGCGGCTACCGCCAGTATGATAAGGGCAGCGGCGGCTTCACGGTGCGCAAGTTCAAAGACAAGCGCGTTGGGGCCAAACCACCCAAGCGCGGCCAGACTCGCCAAGGTGGGTACGTCAATCCCAAGGGCAAGCCTATGACTGACAAACAAAGGAGCAACCGTAACCGCACCAAAAAAGGCTTCCTGTTTTTTTAAGCAGCGAGGAGCGATATAAAACCAATGCGCCCATGCCTGCTTGTAAAGCAACGCCCCTGTCCTTTGATGGATAGGGGCCGGTTGCTTTACAAGCAGGCATGGGTGAGTCGACTGACACACTTAATAGCACTTCTTTTGAAAGCCAATGGCCGCTATCCTGCTTGTAGGATAACGGCCATTGACTTGTCTATAAAGAAGAGCTTGCCAATCATGCTGCTAAAAGCAGCGTTCTGGCAGCGCAGCAGCTGACTACAGCGTCCGCTTGATCTCCTGCTCTTCGAAGCCTTCGATGTTGTCGCCCTCCTGGAGGTCGTCGAAGTCCTTGAGCGAGATACCGCACTCGTAGCCCTGGCGTACTTCCGACACATCGTCTTTGTAGCGCTTGAGGTCCTTGATGCCGCCCGAGTACACCACAATGCCATTGCGCACGAGACGCACTTTGGTTTTGCGGGTAAACGTACCGTCGGTAACCATACAGCCACCGATGGCGCCCACCTTGGTAATATTGAACACCTGGCGAACTTCGGCGTTGGCCACCACCACTTCCTTCACCGTCGGGGCCAGCATGCCTTCCATGGCATCCTTCACCTCGTTGATGGCGTTGTAAATGATGGAGTAGAGGCGGATATCGATCTGCTCCTGCTCGGCCAGCTTGCGGGCACTGATGGAAGGCCGCACCTGGAAACCGATGATGATGGCGTCGGAAGCCGAAGCCAGCAACACATCGGACTCGGAAATAGCACCCACCCCTTTGTTGAGGATGTTGATGGCAATTTCCGGGGTGCTGAGCTTGAGCAGTGAGTCGGCCAGGGCTTCCACCGAGCCGTCCACGTCGCCCTTTACAATCACGTTCAGCTCCTTAAACGAGCCGATAGCCAGACGGCGACCAATCTCGTCGAGGGTGATATGCTTCTTGGTGCGCATGCTCTGCTCGCGGGCCAGCTGCTGACGCTGGGTGGCCAGTTCGCGGGCTTCGCGCTCCGTTTCCATTACCTGGATTTTGTCGCCGGCCTGGGGCGCGCCCGTCAGACCAAGAACCTGCACCGGGGTTGCCGGACCAGCCTTCTTCATCTTCTTGCCGCGGTGGTCGGTCATGGCTTTCACGCGGCCAAAGTGCGGACCAGCCAGCACGATGTCGCCTACTTCCATGGTGCCGGTCTGCACCAGAATGGTGGTTACGTAGCCACGGCCCTTATCGAGCGAGGCTTCGATAACCGTACCCACGGCCTTGCGGTCGGGGTTGGCTTTGAGCTCGAGCAACTCGGCTTCGAGCAGCACTTTCTCCAGCAGATCATCAATACCAGCACCGGTTTTGGCCGATACTTCCTGGCTCTGATACTTGCCGCCCCATTCTTCCACCAGAATGTTCATAACCGACAGCTCCTCGCGTACCTTATCAGGGTTGGCGCCGGGCTTGTCAATCTTGTTGAGGGCAATAACGATGGGTACACCAGCCGCTTGGGCGTGGTTGATGGCTTCCCGGGTCTGGGGCATTACCGAGTCGTCGGCCGCTACCACGATGATGGCAATGTCGGTGACTTTGGCACCACGGGCTCGCATGGCGGTAAAGGCTTCGTGACCCGGTGTGTCCAGGAACGTCACGCGCTTATCCGACTTGGTCATCACGTCGTAGGCTCCGATGTGCTGGGTGATACCGCCGGCTTCGCCTTTGGCTACCGTGGCACTCCGGATGTAGTCAAGCAGCGAGGTCTTGCCGTGGTCGACGTGGCCCATGATGGTCACGATGGGGGCGCGGGGCTGCAGATCAGCCTCGTCGTCCTCAATTTCGGCTACCGTTTCCTCTTCCTCGGCCGACAGGAACTCAATATCGTAGCCGAACTCGTCGGCAATTACGGTAATGGCTTCGGCGTCGAGGCGCTGGTTGATGGAGACGAACATGCCCATATTCAGGCACACCTTAATCACTTCGTTCACCGACACGTCCATGAGCGACGCCAGGTCGTTGGCCGAGATAAACTCGGTTACTTTCAGCGTCTTGGAGTCGAGCTCGTTCTGAGCACGCATCGCCTCGCGGTCATCGGCTGCGTTGCTACGCTTATCGCGGCGGTACTTGGCGCGGTTCTGCGACTGACCACGGCCGCCGCTGAGCTTGGCCAGCGTAGCCTTGATCTGCTCCTGAATCTGCTTGTCGTTCTGCTCGGGGGTAAGCGGCGCAGCAGGCTGGCGGGGGGCACCAGCACCAGCGCGGCCACCAGTTCCCCGGTTGGCAGCTGGGCCAGTACCAGTCGGACGGGCACCTTGGCTAGGGCTTACTGGACGAGAGTTACCGGTTCCAGCAGTCTGGCCGGGGCCATTCATCGGGATACGCTGGCGCTTTTTCTTATCGGCGCTGATGCCGCTCTTCCGCACATCGGACGAGGCCACCGGGCGGGCACCCCGGCCGCCGCGGCGCGACGAGTCGGTGGGCAGCTCGATTTTGCCCAGTACCGTCAGGCCCTTGAGCTGGTCGGCTTTGGCAACGATGGTATTGTCTTCGGCAGGCGCATCAGCAGCCGGCGTGGCCGCGGCCGGAGCAGCAACCGGTGTAGCTGGAGTGCTGGCAGCTGGCTTGGCTTCGGCGACGGGCTTGGCGGCCTCAGCAGCTTCGGTAGGCTTGGCAGCGGCTTCCGGGGCTTTCGCCTCGGGTGCCTTTGGTTGTGCAGGTGCTTTGGCTTCCGTTGCTTTTGCCTCGGGAGCCTTAGCCTCCGGAGCCTTGGCTTCGGCAGGAGCTTTCGCTTCCGTTGCTTTGGCCTCGGCTACTTTGGGCTCTGCAGCTTTGGGTGCCGGGGCTTTGGCTTCCGTTGCTTTCGCTTCGGGTGCTTTGGCTTCAGGAGTTTTGGCTTCGGCGGCAACCGCAGGCTTTTCAGCCTTGGGGCGCACGGGGCGGCCTTTCGAGTCTAGCTCGATTTTTGCCCATCACCTTCAGACCCGGCACGCGGTTGGTGTCGGCGGCTTCGGGGGGCAGGGGTTGGGGGCTGGCTCAGGCGTGGCCGGCGTGACGGGCTTGGCGGGCTTGGCGGCCGG